>NZ_JCAUAP010000010.1:0-345121 GCF_059692015.1 Paenibacillus sp. J22P165 | reverse complement strand
TGTAAGACCCCTTGTAGACGACGAGGTTGATAGGTTCGAGGTGGAAGTGCGGCAACGTATGCAGCTGACGAATACTAATCGGTCGAGGGCTTAACCAAAATTCCTAAGTAATCTAACTTTACGTTGAAGTTTCGTATCTAGTTTTCAGGGAATACTATTCCTGAATCGTATATATATCTTGGAGAGATACCCAAGTGGCTATAAGGGGACCCTCTGCTAAGGGGTTAGACTGCGTAAGTGGTGCGAGGGTTCGAATCCCTCTCTCTCCGCCAGTTCCAAATATATATACACTTTTATGTGGCGGCGTAGCTCAGCTGGCTAGAGCGTACGGTTCATACCCGTAAGGTCGGGGGTTCGAGCCCCTCTGCCGCTACCATAAAACCAAAACACCAGATGGAGGCTTAGCTCAGCTGGGAGAGCATCTGCCTTACAAGCAGAGGGTCGGCGGTTCGATCCCGTCAGCCTCCACCATCTTTACGCCGTTGTAGCTCAACTGGTAGAGCAACTGACTTGTAATCAGTAGGTTGGGGGTTCAAGTCCTCTCGACGGCACCATTTTTATGGTTTAACCTTTTTGTAGCATGGAGCTGTGGTGTAGTGGCCTAACATGCCTGCCTGTCACGCAGGAGACCGCGGGTTCGAATCCCGTCAGCTCCGCCATTTCTTTTACAATTAATGTAGGACATGCTATAAATAATCATTTTGGCTTTGTAGCTCAGTCGGTAGAGCAGAGGACTGAAAATCCTCGTGTCGGCGGTTCGATTCCGTCCAAAGCCATTGAGATGGTTGTATTGCTTTGGCAGTACGGGTATCTCGTATCTGGAGGCTTAGTGAAGTGGCTAAACACGGCAGACTGTAAATCTGCTCTCTTCGAGTTCGGTGGTTCGAATCCATCAGCCTCCATTTTCCCTACGAGTCATTAGCTCAGTTGGTAGAGCACCTGACTTTTAATCAGGGTGTCGTAGGTTCGAATCCTACATGACTCACTTTTATAAGTAAACTCAAGACCGTAGGGTCTTTTTTTTGTTTTTAGGCTATAAGAAAAAGCATCCCTTCAAAAGGATGCTTTTTTGTATGCAGGCCTGTTCAGAGCTTGTCTGCGACAGACTGCATTTTTTGTTCCATGGAGGCGGGCTTGTCGCGGCGATCATCGATTTTGATGGACGTGGAAACACGCGCAGCGCCATGCAAGAAGGGAACCTCGTGGACGGCACGGATGACCTCGAATAAACGGTCTAGGGGGCCTTCCAGGATGGTGCCCATGGGTGTCATTTGAAAGCGGATATCAGTATGACGCTCTAATTCTTTATGGAGGTCAGCGACATAGCCGCTTAGGCTGGTTGTGGCTGTTCCGATGGGGATGATGGTGAATTCAGCAATTGCCATAGGGATACAGGCTCCTTCTTTTTATGTACTTGCTGTTAAGGATAACAATCAGGAGCTAGCAAGGTCAATAATGTAATCAGCTGTTCGTGCTGCTAGGGCCATTACGGTAAGCGTAGGGTTGCCTCCACTGGAGGTGACGAATACGCTAGCATCGCAAATGAACAAGTTAGGTATGTCGTGACTCTGTCCATATGAATTAACTACGGATGTCACAGGGTTATTCCCCATCCGACAACCACCCATTAGATGTTGTGTATCTGGAACGGTATAGGCGATCTCGCCACCAGCGGCCCGGAGAATCAGCTTCATATTTTCAACAGCATGATTAAGGAGTTTGAGATCGTTCTCGCAGTAATCAAAGGTCAGGGATGCCAGGGGCATACCGTATTCATCTTTTTCATCAGAGAGGGCTATGTGATTGTTCCAAGCAGGCAGCACTTCACCTACCATTTTGAGACGACCATAATAGTTGTAATCTTGCATAGCTTGTCTGAATGATGAGCCCCATAAAGGGGCATCTGTGGCTTTACGAATACCTTCTGCCATTTCAATAGGCCTAGAGCCATGAGCGTGCAAGGTATAGCCGCGGACAAAGCCTCTACGTGGATCAGTTTCATAGAAATCTTGGGTGGACGCTAGCACGGGAGTTCCTTTGTACAAGCGAACTTCCTCTTCAAACTTAGCATAAACGTCGTTACTGCTATGTGTCATTATCGCCCTGCCAACCCAACCGCTGGAATTTGCCAAACCATTAGGGAACAGAGGTGTAGCTGAATGTAGGAGCAGGCGAGGTGTCTCTATCACATGCGCGCAGAGGATGACGGTTTTGGCTCGTTGGCGATAGGTAACACCTTCATGGACAAACAGAACGCCGCAGGCATGCCCATAGTCATTAACTTCAATTTGAGTGACTCTGCAGTCCGCTAGAATTTCTGCACCAGCCTGAACGGCTTTAGGAATGTGCATAATCAAGGTGCTAAATTTGGCATTAGTCATACAACCTTGTAGACAAAAACCGCGATTGGTGCAAGAGGAGCGGTCTTCTAGTGGCGTAGATAGGATGGCTAAAGGTGTAGGTGTAGATTGGATGCCAAGAGATTTGCAGCCTTTGTGAAATAAGACAGCATTGGGGCTAAGCGAATCTAAAGCTGGAAAGGGATAGGGACCTTGAAAGTTCCCCCATGGGAAGTGCTTCGGGCCGGATACGGATACTTCTTTTTCAATTCTCGTGTAATATGGCTCCAAATCTTTGTAATGTATGGGCCAATCTTCTCCAACGCCATCGATAGCCTTTGTTTTGAAATCAGACTCATGAAATCGCAGAAATACACCAGTAAAGTTCTGAGTGCCTCCTCCAATCCCCATACCTGATTGATGCTTGCCTGTAACGAAAGGCTGAGCAGCATCCACAAGGCGCGTATCCTCCCAACCTAATCGTTTCATGCTGAGCTCATCACTAGCGAAATCCCTCTCTGGATCGCGCCACGGTCCCGCATCAATGACAACGACTCCAAGTCCTGCTTCACTGAGTTCCTTGGCTAGAACCCCTCCAGCAGCGCCAGCTCCTACGATGACAATATCCACGGTATCATTTTCAAAGCGCCACTTCATAGTCATTTCACAGCCTCCCAGGACTCTAATTCACCAGGACTGTTAAGTGTGTACCCGCGTGGATAAGCAGGTCCTCCAAAACCAATTTCGGACCAAACCAAAGGATGAGCATAGTAAGCTTCAATACTTAGTTGAAGAAGCTTTTGAAACAAGATTTTCTGAGGGATACCTTCCAAATTTGTCGTTGGTGGATAGCTGTCGTTGCTGATCTGAAGCATGATGCTGCGTTGGTTCGTCTCATCCAATTGAAAGAATGGCTGACTATTCGCAATCCATCCCGTTTCATCAATGGCTTTAAGACCTTGACGGATAAGAGTTCGAATCGGAGGTGCGTCCGCTTTTCTGTTTCCTTCACCTTTATTGTTAGCTAGTACTTGATCGATATGGCTAATGATGTATTGAATGATTTCTCCACGATGATCATCCATAAGCAGGGAACACCAAATACGCAGATTTTCGGCCTCAACGAATGTTAAATAGCCATACGCCTGCTCACGAAGGAGGCGGCCCGTCACAATAGATCTGGTGTGGGCATCCCATTCCTTGCTTTCTTCCATGACATCATAAGTTGGGTAATGATTATGATTTTTCATGCTTATCACCTCCATAGTTACGAGAATAAATTCGAAATAAAGTGCTACTACAATTATTTCCAATTCCACGGAGAATATGAGACTAGCTATGAGGATGTTGATTGAAATCACAAAATGAAACAATTGGCATCATTGCCAATGTCATGGATGTTAGGAAATATTTTAGGAATGAAAGTCTTTTCATTACCATGGTAATCTTGTACTAGTAACTGAGAAGTTTTCCATTTTAGCCAATTCAATTCACCCAAGAGAGCATGTACAGGAGGAAATACAATGTTAAAGAGTCTTGCACAACGCACATTAGGAATCACTGCTGCGATCACGATCGCCTTATCAGCTACAACAGCTGTTTCCGCGTATGCCGCAAATGATGATATGGATGCCGTTTCTTTAGCCAAAAAAATGGTGGGTGTCGATTACGCTAAAAGTAATGAAGCACCGTCTGCCGGATTTGATTCGTCTGGACTGATCTATTATGTCTATGAAACGCTAAATTACACAGTACCTAGAACTTTAGCAGCGCAATTCAACATGAAATCAACGAAAATTACAAAAATAGATAAGGCAGAACCAGGGGACATTTTGTTCTTTGGGAGTGGTTCAAAACCTTCTTTTGCTGGGATCTATGTGGGCCAAGGCAAAATGGTTATGGCATCCCAGAGCAAAGATGAAGTTATCACTCGCAATGTTAGTGAACTTAAGGGCAGCTTCATTGGCGGAAGAAGTATTCTTTCCTCTAAGGATCGTTTGAAAGCAGAACTGATTTTGACAGCTCAGAAATATCTTGGAGTTCCCTATGAATTTGGTGCCAAATATGGTCAAACCAAAACCATGGACTGTTCTTCTTTTACCAAAACAGTGTTCGCTGCTTATGGAATTACGTTGCCGCGTGTATCGCGTGACCAAGCTAAGGAAGGCGTTTTCGTTAGCAAAAGCAATTTGCAAACCGGGGACTTGGTTTTCTTTACAACGGTTGACTCCGGTAAAAACATTGGACATGTAGGGATTTATGTTGGTAACGGCATGATGATTCATACGTACGGTGAAGGTGGCGTGAAATTCACATCTATTAATAAAGATTGGTGGGCTGATCACTACGTAACAGCTCGTCGCGTAATCAAATAGCACTTCTTACATAAGGGCCCTCAAGTCAATCTGACTGGAGGGTTCCTTTCCATTCACAGCAATAGGCAGACATATGATACAATAGAGAGAAAAATATAGAAGATGCTATAGGCAATAAGGAGTGAAGGCAGATGATTTGGGAGCATGTCAAAGAGCGATTGGAAGCGGTCTTACAGTCGCCAATACAGATAAGCCTGATACCTGAGTCCGATTGGCACCAGCTTGTGGAGGATCAGGGAGAGCGCCACGAAGGATTAAGTCGAAGCGTGATCCGGGGCCAGGAAGTTCTTTTTTTCGTTTCAATGGAGCATAAAGAAGTTCGTGTCCTGCAGATGGATGGGAGTAAACTTACTACATCAGAACGCAAGCTTGTTGAACTAACGATTGAATCCAAACAAACCTTAGAGAAGAAGCAATTTGGTTCGTATCTGTCGGAAGATGAAAGAAAATCTAACCAATTAAGAGAATGGCTGCTGCAGCAAATGGAACGTGGCACGAGTCATGCTGAGTTGCCAGATGCGCTTGCTTCGCAGTCATCATTGTACTCCACCAAAATTCCATTGCTGTTATATGGAGACTATCCTCAGAATCAGCGTGTTTCCTATACGGAGCTTAAAAAGCTTTTGGAATCATTTTTTGAAGCCGAAATTATTCTTATTCCTTTATTGGAAAAGGAGTGGTTGATCCTCGCACCAGAGGTCCTTATTACTAGCGGTAGTGAGGAACGTGATGGAGACGAGGAAGAGAGTGTTGAGCAGACGCTCGATGCACTAGGCTCAGGTTTATATGAGATGTTGGCAAATGAATGGGTAGGCGAATGCCACTTAGCGATTGATTTCCCTGTAAAACCAGCGAAGTCTATGTTTGCTACGGTGCTTAAGCTGCGCGAGACCATTATGCTGGGTAGATCCTTCCATGTAGGCAGTTTTATTCATTTGCGTTGGGAACTTCGCTTAGAGAAGTTGCTGCACCTCATTGAGGAAGAAGAAAAAACTGATTTCCTAGAGCAGGTGCTCCGCGGCACGGATCATGTGCTGGATAGCGAGACGGTAACGACGCTGGAGCATTTCTTTACACTCGATTGTAATGTTAGTGAAACAGCGAAGAAGCTTTATATTCATAGAAACACGTTGCTCTATCGGTTGGACAAGTTCAAGAACGAGACCGGACTGGATGTTAGAACGTTTAATCATGCGGTTTTGGTACGTCTGGCCTTGCTATTGTACAAAGTAACGAAAAGAAAGTGATTTTTTTGTAGGGATTGTGCATAGTCAGTCCGCCGTTCGTAGGGTAAGATGTGTATATAGAAATGTTGAAAAATAAAGCAGTTGAACGATAAATTGTAGGGGGAATGAAATCATGGCAGGCGTACGTTTAAATCATATCGTTAAAAGATATTCTGGTGCAGAAGAATCAACAGTTAAAGATTTCCATCTTGAAGTTGCTGACAAAGAGTTCGTAGTACTTGTTGGTGCATCCGGTTGCGGAAAATCCACAACTCTTCGTATGATCGCAGGCTTAGAGGAAATCACTGAAGGTGAACTTTACATCGGAGACCGCCTTGTAAATGACGTAGCTCCAAAAGATCGCGATATCGCGATGGTATTCCAATCCTACGCTCTTTATCCGCATATGACTGTTTATCAAAACATGGCATTCGGATTGAAACTTCGTAAATTCAAAAAAGCTGATATCGATGCTCGCGTCCGCGAAGCAGCGAAAATTCTAGATATCGTTCACTTGCTTGATCGTAAGCCAAAAGCTCTTTCCGGTGGTCAACGTCAACGTGTTGCCTTGGGTCGTGCGATTGTTCGTGAGCCACAAGTATTCTTAATGGATGAGCCGCTTTCCAACTTGGATGCGAAACTTCGTGTACAAATGCGTGCGGAAATTACTAAATTGACAAAACGTCTTGGTGTTACGACAATCTACGTAACGCATGACCAAATCGAAGCTATGACAATGGGAGATCGTATCGTTGTTATGGATAAAGGTATCATTCAACAAGCTGCTACACCTGAAGAAATCTACAACTTCCCAGTTAACATGTTCGTTGCGGGCTTCATTGGATCCCCATCCATGAACTTCATGTCCGGAACATTGGCTGCTGAAGGTGGCGGTGTATTCTTCAAAGCTGGTTCCGTAAACGTTGAAGTTCCAGCAGGTAAA
The DNA here is from genome assembly GCF_059692015.1 of Paenibacillus sp. J22P165. Classification (NCBI taxonomy): domain Bacteria; kingdom Bacillati; phylum Bacillota; class Bacilli; order Caryophanales; family Paenibacillaceae; genus Paenibacillus; species Paenibacillus sp. J22P165. The sequence goes on along the minus strand of NZ_JCAUAP010000010.1, from coordinate 338,238 downwards.
GCACAAGTTCTTAAAGACAAAGGATTTGTTGGCAAAGAAGTGATTCTGGGAGTTCGTCCAGAAGATATTCACGAAGAGCCAGTATTCTTGGAAGCTTCCCCGAACACAGTATTCAACGTTAACGTTGAATTGACTGAGAACTTGGGTCACGAAATGTACTTGTACTTGAACGGTATCGGCGCTAACACAGTAATCGCTCGTGTTGACGGTCGTTCCGGAATCAAAGAAGGTACAAACGTTAAATTGGCACTAGACATGAACAAAGTTCATTTCTTCGATAAAGAATCCACACTTTCCATCTTGGTTAACCCTAACCTATAAGGATTGTACTGAAAGGCCAGCCGTTATCGGCTGGTTTTTTTGTTTATTTTGAGCATCATGAAACACAGTAGTTGATTTCAACTAGGTATTCCATTACGATGAAACTATTGGAAGCCTGCGTGCGTGCTACAAAGGCAAGCACATGGTACATAAGCAAATTCGAAGGAGCTAGGACGATGGCCAAAAAGGTAAAGGTTTCCGAAATGATGGAACAGCTACATATGGAAGTACTGGCAGGTGAGGGTGGCTTAAAGCGTCCAATTACAACAGGGGACCTCTATCGACCTGGTCTTGAGATGGCTGGATATTTCAACTATCATCCCAAAGAGCGTATTCAAATGCTGGGAAAAACAGAAATTACGTTTATAGAAATGTTGACGACTGGTGTTCGGAGAAATCGGGTTGAGCAGCTTTGTGCTTCTGAGGAAACGCCATGTATTATTGTAACAAGAGGGCTCGATGTTCCCGTTGAGTTGCTTGAAGAGGCGACCAAACGGGACTTGCCGGTGCTTCGAACGCAGCTATCTACGACGATTTTTGCAAGTCGCTTAACAGGGTTTCTCGAAAACAAGCTAGCTCCAAGCACGACTATACACGGTGTACTTGTTGATGTGTACGGTGTAGGTATGTTGATTACCGGAAGCAGTGGAATTGGAAAAAGTGAAACAGCCCTAGAGCTTGTGAAAAGGGGACACAGACTTATTGCGGATGACGCAGTAGAGATCAGGCAAAATGGAGATAAAGTACTGACGGGTAACGCGCCAGAACTTATTCGGCATTTACTTGAAATCCGCGGCGTTGGTATTATCAATGTGATGACGCTGTTCGGCGCGGGCGCGATTCGTAACGTGAAGAAGATCTCGGTCGTGGTTAAATTAGAAAACTGGCAGCAAGAAAAACAATATGATCGTTTAGGCTTAGATGAGGAGCTGACTCGGATTATTGATACCGACTTGCCACTCGTTACGATACCTGTGCGACCAGGTCGAAACTTAGCCGTCATCGTCGAGGTTGCGGCGATGAATTATCGTTTGAAACGTATGGGCTACAACGCGGCTCTGCAGTTTACGAATAAATTGACAGAATCGTTGAATGAGGATTTTGAGGATTTTGATTGACCACAAACTAAGGGAGTGAAACTATGTTAGAAAGTGTTGCGTTCTCCCTCGGACCGATTCATGTCCGGTGGTATGGCATTATTTTAGGTACAGCAGCATTAATAGGTTTAATGTTGGCGATCAGAGAAGGAAAACGATTCAAAATCGTGCCTGACTTCTTCATGGATTTATTGTTAATTGGGGTTCCATCTGCCATTATTGGGGCTAGAATTTACTATGTTGCCTTCCAATGGGATGATTATAAGGATAATTTATGGGAAGTATTCATGATATGGCATGGTGGGATTGCGATTTATGGCGCACTCATCGGTGCTATCATTGGGACCTCGTTCTACATTCGAGCGAAGGGCTATAACTTCTTTCGTATCGCCGATATCCTTGCGCCAGGTCTGATTGTAGGACAAGCGATTGGCCGTTGGGGAAATTTCATGAATCAGGAAGCTCACGGGGGGCCAGTTGAGGAGTCATTCCTGAGAGATAGCCTGCATTTACCTAACTTTATCGTGAATCAAATGAATATTGAGGGTACATTCTACCACCCAGCGTTCCTCTATGAATCGGTTTGGAGCTTTGTAGGGCTGCTGCTCTTGTTATTGATTCGTCGGAGACCGTTCTTGCGGGCAGGGGAGCTATTCCTAGGATATTTCATCTGGTATTCAATCGGACGCTTCTTCATCGAAGGGGTACGTACAGATAGTTTGGATATTACAGGGCCTTCGTGGCTGGCTTCCTTAATGAATACGCTTTGGTCACCTATGAAAATTATATTTGAACCTGGCGTTCTTACTTATGGAGGCAACATCAGATTCTCACAATTGCTGGCGCTTCTGATCGTTATCGCGGCAGTGACGATGATTATCATTAGAAGGAAAAAAGGGTACTCGAATGCGCGTTATTCGGATCCTATTGTGTCGACATTAGCGGTAGATAAAAACAAAGTGATGAAAGAGGAAGAGACAGATAAAGGAGTTAACTATGATTCAAACCGTACTCTTTGATTTAGATGGCACGATTGTAGATACAAATGAGTTGATTGTACAATCGTTTTTGCATAGTTTGGAAGGTGAAACGCCAGAGCCTGTTAGTCGGGAACTGATTATTCCCAATATGGGGCGTCCGCTAGTGGAGCAGATGGAGTTTTTTACAGGTCGTAAAGAAGTTGAAGCGCTCATTACAAAGTATCGTGAGTTTAACTTATCTAAACATGATGAGCTTGTGAAAGAGTTCCCGAACGTACGTACGGTGATGGCGAAGCTTCATGAAAAAGGTATTAAAATCGGCATCGTGACGAGCAAGATTAGACTTACGACGTTGATGGGACTGAAGCTTTGTGGGTTGGATTCTTATATCAGTGTGATTGTGACCGTGGATGATGTTAAGGAGCCGAAGCCAAGTCCTGAGGGCATCTTTGCAGCGTTGAAAGAGTTAGGCAGCAAGGCGGAAGAAGCCATGATGGTAGGCGATAGCCATTATGATATTGAGGCTGCGCAGAATGCAGGAGTTACCTCTGTCGGTGTATCCTGGTCATGGAAAGGGCGCTCCTATCTGGAGCAGTATAACCCTGATCATATTGTTGATGATATGTTTGACCTGTTACCGTTAGTAGGGATCTCGGCGGAAGTGAAGGCTGATTGAGGCAGACAGAGAAGTACCCAGTAGATGGCCCGAACGCGCTATGGCAGATTTACCAGACCGTAAGCAGATGGAAGGCTATGCGGAATTTCATTTTTATTCAAATTACGCGCTATTCCCCGTCCTTGCGTTTGAAAAACTGGATTTATCGTCATGTTCTAGGTATGACCGTTGGTGAGAATTCGGCATTTGCTCTGATGGTGATGGTAGATGTTTTTTTTCCAGAAAGGATTCATATTGGAGGCAATACGATCATTGGCTATAATACGACGATTCTGGCGCATGAGTATCTAACAAAGGAATATCGATTAGGTGATGTAAATATTGGATCCCATGTGATGGTTGGGGCTAACACAACGATTCTGCCGGGTGTAACAATTGGTGATTACGCGATTATCGGCGCTGGCTCTGTTGTTCACAAGGATGTAGCTCCACACAGTTTCGTTGCGGGCAATCCTTTGCAAGTCATTCGATCGGGTAGTGCGTAATAGGCATATAGTGGATTCAACATCTTAGGATGTTGGGTCTTTTTTTTGTGCCAATAATTGTTAGAGTTTCCTTATTTGTTCGAGCAGAATTTCAAAAAAACGACTAATACAAATGACAGATAGGGAATAGTAAAGACGCAGTGAAATTATAGTCAAAGGGAAGGTGTCGCTTAAGTGCAGCAATGGAATCGTAGTAAAAACGTAGATGGGAAAAAAGGTAACTTTGGATGGTCGATAAGAAAGCGTGTAGGTGCAATCGTGTTTGCCCTTATGCTAATTGTAGCCTTGCCAACGACGAGTTTGGCCGTAGGTAAGCCGGCACATGGACCTGATGTATTTGTTATCCAAGGGATGCTGAAATCACTAGGCAGTTATTCTGGTGATATTAACGGTTACTACGATAACGCGACAGTTCAAGGCGTCAAGTATTTTCAAAAAAAGCATGGATTGCCGGTAACCGGCGCAGTTGATAATCGTACGCTCGAGTCAATTACTTATGGTTATCTGAAACTTAAAGGCGTTGGTCAGGGTCAAGGCCGCGGTAAAGGCGGAGGCAAGGGCCAAGGTGGCGGTAATGGCTTTGGCGGAGGTCAAGGCCAAGGTGGAGGTAACGGCGGTGGAGGAGGCCAAGGCCAAGGTGGAGGTAATGGCGGTGGCGGAGGCCAGGGCCAAGGTGGAGGTAACGGCGGTGGCGGAGGCCAAGGCCAAGGTGGAGGTAATGGCGGTGGCGGAGGCCAAGGTCAAGGTGGAGGTAAAGGCGGTGGCGGAGGCCAAGGCCAAGGTGGAGGTAATGGCATTGGCGGAGGCAAAGGTCAAGGCGGCGGTAAAATCGAAGGTGGAGGCAACGGTGGAGGCCAAGGTCAAGGCCCGAGCGCTACGCAAACACCTGGTCCTAATGGTGGACCAAAGCCAGCACCAAACGGTGGACCAAAGCCAGCACCAAACGGTGGATCAACGCCAGCGCCATATGGCAATGGCAACGGAAATGGACAAGCTCCAATGCCAAATGGCAATGGAAATGGCAATGGTCAGTATCAGTCGCCAAATGGAAATGGGAATGGCAATGGTAATGGTAATGGGCTAAATGGAAGTAAAGCGCCGAATGGTGGTCAAATACAGGCACCTAATGGTGAAAAAACGCCGAATGGGCCCGTAGAGGAAGATTAATTCATCGTTATTTTCAAGAAGGCATGCTGCCGTGACAGCATGTCTTTTTTACTTGTTTAGCACAGTTGACGTGGTATGGGTTTATATGCCATTCTTAAAACGGATTTCATAAATAAAAATCATGTCAAATATGTTCTGCAAATTGAGCTGTTCAACATGGCCTAGATGATTGACGCTCTATAGGATACGTGTTAAAATAGCCGTACATTCTTTATTTTGGTAGTATGGTAGCACGTTAACGCACTAAAGTAATTTGAACTAAGATATATGAAGATAACGATTATACTCCTACTTATTGAGGTGAGACGGTGTCTAAGCCAAAAGTATTTGAAAAGCCGTTAGGCGCGAAAGATTATTTGCCTGATGCGGTTACGAAACTAAGAAATATAGAATTCCGTGTATTGGCCTGTATGGGACGCTGGGGATACAACCAGATTATTACACCTACACTTGAATATTACGATACAGTTGGCGTTGCTAGCTCCACAGAAGATAAGAAGCTGTTTAAGCTCCTAGACCGTAAGGGGAAAACACTAGTTCTGCGCTCTGAACTTACAGCTCCTATTGCACGTGTTGCTTCTTCACTTTTAAAGGAACAAGCATTTCCACTCCGTCTTTCCTATCATTCAAATGTTTTCCGTTCGATTGAGGAAGAAGCGGGCAGAGATTCGGAATTTTATCAGACTGGCGTTGAACTGATCGGGGATGTGTCGTCGGAAGCTGATGCAGAAGTTGTGGCGTTAGCGATCGCTTCACTGCAGGCAGCTGGCGTAGAGAAATTTAAAATCGCATTGGGCCATGTTGGCTTTCTGAACGGATTATTCCAAGAAACCCTGGACGGGCGCACAGAGGCTCAGCTTGCTTTGAAGGAGCATCTGCTTAGCCGTGATTACGTTGGGTACCGGGAAGCTATCAAAACGTTATCCCTAGCGCCTGATGTAGAGCGTGAGCTGGACGGCGTGCTAAGGCTGCGTGGCGGTGACGAGATTTGCGAGCAAGCTCGCATGGTTTCTCAACATCCAATCGCTCAGGATGCGATTCGACACCTTTGTGAAGTATGGGACGTTCTGAAGGCATATGGCGTGAGTGAGCATGTTGTGATTGATTTAACGATGATTGGAGATTTCTCCTATTATACAGGTATGACGTTTGAGGGGTATGCAGCTGATTTGGGCTTCCCTGTGTGTAGCGGGGGGCGTTACGACAACTTACTGAGTCAGTTTGGACGTCCAGCACCAGCAACAGGGTTCGCGTTGAAAACAAATCGCATCCTCGAAGTAACAGGTAAGGAGCAGGTGACACAACCGAAGCGTGTGCTCATTGCCTATGATGCGGAGCATCGCGAAGAAGCTTTGCAGCAGGCAAAGAACCTGAGAAGCGATAACAACTTGGAAGCTAGTGTGGTTATCACGCAACTTATTACGCCTACTCAGATCAAAGATCTGGATGAAGCAGGATATGCTGAAGTCATTAAGTTGATAGCGGAATAACCTCTCAGCGAGATGAGGGAAGTTAGAAGGAGGTTGGAACGGTGGATGACATTCTAAAAGTAGCGATGCCGAAAGGCCGTATCTATAAACAAGCAGCAAAGCTGTTTACGAAAGCAGGATTGCCTATTCCTGAGGATTTGGAAGAAGGTCGTCGTTTAATTATCCCTGTGCCAGGTGCGAAAATGGAATTCATTTTGGCCAAACCGGTTGATGTGCCGACCTATGTGGAATACGGTGTAGCTGATATCGGGGTTGTAGGGAAAGATGTTCTAATGGAAGAAAATCGGAATGTTTACGAATTATTGGATCTAGGAATCGCGCGATGCCGCATGTCGGTCATCGGTCTACCGGATTGGAAAGAAGTCATCAACCCGCGTGTTGCGACCAAATATCCGAATGTGGCCTCTCAATATTTCCGTGAAAAGGGACAACAAGTCGAAGTAATCAAGTTGAACGGTTCTATCGAGTTGGCTCCCCTGATTGGACTAGCTGACCGCATCGTAGATATGGTGGAGACCGGACAGACTTTGAAGGAAAATGGGCTTGTTGAGCAAGAAGAGATTTTTCAAATTACGAGCCGCTTAATTGCGAATCGAGTAAGTTACCGGATGAAGAACGATTCCATCCAACGGTTGTGCGATATGCTGCAGGTAGTATTGCCGACAGTGAAGCTATAAATTGAAGCGGGAAGTTCGAAATGCTTGAGTGAGTGCAACAAAAAGTTCTGAAGAACGCAAGATGAGAGAGGATGATGAAGATGCGGATCATGCCCGCCTCCGAATTTCAATTAAACCGCGAGGTCGAATACGGCTCACCGGAGCAAAATGAGTCCGTCCGCCGCATCATCGATGAGGTGCGGCAGGACGGAGATACCGCACTGCGGCGCCTAGCGCAGCAGTTCGACGGTGTTGAAGTCGCTGAGCTTCGCGTCAGCGACGAAGAGATCCAGGCGGCGTACGCGCAAGTCGACGCCGCATTCTTAGCGGCGCTGCGTCAAGCCGCCGCTAACATTCGTGCGTTTCATGAGAAGCAGAAACGCAACTCTTGGATGGACCTGCAGCCGGACGGCAGTCTGCTGGGCCAAATCATCCGACCGCTGAAGCGGGTCGGATTGTACGTGCCCGGAGGGAAGGCGGCATACCCGTCCTCCGTGCTCATGAACGCCATCCCTGCGATCGTCGCAGGGGTGCCAGAGATCGCGATGGTGACGCCACCGTCCACCGCGGGCGAAGAAGGCATTAACCCGCATATTCTCGTGGCAGCAGCCGAAGCGGGTGTGAAAGAGATCTACCGCGTAGGCGGGGCGCAGGCGATTGCCGCGATGGCCTACGGGACAGAGTCGATCGCGCCGGTCGACAAAATCGTCGGCCCGGGCAACATCTACGTCGCGCTGGCGAAGCGCTTCGTGTTCGGCGTCGTCGATATCGACATGATCGCCGGACCAACGGACATAGTCGTGCTCGCTGACGAGCATGCCGATCCTGAGTACGTCGCGGCCGATTTGCTGGCGCAGGCCGAGCATGATGAGATGTCACCGTCGATTCTGGTGACACCTTCACCTGAGCTAGCCGAAGAAGTACGGCTAGCGTTATGGCGGCAGCTGGATGTGCTGCCGAAGAAAGCCATTGCCGCCGTCTCGACGGCGACGAAAGGCGCGATCCTGCTTGTCGACTCACTCGACGAAGGTGTGGACGTGATCAATCGCTTGGCTCCAGAGCACTGTGAGCTGCTCGTGCAGGATCCTTTCACGTGGCTGCCGCGCATTGAAAATGCAGGTGCCATTTTCCTAGGCGCCTACAGCACAGAGCCTGTCGGTGATTATTTCGCCGGTCCTAACCACGTGTTACCGACGAATGGTACAGCACGTTTCTCATCGCCACTGAATGTGGACGATTTCCTCAAAAAATCAAGCGTCATTCACTATAGCAAGGAAGCATTACTCGCGAACGGTGAGATGATCATGACTTTGGCCCGGAATGAAGGGTTGGAAGGTCATGCGCGTGCCGTAGAAATCAGACTTAAAAAGGAAGGGAAGTTGACCTAGATGGCGGAACAGGATCAAGTAAGAACTCGCTCAGCGAGTGTAGCCCGTAGGACGAATGAAACGGACATTAAACTTTCTTTTGACGTAGACGGTACAGGAATTTCGGAACTCCAAACGGATGTTCCTTTTCTGAATCATATGCTCGATTTGTTCACGAAACACGGTATCTTTAACTTGAAAGTGGATGCGAAAGGCGATATCGAAATCGATGATCATCACACCGTAGAAGACATCGGGATTTGTCTAGGCCAGACCCTGCGCGAAGCGCTTGGCGACAAAAGAGGCATCAAACGCTACGCAAGTGTATTCGTTCCGATGGACGAAGCATTGGCACAAGTTGTGATTGATATCAGCAACCGTCCGCATTTTGAGTACCGTGCCGAATACCCGACAGCGAATGTTGGCAGCTTTGAAACACAGCTGGTAAAAGAGTTCCTTTGGAAATTTGCGCTAGAAGCACGTATTACTTTGCATGTTATTGTGCATTACGGTGAAAACACACATCACATGATCGAAGGTGTGTTCAAAGCGTTGGGACGTGCGCTGGATGAAGCAACATCGATTGATCCTCGTGTGCAGGGGGTTCCTTCGACGAAGGGAGTGCTGTAAGAATGATCGCCATTATTGATTATGGAATGGGTAATTTACATAGCGTGAGCAAAGCAGTCGAGCGGCTCGGCTATGAAGCAGTTGTCACCGGAGATCCGGCGCAAATTATGGCGGCAGAAGGCGCGATTCTTCCTGGTGTCGGAGCGTTCGGGGATGCGATGGAGCATCTGCGTGAATCGGGCTTGGATGAGGTTGTTAAGCAGTATGCAGCGTCTGGCAAGCCTATGATCGGCATTTGTTTAGGGATGCAACTATTGTTCTCCAGCAGTGAGGAACATGGACAACATGAGGGGCTAGGGCTTCTGCCAGGTACAGTTGTACGTTTCCGCGGAGACTACAAAGTGCCGCATATGGGCTGGAATCGCCTGAGCTATAAGCAGAGTGAGAGCCCTATTTTCAAAGGGATTGAAGAAGGGCATGTGTATTTCGTACATTCCTACCATGCGAAGCCGGAGCGGGAAAGCGATCTGTTGGCAGTAACGGACTACTATCAACCCGTAACGGCCATTGTAGGTCGTGATAATGTCTACGGCATGCAATTCCACCCTGAAAAAAGCGGCGATATCGGTATGCAGCTGTTGGGTAATTTTTTGACCCTGTGTAAATAAGGTGAAATAGTCTCAAGGAGGTGCTGAGCATGTTAGCCAAAAGAATTATCCCTTGTCTCGATGTCAAGGATGGCCGAGTGGTGAAGGGCGTAAATTTCGTGAATTTACGTGATGCTGGTGATCCGGTTGAGCTTGCGGCGATTTATGATAGGGAAGGCGCGGATGAGCTCGTGTTTCTCGATATTTCGGCTTCGGTCGAAGGGCGGGCAACGATGGTTGAGGTCGTTCGTCAAACAGCAGGCGAGATTACAATTCCGTTCACGGTAGGCGGTGGAATCTCAAGCGTCGAGGACATGAAACGTCTTCTTCGTGCAGGTGCGGACAAAATCGGGATTAACACGGCAGCGGTTCTTAATCCTCAGCTTGTTTCGGATGGTGCGCGGAAGTTTGGTTCCCAGTGTATCGTGGTGGCGATTGATGCGAAGTTCAACTCGGAGTGGGGCGAGTGGGAAGTGTACACCCATGGTGGACGCAAACCAACCGGTATCCGAACTTTGGAATGGGCTAAGCGCGTTGAAGAGCTAGGTGCAGGAGAAATTTTGTTAACGAGTATGGATGCTGACGGAACGAAGGATGGTTTCGATTTGAAGCTGACACGTGCGGTATCCGAGCTGCTGACGATTCCCGTGATTGCTTCTGGCGGAGCGGGAAAAGCCGAGCATTTCTACGAAGTATTCACCGAAGGTAAGGCTGATGCGGGGCTGGCGGCAACGATTTTTCACTATAAAGAATTAACGATAGACGGGGTCAAAGCTGACCTGAAAGGTAAAGGGGTTGAAATTCGATGACATTTTCAGTAGATCAAATTAAATATGACGCGCAGGGGCTAGTACCTGCCATCGTGCAAGATGCGGTAAGTAAAGAAGTTCTTATGCTGGCTTACATGAACAGCGAGTCCTTGCAACGCACGATTCAAACGGGGGACACTTGGTTCTGGAGCCGTTCACGTAATGAGCTTTGGAATAAAGGGGCAACTTCGGGTCATACGCAAAAGGTAAAAGCACTTCGCTACGACTGCGATGCGGATACGCTGCTTGTACTAGTTGAGCAAGTGGGACCTGCTTGTCACAACGGGACCTACACATGCTTCACAGCGAACATTGCAGTGGAAGGTGTTTCCGAAGAAGCTGCACCAGCTGCTGGTGGCGACCGTTTCGCTATTTTAGCTGAACTTGAAGCTGTGATTGCTTCCCGTGACGCGGAGCGTCCTGAGGGTGCGTATACGACCTACCTTTTCGAAAAAGGCGTCGATAAAATCCTCAAAAAAGTAGGCGAAGAAACGGCAGAAGTCATTATTGCAGCTAAAAATAAAGACAATGAAGAGCTGCGTTATGAAGCGAGCGATCTTATTTTTCACTTAATGGTCCTTTTACGTAATAATAAATTGCCATTGGATGATATTATGAAAGAGCTGGCTAATCGTCACGTCAAAAAATAAAGTAAACGACCTGGAGTGAATTCACGATGTTGATTGATTATCATACACATCATGTGCGCTGCGGTCATGCCTCTGGGGAACTGGAGGAATACGTCAAACGCGGCATCGAGATCGGGCTTACCCAGTTGGGGCTTTCTGATCATATGCCGCTTTTGCATGTCGACCCGCAGACGTATTGGCCAGAAATGGCGATGCCGAAGGAGGAGCTTCCCCGCTATGTGGAAGAATGCCTTCTTCTCAAAGAGAAATACAAAGATCAGATCGATATCCGTGTGGGTTTGGAAGGCGATTATGTGGAAGGCTACGAGACGGAAATTGCCGCCATCATTAACGCGTACCCTTGGGATTATGTGATCGGATCGGTTCATTTTCTCGGTGAGTGGGATATTTCCGATTTTAGACAGCTCGCGGGTTGGGAAGGTAAGGATATTTTTGAAGTTTATACCCAATACTACGAGGCAGTGAAGAAAGCAGTCCGAACCGGACTGTATGACTATATCGGTCATATCGATATGATCAAACGATTTGGTTATGTGCCGGATCGCGATACGTGGGAGCTGGAGAAGGCTGCTTTAGATACTGTGAAGGAATACGGAATGGCGATTGAATTGAATGCTTCCGGCCTGCGTCATCCGTGTAAAGAGATGTTCCCGAGCCGTCGTATGCTGGAATACTGCCATAAGGTGGGAATTCCCGTGACCCTCGGATCTGATGCGCACCAGCCGGAACGGTTGTCTCAGTATTTGGATGAGGCTAGAGAGCTATTAAAAACGATTGGATTTAACGAAATAGCCACATTTTCTGCTCGAAAACGACAACTTGTGACTTTTTAATTTCGACACGTATCATGTATAATGAGTAGGACTGTATAATCTATTTAATGAACCTTCGGAGGTAACCATTAACCATGCATAGCGACAATGTTAAAATTTTTTCCGGATCTTCGAATCCGAAGCTTGCGGAAAGTATTTGTAAAGAGCTCGGCCAGCCGCTAGGACAAATCAAATTATCACGTTTCAAAAGCGGAGAAATTTATTGCCTTTACGAAGAAACGATTCGTAACTGCGACGTGTTTCTGGTACAAACCTTCTCCCATCCGATTAATGAGCATATGATGGAGCTTTTGGTCATGATGGATGCGGCGAAAAGAGCATCTGCAAAAACGATCAACCTTGTCATCCCATACTATGGTTACTCTCGTCAAGAACGTAAAGCAGCTCCGCGTGAGCCGATTTCAGCTAAATTAGTTGCTGACTTGTTCGCGTCAGCAGGCGCAACTCGTGTTGTTACGATTGATCTCCATGCGCCAGCGATTCAAGGTTTCTTCAATATCCCTGTGGATCACCTGACAGCACTTGATCTTATTAGTGATTGCATTAAAAAGAAAAATTTACCGAATCCAATTATCGTTTCTCCGGATGCGGGACGTGCGACAACAGCTGAGAAAATGGCTAACATTCTCGATGCGCCTTTCGCAATGATGATTAAGAAACGCCCTGAGCATAATGAATCTGTGATTACGCACGTGATCGGGGATGTTGCAGGACGTACACCGATTATTATCGAGGATTTGATCGATACGGGTACTACGATCGTTAACGTTGTGGAAAGCTTAAAAGAGCGCGGTGCGCTGGATGTTTACATCTGTGCAACACACCCAGTCTTCTCTGGCCCAGCGTTGCAACGTTTGGATCACCCAAGCATTAAAGAAGTAATTATTACGGATTCGATCGCGATTCCAGAGGGCCATTCAAGTAAGTTTAATGTACTTTCCGTGGCGCCATTGTTGTCCGATGCAGTTCGTATTATTACTGACGGTGGGTCCCTATCCTCCCTATTCAAATACGGCGGCGTATAGGTCCAAATCTTACCTTCGGATAATGTTTTTGGCTTCTTAGCGATCTATGGTATAATTTGAGTGTAATCAAATTGCCGGAGGTGTCTTGCTATGGAAAAGAAAAAGCGCATATCCGAAGCGCCAAAACCAAAAGTTATCTCAATTAACATGGATGCCGCATTCTTTTTCGAGAGAGCGGTTCAATCTTTGGATCGGTTTCATTATGATAAGGCATTGAAATATTTCCGGCGGGCGGCAGAGTATGAGCAGGATAATCCTGTGAATCACTGCAATCTCGCAGGAGTTCTCTCCGAAGTGGGCAATTATGACGAGTCGAACCAAATTTTGCAGCATATCCTTGAAACCATCGATCCCGAGATGACAGAATGTCACTTTTATATGGCGAACAACTATGCCAACATGGAAAACTTCGAGCAGGCAGAACAGGCATTGGTTCGGTATTTGGAGAATGACCCCACGGGGCAATTCATGGACGAATCCGAAGAAATGATGGAAATGCTGAGCTACGAGCTTGATCGTCCCGCCCCTCTCACTAGCATCAAGAGTCGAGAAGGGCTGTTCGAGCATGATAAGGCCCGTGCGTTGCTGGAGGAAGGTAAGTTCGCAGAAGCGGTAAGGCAGTTGGAGAAATTAGTGAAGAAGCAACCTGATTTCACCGCAGCCCGCAACAATTTAGCGCTGGCTTATTATTATATGGGCCAGTTCGAGAAAGCAATGGAAACGATCCGCGAAGTGCTGGTTATCGATCCTGGTAACCTCCATGCACTTTGTAATATGGCGATTTTCCATCAGCATTTCGGCAACAAGAAGGAACTTGCAGAGCTTACCGAGCTGTTAGGTAAGACGTTTCCGTTCCAACAGGAGCATGTGTTCAAGCTGGCAACGACGATGGGGATTCTTGCTCAACATGAGAAAGCGTACCATCTGTTCAAACGTCTGCTGAAGGCTGGGGACGGTGGCACAGATCCTTGCTTGTATCATTATGCGGCTGTTGCTGCGTGCCATATCGGTCGTTTCTCTGAAGCGTACCGCTTATGGAAGCAGGTTCAGAAGCTGGATCCAGGTGCTGAAATCTCGAAGTTCTACTTAGAGCAGCTACGGATAAGAGAGAAGTCAGCGCTTCCGCTGACTTGGAGCTATCACTATCATCTGCCGTTCGAAGAGCAGTTCCGTGCACTTGAGAAATCAACGCAAGGCATTCCCGATCAACTGAAGAAAGACCCGCTTGTGCGGTCATCGTTCTTCTGGGCGTTGCGTCATGGCGATGTAGAGACGAAGCTTCAAGTCATTCAAGCCTTTGGTTTGATTGCGGACAATGAAGTGAGAGACGCTCTTCAGGATTTCATTCTAGATCACAAAGAGGATGATTATTTGAAGAAGGTTGCCATCTTCGTTCTACGAAGTATGGGCATTCGTGAGTCCCTTCCTGCCTATCTCGAGAATAAGGACATCATGGTAGAGGCTTCTCCGTACTCGCCTCATCTTCCCGTATGGGATGCAAGTTGGCAGCGAGTGATGGAAACGGCGCTATCGCATATGCACAAGCGTTACGATATGGTTCAGCAGTATGACTTAGAAATTCTGTGGGTTGAATTTCTAACGAAGATGTACCCGAATGTGCCTAAGATTCTTAAATCGGAGGGCTGGGCGGCAGCGTTAGAATATTTGATTGCCAAAATGCATCGCCGTACGATTTCCTATCAGGAAGTGGCTACACGTTATGGCGTCACGGTTTCCACGGTGAGTCGGCATGTGAAGCTTATTGACGATACCTGTGGTTTACGTGAAAAAATGGATGCGATTTTTAACAAGTTTACAAGTCTTTGATCGCCGAGCTTGATCCATTATGAAAGTTTCGGCTTTCATACATATAGATGAATGGATTGTTAAACTAAAGATAGCTTTCCTCAGGAAAGCACCTAGGAGGGAAATCATATGTACAAATCAGTCGTAGTAGGAACAGGACCATCCGGTCTAACAGCAGCTATTTACCTAGCGCGTGCGAACCTTAGCCCGCTTGTTATTGAAGGACCAGAACCAGGCGGTCAATTGACAACAACTACAGAAGTTGAGAACTTCCCAGGATTTCCCGAAGGGATTATGGGACCTGAATTAATGGAAAACATGCGCAAGCAGGCTGAACGCTTTGGCGCTGAATTTAAAACAGGTTGGGTTAACTCTGTTGAATTGACGAACCGCCCTTTCAAACTGCAAGTTGAGGGTCTAGGTGAAATCGAAACGGAAACACTGATTATTTCCACAGGGGCATCCGCAAGATTGCTTGGAATTACGAATGAGAAAGAGAACATCGGGCGCGGTGTAAGTACATGTGCAACGTGTGATGGCTTCTTCTTCCGTGGTAAAAAGATTATCGTCGTTGGCGGCGGTGACTCTGCTATGGAAGAGGCAAACTTCTTGACTCGTTTCGCTTCAGAAGTGCGATTGGTTCATCGCCGCGATGAGCTTCGTGCCTCCAAAATCATGCAAGACCGCGCTCGTGGTAACGAGAAAGTGAAGTGGTCGCTGAATAACACGCCGTTAGAAGTTGTAGCGGGTGACAAAGGCGTTACTGGTCTTAAAGTGAAAAACAACCAAACAGGTGAAGATGAAATCCTTGAAACAGACGGTATCTTTGTAGCCATCGGTCATACGCCGAATACGAAGTTCCTCGGTGGACAAATCGACACAGATGAGCATGGTTACATCGTCGTGAAACCAGGTACGACAGAGACGAATATCCCAGGCGTATTCGCTTGTGGTGACGTGCAAGATACGAAGTATCGCCAGGCTATTACAGCTGCTGGAAGCGGATGTGCTGCAGCACTGGAAGCTGAGAAGTTCCTTGAAGGCAACAGCGTACACGACTGGAGTATTTCTCTGTAAGTCGTTATGGCAATTCAGTTAACGTGGAGGGCTACGCTTTCCACGTTTTCTCTTTTAATAGGGTGTGGATGAATCTTGACCTCCCGGCAGTGTTGTCTTATAGTGGGAACAGGAGCAAATGCCCGAAAATTTTATGATTATTCATGAGGTGACCTTGTAATGTCCAATCAAATTTATATCGGTGTAGATCTAGGCGGCACGAATATTAAAGTAGGTATTTGTGATGAGCAAGGTAAGCTTCTTAAGACGTTAGAGGGTCCAACTTCACCAGAACTAGGTGCAGAGTCAGTCCTTGAACGTATTGCGCAGTATGTACGTCAAATTGTCGAAGAGTCTGAGTTTTCGTGGGAGCAAGTAGCAGGAATTGGTGCAGGTTTAGCTGGATTTATGGATATTCCAGAAGGCTTCGTGAAGTTCTCTCCGAATCTGCAGTGGCATAACGTACCGGCGAAGAAGACGCTTGAAGCACTTCTGGGTAAACAAGTTAAAATTGATAACGATGCGAACGTTGCTGCTCTTGGAGAAGCTTGGGCTGGCGCAGGTACGGGCATTCCGAACGTAGTGTGCTATACACTTGGAACGGGTGTTGGCGGCGGTATCATTATTAACGGTAAAATTTATCAAGGTTCTGCTGGCATGGCTGGCGAGCTTGGTCATATGTCCATCGTACCTGACATTGAAGCGATTCAGTGCGGATGCGGACAAATGGGTTGTCTTGAAACGGTTTCTTCTGCAACAGGCATTGTTCGTATGGCTAAGGAAGCGGTGGAACGCGGTGAGCGTACATCATTAGCTCTTCACGAGAAAATTGAAGCTAAGCATGTGTTTGATGATGCTAAAAGCGGAGATGAAGTGGCTTTGCGCATCGTGAATCGTGCAGCTTATTATATTGGGCGTTCCATGGCGGCGTTAGCTGTTGTGATTAATCCTAAGCGCTTTATTATTGGCGGTGGCGTGTCGAAGGCTGGAGAAATTCTATTCCAACCTATTCGTGAAACATTCCTTAAATTTACACCAGAAGCAGCTGCTGAAGGCGTTGAGATCGTTGCTGCGACACTTGGCAATGACGCAGGCGTTGTTGGAGCTGCAGGGTTGAACTTGCGCTAGAAGGCTAGACCGGGTTCGTAGATGAACAGGACAGAGCTGGTCTGCGAAAGCCCCCCAAAGGAAGGTGTCATTCATGGAAGAAAACCACCCTTTAGCGAAACTGGTCATCATTACTGGAATGTCGGGTGCCGGCAAGACGATTGCTGTTCAAAGTATGGAGGATCTAGGATTCTTCTGCGTTGATAACTTACCTCCCGTCTTAATTCCGAAGTTTGCTGAATTAATCGTGCAATCGATGGGTAAAATCGGCAAAGTAGCTTTGGTTATTGATCTGCGCGGACGTGAATTTTTCACTGCGCTCCAAGAGTCTTTGCGTTATATCCAAGAGAATTACACGCTTAGCTATGAAATCCTATTCCTGGACGCGACCGATGGGACACTTGTTCAGCGGTACAAAGAAAGTCGACGCCGCCATCCTTTGGCGCCAGATGGGGCGCCCCTTGAGGGAATAGGTCTTGAACGTAAGCTGCTCGAAGAACTCAAAGGTCTGGCTACGCAGGTCATTGACACTAGCAGTTTGAAGCCGGTGCAGCTGAAGGAAAGAATCATTTCCAGGTTCACCAATCTAGAAGCTAATCGCATATCTATAAATGTTATCTCATTCGGTTTCAAGTACGGTGTCCCTATTGACGCTGATCTCATCTTTGATGTGCGTTTCTTGCCCAATCCTCACTATGTGGAGCAACTGCGACCACAAACGGGTCAAGATCCAGATGTCTACGACTATGTGATGAAGTGGTCGGAGACACAAGAATTCCTGACGAAGCTGCTGGATATGCTGAATTTCTTAATGCCTCAGTATAAGAAAGAAGGCAAGAGTCAGGTTGTTGTGGGTATTGGCTGCACAGGAGGCAAACATAGATCAGTTGCAATTACGGAATATCTAGGTAAAGTCATGGGGAACAGTGAAACTGAAACCGTGCGTCTAAGTCATCGCGATTCCGAGCGGGACCGTTTATAGACGGCTATGTGACCCCGTTAGAAAGTATAAGTTTCCGATTACGAAAACTGCTTTCTAATTGGCGATAAAACCTTCCTATTACAGCGGTCGCTCAGCTTTGAACGACTTCGATAGAGGTTTTCTCATTAAGAGGGTGAAAGAAGTATGGAGCTTGGTCAATTACAACGTAAACCCAGAATAGTCGTTATTGGCGGTGGAACAGGGCTCTCTGTTATGCTGAGAGGACTGAAGGAAAAGCCGGTTGATATCACTGCTATCGTGACCGTTGCAGACGATGGAGGAAGTTCGGGTATCTTGCGAAGTGAACTGCAGATGCCGCCTCCGGGAGATATTCGAAATGTGCTAACATCACTAGCGGATGTCGAGCCTTTATTGTCTTTGATGTTGCAATATCGATTTCAGAATGGTACAGGTTTAGCCGGACATAGTCTGGGAAATCTAATACTAGCGGCATTGACAGATATTACAGGTGATTTTGTTACCGCTGTGCAAGAAATGAATCGCGTATTTGCTGTTCGTGGAAGAGTCCTTCCGGCGTCGAATCAAGCGATCGTGTTGAAGGCCATTATGGAGGACGGGACTTTAGTTGTTGGGGAGTCCAAAATACCGAAGGCTAATGGACGAATCAAGAAAGTATTCATTGAGCCGGCGGGTGTAACACCACTCACCGATGCGATCCAAGCTATACGCGAGGCGGATGCTATCTTGTGCGGTCCTGGCAGTTTATATACAAGTTTGCTGCCGAATCTGCTTGTTCCAGGGATTGCGAAGGAGATCGAGGCTTCGAATGCTGTGAAATTGTTCATATGTAATGTCATGACACAGCCTGGCGAAACCGATGATTATTCCGTTAGCGATCATCTGGATGCGATTTATGATCACTTAGGTCAGCATTTGTTCGATTATGTGATTGTGAATAATGGTGAGATTCCACCGCAGGTGCAAGCCAAATATGCGGAAAAAGGTTCAAAAGCGGTTCATTTAGATTTGGATGAAGTGACGAAAAGAGGATATCGGGTAATTGCCGATCGATTGGTCTTATTCCGTACTTATCTTCGTCATGATGCAGAGAAATTGAGTGACCATATCTATCAGCTCGTCGAAAGCTGGCTGTTAAGGAAGAAGTGAGTCCCTTGTCCTTTGCGGCAACAACCAAAAAAGAATTAACTTTAATCAATGATTCGGAGCCTTGTTGTGAAAAAGCGGAACTATCCGCGCTCATTCGCATGAATGGGGCTGTTCAGTTAACGAGTCAGCGTGTTGTCTTGGATGTATCCACGGAGAACGCAGCGATAGCTCGGCGGATTTACTCGCTGATCAAGAAGACGTATAATACACACACGGAGCTACTTGTGCGTAAGAAAATGCGTCTTAAGAAGAATAATGTGTACATTGTTAGGGTTCCTGGTCAAGTACAAGAACTTCTCAGCGATTTGAAGATTGTCTCTGAGGGATTTATCTTTACGACGGGGATTAACAAAGACATTATTCGCGGCAATTGCTGTAAGCGTGCTTATCTTCGGGGAGCTTTCATGGCTGGCGGTTCTGTTAATAATCCGGAGGGATCTTCCTATCATTTGGAAATCGCTTCGATTTATGAAGAACACTGTAAAGCATTAACACAGCTTGCGAACAAGTTCGATTTGAACGCCCGTTTCATTGAACGCAAGAAAGGGTTCGTGCTGTACATCAAGGAAGGCGAGAAAATTATCGAGTTTCTCAACATCATTGGGGCTCATCAGGCGTTGTTGCGTTTCGAAGATGTCCGTATTATGAAGGACATGAGAAATTCCGTTAATCGCATCGTGAACTGCGAGACGGCGAACTTGAACAAAACGATTGGGGCCGCTGTTAGGCAAATCGAGAATATTCGCTTGTTGCAACGTGAGATTGGTCTAGATAGCTTACCTGAGAAGTTGAGAGAGGTCGCGGAGATTAGACTTGCGCATCCTGACTTGAATTTGAAGGAAGTTGGCGACATGCTTTCGGGCAGTGTTAGCAAGTCAGGTGTGAATCATCGCCTGCGGAAAATAGACGAATTAGCCGAAAAACACCGAAATTCGTAGATAAGACGGGGCTGTACATCGCTTGTATAAGTTTTTCGCATTTTTTCTAGTGTACTTGAAGGAAAAATGCTATAATATTAAAACATAAGGTAAACGCTGTTATTAATAGTAATCCATATAAGCTCCACACTAGGGGGAATTAGTTCCATGTCCAGACGTCCAGTCGTTGTGAAGTTGAGAACAGGACTTCATGCCAGACCTGCGGCATTGTTTGTTCAAGAGGCGAATAAGTTTTCATCGGAGATCTTTGTTGAGAAAGATGAGAAGAAAGTGAATGCGAAAAGCATCATGGGAATTATGAGTCTTGCGATCAGCACAGGGACCGAAGTCTTCATAAGTGCAGAAGGTTCGGATGCAGAGCAGGCTGTAAACGCTTTAGTCACATTAGTCAGTAAGGAAGAGTTGGAAAACCAATAATTCTTTAAAAGCCTACCTTTCGAGGGGGCTTTTTTGCACTTTATTGAAGCGAATCATGATCATTCTAAAAGTGTCAAATTTGTTAACATTTAGTGGTATGTGGCAACCTTTTTCATTTGGCTACGTCTAATAAACGTGGTCGTGATGGATAAGGCTATTTGTATTTCTAAGCCGCCGCCTATCCTAAGCTTGAAAGAAGGAGCCGAAGTGAAATGAACGTAGTTAAGAAAGAAATGATTGCTCTACTTGCCGTACTCGTATTTCTAGTAAGCACAATTACAGCACCAGCTGCTCACGCAGTATCAACAAGCTCGTCCTTTATTTTACTTTATATCGATAAAGCAGAAGCGTTTGTGAATCAGGAACAGATTCATCTCGAGTCTCCATCAACGATTATTGATGGGAGTACCTTCGTTCCGGCCAAATTCTTGGGTGATACGTTAGGATTTAAAGTGGAATGGAACGAATTGTCCCGTACGATTCAAATGGCTCCACCAGGCTACAACATTGTTCTAGATTCCGATCACAAGACGGTGACAACGAATGGGGTCGACATTCCGTTTAACTCTGTAGCTGCCATTGTGAATGGTAAGTTGCTTGTGAAGCTGACATGGTTAGCCGATTACATGGGTGCAAAGTACACGTATAACAACGAACTAAGACGTGTAGAAATCGTGCATTTTAAAGCGCCTGAGGGCATCTACATCGATCAAGATAGCAATTCTCGCCCAGTTGCCAAGTTTGCCACTGCGAAGCCTACATACAGGCTTGGTGAGCCTGTTAAGTATTTGGATTTGAGTTATGATCCAGATGCGGAAGGTATCGTATCTTTCGATTGGACAGGGAAGCAAGAAGCATTCTTCAAAGCTGGCCAATATCCAGTAACCTTAACGGTGAAAGATGGTCATGGACATGTAAGTAAATTGTTCAAAAGCTATGTAACCGTAGTGAATGAACCGTATTTATCTGAAGTCGAGTACCCGATATACATGAAGCCAGTTGGCGGGTTCATCAAAACGAACTGGGCAACCATTTGGAATCATTTTAATGAATTGCCAATGCTTCCGAAGGACGTGAAAGAAATGCAAGGGCGCACGCTGCTTGTCAGCGACAGTCCGGAAGAGTTCACATCCAGCGGTATTTTGTATCAAGACAATATCAATGGTAAAGCACGTTTATACGCGGACCATATCAACGGTACGAAAAACAAGATGACAATGGCAATCTTCGCTACAAACAATACCGATAAACCGGTTACGATCAAAACGACGAATAAAGGTGAGGTTTATCCTTCCGTTTATGCGAACTTGATCGGCAGCGAAGCTTCGGTTGATTTCCTTCTAAACAATGTGTACACGGATGAAATGACGGTTCTGCCAGGGGCAAGCTATGTGTATGCGAAATTGCCTGACTTCTATCCTGGGCAAGGTGTGAATTTGTTCTATGATGTCGAGACGAACGGCGTGCTACAAATGTCCTTTATCGCAACGGATAAAATGCTGACGCCAACGACAGTGAAGGAGTTACCTTTACTCGCTTTTAACGGGCATGTTCGCGGGACTTTCCCGGTTTCTGAGATTCAATGGAAAATTGATGCCTCCAGCTTTACGAAACCTTCCGTACTCACGATCGGCGATAATAAGACCGACCCGTTCGTCAAGGGTTATGATGTGGTGCGTAAGCAAGAGGTGGAGAATGGCGGGAATTACGGTGTGGTCTATAAGATCCATGCGGATAAGCCGCGCAAAATGGCAGTGATGATCATGGCTAGAGGCGGCGTGTTCAAAGGACCGTTCAAAATTAACGGTGAGATCATTCCTGTACCGTACTCCGGTGTTATTACCGCGTTCGATGGCTTGGAAGTATTAGCACGCACGACAGGGACGGAAGAGGCACTGGATATTGAGTTTACACCTCCAGCAGGCTCCGCGTTCCCGATTGATTTAATTTTCTACCCACTCGAAGATCTGAAATAAGACAAACAAAAAACCAGCCGATCTTCAGCGCTCAGGGCGAGCGTGAGGATCAAGCTGGTTTTTTTCATGTATAAAATTAGACGCGTTCGATGACTTTATCGATGAGACCGTATTCGGCTGCTTCTTTAGCACTCATGAAGTTATCACGGTCTGTATCCTTCTCGATGCGCTCGAACGTTTGTCCTGTACGCTCTGCAAGGATTGTGTTCAGGTTGTCTCTCATTTTCAAAATGCGCTTCGCGCGAATTTCGATATCAGAGGCTTGACCTTCTGCACCGCCAAGTGGTTGGTGAATCATGACTTCGCTGTTCGGAAGCGCGTAACGCTTGCCTTTGGCACCAGCAGTGAGCAAGAAAGCACCCATCGAAGCGGCCATACCAACACAGATCGTGGATACGTCTGGTTTGATGAACTGCATCGTGTCGAAGATCGCCATACCGGCTGTGATGGAGCCGCCTGGGCTGTTAATGTAAAGCGAGATATCTTTATCAGGATCTTGTGCGGCCAAGAAGAGCAACTGAGCAATGATGGAATTCGCCACAACATCGTTGACACCCGTGCCTAAGAATATAATGCGGTCCTTCAGCAAGCGAGAGTAGATGTCATATCCTCTTTCACCGCGCGCGTCCTGTTCGACGACCATAGGAATAAAACTCATGAGAATGACCTCCTTGGGGTTGGGTTACCTACTATTGGGTACATACTATTTACAGTATCTACAAGTATGATAACGAAAAAACCTCCGAAGGTCAAGAAAGGTCAAACTAAACACAAAAAAAATCAGCTAAGGGCTGATTTGGGGTACTTCCTATCTAATTATTACTGGACGCGCCCGAAAGGAATCGAACCTTTATCTCAGGCTTCGGAGGCCTACGTCATATCCATTGGACCACGGGCGCATAGTTTAGAAATAGTGAAGCAAGGGTTATTATAAGTCAGCTTTCTAGAAAAAGCAAGATGGTAAGCCCTTACAGGCCCATTTGGAGAAAAATGTTTGAACAAATGTTGAATGTTGCGCAGGAAATGGTTATAATAAGAACTGTAATCGAGAAACAATATAAGAAATGCGCAAGGAACTTTTTTTTCACCCGGGTGGGACGCAAAATGTATACCCGGGACATAAAACGTCCAACAATGGATCAGGAGCGTTCAAAGTCGTCCTATGAGAGAGATTCTAGACATACAGAAACAGCTCATGCCTGATCTTATGGACATCATGAAGAAGCGGTACTCGATTCTGCAGCACATCTTAGTATCCGGCGTTGTCGGAAGAAGGACCCTAGCGTCCTCACTCGACATGACGGAGCGCGTGCTCCGCGGTGAAGTTGATTTCCTGAAGGAGCTTGGGCTTCTGGAGTCGGACGCAAGCGGAATGAAGATCAGCGAGTCTGGTCGTCAGTTGCTGGAAGATATGCAGCCGATCATCAAGATGGCGTTTGGTCTGACAGATTTAGAAGACAGCATCGCCAAAGCCTTTCACATCTCACATGTGATTATCGTCCCAGGGGATTCCGATACTTCGGTGTTTACGAAGAAGGAGCTTGGACGAGCGGGTGCGGCCGCTCTACGCAAATACGTTGCCAAAGATGATATCATCGCGGTGACGGGTGGATCGACCATGGCGCAGATTGCGAATAACTTGGCGATATCTTCTTCGATGAAGGGCAGCTGGTTCGTCCCTGCACGCGGTGGGCTTGGTGAAAGTGTGGATATGCAAGCTAACACGATTGCTTCCATCATGGCTAAGAAAACTGGCGGGAAATACCGATTGCTGCATGTGCCCGATCATCTTGGAGAAGAGGCATATCAATCGCTGATTCAAGATCCACAGATTCAGGAAGTTGTTGACGCAGTGCGCAGTTGTCGCATTGTTGTACATGGTATCGGAGATGCTATGGTCATGGCACGCCGCCGTAAGGTGGATGCTGGGACTACGAGTAGTCTGAAAGCCGATGGGGCGCTTGCTGAGGCGCTTGGCTATTATTTTGACCGTCAAGGGAATGTGGTTCATAAGATGCCGACAGTCGGATTACGGCTTGAGGATCTGCAACGGGTGGAAGTGGTCATTGGTGTCGCTGGCGGGAAGAGCAAAGGTGAAGCCATTGCTTCTGTGCTCAGACATGGGCAGGAAGATGTGCTAGTAACGGATGAAGCAGCGGCTTTGGAAATTATGAAGCATGTAGAATGAAGAAGTTTGACATCATAACGTGTGCCCTTATCGGCTTACGTTTTGAAATATATATATCATGCATGTAAACCTAGGAGGAACTGACTATGACAACAAAAGTAGGTATTAACGGTTTTGGACGTATTGGTCGTAACGTATTCCGCGCAGCATTGAACAACCCAGATGTACAAATCGTGGCAGTAAACGATTTGACAGACGTTAAAACATTGGCTCACTTGCTTAAATATGACACTACTCACGGTAAACTAGACGCTACAGTTGAAGCTGGTGAAGGTGAATTGATCGTTAACGGTCGTTCCATCAAAGTTTTTGCTGAGCGTAACCCTGGGGATCTGCCATGGGCATCTGTAGGCGCTGAAATCGTAATCGAATCCACTGGTATTTTCACAGCGAAAGAAAAAGCAGAACTTCACTTGAAAGGTGGAGCTAAGAAAGTTATCATTTCCGCTCCAGCTTCTGACGAAGATATCACAATCGTACTTGGTGTTAACGAAGACAAATACGATCCAGCTGCACACACAATCATCTCCAACGCTTCTTGTACAACAAACTGTCTAGCTCCTTTCGCGAAAGTTATCAACGATAGCTTCGGAATCGTAAAAGGTATGATGACAACTGTTCACTCTTACACAAATGACCAATCCGTTCTAGACGTTCCACATAAAGACCTTCGTCGTGCTCGTGCAGCAGCTGAGAACATCATTCCTTCCAGCACTGGCGCAGCTAAAGCAATCGGTCTAGTTCTTCCTGAGCTTAAAGGCAAATTGAACGGTATGGCTATGCGTGTTCCTACACCTAACGTATCCGTAACTGATTTGGTTGTTGAACTTAAAGTTAACGTAACTGTTGACGAAGTAAACGCAGCTTTGAAACAAGCTTCCGAAGGCCCGCTTAAAGGCATTCTTAACTACACAGAAGATGCACTTGTATCCAGCGACTTCAACGGTGACCCAGCTTCTTCCACAATCGACGCTTTGTCCACAATGGTAGTTGGCGACAACATGTTGAAAGTTGTTTCCTGGTACGATAACGAGTGGGGTTACTCCAACCGCGTTGTTGACTTGGTAGCTTTCATCGCGAAAAAAGGTCTGTAATTTCATAATCATCACATACAAAACCACATGAAGGGGAGAAGCGATTCTCCTCTTTATGTGCGATTTACACATAGAAAAAGTTAGATCCGGAAGATAACCATACACGCTCAGGAGGCTTTTACGATGAATAAGAAAAGTGTTCGCGATGTTGAAGTAGCTGGTAAAAGAGTATTTGTTCGCGTTGATTTCAACGTGCCTGTAGAGAACGGACAAATCACTGACGATACACGCATTAGAGAAACGCTTCCTACGATTAAATTCTTAGTAGAAAAAGGCGCTAAAGTTATTCTTGCTGCTCACTTTGGTCGTCCAAACGGTCAAGTGGTGGAAGAGCTTCGTTTAACACCAGTTGCTGCGAAATTGGCTGAGCTTCTTGGTCAAAACGTGATCAAAGCGGATCAATCCGTTGGTGAAATCGTGAAAGCACAAGTCGATGCGCTTGAAAATGGCGACGTTCTATTGCTTGAAAACGTTCGTTTCAACGAAGGCGAAGAGAAGAACGATCCAGAACTAGCAAAAGCTTTCGCTGACCTAGCTGATCTGTTCGTGAATGATGCTTTCGGTGCTGCTCACCGTGCACATGCTTCAACTTCAGGTATCGCAGCGTACATTCCAGCGGTTTCCGGTCTTTTGATGGAAAAAGAGCTTGATGTTCTTGGTAAAGCGTTAAACAACCCTGAGCGTCCGTTCACTGCGATCGTTGGTGGATCCAAAGTTAAGGACAAAATTGCTGTTATCGAAAACCTTTTGAACATTGCAGATAACGTCTTGATTGGTGGCGGTCTGTCCTATACATTCTTGAAAGCACAAGGCTATGAAATCGGTAAATCGCTTTTGGATAACTCCAAACTTGATCTAGCACTTAGCTTTATTGCAAAAGCCAAAGAAAAAGGTGTTAACTTCTTACTTCCTGTAGATATCGTTGTTACGGATAAATTCAGCGCAGATGCGAACACGCAAATCGTTGATATTGACAGCATTCCTGCAGATTGGGAAGGTATTGATATCGGACCGAAAACACGTGAGCTTTATGCAGACGTAATCGCGAAATCCAAACTAGTTGTTTGGAATGGACCGATGGGCGTATTCGAAATCGAGCCTTTCTCCCATGGTACGCTTGCAGTAGCACAAGCTTGTGCAACATCTGAGGGTTACACAGTTATCGGTGGTGGAGATTCCGCTGCAGCAACTGAGAAATTCCACTTGGCTGAGCAAATGAACCATATGTCCACAGGCGGCGGCGCTTCCTTGGAGTTTATGGAAGGTAAAGCATTGCCGGGCGTAGTAGCACTTAACGATAAATAGAAATTATTTTCCCATAAAAGGAGCCTGACTCATGAGTAGAACACCGATTATCGCGGGTAACTGGAAAATGTTCAAAACGGTTTCCGAAGCAATCAGCTTCGTAAACGAAGTGAAAGGCAGCACAGTTGAAGGCGTGGAGAGTGTTATTTGTTCCCCTTTCACTAACCTACCTGCACTTGTTGAAGCTACAAAAGGTACAGACGTACACGTTGGCGCACAAAACCTTCACTTTGAAGATAACGGCGCGTTCACAGGTGAAATCAGCGGCGTGATGTTGAAAGATCTTGGCGTTGAATATGTCATCATCGGTCACTCCGAGCGTAGAGCTTACTTCGCTGAGTCCGACGAGATCGTGAACAAGAAAGTCGTTGCGGCTTTCAAACACGGCTTGAAACCAATTCTTTGCGTAGGCGAGAAGTTGGAAGAGCGTGAAGCAGGTCAAACGAAAGACGTTTGTAAAGTACAAACAGAAGCAGCTTTTGCTGGTCTTAGCGCAGAGCAAGCAGCACAAGTGGTTATCGCATACGAGCCAATCTGGGCAATCGGTACAGGTAAATCTTCCACAGCGGAAGATGCACAAGACGTGATCGGTTACATCCGTACATTGGTGAGTGGTCTTTACGGCGCAGCAGTAGCTGATGTTGTTCGTATCCAATACGGCGGCAGCGTAAAACCGAACAACATTGCTGAGTACATGGCACAGCCTGACATCGATGGCGCACTTGTAGGTGGAGCGAGCCTTGAGTCCGCTTCTTACATCCAACTCGTCCAGGGGGCGAAGTAACATGTCCAGACCGAAACCGGTAGCACTCATCATTCTCGATGGCTTCGGACTCCGCTCAGAAGAGCAGGGGAATGCGGTTGCTCATGCTAAAAAGCCTAACTACGACCGTTACTGGTCGACGTTTCCTCATACAACCCTCACTGCTTGCGGTGAGGCTGTAGGTTTGCCAGAAGGCCAGATGGGGAATTCTGAAGTAGGACACCTGAACATCGGCGCGGGCCGTACGGTATATCAGGATCTGACGCGGATTTCGAAATCGATTCGTGATGGTGAATTTTACGATAATGAAACGATTCTAGGCGCAGTTCGTCATGCTAAAAATAACGCTAAGAAGCTACACCTCTATGGTTTGCTTTCCGACGGCGGCGTTCACAGTCACATTCAGCATTTATTTGCACTGCTGGACTTGGCGAAGAAAGAACAGTTCGGTGAGGTTTACATCCACGCATTCCTGGACGGCCGCGATGTGGCTCCAGATTCTGCGAAGGGGTACATGCAGAGCTTGCTAAACAAAATCGAGGAAGTCGGCGTAGGCAAAATTGCGACCGTACAAGGCCGCTATTATGCGATGGACCGCGACAAACGCTGGGAGCGTACGGAGAAATCCTACCGCGCGATGGTGTATGGCGAAGGACCTACTTACACGGATCCGATGCAAGCGATTGTGGAGTCTTACGAGAAATCCGTCTATGACGAGTTCGTTATGCCAACGGTTATCGTTGGTGACGACGGTAAGCCGGTAGGACTTGTAGAATCAGGCGATGCCGTTATTTTCTTCAACTTCCGTCCAGACCGTGCGATTCAGCTGTCGCAAGTCTTCACGAATGAAGACTTCCGCGGCTTTGATCGCGGTCCTAAAGTAGCAAAGAACCTTTACTACGTGTGTCTGACGCTGTTCAGTGAGTCCGTAGACGGTTTCGTAGCGTACAAGCCGAAGGATCTCGATAACACGCTTGGCGAGGTGCTGGCTCAGAACGGTCTGAAGCAGCTTCGTGCAGCAGAAACCGAAAAGTACCCGCACGTAACGTTCTTCTTTAGCGGTGGTCGGGATGCTGAATTGCCAGGCGAAACTCGCCTTCTGATTCCTTCACCGAAGGTTGCTACGTATGATTTGCAACCGGAAATGAGCGCTTACGAATTAGCGGAAGCGGTTGTGAAGGAAGTTGAAGCCGAGAAGCATGATGTTATTATCTTGAACTTTGCTAACCCAGACATGGTAGGTCACTCTGGATTGCTTGAACCAACGGTGAAAGCGATCGAGGCGACAGACGAGTGTCTTGGTAAAGTGGTTGAAGCGATCCTAGCCAAAGGTGGCGTTGTCTGCATCACAGCGGACCACGGCAACGCGGATGTGGTGACGAATGCAGACGGTTCACGTAACACGGCACATACAACGAATCCGGTGCCTTTTATTGTGACGGACAAATCTGTTACACTAAGAGATGGCGGTATTCTGGCAGATATTGCACCAACGATGCTAGATTTCTTGAAATTGAATCAACCACAGCAAATGACGGGTGCAACAATTCTAAAAAAATAATTTATATTATTGAAGGAGTGTTTTATCACAATGACAATTATTTCTGATGTTTACGCACGCGAAGTATTGGATTCCCGCGGTAACCCAACGGTTGAAGTAGAAGTATACCTAGAGTCCGGCGCATTCGGCCGTGCTATCGTACCTTCAGGCGCTTCCACAGGCGCATACGAAGCTGTTGAGCTTCGTGATGGTGACAAAGGTCGTTACCTTGGTAAAGGCGTTCTTAAAGCTGTTGAGAACGTAAATGAAATCATCGCTCCTGAAATCATCGGACTAGACGCTCTTGATCAAGTTGGTATCGACAACAAAATGATCGAGCTTGATGGAACTCCTAACAAAGCTAAATTGGGAGCTAACGCAATTCTAGCAGTTTCCATGGCTGTTGCTCGTGCAGCTGCTGACGCTTTGGACGTGCCATTGTACGTTTACCTTGGTGGATTCAACGCGAAAACTCTTCCAGTTCCAATGATGAACATCATCAATGGTGGAGCACACGCTGACAACAACGTTGACGTTCAAGAGTTCATGGTTCTTCCTGTAGGCGCTCCAACTTTCAAAGAAGCTCTTCGCATCGGCGCAGAGATTTTCCATAGCTTGAAATCCGTATTGAAAGAAAAAGGCCTTAACACAGCAGTTGGCGACGAAGGCGGTTTCGCTCCTAACTTCAAATCCAACGAAGAAGCAATCACGACAATCCTTACAGCTATCGAAAACGCTGGTTACAAACCAGGTGTTGACGTATTCTTGGGTATGGACGTTGCTTCCACAGAGTTCTTCAAAGATGGTAAATACCACCTTGAAGGCGAAGGCAAATCCTTCACATCCGCTGAGTGGGTTGACTTCTTGGCTGCTTGGGTTGATAAATACCCAATCATCACTGTTGAAGATGGTTGCTCCGAAGACGATTGGGAAGGTTGGAAATTGCTTACTGAGAAATTGGGTAACAAAATTCAACTCGTTGGTGACGATCTGTTCGTTACGAACACTGAGCGTCTATCCCGCGGTATCGAAGAAAACATCGGTAATTCCATCTTGGTTAAAGTTAACCAAATCGGTACGCTTACTGAGACTTTCGATGCAATCGAAATGGCTAAACGCGCTGGTTACACAGCAGTTATCTCCCACCGTTCCGGTGAGAGCGAAGACAGCACAATCGCTGACATCGCTGTTGCTACAAACGCTGGTCAAATCAAAACAGGTGCTCCGTCCCGTACGGACCGTGTAGCGAAATACAACCAACTTCTTCGTATCGAAGATGAGTTGTTCACAGTAGCTCAATACGCTGGTAAAAAAGCATTCTACAACTTGAGAAACTTCAAATAATTCGCTTCGTATATAAATACAAGGCGGGCAGGTGGCTTACACCTGCCCGTTTTGGCGTATAATGGTAGTAGAAGTCGCTTAGGTAAAGGAGGATGCCTGTTTATGAGCAACTGGGTAAAAACGATTCTGTTTCTAATAGGTTCCGCGGTGCTAACGCATTGGCTCCCTACTTCGTTTTTTCGAAACCTAGACACGATGGTGCATGAGTTTGGGCATGCGGTCGCTACCTTGGCGTTATCCGGTAAAGTCATGTATATCGAGTTATATAGCAATCATAGCGGTGTCACGTTATCCACGATGACAAAGTCATGGGCGATCATTCCAGTGTCGTTGGCTGGCTATATGACAGCCTCGGTATTTGCTTGGTTTCTATTCTCGGCTTACGCAAAAGGGAAGCAACGGCTTGGCTTGCAGGTGACGGCTGCTGTATCCATTCTGTCCTTGGTTTTATTCGTGCGTAACGGGTTTGGTGTTATGTTTTTGGTTGGATTTATTATCCTGACAGTTGTCGTGTTGGCGTTAACACCGAAATGGCTGCGTGACTTCTACTACCTGCTGCTAGCTTTCTTATGTTTGGAAGAGTCGGTATTTGGGCCGGCATCTTTAATTGTCTATGCGGTGCAAAATGGAGGCGCCGGTGATGCGAGTAACTTGGCCAACCATACGGGGATACCCGCCATAATATGGGCGATCGGCTTTACGTTATTTGCACTTTGGTGTGCCAAACGAGCAGTGAGTGCTTTCTTAGGGCGAAGTAAGAGAGCTAGAAGTTCAAGCAGACCTGCTACGATGGGTTCCTTTCGCGATTAGAGCCAGAGGCATCGTTTAGGCGATTTGGTTGTATTTGTGGACGAACTATGTTAAAATACTCATGCTAGTTGTATAAGGCAAAGAATAGGCAATTGGGGTGCTAATATGTTAATCTTTATGAAAATTTTGTTAATCATAGCTTCGGTTGGATTAATCGCGATTGTCCTTTTACAAAAAGGGAAAAGCGCAGGCTTGTCCGGTGCCATTTCCGGTGGCGCAGAACACTTATTTGGTAAACAAAAAGCTCGTGGTTTGGAACTATTTTTGTCCCGTGCAACAATGGGGCTTGCTGCTGCATTCTTTATTCTTTCGATTGTCGTAGCCTACGTAGTGAAGAGCTAACACACATAAAACGATAACAGCAGGGGAACTATACTCCTGCTGTTTTTTCATTTATGTACAAGTGTTGGTGAAAGGATGAGTTCTCATTATTGAAGAACGGATTTATAAGTCGACAGAGCCATTCTACTGGAAGGGTCATGGCCAGAAGCAAGGAACTGGCGTTTTGATGATTCATGGCTTCACAGGTTCTCCTTCGGAATTCAGAAGAATTGGCTACACCTTGCGGGACGAGGGTTATACGATCCAAGCGGTCAGATTGCCAGGGCATGGCACTTCACCTGAGGATATGAGGAACACCGGATGGACGGATTGGTATGGGCATGTCGGAGTTGCATATTTATAAGGAATCATCCCATGGTTTATTGCTAGATCAAGAGCGGGAGCAGATTTACGCTGATATTTCTGCGTTTATCCTTTCGTTGCAGGTGGCATACTATGGAGTAAGGGACTTGAAGACAGCGGACTAGAACAACAACAAGAAGGTGAAGAGAGTAAATGATAAAAGAGAATGAAATTATAAGTTTGATGCAAGAAGAGGCTTATAAGCCTATGTCCTATAAAGAGCTTGAGAAGCATTTCGGAGTTGGAAGTGCCAATGAATTCAAAGAGTTTATTAAAACGTTAAATAAATTAGAAGAAACCGGTCACATCGTAAGAAGCCCTAATGATCGCTATGGCGTTCCGGAACGGATGAATTTGGTGAAAGGCAAGTTGCAAGCGCATGCGAAGGGTTTTGCTTTCCTTATTCCCGAAGATCGCGAGCATCCGGATGTCTATATCAATGCGAATGACCTGAATACAGCGATGAACGGCGATATCGTTTTTGTAAAAATAACAGCCCGCAGCCAAGGCGGCGGCCGCTTGGAAGGTGAAGTCGTTCGTGTTATTACACGGGCGAATTCGCAGATTGTTGGTGTTTTTCAAAGCCAAGAAACGTATGCTTTCGTCATTGCGGATGATAAGCGTGTGACAAGGGATATTTTCATTCCGCAGCATGCTTTTATGGGAGCTGTTTCGGGTCAGAAGGTCGTTGTGAAAATCGTGAACTACCCAGAAGGGCGTTCCGCGGCCGAGGGCGAAGTTATTGAGATTCTGGGTCATAAAGATGATCCAGGTGTAGATATTTTGGCTATCATACGCAAACATCAACTGCCAGAAGCTTTCCAACCAGAAGTTCTAGCGGAAGCAGAAGCGGCACCAGATTCAATTACCGAGGAAGAAATCATCGGCCAAGGCCGTCGGGATCTTCGTGGGAAAACTATTGTAACTATTGATGGTGAAGATGCGAAGGATTTGGATGATGCCGTAAATG
This sequence comes from Paenibacillus sp. J22P165, assembly GCF_059692015.1. Taxonomy (NCBI): domain Bacteria; kingdom Bacillati; phylum Bacillota; class Bacilli; order Caryophanales; family Paenibacillaceae; genus Paenibacillus; species Paenibacillus sp. J22P165. The sequence continues at coordinate 305,357 of NZ_JCAUAP010000010.1, read as the reverse complement.
TGGAGCTTCTGGAGAACGGCAACGTTCGATTAGGCGTTCATATCGCTGATGTGAGCTACTATGTCCGGGAAGGTACGGCGCTTGATATTGAGGCGTATAATCGCGGATGTTCCGTGTATTTGACAGACCGTGTGATTCCGATGCTGCCACATCGTTTATCGAATGGGATTTGTTCGTTGAACCCGCAAGTGGATCGATTGACGATGTCTTGTGAGATGGAGTTTGACCAGGATTTGAAGGTGGTCAATCATGAGATTTTCACCAGTGTCATCAAAACAAAAGAACGAATGACCTATACGAATGTACGTAAGCTACTGACAGGTGAAGCAGAGCAGGAAATCGTGGAGAAATACGCGTATTTAATGGAAGATTTCAAACGAATGGAAGAACTAGCAGCTAGATTGCGTTCCAGACGGATGAAGCGCGGCGCGATTGATTTTGACTTTGAAGAGTCCAAAATCCTTGTAGATGCTGACGGTAAGCCTACTGATATTGTCAAAAGAGAGCGCTCCGTCGCGGAAATGATGATCGAAGAGTTCATGCTAGCCGCGAATGAGACCGTTGCTGAGCATTTTTCGTGGTTGAAAGTACCGTTCTTGTATCGTATCCATGAAGATCCGGATCCTGAGAAGCTGATGAACTTTATGGAGTTCGTAACGACCTTTGGCTATGCGATGCGTGGTGGTAAAGGTGGGGCGATTCATGCGCGTTCTTTGCAAGCTCTTCTTGAGGATATCAAGGATTCGCCGGAAGAGACCGTCATTAGTAAAGTGATGCTGCGCTCGATGAAACAGGCTAAGTATGATGCACAGAGTTTAGGGCATTTTGGCCTAGCGGCAGAGTTTTATTCCCATTTTACATCACCGATTCGTCGTTATCCGGATTTGGTCATCCATCGTGTTATTCGTGAGGTGTTGGAGAACGGCGGAACGCTTCCAGATAAACGACATGATTATTTAGCTTCGCGTATGAACGATATTGCCCAACAGTCCTCCGAGCGTGAGCGTGTTGCTGTTGATGCAGAACGAGATACAGAAGCCTTGAAGAAAGCACAGTACATGCTGGATAAAGTCGGTGAAGAATTCGAGGGTATTATCTCGAGCGTGACGGGCTTTGGTATGTTCATTGAATTGGATAACACGGTTGAAGGCTTAATTCGCTTGAGTGATTTGACAGATGATTATTATAATCATCACGAGAAGCAGCACGCGTTGATTGGTGAACGCACATCTAAGATCTATCGTCTAGGTGATAGCATTAAGGTGCGGGTTGCTCGCGTGAGTATGGAAGATCATACGATTGATTTTGAATTATTGGATATGAAGCCACGTAAAGAGGGCGGATTTAACCGCGGCGGTGGCGGCGGAGGTAAATTTAAAGGCGCAGGCGGGTTCAAAGGATTCCGCGGCAAGCCCGAGAATGGCCGATCCGATAAAGGTAAAGGTGGCAGGCCAGAGAAGGGTAAGGGCGGCTACAAAGGTAAGGGTGGCTTCGCCAAAACGCAACCTGGCAGCAATCGCAGTACTGTTGTTGGGCAAGATGCGGGGGCCAATCCGGGTGGTGATGCTTCTGGCAACCAACCAACAGGCAATCAAGGGAAGAAGCGTGGCCGTGCAGATCATGGGGCTGCTCGTCGCATTGAGATGGCGGCTCGCGGCAAAGCCGAAGGTACTAGTGGAACGGAAGGATCAGAACAGGGCCGTAGAAGATCCAGAGGCAAAGGCTCGAATAAAGCGGATGCGGGTAGCCGTGGTGGAGCTGATGGCTATGCTGGAAACGGGGATGGCAAAGCCGAGAACATTGCGGGCATTGGCACAGGCCAAGGCGGCTTCTCCGGAAATGCAGCAGGTCAAGGGAAATCGCGCCGCGGTAAGGGTGGCAGTAAGCCTTGGAGCGATACGCGCGAAAAAGGCGGTAAGATCGGCGAAGGCGGCAGCTTGCGCCAGCGTTTGCAATCCGTCGGCGCAGGGCGGACGGATAGTGGAGCGGGCCGCAGCGGCGAGCGCGGCCGTGGGGTTTCGCTTGGGGGCGAAGCCCAAGCGGGTGGTGGCGGTGGCGCTGCTGCGGAGCGCAGCGGCATCGATTGGGCGAGCGGCGTGAACGCGCTCGCCAAGGGCGGTCGTCGTCGGAGTGACGACGGCGATGGCAGCAAGAAGCGGCGGAGATAGTCGCCGGTTCTTGCTTTTCGGGCTTGATCTTGCTACAATAGGTTGCACATTGTAGCAAGATTTACCTGCATTTTAGCGTGCGGGAGGAGGATCTCACGTGGCAACTAAAAAGGCTGATGGCAAACTACTGGCTCAGAATAAAAAGGCTTCACACGATTATTTCATTGAAGATACTTATGAATGCGGTCTTGTCCTAACCGGCACGGAGATCAAGTCCTTACGGGCAGGTAAAGCCAACATTGGCGACAGCTTTTCGACGATTCGGAATGGTGAAGCTTTTGTCCACAATATGCATATTAGCCCTTTCGATCAAGGGAACCGAAGCAATCCCGAAGATCCTACACGGACGCGGAAGCTATTGCTGAAGAAAGTGCAAATCGCCAAGATCCTAGGTCAAGCTAAGCAAGAAGGGTATACGGTTGTTCCATTAAAGGTATATATCCGGAATGGTTATGCGAAGCTGTTGATTGGTATTGGTAAAGGGAAGAAACAATACGACAAGCGCGAATCCGCTGCTAAGAAAGACGCTCAACGCGATATTCAACGTGCTTTGCGTGAGAAGCAGAAGATTGCTAGATAGCTTGGCTGTGTTGGAAGGTAACACCTTGTCTTCCATGAACCTAGTGTTCACTTTGCTGAGGCATGTGGTATACTAGTAAATGTAACGAAGAGATTTCAAGTGTAACTTGGCTCTACAGCTTGTCCTTTAACCTTCACCGTCTATGACGGTTACGAAGGCAATCCGGGGGTGTTCTTGGATTCGACGGGGATAGTTTGAGCGCGGGTTGCGGGTAGTGGGGCCGCGTCCACTATAAAACGCTAAAGCCTATTAAATGGCAAAACACAAAACAACTACGCTTTAGCAGCTTAATAACCTGTTAGCGTGCTTCTACTCAGCATCGCCCATGTGACTGGGATAGGGGCTCAACTATAGTGGGATACGACGTTTGGTCTCCGCCTGGGGTCGGACGTAGGAAGACAATCAGGCTGACCCAACGCATAGCCGGTTACGGGGCGATGCTCGGGTGACATCAAAACTGTGACTACACCCGTAGATGCCTGTGTGGCAATATTTTCGGACAGGGGTTCGACTCCCCTCACCTCCATACAAAACAAGAGACACCCATTCGGGTGTCTTTTGTTTTTATAGCGGTGTGAGTAGGGGGTTGAAACCCTCAAGGGTTCGCCCGCGCGGACCGGAGCGATAGTGGAGGGAGCACGGCATAGCTGGCGATGGATTTCTTAATCTCAGGAATGTCTCGCTTAGCTACGTAGTCCTCGAACTGAGAAAGTAGTTGTCGCAGAGTATCCTCTGTGATGGCTGCTATTTCATTATTCTGTGGCGTAATCTTCAATTTTTGATAGATTGAAAAATGATGTTGCCAAAGGTTAAATATGGTAATGTAGTTAATGAATATATGTCGAAAGGCGAGTGGATTTATGATAAGACGGTTTGTTTCTTTATTCATTTTATTCTGTATGGTGGTCGGTATGCTGCCGGGTTATGCTTCTGCAGCTAACCCATCGGTTCCATTTTTCAAAGATAATTGGGGGTACGGAAATATTGTTTTTAATGGTGCTGGAAACATAGGGGGATCCAGGGATCTTAAAGACGTGGCTTATGGCAACGGGTTGTATGTGGCGGTGGGTTCGGGTCTTATTGCGACATCAACTGACGCGCAGCTTTGGTATCCACAAAATTTTCCGGATGCAGCAGGGATTAAATTTACTAATTTTAATGGTATTGCATATGGCAATGGCATGTTTGTGACGGTAGGTTGGGGCGGATATATCTTCACCTCTAGCGACGGAGCAAATTGGACGCTTCGCCGGAATATGACGGGGCTAGATCTGAATAAAGTCGTTTATGGGAATGGCATGTTTGTGGCGGTGGGACAGGACGGATCGATCGTCACTTCAATTGATGGGGACAACTGGATGAGTCTGACGTCAGATGATTTCTCAACTCTATATGGCATCGCATATGGCGGTGGTACGTTTGTGGCAGTAGGGCAGAATGGGACGACCCTAACCTCGCGTGATGGTGTAAAATGGACGAAACAAGTATCGGGGACGACGAAGGAGCTATATTGTGTAACGTATGGTAACGGTATTTTTATCATAGGCGGCCGACTCGAATTGATCCGCTCTTCCATGGAGGGAGACAGCTGGGTCAGTCGTTCAGTATCATCTCGACTTACTCCACTGGATGTGACCTATAACAACAATATCTTTTATGCGGTTGGGTATAGCGGATCGCTCTCAACCTCCCCAGATGGGATAGTCTGGGATGAACGATATATCGCTGGAGTTACTGGTGAAATTAGGGGAATTGTTTTCAATAATGACACCGCTGTGATTGTGGAAGCTACTTCCCGTATTTTGTGGAAAAAGATACCGGGCATCTACAGATTTGCCTATGACGGAAATGGCAACACGTCAGGATTAGTGCCCGCGCCACCTGAGTGGTACGCGCAAAATGACCTTTTATGGATCAGTGGAAATAATAGCAACTTAAGAAAAAATGGCTATACATTTGATGGCTGGAACACTGCAGCCGATAGAAGCGGAAAGTCCTACTCAGGTTATTGGAAGTTTAACGATGACTTCATTATTGGCACTGAGAATGTAACGTTGTACGCACAGTGGAAAGCAAATTCGCCGTTGTACAACGTGATCTATGATGGCAATGGCAGTACGGAAGGGACCGTGCCTGCTGTTAGCAAATATGTTCAAAGCGAATCGGTTACCGTCATGGAAAATAAGGGAAACTTGATTAAAAAAGGCAATACGTTCGCTGGTTGGAACACGGCGGAAGACGGAAGCGGTACGAGTTATGCTCCGAATGCTACGTTCACTATGGGTAATAAGCATGAAACTCTTTATGCTCAGTGGGAAGTGGGCAGTAATGCTGATCTGAGCGGGCTTGATTTATCGAGCGGCACCTTAAGTCCTTCATTTGATGCGGGCCAAACAAGTTACACCGTCCAAGTAGACAATAACGTGAGCAGTCTAACGATTACACCGAAGGCAGCTGACAACAGTGCAATCGTGAAGGTGAACGACTTGGAGGTAACGAGCGGTACTGCATCCAATGCGATCAATGTGAGCGAGGACGGTCAAACGATCAGTGTGTCGGTGACAGCTCAGAATGGTACGATGAAGATGTACACCTTGACGGTGAAACGAGCGGATGAGGCTAAGAAAGAGGAGAAACCACAAGATAATTCCATTAAGCTGTACGTGAACGGGACTCAACTGGAATCTCCGACTTTTATTGACGGCAGTGCTATGGTGCCCGCCCGTATGGTTTCCGAACAGCAAGGTGCCACGGTCGAATGGGATCCTAGCACGCAAACCGTCCAAATCGTACTTGGCGGCAAATACATATCTATGACGATAGGTAGTAATGTTTCTATTGTGAACGGTGAGGAAATACAGTTGCCAGTTAGCCCGATGATTAATGAGAGCGGTGTTACGCTGGTGCCATTCCGTTTCATATTTGAGGCATTAGGCGCGTCAGTAGAGTATAACGAAGAAACGAGAACAATCAACGTCTTTAAATAGAGAAGGTATGACGAGAATAAACAAGCATAGTTATACCCGGTGTAAGAACAGGAACGGTTCCACCATCCGCAGATTGTCGAGAAACCCACGTCATGATATCCATGACGATGGGTTTTTCTTCTTTTTGCACATGGAAGGATACCGAGTTTTCTTGTTGCCCTTATTCCAGATTGGCATGATTCTTAAACATAGTGGCACCTTGAAGTTCTTTTATCTCCATAAGGCTTAGTACGACCGTATCCAGCAGCAGCAGGAGGGCTTGTTCGAATAAGCTTCCCATAGGCTGCCTGGAGCTGCCCGATGTGCTTTCTTTGATAGAAGCGGGAATGCGTACGACCGTAGAAGATAATTTACCTAAGGTTGATTCTGGTACAATTGTAATGGCAGCAACCGAGGCGCCTGTGTTTTGGGCTTTGGATGCCATTGCCGTCAAGCTTTTGGTCTCGCCGGACCCTGACCCAACCAGAAGCAGGTCACCTTGGGTAATACCTGGTGTTATGGTCTCGCCTACCACATAAACACGGAGTCCCATATGCATAAGTCTCATCGCGAATGCGCGCATCATCAGCCCAGAGCGTCCTGCTCCTACTACAAAGATCGTTTCAGCTGTTAAAATCTGCTGAGCAAGCTCATCAATCTCATTCGGTTGAATACCTTGAAGCGTGCGCTCCAGTTCTTGAAGAATAGAGGATACAGATTGCAACGTACTCATTTCCATTATCCCTGTCTGATCAGTTGCTGCATTTGAGCTGCAACTGCTGGTTTGTCTTCAACGCCGGTAATACCGCCGCCTACGATAACCAGATCAGGCTGTGCGCGAATGACTTCAGGCAGTGTCTGAAGTTTAATGCCGCCAGCGATTGCTGTTTTTGCCTGTTTTACGACACGCTTAATTGTTGCCAAGTCCTGAAAAGAGTTTTTACCCTCTGCTTGATGGTCGTAGCCGGAATGTACACAGATATAGTCAACGCCAAGGTTGTCGATTTCTACTGCACGTGCGGCAATATCTTTCACATTAATCATATCAACCATAATTTTTTTGTTTTGTTTCCGAGCTTCTTCCACAGCACCTTTAATCGTGGAATCGTCGGATACACCAAGCACGGTAATGATATCAGCTCCTGCTTCGGAAGCTTTCATCACCTCATAACCGCCGGCGTCCATGATTTTGAGATCGGCGAGTACTTTAAGCGATGGGAATTCCGCTTTAATTTCTTTAACGGCGCGAAGCCCTTCGTTGATCACAACAGGAGTTCCAATTTCCACGATATCGATATAAGGCGCTACCTCTTTTATAAGTTGTTTTGCCTCAGGGATGTTGACCAAGTCGAGTGCCAGTTGAAGTTCCATATAATGAAATGTCTCCTTTAGATGAATTATTATTTTAGGGATGAGTTCATAGTAGGACGATACCGAAATTTATGGAAGTACGCACTTTCAAGTAAGTCTGTATCCTGTAGGATACTGTAAAGCGCAAAAAAGCAGACTCCATGCGGAGTCTGCCGGTTTGTAATAGATATAATGCTCGTTTATTTTTCAGTAGTTTGAAGTGGTATTAGCTCAGAATTAGAGGTTCTACCGAGCACTTCTTCGCCATAATTTTTTCCCCAGTTGTACATCAGCTTAAGAATCGGGACGAGGCTTTCTCCATATGGAGTAAGCTTATATTCAACCTTTGGCGGGACAACCGGATACACGGTTCGCTCGACAAGCTGGTCTTCTTCCAGCTCGCGGAGCTGGTTGGTTAAAATCTTTTGCGTGATATGGGGAATGAGCCTCTGAAGCTCACTAAATCTCTTAGTACCGTCGATGCCCAGATGCCAGAGGATAATAAGTTTCCACTTGCCTCCGATTAACGCGAGAGTGAGTTCTTTCTCACAGTTAATTTGATCAATTTCAATTCTTGAACGGATATCTTTCGCCAAAGCTTAAGCACCTCCACATTCCTATAGTGTCACAATAGATTACAGGATTATAGGGCACATGTCTATGAAAGAAGATGTCGAGTATTTCAGAGAAGAGCTCTGTCAATATCCTGAATTTGTAAATTGATGATATAATAAGGCTATAGCGTCAGGTAGCTGTAAGTGGTTAGATCAAAGAAATGATTTTATTACATCTGAATGGGGTTAACATCAATGCGTGATAGGCTTAGAAGTGATTTGATACAGTATCAAAAAGCACATCAAAATAAATGCAATCAAATACTTCATTATTTTGCTTTTTTATGTGCCTTTCTTGCTTGGATTTTTTTATTTATTGATTTAAAAGTTACACTTGGTCTAGGGGTATTCCATTATATACTTTCATGGATTGGGCATTTTTACTTTGAAAAGAATAAACCTGCTTCCTTCAAGCGGCCATTATTAGGTTTTTATGCAGGGTTTACATGGTTCTTTTTGCGGAGTTTTGAACTGTTTACAGGTAGGAAGGTATTACCTTAATCCAGTCAGGGGAAGGATCTCTTCATGAACTTTTTTAAAAAGAAAAGCAATGGCTATATTTGTTCGTGCTGTGGTGAAAAGCATGATGAACTTCTAATGAGTTATGGTAGTAATGCTCCATATTATTGGTTTCAATCAGAACCAGAAGAGAGAGATGCTAGGTTTAATCTTGATTCAGACTTATGTGTAATAGATGACAAGGACTATTTTATACGTGGTAATATTGAAATCCCTATAATCAATAAAAAGACGACTTTCGTATGGGATGTTTGGGTTTCACTAAGCAAGAGTAATTTTGAAAAGGTAGCATCATATTGGACAAAAAAGGGGAGAGAGAAGGAGTTAGAACCAATGTTTGGGTGGTTATCAACTTCAATCCCATGTTATTCAGAACAGACAATTAATTTAAAAACGATGGTACATACTCGCAAGGTAGGTATTAGACCTTCAATTGAACTTGAACCAACAGCCCATCCACTTTCAGTTGAACAAAGAAATGGTATTACAATGAGAAGAATTCAAGAAATAGCCGAGGGTATACTTCATATGAATGGTTAAATAAAACATGGATTTCATTTGTCAAGATTCAGGACAGATAAAACGAGAATACCAAAAGGGGGAGCAAAACCCGAAATGGATACTTCCTTTAAGATTTTTACATTAATATGGCTTATATTCATATATGCTTTAGTTGTATATCGTACTTTCATTAGCAAAAGTGATAAAAGACATACACGAGAGAATGTTGGTCTAATCCTAATATTATTTATATTGATTACGATTAGTAATCTATTGAACGTATATTTAAAAATAGGATTTTATCTAGTTGGTCTTATTCTAATGATTTTCACGCTTAGGAAAAACAGAAGGAGTCACATTGAATAAAAGAGTAAGTTTGATTTGAATTCAGACATAGCTGCTGCATATTTTGCGCAGCTTTTTCTTTTAATGAAGAAGCGTCCTGTAACGTATCGCAAAAACCATTTTTTAATGAAAGAGCAATTTTATATGAAGGGAAGGATAGAAATGATTTCACAAGCGTTGATTATTCAGGATGATAAAGTTCTTATGGTTCAACAGTACGTCGAACGTGGAGATATCGTATGGAATTTCCCTGGTGGCGGTATTGAGGAAGGGGAAACAGCCGAACAAGCATGTATAAGAGAAGTGAAAGAAGAAACAGGATATGATGTTGTTATTGAGCAACTCTTGGACTGTACGGACGATAAGTACACTTATCTAGCTAAGATTAATGGCGGAGAAATGTTTCTGGATTCGGAGAATGAAGCGAATGAAGATATTATTGAGATAGCTTGGGTTTCAGCCAACGACATAAATAAATGGGATATGTATACGACCCCTATTTTCAATATGTATCATAGAAAAACTGTATAAAACATGGACCTGATTGAACAGGTAGAAATATGCAAGAAAGCAATTAGTTTTTGTGCAAGGGGACTTATATGATAAATCCACAGTTCGGAACTAAAACAGAGATACAATTAAAGGTGTTAAACGAAATCAGTGCAATATGTACATTAATCGATTGCAAGTTCTGGTTGCGTGGCGGATGGGCAATCGATTTTTTACTTGGCGAGGTCACTCGACCACATGACGATATAGACGTAATTACATGGATACAGAACCGAGAGAAGTTAGAACAGGCTCTTGCAGAAGCTGGTTTTGAAAAGACACCTGTGAAAGAGGAGTTTAGAGGTAGGCAGTCCGATTTCCGTAAGGATGACGTAGACATTACTTTTGGCTATATAACCAGTACCATGGATGGAAATCTTATTATGAGTGGTTTACCCGATTGGGTATGGCGGTCGGATTCCTTGTCACAACAAAGTTTTATGTTGAACAATATAACGGCACTTGTCTTAAGTCCAAGACAACTTTTGGAAGAAAAAGAGGTTTACGAGCGAATTGGTAGGAAGCCTAGACAAAAGGATTTAGAAAGCAAAAAGACATTGCATCGAATAATAGCAGAGTTAAATTAAGTCGAAAAGATTGGACTGCATATTCGTGTTCTAGACACCCAGTCGGGTGTCTTTTGTTTTTACGCTGGCGTGACTAGGCAGTTCCCCCGTCCAAAGTATAGAAATTCATAAAAAGTATCGTTTTTACTACAAGCAACCTTCGCTTAAGTGTGGTTTTCTACGCCAATTTCCGATTTACACTGCTCCTGAAGCGATGGTAATCTGAGGTCAACCCAAAGGGACCAACACGACAAAAGGAGGAGACGATGTGGGGAGACGGGGAAGAGTTCTGCTCCGAAACGTACCATTGCTCATAATGACACTGCCGGGATTGTTGTTATTGCTGGCATTCCATTACTTACCGATCGGCGGCATCTTGATTGCATTTAAGGATTTCAGTTATTCCGGCGGAAGCTTACTAAAGAATTTTGCTAATAGTCCTTGGGTGGGTTTGAAGAATTTCTCATTTTTCATCCAAACGCCAGATGCGTTCATTATTACACGGAACACGATTCTGTATAATTTGGCGTTTATCATCTTAGGGACGGGTATCGCGGTACTCATGGCAATTGCTTTTAACGAATTGAGGAACCGAAAGCTGGCCAAATTGTATCAAACTACACTGTTACTGCCTTATTTTTTATCGTGGATAGCGGTGAGTTACTTGTTTTACGGTTTTCTTAGCGTGGATATGGGTATCATTAACAATTCCATTTTAAAACCACTAGGCATTGCCCCTGTCGCTTGGTACAGTGAAGCCAATCTGTGGCCGTTCATTTTGGTGTTCGTGAACATTTGGAAGTATGCCGGCTATAACTGCATTGTGTACTTGGCAGCTATTATCGGGATCGACCATGACTATTATGAAGCAGCTTCACTAGACGGTGCATCGAAGTGGCAGCAGGTCCGTTACATTACGATTCCGTCGATATCCCCTGTCATCATCTTAATGGTACTGCTGGCGATCGGACGAATGTTTTTCGCGGATTTTGGTCTGTTCTACCAGGTGCCGTTAAATTCCGGCGCAATTTTCAACACCACGAATGTGATCGATACTTACGTATATCGCGCTTTAATGAACAGCGGCGATATCAGCATGTCTTCGGCAGCGAGCACGTTTCAATCATTTGTTGGCTTTGTGCTAGTGCTCCTCTCGAACTGGATCGTGCGCAGAATCGATAAAGAGAAAGCGATTTTCTAGGAGGAATTACTATGAAAGCCGAAAGCAACATGAATGCCATTTCGCCCTCCACGAATGCGGTCATTCATCTTGTATTTATTGCTATGAGTCTTACTTGCATCATCCCTCTGCTACTCGTCGTCGCTGTCTCCATATCTAATGAACAGAGCATCGTTGCCGATGGCTATCGATTCATACCTGCTAAGTTATCGCTGGATGCTTACCGTTATTTATGGCAGGAAAATCGTATGATTATGAACGCCTATGGCGTAACGATCTTTACGACACTTATCGGTACTGCGCTAAGCCTGCTGATTATTGCTTTATTCTCCTATCCCTTAGCTCGGCGTGACTTTGCTTACCGCAAGCTGTTTACGTTTCTCGTTGTATTTACACTGTTATTTCAAGGCGGATTAGTGTCTTGGTACATGGTAACGACGCAAATTTTGCATTTGAAAAATAATATTTGGGCACTGATCATCCCGCATCTGTTTAATGGCTGGTACGTCATGATCATGCGTACTTATTTCCAGACAACGATTCCAGATGCCGTACTTGAGTCAGCGAAAATTGACGGGGCAGGGGAGTTTCGGACCTTTTTCTCTATCGTCCTAAGACTGTCTCTACCGGGTCTGGCCACAATTGGGCTATTCAATGCCATTGTATATTGGAACGACTGGTGGCTACCGCTCATGCTTATTACCGATGATAAGCTGCTTAATATGCAGTACCTCATGTACAAAGCGCAGAGCATGGCGAACTACTTGTCTAGCGCAAGCGGTGAGCATTTTGGTACCGTGATGCAAGTAGCACCGCCTTCACTGACACTGCGGATGGCGCTGGCGGTAATTGGCATCGGGCCAATCGTGCTGGCATATCCATTTTTTCAGAAATACTTTGTAAAAGGGCTTACGATTGGCGCTGTCAAAGGCTAAACCCAGGAAACTGGTTGGCATATAAACGATAAATGAGGAGGGTTTTCATTGGTACAACGAAATCGCACTTGGTTCGGGTTACTAAGCGTGGCACTTGCAGTGACTGTAGCTGGCTGTAGCAGCACCAACACAACAACACCTGTGAGTTCATCAAGTACTAGCACAGTGGCCACTACGCCGGCTAAGCAAGAGTTATCGCCATACGTGATTGATTGGTACATCATCGGAACAGGTCCACAACCGGACAACGAGCTTGTCGAAGCCGAGGTCAACAAAATTATTCAACCCAAAATTAATGCAACACTGAAAATGCACATCATTCCTTTTGCCGATTATGATACGAAAATGACAGCACTTCTTGCCACTGGGGAAAAGGTCGATATGATGTTCACTTCAAATGGAAATATGAACTACAGCTCCTTGGTAGGTAAAGGCGGCTTGGTAGATCTGACTGATAAGCTGGATAAGCTTGCGCCGGATGCGAAAAAGCTGCTCTCCGAAGGATTCCTTGAAGCGAGCACGATCAACGGTAAGGTGTATACGCTTGCCGCTTACAAAGAGAAGGGTTCCTGGCTCGGTTTCACGGCCAATAAAGCCCTCGTCGACAAATACAAGATTGATCTGAATAAAATCAATAGCTTGGAAGATATGGAGCCCTATTTGAAGCAAATTAAAGACAATGAGCCGGGAATTACGCCGTTATTTGCCGCAGGAGCTTCCAAAATTCCAAACGTGAACACACGTTATTTGTGGAATGCTTCGCCTGTGCAATCGCTCGTTTTGAACAAAGAAGGAACCGCTTACACATTGGAACTAGATGAAGCGCCTTACATGCAAACACTCAAAACGTTATATAAATACTATCAAGCTGGCTATCTCCGTAAGGATGCTCCGGTATTGAAAGCAACGAATGACGATAAGGCAAAATCAATGTTCAGCTTTGGCCAATTAAAGCCGTATGTTGATGTGCAAGTGTCTAATCAATTAGGCGTGCCATTCGTGTATCATAATTTTGGCAAGCCGATTACAACAACGAATGACCTCGTTGGTTCCATGATGGGTATTCCGACGAATTCTAAAAATCCGGATCGCGTGCTCATGTTCTATAACATGATGTATACGGATGAGAAGCTGATTAATCTAATTGGTCGCGGAATCGAAGGCAAGCACTATGTGAAAACAGGTGACAAACGTATAGATTTTGCACCTAGCACAGAAGGCGGCAAGAAATCCGGCTACAACCCAAATACAACTTGGGCATATGGAAATCAATACCTAACCTATTTAATGCCAGGTGAGCCAGACGATATTTGGGAGCAATTCAAAAAGTTTAATGCAGAGTCGGAAGCTGTTCCTAACTTAGGATTTAACTTCGACAGCGCACAATTGAAAACGGAAGTCGCAGCGATCAAAAACGTGGAGACGGAGTTCCGTCCGATCCTCGAAACAGGCTCTGTAAATCCGGAAGAGTTCGTACCGAAGTTCAAAGAGAAGTTAAAGGCGGCAGGAATTGATAAGGTTATGCAAGAAATGAATAAGCAATATAACGAGTGGAAGGCTACGAAGAAAAAATAGGACCTTCCAGGGAGGCTATACATGGATATCCGCAAGCGTTTACAAGGGAGTCGATACTTTTCTAGACTTTTGCTTTTTCTGTCTACCTTGATTTCCGTTGTCATTCTTGCGGTATCCTACATCCTCTACGTGCAATTCGTCGGAATCGAAGAAAAACGTACCTATGATTATGCGGAGGAATCTCTTTCACAAATCAGCACAACAGCTGACGCGATGTTGGAAAATGCCAAAATGGCCATCTCACAGGTGCTATTAGATAAAGAAATCCCTAAAATCTTTTATCAAAATCAGCTTGATGCTGTAGAAATGAAAACCGTTTCGGACCGAATTAGTCTCATTGCTTCCATGCCCTTCTTACATTCTGTCTATTTATATAATGAGAAGCTGGATATGTTTTACACGAATACGACTGGACTGCTACCGGGATCATTTTTCAGTGATTCTGGCATTACTCAGCTGCTCAAAAATTTTGATCCAGCAAACAACTTGAAACCCTACACGCGCGTTATCCCGCATACGACGGATTTTGCCAACATGGATCATAATGTGTACACATTTATTTACTTCGAGCGTCTAGGGCCAGGCAGCAGCTACGCGATCGTCCTGAACATTTCCGATTCGTGGATGAAGAAGGCCATTACGTCCATGGATAAAAAGAAAAACGGCAGTATTATTATCATGGACAATAATGGCGTGCTCGTGAGCAGCGTGTACCATGATCAAATTCTAAGCGATGTTTCGCGTCAAGCGTTCGCGCAGCGCATTCTGCAATCCCAGGAATCATCGGATCATTTCATTGGAGATGTCGATGGTGTGAAATCACTCGTAACCTTTAATTCGTCGAATTCACTCGGATGGAAGTTTGTGAGGTATACACCTTATAGCGATGCCGTACATGAAGTCGATGCGATGAAGAAACGCACAATTGCGATTTCAATCTTTCTATTAATCATAGGGTTCACATTGTCCTATACATCCTCGCGAATTTTAAACCGTCCAATAGCGGATATGTCAAAGCTGCTTGTGCAACAACATAAGGCAATCAATGAGAGCTCTCATACGATAAAACAAGAGTTTTTACGCAAATGGCTGAACTCCGAGCAGCCTCAGTCGCTGAACGAGAGCGCACCGCTTTATGCGAATTTAAGAATCACGTTAAACGGCACAGAGCCGATTCGGCTATTGCTGTTTCGTATTGATGGTTTCAAAGCATTTACTTCACAGTACAGCTTCAAGGATCGCAGTTTGTTTCGTTTTGCAATGATGAACATAGCATCAGAGCTGCTATCGCATTATGATGCATGCGAGGCTGTCGATGCTGGAGATGATCATATCGTGCTTATTTTGCAAGGTAAAGGAGCGGGTAATCTAGCTGGTGTTGTCCGTGAGATTCAGCATAATATCTCCACGCATCTCAAATTTAGTGTGACGATTGTATTATCAGCTCCGCTAACTGCTCGTATCGCTGGTGTCAGGGATTTGTATATGGAGACATTGGCAGCTTCGCAATACCGATTGTTTGCCGGATGGGGCTCTGTCATCGATTTTGCAGAGGCGAAGGAGCTTGATGTCCGTCAACTTCGGTATCCACTGCATAAAGAGGAACAGCTCACAGACGCATTAATGCTGGGTCATATGGAGGATGTTCGCAGCATCTGTATGACGATTCTGGAGACGATGGAGGGCTACTCCTATAAGAGCTTTCATCTCACGGTGTTCCGATTGTTTTTTGCTATTCATATGGTCGTCGATACGCTCGAGAAAGCATCTGGCTATGAATTTGATATCCCGTTTCATGATCTATTCGCTCATTTATCTGAGCAGGAACGGCTTACAGATATGAAGGCCGCATTTGCATCTTTGTTTGACCATATTGAAGATAAGCTCGGGGAGAAGAAGAACGCCAAATACGATGAACTGATTCGCATTATTACCCAAATGATCGCAGCACAATATATGCGAGAGGACTTAAGCCTCGACACGATCGCTGAAGCGTTAAATATGTCTCCTGTATATTTGGGCAGGTTGATCAAGAAATACACCTCGAAGACGTTGACTGATTTTATCAATGAGTATCGTATGGAAAAGGCGCAAGAGCTTTTGCGCGAAACGGATAAACTGATCGTCGTCATTGCGGAAGAGACCGGCTTTGCAAGCAACAGCTATTTTGGCAAGGTATTTAAAAAATATCAGGGTATAACGCCTAATGAATATCGACTGCGAACTCGAAACGCGGCTCAATAACCAATTTTTCGCAGGCATTGAGCCTCAGTAGAAGAAAGGAATATATATGAAACCACAAAACCTCATTTATACGTACGTGAGTATGGCTTCGCATTATGATACGGATTGGGGCCACGGCAGCCCAGATGAAGGGGTTGACAGGACGGCCCGAACGGCGCATAAGTATGGCATACCTGTCACTTGGATTGTAAACAGCGGCTCAATTCCATTACTCGGTGACCGTATTCGAGCCTGGCATGAGCAATATGGTGATGATGTGATCCTGAAGTGCCCGAACTATTATCGGGATGCACGCAAATCTAAGGAGAAGTTGAGAGAGCTACTAGATACGGAGTGGCAGTGCCTCCAGCAAGCATTTCCCTGGGCAACGACCAAAATCGCCGGCTCTGGTGTTGTAGACAGCGATGTTATTAGTGTGCTCGAGGATGCAGGTTTCCAAGGTTTGTGGGGCTACTGCTGGGAGCAGGTGTGGTGGGACGGGATTACGAACCAAGGCGTGCCCTGGGGATTCTGGTACGTTGACCGTGATCGATACAAAATCCCTCATCAAGGTCGCGGCCAAATTGTGGCATGTGAATGGACCGCGCGCGATTTGAACTTGTCTTATCACACGACAAGCCCATGTGTGTATTCTACAGATCCTAATGATGTGCTGAGAGCTGGTCTATGTACAGGTGAGAATATCGACTACTGGAAACACCTGTTTGATAATTATTTGCGGGGAACGGATGTGAATGACCGCGTCTTTTTCCTCCAGCATCAGGAGGCGCATGAGATGGAAGTTAGTGAGGCGTTCGCGGTATATCCGTTCTCACATGTCGAAGCGTGCGATGCCATGCAGGAGTTGTTCTTTCAGTACGTGCGCGAATTCCCAGTTACACTAGCAACGCTGCCAGAAGCTGTTCGTATGTATCACGACACGCAAGAAGAAACGGCACCAGCCTACATGTTGACGAGTGATTCGCCGGTTAAGCCGGAGATCAACGAATATACAATGACGCTTGGAGGAGTCGGGCAGGGACCTTGGCCGGATACGCTATTTTATTATGATAAAGACTGCCAAATGGCCTTTCTAAAAGGCGAGAACAAGCCGCGGATGATGCGAAATTATGTGGGGAAATGGAACATGCAGGAAGAGTTCTCGGAGCCTGTGCCACCTGTGTATGTAACGCATTACGTGAAGACAGAAGAAGCAATCGAACTGGTCTATGAGATCGGGCCTTGGCCGCCGATGCCGTTCGGACTTGCTTACTGGGACAATTTAGAAGGTTATGAGATTGAAGCAAGTGTTGATGTGATTTCAGCCAAAATGATTGAAAATCAAGTTGCCATGTTCCGTCTTCAACTGACTGGACCAAAGAAGCAAGTTACGGTTAGGCTTCGCAAACGCGTAGGTTAATGCCAACGTAATGTGTAGACCAATATACATCTCATCACCATAGAATGAACCCGCTCACTGAGCGGGTTTTTTCTGTGTAAGGGTGGACATGTAGATGGATTGTAGACAAAGGATACCAGATATGAACAGGAAATTTTTAACTGAATACTTGGTATGTGATTCCATGTTATATTGTGTACTGCTAAATAAAGTATCAACAGGAACTATTTACATTCATGCCATTTACTTTGAGAGTTTTATTAAAAACCTTACATACGATTTAACACCTTGGAGGAAATACAACAACATGAAAAAGCTTATACCAACTATCGTATCGGGTGCACTGATACTAACTATGGCAATGCCAGCAATGGCAGAGACCTCATCGAATCCATTCTCGGATATTAGTGGTTCATTCGCCAAAGACGCAATCAATCAACTTCAAAAAGAAGGGATCTTAACGGGGATGGATGCTGAGCATTTCAATCCTAAAGGAACGTTGACTCGCGCGCAATTCATCGTAATTATGGTGAAATCCTTAAACCTACCAATAGATAACAAAGCTGTATCAAGCTTTACGGACGTTGAAGGTTGGGCAGTTCCGTACATTGAAGCAGCTAAAAAATTCGGTATCATAGATGGAATAAGTGATAGCATGTTTGCACCAAACGCGACGCTGACACGCGAACAATCAGCAGTAGTCATGGTGAAAGCTTTACAAAAACAAGGTGAAATCGAAGATTCAGCAGAGCTTACAATCCCTGACGCAGCAAGTGTTTCTGATTGGGCTAAGAAATATGTTGCACTTGCCTTCAAATATAAACTAATTACAGGTAATGAAGATGGTTCATTCAATCCGCAGGGTACCGCAACGCGTGAACAGGCTGCACAAATGGGTTCAAACTTCATTGAGAGTGTAGAGCAAGTCAAAGAAGACAATAAGCCCGAAACAACAGCTCCAATACCTACGGTAACACCAGCTCCTGTACCTAAGGAAACACCAGCACTAACTCCTCCTCCTGCATCAACTGGTGGTGGCGGCGGCGGTGGATATCTACCGCCAAGCGATACCGCAGCGCCAACAGCACCAACAAACGTTGCATCGTCAGACATCACCCAAACAGGCGTGACATTGAGTTGGACGAGATCGACTGACAATGTAGGCATAACTGGCTATGATGTTTATCAAGATGACGTAAAGGTTGTGACTGTAACAGGAACTGAATCTGGTGCAACCATTGGTTATACGGTAGATGGATTAACTGCGAATACTAGCTATGTATATACAGTAAAAGCGAATGATGCGGCAGGTAACGTATCTTCAGCTAGCGCACCATTGACAGTGACTACATTGGCAAACGTGGTAATTACACCAACACCAACTCCAGCTGTCACAGAGGACACATTCAGCCTGATTCAAAATGGGATGTCCAGAGAGCAAGTAGCAGCTATCTTTGGAACGGATGGTGAAACAGATACAACAGGAAATTTATTTCCAATACTGGGAACGAATTATACACAAATCTATAAATCAGCTGATGGGGTTTCAACAGCAGGGCTGTATTATGTTGATGGTGGAGTAGTATTAAACTATGGCTTTTTCCCCGTAACACCATCCCATTTAGGCACACTTGCCAATTATGATCAGGTTAAAGTAGGAATGACAAAAGCAGAAGTAGAGTCATTGTTAGTTATACCAAATGATTGGAAAAGTCCGTATAGTGAAGAAACGACGTGGATAAAAAACAATGCCACCATAGTAAACAAATATTGTGGAGCAACTGATTTTAGTGGAACTTGGTTTGCCTATGTCAATGAATCGTTAACACAAAATGAGGGCGTTGTAAGACATTCTATTCATGTTCAATATATGAATGATGTTGTGGCGTTCGTGTACAATGGATATATTGGAAATATAGAATGGTCTGCAACAACTCCAGTACCCATTGATCCGGTTACTGGTCAAATCGTGCTTGACCGAACGACTGTTGCAGCTGGCGAAATTCCACCGGAAATGAATGAAATAGATTACATCAATCTTAAGAATAATGAACAATCACTGACCGTGTTTTATTTCGGATTGCAAAATTGGGCTGTAACCCAAGATCTCGGCTTTCATATTGCAGCAGGTGGATTTCCTTGGTATCTCAATAGTCCAGGTGGGGTCACCGTAACGGGAGCAGATGATACAACGATTAATCTCGTGGCTGATTACCTGAGAAATCATTATCATTTCACTGTAATTAGGATAGATAATGTATCCAACGAAGAGTTCCCTGGACAATACGTAATTGCTTTCTCAAATCCAGCATTAACAGCAGTAAGCATTGACATTTAAAAGGCATCTTGAGCTTCGAATTCAAGGGGCACATAAAATACGCCACCATATACAAGAAAGAAGCACCCATCGAAGGTGCTTCTTTCTTTTGATCTAGAACTATAGTGCATTGCTGCTACTTCTTAACTTCATCCTTATGTTCTTTATCGGGAGCCGTAATCTCAAAGCCTAATCGGATCGCTGGAATCGCTGAACCTGGATGATCTTGGTCGTAGGTGAGCTGTGGCGTTACATAAATGTTCGGATTTTGTTTCTGTCCGCGATAAATACCCGGATAGAGATCCATGATGTGATAGCCCGGTTCGCCGGTTACATTGATCGTGAACTTGACGTGCCCTTGCGAGTTAAAGCCACACATATAGCCGATGTAGCTGTTATCATAGGTCAAATAAAAAGCATTGTCATATTCCGTCCAGCCCACGCCCTGAATCTCTACAGTAACCGCGGTGCCGGCAGGTCCGGAAGTGGGCGTCATGCTAACAATGGAGGGGTGGATGGTATAGTAGGCCTGCCCATAAATATCGTCGCCAATCTTAACGTCAATCCGATGAGGCACGCCTCCTAAATCGACTGGAATGCGGAAATCATAGGTAAGTTTTCCTTGTTCATCAGAGGTCAGCACAGTTAACTTTTTGGCACTCTCAGAAAATCCTGCAGCCGTCACACGACTACCCACCATCGTGTTCCAGTCGATTTGGACTTCTTTGCCCGCCGGCAAGCCGCTAGCGGTTAGCGTGACTTTGTCATTCACGATGCCGTCGTTGTGACTCAAGGAAACCTTGACGTCGTCCTTATTAATGAGTTCAGGCATTTGAACGCCGCCGCCTGCAGCAGATTTTGGAACCGGTTCAACATAATTATGAATGGCCGGCTTCTCGTCCGTTACGTCAAATGTGAAATGCGGAACAGGCAAATAGGAGTTCGGAGCTTGCTCATGATTAATATACGGCATCCCGAGATAGCCATGCCAGATTGTTAACGAATGCTTGCCAACAGGGCCAGCAGCACGAATTTTGGCGACGGCTGAGCCGTTCGTGGAGATGGCGGAAATCATGCCTGTCATGTGGTTGTCGTACGTCAGCTGCCAAGTGCTTTCCAAGTCGGCCCAGCCGATCCCTTCAGCTTCAATGGTAATCTCTGTACCGATGGGTCCAGATTCTGGTGACATACGGAACGTTGGACCTACGTACAAGTTAGTTTGCGCTTCGTTGTGATCTTCTTCGCGCACATAAACGGTATGGTCACCGCCAAAACCTGCCGGCACCGCAAATGTACCTTCCCACACGCCATTATGATCTGAGGATCCGGTTAGTAGGACGCTTTCTTTGAGCTCATAGTTTGGTTTTATGAAGGAATATATGCCTTTGAGTAAATAGCTGCCCTCCATGGAGGTCCATACCAGCTTGACTTCCGTATCGGGATCAAGGCCTTCCGCATGAAAGGTCACCTTTTCGCTGATAGTTGTTCTTAGTTTGTCTAATGTGAGAGTTGCTTGTTCGACTTCCTCAGCTGCGTAAACCGCAGGCAGCAAGGAGGAGCCAGCGATTAGCAAACCTAAAGCTGCTACAAGTGTTTTCTTTATAAACTTTTGTTGGGTCATACCTTCCGAATTCCCCTTTTCCTATAAAAATCGGGAACAACCTGCACGGGCTGTTCCCAGTTTGAAATTATTTACCTGCGGCTGTGGTAGGCGCCACGATTGTAATTAATGAAGGCGGGACGTTAAATGGACGAAACTCGCCTTTGGCCGTATCTGTCACCGCAGTGACGGAATAGTTCAAGATGCCTTTCGGCGTTTTATCGGAAACGGTATATTTAGCTGTCCAAAACTCAGGAGCGTTCGGAACTCCTGGAGGATGTGTACTCAGTACCATGTCAATGGTATCACCTGTCGCCAGATGTACCTGCAGCTTGGCATTCTTTTCGATTTGCCCTGTAATTGGGTTCTGTGCCGTCATCCGGAAGATGATGGAGTCACCTACAGTGAATCGATTTTGCGGAATACAGCCGCCTTCAGAATAAACGGTATCGCCGAATAGTACGAGCTTGTGATCATAGGAAATCAATACGCTCTGCGAGGAGGCATTCCAATCTACATGACCTGCACCCGTTGCATCAGCCAGTGAGCGGACAGAAGCGAATTTGACGCCGTTTTTTACGGTGACTGCTACTTTTTTGTCGTTAATGGTGATCGAACTAGCTGCCTCATCAAAAGTGTAGGTTCCAGCGATCGCTCGAACATAAGCGTCTACCTCGATCATGGATTGTCCGGCATCAGATAAGTAGCCTGCTGTTGAGTTGACCGTCTGGCCGTTAACGACAACGGAGATGCCAGATTGAGCAAAAGCGGCTGTTGGTAAAGCTGCGAGTAGAACTGTGGCGCAGATAATACAGCGGGTAATCGTACCTCTGAATGATCTCTGCATCTTGTTACCTCCTAAAATATGGAATACAAACAATTTGTATTATACATTTGTAATATATATTTTACAACAATAATATGGGGATGAAGGTGTACTACTCCTTGGAAATAATCCCTCTTCCATTGAGCCGACCCTATTTCTAGATTACAATAAGTAAATACTGTTCAATCCAAGATAGGGGTGATCTGTGTGGGAAATTCATATGATGCGTTAGCCGCTTTTTTTCTGCAGATGCCCATCGATATATTCGGTGTATTTCAAACCAACCTACAGAATGGTATGTATCAGGGCCACAAGGCACAGCCAACGACCAAAAGCGGTGTTCTTATTGCGTTGAAAGGCGAAGCTGATTTCATATATGACGGGGCAAGTTACCCGATGAGTCCAGGCAAGGCTATTATTGGCGGGTACAACCGCCATTTTGAGATTACGGTGCATTCGGCTGAGTTCGAATATTTCCTGGTTCATTTTTTGCCGGAGGCTCCTAATTCGGTAAAGTCTTTGCTCATAAGTGAGGTTCATCTGCTTCATATCGAGTTGGACGCGATGCTACTGCAGTTGATGAAGCAACTACGGCGTTATTCTACGGAGCTGGGGCACATTGAGCTGCTTGAGAAGAAGACATTATTTTACCAATTAGTGAATAAGACGTTGACATACGAGCGATACTTGCAAAATAGCGAAAGTCATTCAATGATGGAGCAGACGATCGAGCATATCCGCCAGCACTATACGGAGCCGATCACGTTGGAAAGCTTGGCGGAGCAGCATGGGATGAAGGCGAAGTATTTTTCGCACCTATTTCAAAAGTATACAGGGATAGGCCCCATCCATTATTTGATTCAATATCGGATGAAGGTAGCCTATGAGCTACTGATGACCACGCCATTTGCCGTGAGGGACATTGCCCGAAGTGTAGGGTACCCGGATGCTTATTATTTCAGTAGACTGTTCAAGAAGCATTATGGTAGGTCGCCAACCTCGCTGAAAGGGAGCGAATAAGGAATAAATCCATCCCGCTATCGGGAAAATCTCTATTTGCGTGAGCGGGACAGAGTGGTAATATTAAACCGATAATGATAATCGTTATCACTCATTTGGCGTTCACGAGAGGAAGATTATGATGATGAAAAAAAGTTACATGCCCCTTCTAACAGCGTGTGTAATGGTGGCATTCCTTTTACTAACCGCATGCTCCAGCAGCTCCAAGTCCAGCAGTGAGAGCAGCAGCAGCCCGTCTGCGACGCCTACAACTAGCGCATCGACGGCTAAGGCAAGCTTTCCAAGAACGATCGTCAGTGGCGACGGGAAACAAGTGACGATCGCGAAAAAACCAGAGAAGGTCGCGCTGGTTCATTGGGGATTGACGGAGGATTTCCTGAGTTTTGAAGTTCCGTCAATTGCTGTTGCACTTCCTTTTACGGAAAAGCAATCGCAAATGGGCAGTGAGTTGTACAAGCCTTATACGAGCAAATATAAAGAAATTACGATTGTTGGTGAGAATACGGAAGTCAACTTGGAAAAGTTATTGCAATATGCTCCTGATCTTATCATCGCGGGTACAGAGACGAACAAAAAAGTGGCAGATCAATTGTCGAAAATTGCGCCGACAGTGTTCCTTGATGAAACGAAGATGGATGTTTGGAATGACTGGCCAGGTGTGATGACAAAGTTTGGTGAAATGCTTGGACAAGAAGATATTGCGAAGCAAGCAATAGAGAAGTTCACAACGGTGTTCGCGCAAGCGAAGGATCAGCTGAAAGGTGTAGAAGGAACGGTTGCCTACGCTCAGGTCAGAGAGAAAAATATGTGGCTGCAAGGCACCAAATATGCCGGTCATTACTACGAGCCGCTAGGTCTGAAGCCGCCGGAGCAAGCGAATGGAGAAGGCGCAGAGCTTAGCCTTGAAGGTTTAACTAAAATCAATCCAGATTATATTTTCCTAGGATACTTTAACTACACGGATAAATCCCTACCTGCTCTAGCGGATGAATGGGAGAAAACGGACGTTTGGAAATCACTTAAAGCCGTGAAAGCAAATCATGTGTACAAAATGGATGGCTCAATTGCCTATGGTTTTGGTCCGATCAGCAGATTGTACGGCGTTAATGCCATTGTGAGTGCGCTTAAAAAGTAGTACGTGACACCATAATGCAAAAAGAAGAAGCACCCATTGAGGTGCTTCTTCTTTTGTACGTGGGTGGAGTGAGTCCTTAACGAGTGACTTGGCCTCGAATTTCCCCATCAGGATTTTGAATGGTGTGGACATTCATGTAGGCATTGCCGTTTTCGAATTCGCGCACCAAATCCTGGAGGGATCTTCCTCTAAGTTGGCCGACTAAATCTGCACTCGTCAAGATGCCTCGAACGACTCCTCGTCTTACAGAAATACCAAATTTAGATGGACCAAACAGAAAGGCAACAACGGGACCATTCTGACCTGCTCGTCCAAGGTGAATATGCCCTTGTGTCACGCGAGAAATGTTTCGTACAACAAGAATAAAACTGAGTTGGTTCCCTCTGTTGTTCAGCTGTAATAAGGCGTTTCCACTGGCAATAGTTCGTACTGGGGGAACCTCATTTCGACCTCTTAAGATTGCTCGGAATGTTTTGATAAGCCACCACTCTCCTTCACTAGTATTCCTACTATATGTATTCAATTCTAGTAGGAATGGTTTGTTTAATAGCCCGATAGGAAAAGGAAATATGATTGACATATAAATTCCGTGTCAGAATCACTACCCTTACAAGATAGCTGACTCTGTCAAATGATAATTAATCTACATATTCTATCAATGATAGACAAAAGAAAAGAAGGAAGGGAGTTGTATATGAAAATTATTACTAGATTGTATTTTTAGTAAATAGGAGATGAGTAGATGTGAACAACCAGAAGGTTATTATAAGTATTCTTGGAAGTGCTGGAGGAGTAGCTAAATCCGTTTTTGCCATATTAGACAAGTCGGTTCAAGATGTTAATGACCCTATCTATCATTTTATCAGTCAGTGTAACATTCATTTAATCGATTTGAAGCAAAAGGACGTGGCCTATTACGAATCAATGCTCCCTCATTTAAGCCATGCAATTACGTTACATCAGTTTGATTTGAGTAATCTGAAAATGTTTCGACAGCATTTAACCCGTACGAAGACAACGCTTGTCATCGATATCTCTTGGGCAGATACCGTTGAGATGCTCCAATGCTGCGATGAATTGGGCATTCCGTATATTAATTCAGCTTTAGAGAATACGTGGGTGGACGAAAACGAAGAGCTTGAAGGATTTACATTATTGGAACGATACCGTATTTTTCAAGAAAATAGAGGACGCTTCACGAATATGAAAGCGATTATCGGATCTGGTATGAATCCAGGCGTCGTGCAGTGGATGGCTTTGGAAGTGATGAAGCAAGCACCCGGCGAAATGCCGCTTGGATGCTATATCATCGAGCATGATAATTCATTTTATGTCGATCAGTCGATAGTTCAGAAAAGAACGATTTATACCACATGGTCTCCCGAATGCTTCTTGGATGAAGCCATATTGAATTATCCTATGTTTATGAAGCGAAATATGCCTGTATTTCTTTATAACGATGTGTATGAACTGGCGTTTAAGGTGTCTCTAGGGAACAAACAGTTTTATGGATGCTTGATGCCACATGAAGAGGTTATTACGTTGGGAAAAGCATACGACATGGAGACAGGCTTTATATATCGGGTGAATGATGTTACAACGGAATTACTTTGTGCCAATCTCAGCAATGCTGACGAGCTTTGGAATTGGAATCATAAGGTGTTAGACCCTGCAGAAGCCGAGCTGGAAGGGGAAGATTTGGTAGGTGTGCTGCTCGTGTATAAAGATAAGGAACGATTTATGTACAACGTCATGAGTAATCAAAGCGTATTTGCCGAATTCAAGACGAACGCCACCTATTTCCAGGTAGCATGCGGTATCTATGGGGCTATATCCACGCTGTTGCTTGATGAAATTCCTAAAGGTATTTATTTTGTTGACGAACTGTTGTCTCAAACAGACAGTGGATATGGTAAATACCTTTCGTATTACATGAAAGACTTCGTTACAGGCGAAAATAACGGGTCCGATGGGTTGTTACTAGATAGAGTTTCACAATGCTCAAATGGGGGGGCAAACGTGTGACGAACAGAAAGAGTTCTTTGACTGGCTATTACAAAGAAACAAATGAGGAACTGTGGCTATGGGACGATATACCGGAACTTGATATGGAGGTCGGCTATAAAGTCGAAGCGCTGCTCTATTACGAACAATCACCTTTTCAGGAAATAAGTATCGTTGATACGAAAGGTTTCGGCCGTATGTTAGTTCTCGATGGAACCCCTCAGGTTACAACCAAAGACGGCTTCATTTATAACGAAATGATTACGCACATTGCAATGACCACTCATAACGAACCTAAAAGAGTGGCAATGATCGGCGGGGGCGATTGTGGCCCTTCCCGTGAAGCGCTGAAATATGAAAGTGTGGGGCAGATCGACGTAGTGGAAATTGATCAAAGAGTTGTTGACGTATGCCGGGCATGGATGACCAAAGAAGGCAGCCATGAGCGTGAAGGGTGTATCCGCATGATATATAGGGACGGGTATAAGTGGATTCAAGAACAGAAAAAGAATTTAGATGTACTTCTTGTAGATAGGTCTGATCCCTATGGACCAGCAACCAGTCTATACAAGCAACAATTTTATCAATACGTATACAATAGTTTGACAGATGATGGCATCGTTGTCTTTCAATCAGGTTCTCCCTATTACAACCAGAGTATCTTTAGGAATACAGTTCACAGTCTGAGCAAGCTGTTCCCAATAGTACATCCCTATTTATGTACTATTCCTACGTTTCCTGGGGGAATATGGAGCTTTGTAATTGCCTCAAAGAAATGGGATCCTCTGGAGGCAGATTTGAGTCATTTGCAGTGGCAGGATACGAAGTATATCGATCCTGAAACGTTCAAAGCTTCCTTTGTATTGCCTAGCTATATAAAAAATATCTTGCATGGGAAGAAGTGACTGCTGATTAGTCAATTCGGCTTAGACATGTTCCACTTTAGGGGATTTTAGGCGTCGAATCATTGCGGTTTATGTAACCAAACCTATATACTGGATAGAGAACCCAATGATGCATGTCTATGATCTATTTGAAAGGTGAGATAACCATGTCGATTGATTTATCCAAGGGTCAACGCATTGACCTAACCAAAACCAACCCAGGTCTAACCAAAATCATTGTAGGACTTGGCTGGGATACGAATAAATATAATGGTGGTGGAGATTTCGATCTCGATGCCTCTGCGTTTCTTCTTCATGAAGATGGTAAAGCAAAATCAGCTGGTGATTTTGTGTTCTATAATAACCTGAAAGCCTATGATGGTGCCGTTGTTCATACAGGAGACAATCGTACGGGGGAAGGCGATGGCGATGATGAGAAAATTATGATCGATTTCGCCAAAGTTCCACAAGCGATCAGTCGAATTGGGATTACGGTTACGATTCATGATGGACAGCAACGCGGCCAAAACTTTGGACAAGTCAGTCATGCTTTCGTAAGAGTAGTCAATGATGCGAACAAGAATGAGATTCTTCGCTATGATTTGGGAGAAGACTTTTCCATCGAAACAGCGGTTGTCTTCTGTGAGTTTTATCGTTATGGGGCAGATTGGAAATTCCAGGCAGTTGGTAGTGGCTTCGCAGGTGGTTTGGCTGCGCTAGTAACGAACTATGGCTTGAGCTAGGTTCGCTTGTACAGGGTGGTTGCCTTCTGGTTGCCACCCTTCTGTTTATATATGTTTAGAAGAAGGGTGAAGTCAACATGAGCGTTGTTGCTGTGATCAAAGGACAAAAGGTGGATGTAACGAAAGTACATACAACACTTACTAACTTGGCTGTCTTCATCGGTTGGGAGACTCCCAATCAAATCGAGCTCGATACGTCGGCCTTTTTACTTGCGCAGAACAATAAAGTTCGTGGTGACGAGGATCTTATCTTTTACGGAAACCCGAGCAATAGCTTCATGACATACATCGAGAAGAAGGCTAATGAAAGGGAACTGCAGATCGATCTGAAACGTGTACAAACAGCTGTAGATAAGATTGCGTTTACGCTTACGATCTATGAAAGCGAGGCGAGGCGTCAGAACTTTAGCCAGGTTCGCAATGTCTATATCCGTTTCGTGAATCAAGCAACAGGGCAAGACCTACTTCGTTATGACTTGGGCAACCATTTCTCCATAGAATCAGCGATTGTTATAGGAGAATTATATAGATACAACGGTGAGTGGAAGTTTGGCGCCATCGGTGCTGGTTATGCTGGAGGCCTGAAAGCGCTTTGTCAGAGCTATGGTGTCGTTGTAAATAAGGATCAGCAGAGCGCACGGCCAGAACCGGAACCGAAGCAGAGTCATAAGGAGGAGCTGGAGCTGGAGCCGGAGTTGGCTAAGCTACCACCGATTAAACTTTCGAAAATCGAGTTAACGAAAAAGGGAGATAAAATCAACCTCGAGAAGAAATCGGGAAATCTGGGGGAAATCTTAATCAACCTAAACTGGAATCAAAAGCCAAAAGAAGACATTGCCTTCTGGATAGATTCACCAAACGGGATCGATCTTGATTTGGCCTGCCTCTATGAACTGAAGGATGGTAGTAAAGGGTTAATTCAGGCGCTGGGGAATACATTTGGATCACTTACGCGGGAACCCTTTATAGCTCTTGATGGAGATGATCGCACAGGTTCTGTTAAAACCGGAGAGAACATTCGAATTAATGGCACTAAGCTGGCTCATTTCAAACGGATACTCATTTTTACCTTCATCTATGAGGGTGTCTCGAGATGGTCTGAGGCCGATGGCATTGTAACGGTTAAACAAAATGGCGGGCCAGACATCATTGTTAAACTCGATGAGCACGAGAACGATCTCCCGATGTGTGCAATTGCTTTGATTCAAAATGTGAACGATGAAACGTTGAGTATTGAGCGAATCGTACGGCATTTTAAGGGACACCCCGAAATGGATAAAGCATATAATTGGGGTTTAAGATGGGTTGTCGGCAGCAAATAGACCTATAGAATGGCTAGGAAAAGGAAATGGCTATCGTTCCGGGAGGTTTCGTCTATGTTAGAGTTCTCTTTTGAGATCATGTCCGAATCAAATATTAACATCGAATATGTCTATGGCAGCGAAATGTTCAAATTAAATCTTTTTCTAAAAAATGGTTACTGGACCATCCATCCCTTTGATGGCATGCTCCTTCAGAATCGAGAGTTATGCAAACTCGTCATCATTGATTTATTCAAAAATAAATATTTTCAAATCATGTTGGCAAAAGAAAATATTGCTTTATCTAGTTTACGAACATCGATTGAATTGGATCCAACGAGAGAGCCAGAAGCATCTAATCCTGCGGAGCGCAGGGGCGGCCGATGGCAAGATCCTGTAGATGAGACAGAAGAATTCATAGGCAATCATTCCATTGAGGAAATTATTCAGATCGAGCATGATGCGCTGGAGCAACGGGTTACTTTTTACGCAGATTTGTTGAAAAAAATGTTTATGGACAACTATGGTCCAGGGGATCATGAGTTTGATAAGGTGCAATCTCTGGTGCGTATTTTGAAGGAAGCGCAGGCTAAGATGACGGAGCTTACGAAAACCGTGTAATTCATAGATGTTACTGGGAAATAGATCTTACTTGCCTGAAATCGGCCAAGGAGGTCTATTTTTTGTGGTTTTTATTACTTTTTAACATAACCAATCAAGAAAAGAGAAGTTTAGTCAAAAATGTCATATCCCTGTCAAATGGCTTTCTGCCTATGCGTTTCATTTTATAAAAATGTCTAATAGACGGTGCAATCTGTCAGGTTCTACAGTTAGTACAGAGGCCAACTTACCAGCAAGTATGAGCTGTATGGGGCATGGTCATCGATTCTTGTCTGGCGGGGAGGGAATGAGGGAGCGGTTCTGACCGATGGCAAAAAGGTGATTCGTAAGTTATGTAAAACCTTGCACGACGAGGAAGTATCGAGAGTAATCAAGCGTCTCTCATAACTCGAATAGAAGGAGTGAAAATAACAATGCGAACTAACAGACCATGGAGAAAAGTCGTTTCGTTACTTCTTGCAAGCGCTCTCTTTATACCGAACTGGTCCATGGCGTCCGCAGCTGAAGGGACAAGTGGGACCGAACTCGACAGCGTTTATTATAGTGATTTTGGCGATACAGCTGCGGTGGATCCTGCATTCTGGGGGTTTACGACTGCAAATGCCACCGTATCTATCAATACATATGGAGTTGCTGGGAATAGCACCCCGATGCTGCAGTTTACACAGACGAACCAAAGTGGTGGGCGTGTAGCGACCAAGAACTTTAGTACTTCGGTCAAAGGCAGCCAGATTCTCGTTGAATTTGATTGGTATCCTGGCAAGGTTAATGATAAAGCCGCGAGTAATCCTAGTGAAAACGGCGGTGAGTTTAGGCTCCTCGATAGCACGGGCAATACGGTGTTTACGGTAAATAATACGAATAACTCGCCATTGCAATATTTTGCAGGAAAGCAGCCTGCGGCTAGTACGGGTATTACTAATCCTCAAGCATGGTATAAGGTAGGGATTAATCTCGATGTAGAAAATGAAGCAGTTAAATTGAAGCTTACCGACAAAGCTGCGGGTACCAGTCAAGAATTTACGTCATCGCTGCAAGGTGTAGCTTTTGACGGTTCGGTAGCTTCGGTAAAACTGGTGGGCATGCGGACATCCGGCAATAATATTGCTTGGACGACGTACCTCGATAACTTCGGTGTTTATCATAAGCCTATTCCCGAAAATCGAATAACAAAAGTGGATAAGTTAGCCTATCACACTGTGTATGTAGACAAAAAGAAGCGGGATATCGATGCCATCGGCTTACCGCCATCTGTGAACGTTACCCTTGCCAATAATAGTAAGGCATCCGTACCTGTAAGTTCGTGGGTGAACGTCGGAAAGCCTTGGAATTCTAGTGTGCCTGGCGTGTATACGTTTCAGGGAGAGCTTGCCGTTCCGGCAAGTTTGGAGAATGGTTTTGGCAGATATGCAACCCAATATGTCTATAACCGTCTTACTCCACCTGATAAGGCAAGGCAGACAGAGTGGCTGGATAGAGGCGTAATTGCTTTGAAATCAAATGAGGGCATATTCGTGAGCTGGCGTCTGCTGGCAGATGAGTATGATCGCGATGTGAAGTTCAACATTTACCGCAACGGGCAAAAGCTGAATACGTCACCATTGTCGGTTACCAATTATGTGGATGCGGCTGGTGTCCCAGGTGATGACTACAAAGTGGAGACGCTGGTTAAGGGGAAATCAGATTCGAAAGCAGCGGCGACAGCTACGGCTAATGATTATCTTTCTATCCCGATGCAAAAGCCTGAAGGAGGAACAACGGCTACAGGCAGCTACACATATAGTGTTAATGATGCGGGTGTAGGCGACTTGGACGGTGACGGTGAGTACGAGGTTGTTGTGAAGTGGTATCCCTCCAATGCCATCGACAGCTCGCAGAACGCTATGACGGGGCCAACGATTTTTGATGCTTATAAAATGGACGGCACGCTCTTATGGCGGATGAATATGGGGCTGAATCTCACATCGGGAGCCCACTATCATCAATTTATCATTGCAGATTATGATGGAGACGGCAAAAGTGAGTTCCTCATTAAAACGGCGGATGCCACAACCGTCTATGGGGTAACTAACGGGAAGTTTGATAGCACCAAGGTTATCAGTGTCATTGGCAATGCAGCGGATAATGGCAAATGGGTGAATGAGGCTGGCCATATTTTCGGTGGGCCTGAATATATCTCCGTATTTAAAGGAGAAACAGGGAAGGTCATCGACACGATTAATTATGCATTCCCGCTGGGGGACGTCGCTTCTTGGGGAGATACGTGGCACAATCGTTCGGACCGTTTCCTTGCCGGATTAGCTTATTTGGACGGCGTAAAGCCGAGCGCGATTTTTGGCAGAGGTTATTATGAACGGACGACGTATGTGGCTTATAGCTTAGTTCGTGGCAAGCTCAAAGAAGAGTGGACCTTCGACTCCGCTCAAGCGGGCAGAGGTGCAGGCTTAGGTTTCCACAATCTAGCCACTGCCGATGTTGATAATGACGGTTTCGACGAGATTATTGCAGGTTCGTTGACCCTTGATCAGGATGGATCCATTCTCTATGAAATGGATGGCGACATGCAGCGTGAACAGGGTTCACACGGTGATGCGCTTCATGTAGGGGCATTTGATCCTGCACGGGAAGGCCTTCAGGTTATGGCGGTACATGAAGTTCCGTCTGTGGCTTCTGTAGAACTTCATGATGCTGCAACTGGGGAAACATTGATGTCCTACAATGGTTATGTCGATACAGGGCGTGGTTTGGCGTCCAATATTACCGCAAGCCCAGGCTTTGAATTCTGGGGTACGGGAGGAACGACGCCAGCATCTGGTGGTGGCATTTATAACGTCCAAGGTCAGGTTGAAGTCGATAGTTTTAGAACGGCAGGTGTATCGGTTAACTTCTCGCTTCTCTGGGATGGGGATTTATTAAATGAGCTGTTGGATAATACATCGATCACCAAATTTAATCCTATCACGAAGAAGGCGGAGCCTTTCAAAAGCTTTGCAGGTGTCGTCAGTAACAATGGCACGAAGGCGACGCCGACCCTACAAGCCGATATCTTAGGAGATTGGCGTGAGGAAGTTCTTCTGCCGACAACGGACAGTTCGGAACTGAGAATCTTCAGTACGACTATTCCTACGGAGTACCGAATTTATACACTTATGCATGATCCAGTGTATCGGAACGGTATTGCATGGCAGAACACAGCGTATAATCAGCCGCCGCACTTGAGTTTCTACCTCGGTGAGGACATCAGAGACACTGTTCTGGCAGGCGGATTAAAGGCGCCGAAAGTCCAATACACGGATAAACACCACGATAAGGATCCGAAAGATCCTAAAGATCCTAAAGATCCTAAAGATCCTAAAGATCCTAAAGATCCCAAGGACCCAAAAGATCCTAAGTAACGTTGAAGTTGTTGCTCTAGCATAAACCATTATTGCAGGCTGTCCTAAAAGTAGAATCTACTTAGGGGCAGCCTTTTTCCGTAAGTAAGACTCACTTTAACTCTCACTGGAGTTTACGTTAGTCCGAGTTTGCCGAACTAAAACAAGCGGTCCTCTCTAAAAAGAAGCAATAGTCCGAGTTTGCCAAACTATTTACCTATTATCCATCACTGGAGGGAGTTTAAGCTGATTTAGTGGGGTTATTTCGGACTAACGAAGCATGGATGACGCTCACAGTGAAATTAGTTTGATGATTTCGGACTAATGATGCCGGAGATCCTATCGCGCGCGAATCCTGGGCGCACTAAGAATCTTTCTCATTGAAAGAATAGAGATAATGTGTTACCATTTCCCTGATAATGATTATCATTTTTATTGATAATGATTATTAACATCAATTACAAATATACATACATCAGGGGGTCATGGGTTTTGAAAAGGTTCGTTTCATTTTTACTTTTAACAGGTTTATTGGTAATGACAGCATGTTCGTCACAAACAAAGGAAGCGTCAGCTCCAAGCACAAGCACACCAAGTCCAGCTACTACGGCTGCTGCTAGTCCTAATGCTCAGAAAACTGCTGCTGATGCAGACAAAGTATATAGTTTGACGAATGATGGGATTGACCCAGCGGCTGTTACCCAAGCTTTAAGCCAATTCCCAGCGAAAGTGCCGACGCGCATTGTAACAACATCTGTACCCTTGGCAGAAATGCTAAATCTTCTTGGGATTACGCCTGTAGGTGTACCAACTTCAACGAATCCGCTTCCAGCGGCATTTGATGGAATTAAACGTATTGGCTCACCTATGCAACCAGATCTAGAGGTTGTAACGAGCTTGGAATCCGACCTGCTGCTTGGTGCGGAATCCCTCAAAAGTACGCTGGATAAAAACTTGGCAGGAATCAAGCTTGATAAAGCCTACTTGCGTACAGATTCCTTTGAAGATTTGAAGCTTAGCTTCAAAGTGTTAGGCACGTATTTTAAGAAAACAGATGAGATGAATAAAATTCTGACGAAGATCCTAGATCAAGAAAATATCTTGATTAAAGAGTCTAAAGGCAAGAAAGCACCTAAAGTTATGCTAGTGATTGGAACAGCAGATTCGTTCATGGTAATGAGTGAAAAGTCTTACTTAGGAAGTCTTGCTAAGAAAGTAAATGCAGATAACATCGCCACTTCTGCTTTGAAAGTAACAGCAACTTATTCCGCAATTAACATGGAGCAGATTGTCGCAATTGATCCGGACATTGTATTGGTTCTAGCTTCTGGCGACCATGGCGCAACGGTAGATAAGTTCAAAAAGGAAGTAGAGAAAAATACCACTTGGAAGCAACTTTCCGCTTATAAGAATGACAAGATTCAGATATTGGATTACAGCATCTTTGGTGTAACGTCCATTACAAATGTAGATAAAGCATTAACTCAAATCTCTAACTACTTCTATAAATAACCTGAGGAGCTACACCCGTGATTAGCAAAACTCGAAACCAGTCGATTGTTATCTTGACGTTCATACTTGTAGCGATAGTCGCCATCATCGCGATTGGTCTAGGCAGTGTATCGATCTCAATACCGGATATTCTCAAGACGTTATGGGGTTCTCCGTCCAAAGCCATGCATGCTACGATCATCTGGGATATTCGATTGCCTCGCGTTTTGCTGGCATTGATTATTGGCGCTAATATCGCCATCTCAGGCGCGCTTTTGCAAGCTGTCATGGGCAATCCGCTTGCTGACCCTGGGTTGACAGGGGTTACTAGCGGTGCCGCAGCTTGTGTGCTTGTGATTATGCTAGCAGCACCTACGTACACGCAATTTATTCCAATTGCTGCTTTTGTAGGCGGCGTCATTGCAGCAGGCATTGTGTACTCACTTGCGTGGAGACGGAGCGGGATTACGCCGATAACCATTATTCTTTCCGGCGTTGCCGTAAATGCTTTATGCGGAGGCGTTATTGGCTATTTGACGATTATGTACAGTGATCGACTTCCTTCGGCGGTACAATGGCTGAATGGCAGTCTTGCTGCAAAAGGAAATAATGCATTGACGATGATTTATCCCTATGCGATCGTTGGTTGGATTCTGTCGATGTTCGCCATCCGCAAGGCGAATATCATTCGTCTTGGCGACCAAGTCGCATCGAATCTGGGTGAGAATACGAACCGTATTCGTATCCTGTTGTCGCTTTTGGCCGTATTCTTGTCAGCGGTATCCGTAGCAGCTATTGGCATGATTGGATTTGTAGGTCTCGTCATTCCGCACATGTCCAGACTCTTAGTAGGCTCGGATTATAAATTTCAACTGCCGATGAGCATGGGGCTTGGAGCCCTTGTCTTATTGCTTGCAGATACAGGTGGACGGACCTTGTTCGCCCCACTTGATATCCCAGCAGGCATTCTCATGGCCGTAATTGGCGCACCTTATTTTCTA
The DNA here is from genome assembly GCF_059692015.1 of Paenibacillus sp. J22P165. Lineage (NCBI taxonomy): Bacteria > Bacillati > Bacillota > Bacilli > Caryophanales > Paenibacillaceae > Paenibacillus > Paenibacillus sp. J22P165. The sequence goes on along the minus strand of NZ_JCAUAP010000010.1, from coordinate 269,570 downwards.
TATTTGATGAGAAGGAGAGCGTTCTAATATGTTGACAGTCGATGGGATTTCGATCCGATATGAACAGAAGAGCGTCATCAACAACTTCTCCTTCTCTGTCAAGCAAGGTGAGATATTGTCGATTATCGGGCCGAATGGTTCGGGTAAATCCACACTGCTCAAAGCCGTTTCTCGGCTGATTCCGTATCATACGGGAACGGTCATGCTTGACGGTGTAAATATGAAGTCATTGAGCTCCAAACAAGCTGCACGCAAGATGTGCATACTTAGTCAGAAGAATCAGGCGCCAAGCGATATGACAGTGGTTGATCTTGTCTCATATGGCAGGTATCCGCACAAAAAGTGGTTCGAGAAGTTAGATAATGAAGATTTAGGTATTGTCGATTGGGCCTTGGAGAAAACGAAGTTACTACCTTACAAAGACCGAACGGTTTCTTCCTTGTCCGGCGGTGAATCGCAGCGTGCCTGGATTGCGATGGCGTTGGCACAACGTCCTCAGATTTTGCTACTAGACGAACCGACAACGTATCTGGACATTTCTCATCAGCATGAAGTGCTTGAACTCGTTCGAGAACTTAATCAGTCGATGGGGATGACAGTCGTTATGGTTTTGCATGATCTTAATCAAGCGTCCTGTTATAGTGATAGTATTGTTGTGGTGCAAAACGGTGAGAAGGCGATGAGCGGAACACCGCGTCAAGTGATGACGACAGATATGATCAGGGAAGTGTATCGGATGGATGCAGAGGTCACCTACGCTATGGCTGAGCAGAAGCCTCGTATTCATCTATTAAGTACGGTAAAATAGCCAACCCTATAATTGGAGGAATCAGCATGCAGAAGAAACCGGTTGATATTGAGAAGAATAAGGAAAATTATTTGCAGTTTATTGCCAAGCGCAAAAACTTGATTTTGAGCTTGATTGACGATGAAGGTAAGCCGTTTATCAGCTACGCTCCTTTCGTTAAAAAAGATGGCAAGCTGTATATTTATATTAGCCAAATCGCTGATCACTATCGTTATATGGAAAACAACGATTTTGTTGATGTGCTGCTGATTGCCGACGAATCCGAAACCAATAATAAATTTGCAACAGAACGCGTGCGTTGGAGCTGTACTTCTGAGAACATCGGTAACGAGGGGCATGACGATATTTTCGAGTTATTCAATGCGGATCATGGTGCGAAAATGGTAGATTTGCTACGCGGACTAGATTTCTCATTGTTTGAGATGACACCTTTGCAAGGTCGTTATGTTGTTGGCTTCGGTATGGCTTTTGACTTAGATCTGGAAGCGAATAAATTCACTCATGTTGTTGTGGATAAAAAGAAAGATGCCATCAATAAATAATGATCTGTCCGTGGACAATGATGTAAGCAAAGGAGATCACTTCATATGACTTTTTCAACAGTGCTGCCTATCTGGCAAGCGATTCAAGAACGTTTTCATAAAACAGTGAAGGCTTTGCCTGAGCAGGATTTGAGCTTGCAGGTAGGTTCTTCCACGATAGGCGGTTTGCTATATCATAATGCGGAAGTAGAGTTCATGTTCGCGGAATGGTTTTTTGGAAAAAGCATACCTGAGAATCGCAAAGGGGACGCGGACAAGCCATCCTTCACGAATTTGCAAGAATTGGTTGACCTGCTAGCAGCATCGAACGCGCACCTGATTGAAGCAATGCGTGAGCTTCCAGAGGAAGCTTGGCAGGTGAGTGTGGAGTCCCGCATCGGTGCATCCACGCCCCTTGAGGCTGTCGGGAGATTGATGTACCACACGGGTATTCATGCTGGGCAAATCTCGCTCACACAGAAAAACGCGGGTACGCCAACAAGTAAATAAAACGAAAATAGACCTCACTTGTGCGCAATCGGCCAAGGAGGTCTATTTCTTATCTCATTTTACCTTTTACAAACAAAAACTCAACACGACCGTAATATCATTCTCCGATAAATCAATATGCCCATTTTCGTTACGGTTAAATCTATAGCCGTTGTCCTCGATCCCCTTACATATACGAAATAGCCGATGTTCATCCATTTGGATTAGCTTTGCAAAGTGTGCTAGATACATGGGCTTATCATTTAGAGAAATCATCTTACCTACCTACTCTCTGTGAGGGTTATTTGTGCTTAGCCTTAAATTAACAAGAATGAGTTAAAAAGTATCAGGAAATTTGTCGTCCTTATTCTGAAAAAAGGAAGTGTTTGATAGTTTGTCACAAACTGTGATCAAGCCGTCGCCGCTCATGTAAACGGATATCAGCTTTTTGACACAACAACAAAAAGGCCGTCGCACACATAGCGATAGCCTCATTTATTTGTCTACAGAGCCGCGATACACGCTATTCCGTCCGTTCCTTTTTGCCTGGTAGAGCGCTTGATCACAAGTCGAGTAAATGTCTTCGAGGTGTGCCCCTTCACTCGGGACGATCGTGAGAACGCCTATACTGATGGTGTAGGAGATCTTCAATCCAGAAACACGCGAGCCTTCAACGGCCTGTCTGAGCTTCTCCGAGTAGAGCGTTGATTCCCGTTCATTCATGCCGGGTACGATAATGGCAAATTCGTCTCCGCCATATCTAGCAAATAGATCATCGGCGCCAAGCTGAGCCTTCATTCGCTTCGAGAGATCAACAAGCACCTGATCCCCGATGTCATGACCGAACGAATCATTAATCGACTTAAAGTTATCAATATCAAACAGCAGCAAGGTAATTGGCTTCTTTTTCTTCTCATAATCGGTCATGTATTGATTCGTAAGTGTGACGAATGTCCTCCGGTTGAGCGTACCGGTTAAATCGTCATAATTGGCCAGTCGAAGCAAGGCTTGGTCGGTCTGTTCTTTCATCAAGAGAATGAATCCCGTATTGCCTACAATCATAGCGAGATACTGGCAAAGCAGCATCAGGGTCTGATTACCGTCCAGATGATAATAGCTCATTAGTGTGCCAAAGAATAAAGCACTGACGACCCTAATAAGAAGCACAGTAACGACGATCAGATAGAAATAGCCAATGACTTTGGTCAATGTAGATGCAGCTTGCTTACGAATCATTTGGAAAGCTGGAATGAGGAGTCCCACAGCTATACCTATGGAAACAAAGGAAATTCGGAACTTCTCTTCGTTATAAAAAAGCAGGATGCCATGGAAGCCAACAATGTTGAAAAGGGTCAAAGCCGCATACAGGTTCCGAATCTGCCTGCTCAGCGTATTTTGAATCTTCAGGATGGAAATCGTTTCAAATGCATAACCAATAAATAACAATGAGTTCACAAGAGATACCGTAAGTGAATCCGAAATGCCGCCACGAACCATTAAAAGAAGCCAAGCCGCGGCTTGCGTACATTTGGCATAGAAGAAGTACCGAATTGTACTATCATCCTTACGATGACGCCAGTAGGCAATAATGAACACGGCCGTAAATAGTTGCCCGATGACGAGAGTTAGCAACATGGTTTTCATATCGATAAGTAGTTCCATTTTGAACCTCATCTGACTGTTGGAAGTTTGGGGGATTTTTCGAAAAAAATGTCGAACATTTTTACTTTACCATAAAATTGAGGTGAGGTGCTTCTAAATTTTTCCAAATATAAACGATAATTCTTCCTTGCTTTAGTTTCCCGTTATTGGCTTGATTATTCTATGTGTAAGTTAGGTATTGGGTACATTGTAGGGCCGATTAAAATTCCTTTCACGCATGGTGACTATCAATTCGTGAATAGATGTAGAAACTACAGCTAATTTGCTCGAATCTGACGTTTTTCATGATTAGATGGAAAAAATGCATTTAATTTGTAAGAAATTTGAAGCGTTGAGCAAATCGAAGAAATTTAACTACAGATAATACAGTTAACCTTTCGGATTCGAGGATTGCGTCTCAAATAGATGGAGAAAATCCAGTTAGATTGCAAGAGGAGGGTTATTACTCTTAGGTCTTTAACGAAAATAGAGGTTGTTTCAAAAGTCTAAATTGAACTTTTGAGACAACCTCTTCTGGTAATAAGAGTAAACGTCGATGCTTAAGGTTTGTTCGGAACCGCACACGTGCCGTCCAAACAAGCCTCGTCGCTGGCTGTTTCAGCAACCTGTGGCGGTTGCTCGGCATCCCATAGCTGTTGCATAGCGTTCAAGTAGACGCCACTTGGTTGTGCACCGGACAACGCATGTTTGCCGTTGATGAGATAATACGGAACGCCGCGGATACCGAGGCGACTGCCTTTGTCTTCTTCGGCGCGCACGTCCTCGGCGAACTGATCGCTATCGAGCACGGAGAGGGCCTCTTCGCGATCAAGTCCTATAGCTTCCGCAATGTCTGCAAGGATGCCATGGTCGCTTACATTCTTGGACTCACTGAAATATGCACGGAATAATAGCTCCGATATAGCTGCACCTTTATTTTGCTTCTCGGCGAATAACCGCAACCGATGAGCATCGAAGGTGTTCGTCAGCACGAGGCCATCGAAATTAAAGTCGATCCCCTCACTAACAGCTTGCTGACGCATCTTCTCATTCATGGAGATCGCTTCCTGACGGCTCATGCCGTATCTGGAAGAGAGCATGTCATAAACGTCGTGTGGGACGCTTGTAGGTGCTTGACGGTCTAACTCAAAGCTGCGATAGACAACTTCAACCTGATCACCGTGGGCAAAGCTCGCTAGGGCTTGCTCAAAGCGGCGTTTGCCAATGTAACAGAACGGACAAGCAAAGTCCGACCAAATTTCAACTTGCATAAGGTTCACCTCGTAGTTAGGAGTATAACGATTATTTATTGAATAATAGCGCAATACTTTCATGAATGGAAGTCGGTTTTCTGCCAATTAGCTTCTCAAGGTCGTTGGACGTGTGTCCTTCGGTTCCTGCAGCCATTTTACGATCAATCGCCACTAGGAAGTGTACAAGACCTTCAGGAAGTCCAGCCTGAACCATACCTTGGAAAGAATCCTCATCGGAGACGGATTGGTAGTTTACTTCGGTACCTGAAACCTGTGATAGAATAGCGGCTAGTTCTTCATAACTCCAAGATTGGGACGATGCAAGCTCATAAACATAATTTTGATGGCCATCCTCGGCAAGGACTGTTGCCGTAGCCAAGGCTAGGTCATCGCGTGTAGCTGTATTTATTTTTCCTGTTCCTGCTGAGTTTATTATGCGGCCATTATCGATATAACCTTGCAAGCTCGGGTTCACATAAAGCTCCTGATACCAAGTGTTTCGCAAGATCGTTGTTGGAATTTCTGATGTTTTCAGCGCATACTCAGTCGCTAGATGCACATTGGCCAGTGGGGCGAAAGCATCAACATCTGCAAAAGCAAAGCTCGTGTAAACGATATGCTGGACACCGGCTTTTTTGGCAGCTTCAATTGCACTGACATGCTTGCGTACACGGCTAATCGAATCATCTTGCGGGGAAGAAATAAGCAGGAGCTTAGAGGCATTTGCGAAAGCTTTCTCCATCGATGCAGGATCATCCAAATCGCTATATCGCACTTCAATGCCTAACGCTGCAAATTCAGCGGCCTTCTCGACATTGCGAACACTTACAGCGATCTCACTCGCTGGTACTTTGTTCAGTAAGTGCTGAACCACCAATTTACCAAGTTCACCTGTTGCTGCTGTAACCACGATTTTTGACATGACTAATGTCCTCCTATTTATAAAAAAATGTTGGTTAATTCGTTATAGTCATATATTATTATAGTATCTTTAAAAATGTAAGTAGTAACAATTTAATAACATAGTCATAAAAATAAGACCATGGAGAAAGCGAGGGATTGGACATGTCCCGAACATCGTTTCAGGGTGAAATTCCAGTAGAACAAATTGAAGTCTGCCCCGTTACCGCGACCCAAAATGTCATTGCAGGTAAATGGAAAATCATCATTCTGTGGCATTTAAGAGAGACAAAACGGTTTGGCGAGCTTCAACGGTTGGTGCCTGGTGTATCGAAAGGCATACTGACGACGCAGTTGAGAGAGTTAGAAAAGGATAACATGGTTCATCGGAAAGTGTATCAGGAGGTTCCTCCTAAAGTGGAATATTCCCTGACAGATGCAGGAAGAAGTTTCATTCCTATCCTCGAGAGCATGGGGGAGTGGGGGAAGAAGTATGAGATCATTAAGAAGAATGGTGAGTGAATGCGGCGCATGCCAACTAGAAGAACCCCTGACTCTCGCAGTCGGGGGTTTATTTATGATCACTATGTAAGTAAACGTATAGGAAGATAAGCTCGTTTATTATGGATTCGCAATAATCTTGCCATTTTGCCACTCGAATTCATACTCGAATTGTTCCGTGGAGTCATAAAGGGCAGGCGAGTAAGGACGAACAATGTGATTGTCAGTGCGTTTCTCTGATAGCTTCTCTGGTTGACTCTCTTTTGCAGCAACACCTAGAACCGATAGGGACAATATACAGAAAAATACGAAACCGATTTTTGCTGTCATAGTCGGATGCCTCCGTCACAATAAGATATCTTTAGGATACGATGTTTATGTCATTGCAATATTATCTGGAAGTAAAGAGATTGTGTTATTTTTATATTCTTACCCAACTCCCGCAAAATGAAACAAGCAAACAGAAAACGGGAGACAGAAGGCAAATCTATTACCTATAAGCAGTGGCACTATTAGCGTATTGTTTATGGAAGTTTTTCCATTATAATGGAAGCGATTCCAATCGCGCCACGCCTTGCTTTATCTCATTTTGACCTCTGTTCAAACTCTTATAGTAAGAAGACCTAGATTCATATATAATTTAGGAGAAAATGTCGAAATCATAGGTATTATCTACGTTTTACATAATGGGGGAGCAGGCAAGCGTGAAACGTAAATTGTGGCAGCAGATTGGAATTGGTATCGTTGGTGGCCTTCTAGCAGCCGTTGCGCTGGCCGTTTATATCCCAACTCAGACAGAGACCAATGATTCCCCTAATGCAGGGAAACGTCATGTCATGATCCGACTGGAGGATGTTGGATTAGGCGGTGATTACAATACACTCGAAGGCTTGGGGAAATTGCGGGCCGTCATGAATTACATTGAGTCTGAGGATGTACCCTTTCATGTGGCGGTAATTCCCAGAAGGATGAGCTTGCAAGATGATGGTGTCTGGAAGGAAAAGGGGATTGACGACCCCAATCCAGACGAAGTTGTCAGCGCGTTTATTCAGGTTCTCCAGCAGGCTGAGCAGCATGGCGGTGTATTAGGCATGCATGGGTACCGTCATCAATATGGGGAGACCTATCGTTCGGATGGCGAGCAAAACTCAGGAATAGGGTCTGAGTTTAACATTAAGGATGCACCGGAAACGCAAGAGCTCTCTTATGCAGCGGAACGGATGAAAGAAAGCTTGGCTGCCTTTGCTAGAGCAGGTCTACATCCCGCGTTCTGGGAGTCTCCCCACTATAAAGATACCCACGAGCAGCAAGGCGTGTTTCGTTCTTTCGTCGGGCTGATGTATCAACCTGATCTCTACGCTAAAAACGCACGTGATGATATGAATACCTATGATACGATTAATACGTACGGACAAGATAGTTTGGGTTCTGTCTATATCCCTGCGCCATATCGCTACATCAGCGACGACAAATCAGTCGATCAAATGTTGGATAAGGCAGCAAAGGATGATGGACTAGCTTCTTTTTACTTCCATCCTTTTTTAGAATTTTCACACCTTGAACCTGTCATAGGGACGGATGGAAATCCAGCAGTGAAAGAGGGTATTCCTCTCTATCACTATAAAGAGGGAGATACAGCGTCTTACTTGCATAAATTGATTGCAGGCTTTAAGAAGCTAGATTACCGCTGGATGTCACTGCACGATATCGTCCCTTTTACTCCTGCACATCGTGTTACACTGCCACCTAGAACGAAGCTGCAGAATGTGATGCTAGGCGATGTAACAGGCCGTGGACATGCGGATGTGGTCGTGCGCCAGCTCCATCGTATTCTAGTTATTCCTGGGAATTATGAAATGCCAAGAAATCGCCAGCAGGAAGCTTCACAAGTATGGTTAAGAGAGACTTTTGCTCCTGAAGAGCAGATTTTGCTTGTGGATGTCAACAGTGATGGCAAACAAGATCTGCTCGCGTATAACGCAGAAACAGGAAATGTGAGGGTAGCCATAGCCGATCAGAAACAGTTCCTGCCAGTTCGCGCAATGGGGGCCTTACCTTTAGGACTTTCATCTATTCGTACGCTTCGGTCTAGCGGCGGCATGGGCTTGATTGCTAGAGGTGACAAGGGTCTTGTGCAAGTTAACTGGTTGAATCAGCAGTTGACGTATACAGAGTCCGACACGAAGCTGCCTGAAGATGCTGAAATTTTCACAGCTCACATGCAAGACACCGCTGCAGATGATGATATCCTGTGTGTCTCTCATAAGGAGCGACGGGTATCCATTATGTATCGTCAAGGACAAGGCATGTTCGCTGACCCCCAAACAGCAGGTGGGGTTTCCTTTGGGAATAGCGATCAGCTGCTAGTCGGCGACACGAATGGTGATGGACGAAGCGATCTGATTGCGTATAACGCGGAGACGGGCATCTGGCGGGTATTCCAGAACGAGGGAGATAACCATTTCCAGCCGCTGGATAACGAATTTGGCCCTTGGGCACAAGGCAAAGAGAGACGTGGTGTCGTTGCTGATTTTGACGGCAATCGGAAGATGGATATGGGCTCCTATGATGAAACGGGGCATGTGTTGGATTTAGCTCTTTCATTTCGAAAGGGAACGCGATAGGTAGGCGAAAAAGCACCCGGAGGGGTGCTTTTTGCTGTCTGCAGCTTCCGGTATAGTTACAAAACTTTGAAGTATGATGTGATTTTGTAAGATAGGAAGCGTAAATAGGTACATGAATGCTATGTATGTCCCCATACCTTAACTAGTTACTATTCATAGAATAGAGTAATTGGTCCTTGTCCCTGAGGGCCTAATGCCAACTAGAAAGGATGAAGGGACTGTGGAGGATAAAAAGAAAGAGCAAAAAAACAAAATTGAAGTTTCGGTAAAACCAATTATTAATGTTAATGTAGGAAACGCGTCGTCGAAGAAAGAGAAAAAATGCTGCTCTTGCAGCGGTATGGTCAACAGTTATGTGGAAGCGGAAGAACTGACGTTGCGTTTTCAAATTTGCCCCAATTGTAGGATGGAGGGGAGCTTAATCTATTTTACCGTGGAGGACGGTTCATTTACGTCCAACTCCTTTAGTCTTCCGAAATGTTATACTTCGCTTACAGGAGATACGGTATTAGAAATAAGCGGTTCAGGTTATTTTAATTTCCTAGGGATAACCTTCCAAGGTCCTTATGCAATTACTTTAGTAGAAAGACTAGGTGCGACAGATGACGTTGTCATGTTTTCTTTTGCTGGCCTAGATATTTTGGACAGTGAAAACTCGTTGCTTGGCACCTTTAACGTAAATGTACCGGACGGCGACCTTTCCATTACGCAATGCAGCAAGGATTGTTCATGCGGAACGTCACCTCCTGTGCCTCCACCTCCAACCAATGGAATGGCTGCTGCGAGCAAAATGACAAGCATGAATCGGCTGATTATCGTAAAGCCTGATGGCCAAGTGATTACGCGGTGATTCGTAGAAATTGACGCGGGGCTGTTTGAGGCGATTTAGTTCGATGATTTCAGATCAATGGGCATATCGAGTACGAATACGACGGCGGAAGCCGTTTTTTTCATGCTTATGAATTCATCCAGGTCTGAAGTCTGCTATACTTTCATAGACAGATAGAAACAGTCATCACTTGGAGGAATTCATGATAATCGCAAAAGGAAAGATCGTCGCTGTTGGACTCAGCCTACTTATGCTGCTGGCAACGGCTTGCAGCCCTTCCGAGGTAGAGAGTAGTCAATCAGCTGCACAAGGCAGCAAGTCATCAACTGTTGCCACTGCAGGGACAGCGGATGTGGCAGGCAAGTCGGCGACGAATAATCGCATCGCAGCCAAAGTTACGCGTGTCGTTGATGGCGATACGATGAAGGTCTCTTTTACAGAGGGCGGCAAAGTCAAAGAAGAAACAATTCGCTTACTTCTTGTGGATACGCCAGAGAGTGTAGATCCTGAGAAGCCGGTGCAACCATTCGCGCTGGATGCGTCCAACTATGCAAAAACGATGCTGACAGGCAAAGATGTCCAACTGGAAATGGATGTGTCGGAGCGGGATAAATACGGCAGATTGCTATGCTATCTCTACATTGGGGATAAGATGTTCAATGCGCTGCTGCTGGAAAATGGGTATGCCCGCGTGGCCTATATCTACCCGCCTAATGTGAAATATGTGGATCAGTTCCGGGAGATTCAGAAGCAGGCACAGCAGAAAGGCTTGAACATCTGGAGCGTGGAAAATTATGCGCAAGAGGATGGTTTTCATGAAGGTGTGGTGAAAGGGGGCGCAGCTGGAACAGCTACTCCGAAGCCAAGCGCTACTTCGCAATCCAAACCAACCGCATCCTATAACTCCTGCAAGGAGGCGAATGCGGCTGGAGCGTATAACATCAAGCGAGGTGAGCCTGGTTACAGTGCCAAGCTGGATGGTGACGGCGATGGCGTTGCTTGTGAGGCCAAATAGTAGACTCGACCATGCGAACCGCTATCGATGTCGCACTAGATATCTCAGCAAGGTGACCGTTGACACCAATGAAGTAACTGCGATAATGAGCAAAGTTACGATCTCAACCAGACTTTGCAGTTGTAAGCGCAGCGTTAAGTGATCTAAGATGACAAATCGTACAATTTTTAAAGAAATCATATAAATGGAAATGAAGACTAAGGCAGCAACGATAACTGAAATGAATCTGTACAGGATGATGCCTCCTCTCCCAAAAAAGCACCCTTATGGGTGCTTTTTTTGTTCAACCGCGTCTATGGTGCCGACGCAGTTTGTCGATCGTATTGATTAAACATCATGTTGTAGATGGCTGCTGACAGAACAGCAAGTGCCGCCAGCAAGATGAACGTCCACGTAAAGCCAATCCAACTACTAATCGGGATGGAGAGCGGTGCAATGGTGCGCCCCAGTGTGTAGCGCAAACTGGAGGCAGCAAAATATTGACCGCGGATATGATCCGGCGCCAATCTGGACACGAAGGCTTGCTGTGGTCCTGCTGACATAAGCTCAGCAAGTGTGAAGACGGCGATGGCGATTGTCAGTCCCCAGAAAGTGGACATCTGGCAGAACATGACCATGCCCAGCGCATAGAAAAGCGCCCCGCCGATGAACACATAGCGATCGCGATACATCAGCATCCATTTGGTCACGATGACCGTGAAAATGGCGACGAATAAACCATTCTCGGAGACAATCAAGCCAAATAGCTGCTTGCCCGTTAACTGGAGATCCCAGTCATTATAGGAGAAGATCGTCGTCAACGGCATGGTTTCTTCCAAGAAAACGGGGAAGAGCAGATCCAGCTGCATGAAGGTCTGCGAAAGCAGAACGCCAGCAATGACGAATAGCAGGAATACACGGTCTGTGGCGATGATTTTGTAGTCGCGCAGCTGGACCGCAATGGCATGGTACCAAGGGGTGTCAGCTTTTAATCGATGGCGATCGGCTAGTTGCTGCGGCAGTGTCTCATTTAAGCGACGTGCCATCATGAGTGCGAGCAAAACGCAGAAGACCGAAGCCGCGGCCAGTACGAGATAGGGATTGTCCTTGTATAAGAGAGAGCCGAGCAAAGGTCCGACGACGACGGCCATGTTCGCGGCGGTATAGAAGATGGCAAACACGCTGGCGCGATGCTCATCTTTCACAACATCTGCGACCATAGCCTGACTGGCTGGCCAGTACAAGGAGCCAAAAAAGCTAGCCAAGCTGAAGCCCATGAAGCTAATAACAGGCATGGCAAGCCAGGGAGAAGCGGCAAGTGCGAAGATCCCGTAACCTAGGGCTTGTCCTAGAGCAGCAATCACCATCATCCGTTTCCGGCCGAACCGATCCGCACTATAACCGCCTAGCAGATTACCAAAGACGGAAAGCGCCTGTGACAAAATCAGAAGAACACCTGTCCAGCCTTTACCGAATGAGTTGGCAAAATAGATCGATAAAAACGGGAAAAATGCCCAGAAAATAACGTTAAAAGCAGTTTCTCCGCCGAGGCGGATTTTTAAATTAATGTCCCAATCTCTGATCTTCATTATTTAATTTACCTCTGGTTAATATAAGTGTCACCCTATCATACTACCATTCTTCGTACGGAAACAAGGCAGATATAAGGAAGAATATTTCCAGTTATCTGTTAGAGAAGGCCTTCACGGTTCATTCAGCATTTTTTCTGTTGATAAAATCGCCAAAACGCAGTATCATTCATTAATAATGATTCTCAATCGCAATTGGTGACTTAAGGAGTGAATGTGAGCATGGAACAGAACGAATTGTTTGATGTAACGGTTATCGGCGGGGGACCAGCAGGTCTGTACTCGGCTTTCTATAGTGGACTTCGTGAAATGAAGACCAAAATCATTGAATTTCAACCGCATCTAGGCGGTAAAATACATGTGTATCCCGAAAAAATGATCTGGGACGTTGGCGGTGTTACACCGACGCCAGGAGCAAAGCTGATCAATCAGCTTGTCGAGCAGGGGCTTACGTTCAGCCCGGAAGTTGTGTTGAATGAGAAAGTGGAAGCTATCGGTAAAAACGAAGATGATATCTTCGTTCTGCGCACAACTTCGGGCAAGCTGCACTACTCCAAAACCGTAATCGTCGCTGTCGGTTCCGGCATCCTTAATCCCAAAAAGCTAGAGATCGAAGGTGCAGAGCGCTACGAAGTTTCGAATTTGAACTATACGGTAAAGTCGCTTGAGCGCTTCAAGAACAAGACCGTCGTCATTTCAGGTGGCGGCAACTCGGCTGTGGACTGGGCGAATGAACTAGAGCCTGTCGCCAAGCAGGTCATTCTGAGCTATCGTAAAGAGCAGCTAACCGGACACGAAGCCCAAGTGAAACAGTTACAGAACAGCACAGCGATCTGCCACTTAAATACGTCCATTACAAAGTTATTTGCTGCTGGTGAGGATTCATCTATTGAACGTGTTGAGCTGACGAATCACGAAACGGGAGCAGTTTCATCTGTGTTGGTGGATGAAGTGATTATCAACCATGGCTATGATCGTGACACGACCTTGCTTGAGAATAGTGAAATTGAAATCGAGAGAGCGGAGAATTACTATATCGCGGGTAATGCGAACAGTGAATCCTCTGTGCCAGGACTCTATGCAGCTGGGGATATTCTTAATCATCCAGGCAAAGTGCATCTGATCGCGGGCGCCTTCCAAGACGCGGCGAATGCGGTGAATAAAGCGAAACAGTACATCCAACCTACAGCAGAGAAGTTCGGGATGGTCTCTTCGCACAATCAAGCATTTAAGAAGCGTAATAAAGAATTAGTGAAACAAATGTTTCAATCCTAATCGGGATAAGCTACATATATCCAATCAACTAGGCACCCTGCGGGGTGCTTTTTTCCGTCTCAAGACGGAGGTAAATTCTTATGAGTGACCGTATAATTTTCATACTACTAGTCATCGAAAGGAGCACTATGAAATGAACACGGAAACACTCATCGGTTATGGCATTGGTGCTGTTGTTATTATTTTAGTTATTTGGCTTCGAACACGAGGGAAAGCAAAACCCATTCGGAATAAAGGAAGAGGCATGCTGATTCCAGTCTTCCTGCTTCTCATTGTGTTCGGGCTTAGTATTAACTCGCTGACACATATACCAGATCATCCTTTTCATATACCCGCTATATGGGAGTTGCTGTGTGCAGGCGTGCTCGGCGTGGCGTTAGGCAGTATTATGCTGTACCACACGGGGTATGAGAAGCGGGAGGATGGATTCGTTTATTCGAAGCCTAACCCGAACTTTAAATATGTGATCGTTGCAGTCATTGCGGTTCGATTGATTCTGTCACAATATTTTAAAGGCTTGGATCCAACAGAATTCGCTGTGCTAACGATGGTCATGGCGTATTTATACATTTGTGTCTGGCGGATTGGCAGCTTCCTCAAGTACAGGAAGGTTAGTGCTAGCTAAAAAGACAGCGATTAGGAGTACCCTTGGGGTACTCTTTTTTCAATTCGCAAGTTTCCCCCACTGCCTCTGACTTTGCTATAATAAAAAGAACTACATATAAGCAGGTGATGACCATACTAGTGATCAAGTCAACCGAAGTGCAAGAACTTCTTGCGATGCCAGCTTGCATCGATATCATGGAGGCGGTCCTCGCTGATTTGGTGAATGGACAAGCTGTACAAGCACTACGATCCGTTGTTCCGCTGCAAGGTGGCAATGTGATGGGGCTCATGCCGACGTATTTAAAAAGAGATGAGAAGGTTGGGGCCAAGGTGATCACCGTTTTTCCTGGTAATCATGGAAAAGGCTTCCCGTCCCATCAAGGCTTTGTCTCACTGTTCAATTCGACCAACGGTCAATTGGAGGCGATTGTGGATGGCACCCGAATCACCGCCATCCGCACGGCAGCGGTCAGCGCAGCAGCAACGAAGTTGCTGGCTAAGCCCGAGGCCGCGACCCTTGCCGTGATCGGTACGGGCGAGCAAGCCCGTACGCACATCGAGGCGATGCTGCTGGTGCGCCCGATCACGAAGATCCAGGTATGGGGGCCGAACCCGGCCCATGCCGAAAGATTGAGAGCCGAGACGGCAAGCCGCTATCCGGCGGTCCTCGTCTCGTGTGCATTATCCGCACAGGAGGCGGTCGCGGATGCGGATATTATCTGCACGGTCACAGCGTCGACGACGCCGATCGTGCAGGGCTACTGGATCAAGGAAGGCGCGCATGTGAACGCCGTTGGCGCCTGCCGAGCCAAAGACCGCGAGCTCGACACCGAGCTAGTGCAACGGGCTGAGCTGTTCGTAGACCGCACGGAGTCCGCCGTGAACGAGGCGGGTGATTATCTGATCCCTCTGCAGGAAGGGGCGATCGGTGAGGACCACATTTTAGCTGAAATTGGGGAGCTGTTGGTGGGCTTGAAAGAAGGAAGACGCTCTACCACGTCCATCACACTCTTCAAATCATTAGGACTTGCCTGCGAAGATCTTGCAGCAGCGCACTACATCTACAAGGAAGCGATTCGCACGCACAAAGGAACCCACATTGACTTCTAGGAGTGAGCATCGATGAATTCAACAGAAGGACTATATCCATTCCATCTTACACCAGAGCAAGAGGAACGCGCACGAGAGCTGCATGAGAGCTCGATTATTATCGATCTTTTGTTCCAGGGACCGCTGTCCCCGAAGGCAATTCCAGAGGCTATTTCTGAGAGCGTTCGGGAGGCGTGTGAGCCTTTTAAGGAGGATTCATGGGCATACAGCGCGATGCCGAGCAAAATCATTCATGACATGGCCGCTCGTGGAGAAATCTCGGAGTTTAAAGAGGAGTGGTACCGTTCAGGCATTACGGCAGGGAATCGTCAATTGGACGTGTCTAGTGTGGACAAGATCCTGATCAGCATGGGGGATATTCAGCGTCAATTTGATGCGAACGATTGGCTTGTGAAGGCAGTAACGGCGGAGCAAATTCGTGCAGCGAAGGCTAATGGCCTGAAGGCGGGGATAGTAACCGCACAAGAAACAGACGGCTTAGGCAAAAATCTGGAGCTGCTCGAGGCGATGTACAATTTTGGGCTGAGAGTGCTGCAGCTTACATACAACAATCAGAATTATATTGCTTCCGGCTGTATGGAAGAGGCGAACGGCGGCGTGAGTAAGTTTGGTACGCGTTTCATTGCAAAAATGAATGAACTAGGCATCATCGTCGATACGAGCCATTGCGGCAAACAAACGACATTGGACGCGTGTCGGCTTTCGACAGCGCCAGTGATTGCTTCGCACACGGGTGTTGAGGCGATTTATAACCATAAGCGCTGTAAAAGCGATGAGGAGTTTAAGGCAATCGCTGCGACTGGCGGCGTGATTGGTGTGTTCGCGATGCCGTGGTTCGTCCACGGGGATCCGAATGATACGACAATTGAGCATGTGCTCGATCATATGGATTATCTCGTCCGACTGGTCGGCGTGGACCATGTCGGCATTGGCACGGACTGGCCGATGAGCGATGTGGCGTGGTCGTTGGTTTATTTTAAAGAGCATATTGCGCCTCGTATCGGTTTCGCCAAAGGGGATGGACCTTCGACGGAAACGGTGAAAGGGCTTGAGAAATATAGCTATTTTATCAATTTTACTCGTGGTTTGGTGGCAAGAGGTTACTCGGATGAGGATGTTCGCAAAATGATGGGCGGAAACTGGCTGCGCGTGTTTGAAGCGGTGTGCGGATAGGAGATGGCGGAGATGACGAGAGAGCGATGGACGAGCAGTTATAAGCTGTATGCGGCTGGTGTGTATGAAGGGACGATTCGTTTTACGGAGCGTGCCATTATGCATGCTAAAGTGGATGCACGTCGGCGCACGCAGATGCAGGAGAATGTGCTGGCAGAGACGGCTGGCTACATCCTTCCTTTGCACAAAATTAGTGCGAATCAGTCCCACTATGCGGGTGTGGAGTGGCAGGGTGAAGCCGTCGTGCTGGGTAATGGCGAGCGTTATGAAAGGCATATCCAATACACGGGTGAAGTAGCGGGCAGAGAGGTCGTTTCGCAGGTTTGGGCTTTGCGTAAGGATACCGCGCTCGATATTGTGACCGTGGATGGCTGTGTGGTGGCATTCGTGGCACCGAACCGCTATGGTATGGAAGTGCTGGTTGTGGACGGTTATGAAGCTGTGACACCGCTTGTGGAGTATGCGGATTCGCGGCTTTCAGCTGCGCAGTATGGTGTGAATGATCTGGGGACTGATTTAGTGCCGATGCGCGATGGCGTTCGTTTGGCAACGGATGTGTATTTGCCGGAGGGCGTGGCGCCAGGAACGAAGCTGCCGACAATTCTGATCCGCACGTGCTATGACCGCAATATGCGGAAGGTGTTTTTCAAGCGGTGGGCGAACAAAGGCTACGCCGTCGTCAATCAGGATGTTCGCGGACGCGCCGATTCCGAAGGGGAACTCGTGCCGTTTTTCTATGAGCGTGACGACAGTTCGGATACGATCGATTGGATCGTCGCGCAAGACTGGTCCGACGGCAACGTCGGCATGTGGGGCGCGTCGTACTTGGGGTATGTGGTTACCGCTGCTTCGACGAGCGGGCACCCGAACTTGAAGGCCGTCGTGAACGAAGTGAACGTCGGTTCGCCGTTCGTGGATACGGTGCGCAAGGGCGGCACTGTGTGTTCGTGGCCTTTGCTGTGTTGGACGCTGGCGCAGTCGGTGGGGACGCGGACGGATTTTGACATCTTCGGGGGGCGGACGGTCAGCCCGGAGAAGGCTGTCGACGCGAGACCGATCCGCGAGATTCCGCAGCAGATGATCGGTCGGGCCTCCGGCCCATGGGATATTTGGAGCGAGCATCCGGAATACGATGATTTCTGGCGCGATTGCACGTATAGTGAGCGCGGGGATCAAGTGAAGGTGCCGATGTTTGTGATCTCAGGCTGGTATGACGGCGACAGCGCTGGTGTATCCGAGACATGGCGGATGCTGACCAAGCATGATGTGCCTAACCGCAAAATCTGGCTCGGACCCTGGGAA
The DNA here is from genome assembly GCF_059692015.1 of Paenibacillus sp. J22P165. Taxonomy (NCBI): domain Bacteria; kingdom Bacillati; phylum Bacillota; class Bacilli; order Caryophanales; family Paenibacillaceae; genus Paenibacillus; species Paenibacillus sp. J22P165. The sequence goes on along the minus strand of NZ_JCAUAP010000010.1, from coordinate 251,955 downwards.
CACGGCCCGAATCGCGCCCGTGATCTGCTGGACACCAGCTTCGGCAACGATGCCGTTGTGTATAACTATGATGTGAACGTGCTGCGCTGGTTCGATCGGTTTTTGAAGGGTGTCGCCAATGGCATCGAGCAGGAGCCTAGGGCTAGTTATTACGTGGTCGGCACCAATGAGTGGCGCGTGTCGGATGACTGGACGCCGAGCGAGGCGACGGCGACGAAGTGGTTTTTGGGCAGCGGCGGACGAGCCAACTCGAGCCTTGGGGATGGCGTGCTGACGCTCGGAGAGCGACCGCAACAGGCGGATTCGGATGCGTACGTGTACAATCCGGAGGAGCCCGTGGCGGACAGCGGCGAGCGCGAGCCGGAGAACATGCGGGGGCATGAGCTGCGCAGCGACATCCTCGTGTACACGAGCGAGGTGTTGGCGGAGCCCGTGACCGTGGCGGGCGAGCTGTCGTGTGAGCTGTACGCGTCGAGTACAGGCGTAGACACGGATTGGGTTGTGACCTTAAGCGATGTGGACCCGAAGGGGAACTCCATCAAGCTGTCCAACTACATCGTGCGTGCGAAGTACCGCAATGGGTTGGATGAGCCGGCGCTTCTGACGCCGGGGCAGGTCGAGAAGTACGCGATTTTCATGCAGAATATCGCGCATACTTTCCCGGTCGGGCATCGCTTACGATTTACGGTGACTTCGTCCAGTAAGATGATTGCGTTCCCGAACACGAACACCGGCTTGAATCCGTATGAGGATCCGCAGCCAGTCGTGGTGACGCAGAAGATTTACCACTCGGAGGCGTATCCGAGCCATGTGAAGCTGCCGATTTTGGCGTAGAAAAAGAATAAGGAAGAGAAAAAGACACCTCAACAAGGTGTCTTTTTTTGCTAGGCGCGGAGGGTAGGTACCAGTGTGACATTCGACCCTTTCGTTATGTGCAAAGCGCGATGAATTATCACGATGTATACAATGTCCGCTACCGTCGTAAGCACACACAGCAGTAATAATAAGATGGAGTCCGGGTACAGCGAGTAGCAGAGTACGGATGCACACAGGGTGCCGATCATTTTGTAATAGGCGATGTAAATAGTCTGACCTTTGAGCCCTTGCTTAAAAGGCAACTGGATAAACAGGAGCGACATCATCAAATTGATGCCAAAGGCTGTGTATTTTCCTTCTTGATCATGAAATTCTACGATCATACCGACATGGAGCAGCAAGGCGATGACAAGCAAGGAAAAGATCGCAGGTAAGAGCAGACGTGGTGGATATTCGGGTTTGGCAAAGTAGACAGCCTGGAACAGAATGACACAGTCCAGAAGAAGCCAAACGAGCGAAACAATCATCTGCAGCGGGTGGAAAGGCATCACGAAGGCGAAGAGAAACTCCCACGTAATGTTAGCGCAAATCGCAGGTAACGGCATACCGCAGGCACGATCCTTGAACCCTTGGATAATGATGAGGATATAGGTGACCGTCCAAAAAATAGCTAGTCCATATTGCAGGAAGAGCTCCATTTGATTAGGCAGCAAGTGTTGCATCACCATAGTGGGACGCACATCCTTTCGAGGGTGTCTCTTTCCATTTCTATGTACAACCTCCGGAAAAAAGAAGAGGAACTTGTCTTCTCGTACGTTCATTTTGAGAGGGAGGGGGGCGTTAGAAGGTTAGCCTACGGGGATCGCTGGGAGTGGTGGGATGGTGAAGGAGGTTGGAAGAGTGAATAAGGTTTATGAGTAATTAACTGTGAAGGTGAAATGATGGTGCATGCTGGATGTGTGGTTATAGATATTGGGAGAGTAATAAAGGGGGGAGATGATGCTAGAGTAGGAATAGTGCTGAAAGTTGGAATTCTGGCTGGATAGGAAGGTTGGTGTGTGTAGGCGAGGTGGTAATTGTTCAAAAGATGCAAAAGTACATCAATTTTTTCTGATAGTAGCTGGAAATGTAAAATAACTGGAAAATATGCCGTTAATTTTTCGTATATTTGCTGATTGATGTGAGATGCTCGAGATTAACTGTAGGTTATCCAGTAATTCTCTCAAATCGGCTAGTTTTTACGGAATTAGCTGTAGTTTTTACAGTTAATTACTCGGGGAGCTCTCGCGTTCTCCGGTCAGTCTTCCGCTCGTCCCACACGCCTCACTGGTCCAACCTGTGCACGCAACCCGTCCCCTACTATGTCCGCGCCAACTCCTGCCCCATTCCCCACACGCCCCGCCTGTCCCCCCGCCCTCTATGTCCGCCAGCCAGTTCCGCCCTTCCACGCCAACCCCCGCTCATCCAATCCTTTGACCATTTTGTGACTAAAATTGGAAGAATGTTAGTTAAACTCATACCGAGTTAATAGTTTCTATGGAATTCTCCTTACAATTTTCCGATAACATAGGCTTGGGATAAAGAGAGAGAGAATTCTCATAAATTGAAATGTCGGAGGATTTGGATGCAAGCGATAGCTAGATTAGAAGAGTGGATGAGACGTACGCAGGTAAAAATGAATTTGAAGCAGAAGCTTATTGGTTCCTTTGCAGTCATTCTACTGTTTATGGGTATTTTGGGTCTTACCGATATGGTAAGAATGAAAAATATGAAGCAGGATATGACGGAAATTGCTCAGAACTGGATGGTTGGAACTCAGCTGATTCAGGAATTCAGTTATTTGACGGAGCATATTGCGAAAGATTTGGTAGGTGTCCATGGTCAGAAGGATGCCTCATTGAAGCTAGAGTTAACGCGTGATATTCAAGCGACAATCATCAAGGGTGACAAGGCGATAGACAGTTATGGCACCTCGTTAGCTAATGACGAAGATAAGAAAAATTACAACATGATTCTAGAACAATGGGGCAATCTAAAAAGCAATTACGTCAAGTACACGAAAGCAACTGACGAGATTGAATTAATTAGGCTCTATGATGAGCTAACACAAAGCTATAATTTTGTACAAACGATAAGTCGCAAAATGGTTGCTTTCAACCAACAAGGCGCAGATGAAAGTGTGGCAGAGAATACAGCTGCGTATCGCAGCAGTATCGTAAGCGGTATTAGTCTATTGATCCTCGCCGTGTTGTTATCTGTAGCAATTACATGGGTAATTGTCCGCAACATTACGAGACCGGTTATTGCTGCATCTCACGTGCTGGATCGTATGGCAGAAGGGGATCTGACAGCTTCGGAGCTGCATTTTACGAATAAAGACGAAATTGGCGTCCTCGTTCAAGCTGTAAATGGCATGATGCGGCAGATGCGCGAAGTCATGGCCCGTATGCAGGAATCATCCAGCGCTGTGGCCTCCTCGTCCGAGCAATTGTATGCGAGCTCGGAGCAAAATAGCGAAGCCTCCCAGCATGTCGCGGTCGACATTCAGACGATTGCTGCAGAAGCGGAAACGCAGCGAATTAATGCGCTGGAATGTGCTCGTGCCATGGATGAAATCGCAGTTGGCGTGCAGCGCATTGCGGAAACGACGTCGGACGTGTCCGATCTATCGATTAACGCATCAGAACAAGCACGCAACGGTCAAGCGGATGTTCAACATGTAACGATGAGTATGCACGCTTTAAGCAGTGCGGTTACACAGGCGAATCAGACGATTCATCAGTTGGCTGAGCACTCCCAGAATATCGGTAAAGTATCACAAATGATCGGCGAGATTGCGACGCAAACGAATCTCCTCGCCTTGAATGCAGCGATTGAAGCGGCACGTGCTGGTGAAGCAGGCAAAGGCTTCGCTGTAGTCGCTGAAGAGGTTCGCAAGCTAGCTACGCAAACTGGAGAGTCGGTTGGTGCGATCAGAGGTGTGGTTACCAACATTCAAAAGGATACACAAGAAGCTGTAAAAGCGATGGATGCTGGACTCGTTGAAGTGCAAAAAGGACTGCAATCCGTCGATCGTACGGAACTGAGCTTCCAAGCCATTGTTCGCTCCGCAGACGAAGTGGCTTCCAAGATTCAAGAAACAGCAGCGGCTGCGCAGCAAATGGCTGCAAGTTCACAGCAAGTCTCCGCAACGGTCACGAACATGGAACATGTAGCAAAAATAACTTCAGAGTTGTCGCAAAGTGTGGCAGGGGCAACGGAAGAACAGCTAGCGTCCTCACAGGAGGTTACATCGTCTTCCCAGATGCTCGCAAGTATCGCCCAAGACTTGCAAGACGTGATCAATACGTACAAAATGCACTAATATACATACAACGGACACTTAAGACACCCTCGTGGTGTCTTTTCTGCTCGCAATATTTGCTTCTGGCGATCTCCGTGATTTAAACTAGCAGAGAACAGCATTATATGACCAAAGGATGGAATTCCGTATGAATATGCTCACGAATCAGTTATCGATGAATGATTTGAAGAAGTTCAAGAACGACATCACCCGATTCATGATGACCTATAAGTTTGCTTTGGACGAAATGGAGACTAGGATTGATATCCTCGTTCAAGAATTCGAGATGCTGCATGAATATAATCCAATTGAACATACAAAGTCGCGGTTGAAATCACCGGAGAGTATTTTTCAAAAGCTGATGAGAAAAGGCGGAGAGCTCTCTTTTGAAGGTATTAAAGGCAGTGTGAAAGACATCGCCGGTCTGCGAATTACATGCTCATTCGTATCCGATATTTATGTGATCTCTGAGATGCTGAGAAATCAGAACGACCTACATATTTTGAGTGAAAAAGACTATATCAAAAACCCGAAGCCGAATGGGTACCAAAGCTTGCATCTGCTGATTGAAGTGCCTGTCCATATGTCAGATCGCGAAGAGCGCGTCTGTATGGAAGTTCAAATTCGGACGATTGCGATGGACTGTTGGGCGAGTTTGGAGCATAAGATATTTTATAAATTTAGTGAAGGCAACCAAGCTGTACCTGCCCGTCTCTTGGAGGAGTTAAAGCAAGCAGCGGCCTCCGCGGCAGCACTCGATTCACAGATGGAACGGCTGCATGCCGAGATCAGCGTGATTAAGGAAGAACAAGCGGATATTGCCGAGGATGCCTTGAATCAGATTATGATTAGTAATCAGCAATTCGCGTTGCCGAAAGCGCTGCTAGCCCTTATGAGTGAAGAGGAGTCCTAGGTGGCAGATGAAGGTAATTGGGTGATGCAGGTGTATTCGTGCTATAATAGAAGGATCGGATTGAGAAGGGTGCGAAAACATGCAATCATTTGAAGACTGGAATCAAAAGGTGAAGACAACCTTCAACGCGACTAGCAATGAAGCGGTACTCACGGTAATGGAAGCGGGCAAAATCTTAGGTATGTCGAAAGATCAGATGAAGCAATATGTGGACAAGAACAATTTAACGAAAGTGCCGATCATGCGAAGTGTGCACCGTTACCTGTTATTAGAGAGTGAGATTACTGAGATTGTGGGGAAATAAGTAGATGAAGGTTCAAAATTATGTCAATCATCGACGTATGCATCCGTTGTTTCACTATGCATTTTCATTGTTGGCGCTAGGTTTAGTGGTTCTATCCATTATGGATCTAATAAGCGCTATACAAGCTAATGATCAGGTGTTGCCAGCGGTCATGTTTGTCCTCATTGCAGTCATAGTGGTTGTGATTTTTCTCTTGATACGTTCTTACCCAATCAAAGCACAGGATCGGGCGATTCGAGCGGAGGAGAACCTGCGGCATTTCGTTCTGACACAGGAGTTGTTGGATAAGAAGTTAACGATGGGTCAAATTACAGCTTTACGTTTTGCATCGGATGAAGAATTTCCTGCACTTTGTAAGAAGGCAGCAGCGGAGCGAATGGCCCCAGATGCGATTAAGAAAGCGATTCGCAGTTGGAGAGGCGACCATTTTAGAATTTAATAAATGTCTACTAAAAAGAAGACACATCCGCGGATGATGTCTTTTTTTTGTGATTTTTCACACAGTTTTGCGCAAAAAGTAGTTATTTTTTCCTAGGACTTCTGGTACAATTTTAGGGAGAATCGTATTGGTTCGATTTTAGAATGAGGTGGCTTGGTGAGCAGCAGTATAAGTAAAACGTATCATTCTTTTATAGATAAAATTACGGAGGATAAGAAGGAATATAGGAAGGTATTTCTACTATTTGCTTATCTATTCTTTGTAGTATCCGCTTCAACGATCGGTCGAACGGCGGCGGACACGCTATTTCTAAGTCGATTTGATAATTCCTATTTGTCTTTGATGTACTTGCCGCAGGCACTCGTCATGATTACGGCAGGGATCGTGTTCCAACGATACTCTCCCAAGGTACGCTTAGAAACACTCCTCAAACTGATGATTCCATTGATTTCGATGTTCGTTTTGATCTCTAGATTCGGTGTAGGGATGGAGCTGCGATGGGTGTTTCCTGTCATTTATATCGGCTATGATGTGTTCAATTTTCTGATGATCGTCTGCTTCTGGCAGTTCGCTACATCGGTGATGGACCAGCGCAAGGCGAAACAAATGATCGGACTTGTAGGCAGCGGGGGAATTATGGGCGGGATTTTAAGCGGCTTCGGTCTTAAAGTCCTTGTTCCACTTGTAGGTACGGCGAATTTGATTTACGTGTACGCGGGTCTGCAATTACTCGGTCTTGCTGCGGTGTTTGTTATTTTGGGCATGACCCAAGACAGCGGTGATTCGAAGCCAGCCCAGACGCGTAAACCTACTGCAAAGTCGTCCTCCGTCCAGCAAAAAGGCGGTCTTTTCGCGAGTGTGCCGCATCTCAAATATGTCGCTATTTTAGCCGCTGCGCTCGTCGTTTCGTTAACTTTAATTGACTATCAATTCAAAGTCATTCTACGCGGCACCTTGCAAAACGAAGCATTAGCCGGCTTCATGGGAAGCTTTTACGGCTTCTCTGGTTTGATTGCCCTCTGTGTGCAATTGTTCGTCTCGGGGCGTGTGATTACGCGATTCGGTGTGATGACAGCGCTGTTGATTTTCCCGATTGCGCTCTTTGCGGGGAGTCTCGGCATTCTTGTATTGCCGGTTCTTGCTATGGCGGTTGTTGTCAAAGGTAGCGATAAAGTCGTCGGCGACACGATATATTCCTCGGTCAGCCAATTAGTGATGTTTCCGGTCCCTCCGGAATGGCGGAATAAAGCGAAAGGTTTCTTGGACGGGATTGTCCGTAATGGTGCCAAAGGATTTGCGGCCATCTGTCTTCTCCTCGTTACACGATTCGTAGCCCCTGAGAAGCTAAGTTATCTCGTGTTAGTTTTGCTTGTTGTGGGGATTTTTGCGGGTATCAAGGTCAAGAAAGCATACTTGACGACGCTCCTGTCCAATCTCAAAACAGGCGGCGACGACTTGCAAAAGGTCGAGCTGAATCTTATGGATTCTGTTACTCGGCAAATCTTAATTGATACGTTGCATGGTTCGGACAAGCAGCAAGCGCTGTATGCGTTTGGGCTTTTGAAGGAGACGAGCTCTTTCGACTTAACTCCGCATCTAGATGGCTTGCTGCAACACCCTATACCTGAAATGCGTTTAGAGGCGTTGGCCTACGTGGAGTTGAGGGTGCCTGAAGGCTTTGAACCGACTCTGCAGACCTTAATTGCATCAGATCATGTACAGGTTAGAGCCAAGGCTATTATTGCCCTATCAGCCTACGCGAAAGAAGATTATGTCGATGAACTAACTGTGTATTTAGAGGATCCGTCTGTTGAGGTTCAAGCGGCAACCATTGCTGGCTTAGTCAAATACTACAGTATTGAAGGTATGTTCCGTGCGGTAGGGAAGCTGAAAGCCATGATGGAAAGCGGGCACGAAGAGGAACGAATCGCGATGGCGGCGTTGTTCGGACAAATCCGTGTGAAAAACTTTTACAAGCCGCTCATTTCGCTTTTGCAGGATAACAGTCCGCAGGTTCGTATTCGTGCCTTGGAGTCAGCGGCAATTCTTCACGTTCCTCCGTTACTCGTGCCGATTATTGGTATGTTAAAAGATAGCCAAACCCGGCGCTATGCCATTGACGCACTTGCTGCCTATGACGAAGATGATGTGCTGCCGCACTTGGCACCTTATTTAGAGCACCAGGAAGTAAGCTTGTATTTGCCTTCGGTGTTTGAGCGAGTTGGGACACAACGGGCGATGGACATGTTATTTGCTTGCTATGAGAAAGCGCCCTATGCGCTGCGCGACCGTATTTTAGAGGCGTTGCAACGTATGAGTAAGCAATTGCCTCAGCTGGATGGCCGGAAAGTGGAGGCCTATATTTTGCAAGAATTGCAGCTCTATGCACAGTTTGCTGAGCATGGTTCAAGCGTGATTGGCGTAGAAGAATTTACGGAAATTGAGAAGATTATTGGCGAAATTCGTACAGCGATATCTCGGCGTGTTTTCTTACTGCTAGCATTAGTAAATGATGCTCAGACCATGCAGGCGGTATATCTGGACTGGTCCGAAGGGGATTCACGTCAACAGGCTAACGCCGAAGAGGTTATCGATCAGACGCTTCAAGGCGCTCTGCGCACGGAGATGGCCAAGTTCATGGCTGGTTCGCGGAAGCTGATGAAAGTATCCGTCAGTAAGGTCGAGCTCAATCTGCATTTGAGCTGGTTAGCGGAGCAAGGAGACGAGTGGCTGACGCAAACGATCCAGTATCATACACATCGTAAGACAGATTCGTCTGCGAATGTCGGGCTTGCTGATCTGATGCATCGTGTGCAGCTGCTTCGTCGTGTATCTCTGTTTCAGGGTCTTACGAGCAGAGACTTGTCTGTTATTGCTAAGCGATTGCATCAAATGGTCGTTGCCCAAGGAAATACCATTATTAAAGAGGGCGATCCAGGAGATTCCCTCATGCTGGTAGATGAGGGCAGAGCTGGCGTATATCGCAACAATCAGCTCCTCGGAGGGTTGAACTCAGGCGATTGCTTCGGTGAAATGGCGATACTGACATATAGTGCACGTACAGCTACGATACGTGCAGAAGAGAATATGGTACTGTGGCGGTTAGACTCGTCTGTGTTCTACGATATGATGTTTGATCAGACAAGCATTGCAGTTGAAATGATGAAGCTGCTTTCCCGCAGATTGCGCTCTGAGTTGGAGCGTGGTCAAGGGAAAGCTGTAGTCGTGCAGCAAGAGGAAGAGCCTGTGCAAGAACGTGTGCAAGAGCCAGATAAGAGGGATGCAGCGGCACAGTCCGAGCTGAAACTTGCACAAGATGAGGCGGCTGCAGCGGAGATGAAGTCAACTGCGGATGCCAAGGAATTGACGAGAGATGAAATAATTTTACGGCGTATCCTCGTCTTGCAGAAAATCGACCTCTTTGCGCATCTAGGCCCCAATGATTTCATGTGGTTGGCGCAAATGGTCGAGGAAGTTGCCTATGAAGCTGGTGAAGCGATCTGTCGGGCAGGTGACTTCGGAGACACCATGTATGGGATCATCGAGGGAAGTATCCGCGTCCACCGTGGTAGCGAGGAGTTCGCGCTGCTAAGAGAAGGAGCCTTCTTCGGCGAGATGGCTATCATCGACAGTGGCCCGCGCTCGGCGGATTGCACCGCGAAGGAACCAACCGTGCTGCTTCAGCTGCATCGTGATCTCGTGCTGAGCTTCTGCTTCCAGAACATCGATGTTCTGCGCAGCATGATGCGCGTGATTGCAGATCGTCTGCGAGGCATGATCTAAAGTGACAAAAGGATGCCAACCGCGGTGACGGGTTGGCATCCTTTTTGGATTGGGGCTGTTATTAAACCCTTTTAACTCCGAGTCCCTCGACTTTCCGTAACCATTGCTCCAATACTTCCTTCTTCTTAAACTTAACCATTCCAATCTCAGTGACCTTTACAGGTTTGATGCCGACATAATGCAGAATGCCGCGCTTCATAATAAGGTGATTGGCGCTCTTTAAAGCTAGGCGGTAGTACCAGGGTGGAGAATCCATCGTCACGATGAGGCGCGCGGTTTTCTCCTTAAGCAGCTTCTCAATCATAAAAGAATTAGGTTTGGATTTGAAGGCGAAGCCTGGTAGAAACACACGGTCGAAGAAGCCCTTCATGATCGCCGGCATCGAGCCCCACCAATTTGGATAAATGAATACAAGATGATCTGCCCAGCGGATCGTCTCCTGCGCAGCTACTAAATCAGGCTCTAATTCTGTCCGGTTATGGTAGCCGTGCTTCAGATTGGGATCAAAATGAATTTGTCCGAGATCAATGACACGAACTTCGGCTCCACTGCTGGATGCACCTTTTGTATAGGCTTGTGCTAACGCGTTGCAATAGCTTTCGGGATAAGGGTGTCCAATGATTACGGCAATGTTGTTATTTTTCATAATTAACACCTCTATGTTATGATCGTTATAATGCAATAATAAGCCCGGAGGCAGGATAACAAAATGATGAAAAACGCGAAAAAGTTGATCATTCGCGCAAAGGAAGGAGGGAGTTGAATGAACAGGGACGACGTATCCGTGTCTCTTGCATTTCCAATCATGAAGACGATGGCGCTTAGTGGGTACGATTGGGATTCCTTTTGCGCTTACGCGGGAATCGATGCCAGTTTGTTCCGAATTCCAGAAGCTCGCATCGTTCAAGGTGACTTTGAGCGTGTTGTCCAGGCAGCAGCTCGATATACCGGTGATGATATGTTCGGGCTTCATCAGGGTCAACGTTTGAGCCTTTCTGATTTAGGCGTTCTTGGCTATGTCATGATGCATTCCAAGACTTTGGGAAAAGCGCTATCGGCTTATCAGAAATATAACTTCATCGATTGCAGTGGCTTTAACATCGACATTGTTATGGAGAATGAGGATGTCGTTATTTCCGTGTTTCTCAGCAACTCGCTTGAAGATCCCGGCCGGCACTTTATTGAGTGCATGACGGCCTCCTTCTATCAGACGCTGCTCACTTTAAGCTGTCGACCTCTCCCGATTAAAGAGATTAGATTCATGCACGCCCCGCCGTCGCAAATCGAAGAGTATGAGGTTGTTTTTGGGACTACTCCGCTTTTCCATCAGAAAGTCAATTCGATGCGGTTAAGCAAAGAGATACTAGACTATGCGATTGTTGGTTCGGATACGCGGCTGTTAGACGTCTTTCAAGCGATGGCTGAGGAGGTTAGTGCCAAGCTTTTTTCAAATTACTCCGTACTAACGAGTAACCTGAACAAGTGGATCATCGCATGCATGCCGTCCCATTTTCCGAGCTTGCAGGAAGCCTCCAAAGAGTTCTTGATGAGTCCTAGAACGCTTCAAATAAGGCTAAAGACGGAGAATACTTCATATAATCGATTGGCCAATGAGGTTCGCAAGGAGTTTGCTATCCGTTATTTGGCACAACCGGAGTATACGATCGGAGAGATTGCCTATTTGCTGCACTTCTCAGAGCCGAGTGCGTTCCAGACGACTTTCCGGAAATGGACGAATTTGACGCCAGGAGAATACCGTCAGCGCGAGCGCGAGGTAGTAAGTTCGGGGCGGCTCTAAGGAATCCGCCGCCGCAAACAGCTATTTCGTTGTTTATAAACGACAAAATGAACATAACAAAAGGCAACAAAGAGGCAGGATGCGCCCCTTTGTTGCCTTTTTGCACACTAGCTAGCGCCGTCGGCGCTCCCGCCGCAGCAAATAAATAAAGTACGGCGTTCCGATGAGCGCCGTCATAATCCCCACGGGGACCTCCCGTGGGATAATAATGACGCGGCCGACGAAGTCGCCGAGCAGCATAAGATCCGCGCCGATCAAGGCGGCGAGCGGGATCAACCACTGGTGCCGGCCGCCGACGAGGCTCCGCGCAATATGGGGCGCGATCAGGCCGATGAAGCCGATCGCACCGACGGCCGACACGGAGATGCCGGCCAACGCCACTGCGAGCAGCAGCAGCCAGAAGCGCTGCCGTTCGATCCGCACGCCCAACGCGGCGGTCATCTCGTCACCAAGCTGAAACACGTTCAGCTTGGCGAAGTTCGCCCATACGATGGGCAACAGCACGGCAATCCATGGCAGCAGGCTGTATACGTTGTTCCAGCTGCGATTCCATAGACTGCCCGAGAGCCAAAGCAGCGCGGCATTGATATCACTGGGATGGCGGACAATCAAGTACTGGATGCCAGCCTGAAAAATCGTCCCAATCGCAATGCCCACTAGGGCCAGATGGGAGGGACGAAGGGTTAAGCGGCGACTTAACAAGAGCAGCAAAAGGAAGGCAACGAATGCCCCGACGAAAGCGGCAATCGGTAAGTAATAGCTTGGCAGCTTAGGAAATAAGAAAATGACTCCAGCGGCCATAAAGCCAGCTCCTTTGGTAATCCCGATAACATCGGGGCTTGCCAAAGGGTTTCGAATGACGCTTTGGAGAATCACGCCGCCAACGGCTAGTCCAAAGCCAGCCAATATAGCAACCAATATGCGGGGCAAGCGCAATTGGTGCACGATAAAATACGAAGGATGCTTCGCATCCGTAAGAGCCGCCCACACATTGTGATAAGGGATGCGAACCGCACCCACATGAGCATTGATGATGGCTAGGACAATCATAATAAGGAAAGCTACGATCAATGAAATAACAGGGATCCGTAAGGCTTTTAAGGTCATCATCGTGCCCTCCGTTGCTTCAACGCTAGGTAAATGAAGAACGGAGCGCCAATCAAGGAAGTGACGATTCCGACCGGAGACTCGAAGGGAAATGCGATAAAACGGCTAAGAAAATCAGCATATAACAGCAGAATCCCGCCAAGTAAAGCTGTTAACGGTCCGAGAACGACCAAGTTCGTACCTACTAATGCGCGCGCAATATGCGGCACAATTAAGCAGACGAAGCCAATAGGGCCGCATAAGGCTACTGCGGAGCCAGCTAGTACAATGACGAGCAGGACACTAATGCCACGCACAAAGGTGATGCGTTGACCAAGCCCAGTGGCAATTTCATCATCGACAAGCAGCAGTTTAAACGAAGGGAGCATGAACGCAAATAGCAGCATGCCTCCTATAAAAAACGGAAGAATTACGCGCACTTCGGTCCAAGCGGCTTGACTTAAAGAGCCAACCAACCAGAAAATCATGCTGTCTGTCGCATGCTGATTAAGAATAATGACCCCTTCCGTCAACGAGGACAGGAGGAAGTGGATCGTGATGCCAGCGAGCGCAATATAGACGTATTGTTTGCTGCCCGTTCCAGCGAGTGACCAGACGAGCAGAGCTCCAAGTGCTGCGCCGACAAAGGCAAAAGCAATCAATCCCATGTTGCCGAAATGTGGAAAAAAAACAAGTCCAACGACAACCGCTAAAGCTCCACCCGCATTGATGCCGAAAATGTGAGGGGAAGCTAGCGGGTTTTTGGTCGTGAGCTGGGTGAGCAACCCTGCCAATCCAAGCTGCATCCCGACGATGCAAGCCATGAGGGCTCGCGGTAAGCGCAGCGTTTGGATATAGAGATGAGCTTTATCGCTGCCTTGGTAGGTCACAGCTTCGAACAACGTGTGCCATGACACGGGGGATTGGCCCCATTTTAGACTAGAAATAATTCCGATTAGAATCGCAAATAGGCTCGCAGAAAATAGGAAGAGCAGAGGCCATTTACGGCTCTGCTTCTCAAGGTTTATGGGTTGGTTCATCGAACTACTGCCCCAAATTCTTCACGATATCGTCGAGGATTTTCTCAGACCCAATCATTCCGCGGGATAAGGACCAGTCGCGTCGCTCAACGGTGAACACTTTTTTGTTAGCAACAGCATCGATTTTTTGCCATAGCGGGTTCTTTTCCCACTCCTGTACGATGGTAACTTTCTCTGTCGGCATCAAGAATAGGACTTTTGGATTCGCCTCTACTAATTGCTCCAGGGTAATCTGTGGATAAGCTGTCGCATTTTTCACAGGATCAGTATATCCAAGCATAGTCAGAAAAGAGCCGCTATAAGCATGATCGGAGTGTGCGAAGAAGCCTTTTGGATTCACAACTGCCGGAAGAACACTAAGGTTCGATGCGGCTAGTTTCTTTTTCATCGCTTCAACCTTCGTTTGGTGCTCAGCAAGGCGCTTCTTGCCTTCTTCTACTTTACCAACAGCTTGTGCGATAATGCCTACATTCTTCAGCATTTGATTGTAATCCGCTTGGAAGTCATCCAAAACAAGAACGGGTGCAATACCTTTGAGCTGTGGAATGGCAGCTTTATGCTTATTAATATCTACGATAATCAAATCTGGTTTAAGGGACGAAATAAGTTCAATGTTAGGCTCGTAGCGTGAGCCGACCGAAGTGTAAGTTTTCAACAAAGCTTTTACCGGGTCCATCAAAAGGTCTGCAGAGCTATCGTCCGCTACACCGATTGGCTGTACACCAAGAGAGACAAGGATGTCTGTGAAGCCGAATTCCATCGCTACGATACGTTCAGGCTTCTTAGGCAATTCAACTGTACCTACAGCATCTTGAACGGTTATCTTTCCGTCTGCTTTGGCAGCGGGTGTTGGGCTAGAGGCAGCTGGTGCGGTTGTAGCAGCTGATTCGGTATTCGTCGCTTTGCCACAAGCAGCAAGGCTTAGTGCAAAAACGCTGATCAGTGCGATAAGGCTAATACGAGTAAAAAATGATTTCATTGATGAATTCCCCCGTGACAATGATTATTATTCTCAATTAGTATGATACCGAATAATAGTTCCTTAGAACATGTCCAATATGCAGATCGGACATGTCTTATTATTAGATTTTAGCGTGGAGGGTGACATACTCGGAAGGCGTATAGCCCGTCCTTTTCTTAAATACTTTGCTGAAATGGAAGTAATCGACGAAGCCAACGCGGCTTGCGATTTCTTTGGCCAGTAGATCTGTCTGCAGAAACATGATCTTAGCTTTCTCAATACGCAAGGCATATAAGTAGCTCATGAGCGTCTTTCCCGTCATTTTTTTAAATAAAACCGTAAAATACCCCACACTCATTCCCGCACGACGGGCCAGCATCGGCAAAGTAAGCTCGAGCATGTAATGCTCGTTCATATAGGAAATCGTACCTTCAATTGACTCTGAAGCTGACTTTTTCTCGTGGGTCAAATCGGATTCATGGAGATAGATAAACAGAATGCGCTCTAGCATCATTCTCATTCGCATGATATGCGTCGTGTCTTCCCAGACTGTCAACGGATCATGGTCTTGCGTTCTGCGGATAATTTCATCGAGCATATAGTGGATTTTGATTTCACTCAACGTTGTGAGATGCCCCTGTAAGGTCCAAGAATGGTCTTCAGGCAGCATCGTATAGGTAATGATAACGTAATCGACGATTTTGGTTTTGGGTACTTGTATAGTGTAGTCACCTTGCTCGGGATGACAGGCATAGGCTTGGGAACAAATAATCGGCTCCTGCCCAGACCAATGCAAGGTAAGATGACCTTGACGGACAATAACCAGTTGATATTTGTTGGGTGAGCTAGCGACTGCTAAGGCGGAAGAAGCCACCTGGATATGATCAATTAGCGGTACAAGCGGGATCATTTGATGGAAATTCACTGAGATGCAGTCCTTTCGTATGTGCTTACACATCTAGTCTAATTGAACATGCTCATCTTGATAGTGACATAAAAGGAGGGCGGCAACAAGTCTTCGCGGACAAAAAAAACACCCCGATCGGGGTGCCGCGTGCTCACATCGCATATACACTTTTGCTGATAATCTCTGGTAACTCAGCGCGCTGCGCTAAATATTGCTCAGGTGTGATGCTGCCATTGAATAATCGCAACTGCAGCTGCTCGGTAAGCTCCGCCAATTGGAGTTCAATCACCTTCTGTACATCTACCTGGTTAGCTTTCGCGATATCGGCTAATGAGAATCCGTTAACCTGTGCTTGATAAATATCTTCCTCTGACGAAAGCTTCAGGACATGCAGTAAATCTTCTTTGATTGGTTTAGTGTCACGTCTACGAATCGAAATCTCCACCCCTACAGATCATGTACTCTATTGTATTCAGGTGAAAGCTAAGTGGAATGGGGGGATATCACTGAATTGTCGGGAAAAAAGGATTGTTTCTCTGGCGTATGGTACGAAAGTATACCATCGACTCCCGCGAAGGTAGCAGTTATAAACTACCCTTATGGGCGAGGGCACAAATTGGATAACAAGATACAATATGTATGTAAGCAAGCGAGCGCAGTTAACAAAGGAGGTCGGGCACAAATCAATGATGCCTTTAAAACGTAAGGTAGTAACCATCTCATTGAGCCTATCGACTTTCCTAGTTATGGGCACAGCCTATGCGTATTCCGAGGCGAGTACGCCACTGCAGACGTGGTTCAAGGCACAGCTATTCATCCATCAGCAAGCGATCGATAGCAAGCTTCAACAAGAGATAGTCACGGTAAGGCAAGCCTTGGATGAATCAGGTAAGGAGTCGGTTGCTCGCGCTGGTGTTCATTTGGAGAAGGTGACAGAGGATACAGGTTACAAGGTTGTCAGCAGCATAGACACAACGCAGCAAGTATACGCGGATCAATTAGAGCGCGCATCGCAATTGCTTAGTCAGTCTAGCAGGGAAGCTTTTGATCGGTATATCCAGACTTCGACCAACCAAATGAGCAATAACTTGACGCAATGGGCTGATGAAACGATTCAAGGTTTAACAGCTAAGCTGGGTGACTAGTCAGTCAGGTGAGTTTTGAGTTCACTTATCGGTGAGCGCAATGAAACAAATAGACTAATACTAAGGGAGAATGATGACGAATGAAAGCATTGAAAAGTAAATTAGCGATTGGTGTTGTAGCAACAGGTTTAGTAGCAGGTATGGGGACAGCGTTTGCAGCAACGGATGCAGGAGCACAGCTTCAAAGCTGGTATACGACAGCATCAACTGCAGCTAAACTAGCTATCGCAGGTGACTTTGGAACGTATTACCTGAACAAAGCAAAAGCGCTTGATGAGAGTGTTGATAGTGGATTAAACGCAGCTCGTGTGAACATTAAGACGACAGGTGAAGCTGAGTTGGCTGGCGTTAACAGTGCGATCGGAACTCAAAATTCTACTTACCTGAATCAAATTACTAACAAAAAAACAAGCATCTCGAACAGCATTGGCGCTGAGTACGATGATGTCGTTAATACAACAAATGCAGTAACGAATGGCAGCCTAGCAGCCATCGGGATTGCAGATACAATTGAAATCACGAACGGTATCAAAAATCATGAAGCTGTTTATACAAACAGATTGAACGATGGCGTTAAAATAACGAGCGATGCTGCAGTAGCAGAATTGTCTGCGAATATTATTAAAACGAAAGCTGATTTGGAAGCTTTGCTAGCTACAGAGAAAACAAATGCAACTGCGGAAGTGAAAGCAAATCTTGATACGAAAATTAGCGCACTACAAACGAAACTTGCCGAGCTAACAACTCAGCTTCAAACAGCAGCACAAGGGAGAATTGTTGCTCGTGCAGATGTACTTGAAGCAGATGCTTTAAAGAAATTGGACGATATCGTTAAAAACATTAAATAATATCCCAATAGCCGGAGGTTCACCTTGGTGGATCTCTGGCTTCTCTTAACAGAAGGAGCTGGCAAGATGAAGAGCAGAAATAAGAAGGTTCAGACTTGGTCGAAGCGGAAGGTCGCTGCTGGAATTGTCTCTTTAACAGTTATCATCACGGCTTCAGCCGGAATTTCCTATGCGGATACAGATTTAGCGGGTTCTATGACTTCGTGGTTTACGAAGAAAACAGGGCAAGTTATGCAGAACTTGGATGCTTCAATTACATCCGAGACGGAGACGCAGAAGGAATTGTTGAAGAAAGAATTGCAGCTTCGACTCGAAGCATCATCCAGAAATCTAGAAGCCTTCACAGAGGAACAGAAGAGGTTACACTCGGCAGCGCTAGGACAGTATGTTCAAAACTTACTATCCAAAGTGAATATACGTTCTGAGCAAGACAGAGCGCAAATCTTACGCAAGCTTCAAGTGATTCAAGATAGCGCTCAGGCGGGAATGGATGCGTTAGTGGACAGTTACGTACCCCCTAATCTTTTGTTTGTGCCTACAGTGCCGAGCATAATCATAGCTCCGCCTCAACTTCCACCTCAACTTCCAGCACCGCCTCAACAACCGTCTACAGTTGTGGGGGATGTATACGGAGTACAATCCAAACCAACTACGGTAGTAGAGGTTACTTACAAAAACTAACGACATCAGAATTTAGTCATAGAGGTGAATATCATATGGAAGAAATGATAGTGGAGACACCAGCAAGAAGTAAGCAGAAAAGTGAAGTGTGGGGGTGGATTCGGTTTGTTTTACTCCTAGGACTTATCTTCATGTTAATTAATAATATGATCGGGCTTACCAAAGTTTCGGGCAATTCAATGAATCCCTCGTTACACAATGGGAATGTCTTGCTCATGAACAAAATTCCGCTTTTCTTTTCATTACCCGAATACGGAGATGTAGTGGTTATCAAGGACCAGCGGCTAGGCTTTTCCATCATTAAGCGGGTGATCGGCGTTCCAGGTGACCACGTACTCATCGCAAATGGCATCATTTATGTCAATGGAAATCCTTTGCCTGAATTGTATACGGTCGGGAAGTCGGAGGATATGAAAGAGCAGACTGTGGCAAGTGGGCACTTGTTTGTTATTGGAGACAATCGGAATTTGGGTGAGAGTAAGGATAGTCGAGATCCATCCCTGGGTCAGGTTCAAATGAAAGATGTGAAGGGATATGCAGCCGTTTCTCTATTCCCAATGAAACGAATTTCGATGCCACTTGAGCTGAAATAATGAAAGATCCGGCGGGTCATCCTGGCGGATCTTTGGCGTGTTATCGTTGAAGTTCGAATTGCACTAATCCCTTAGAGAGAGCATAAAGGGCTGCTTGTGTACGATCTGTTAATTCGAGCTTGGCTAATACTTGACTCACATGCTTCTTAACCGTGAATTCAGTGATGAACAGTGTGTTGGCAATTTCTTTATTCGAACGTCCCTTGCCAAGGGCTAGCAGGACCTCAAGTTCTTTGGGGGTCAGCTCGGAAATCGAGTGATCTGTATCAGCTGTGTGATTCTCCATCAGTGAACTCATTAAATCAGGATCGTAATATTTACGTCCACGAGCAACGACTTCGATCGCATATAAGAGGTCCTCTGGAAAAGCTTCTTTCAAACAGATGCCTTCAATTTGTTGGGATTGGGCTAATAGAAGTTCACTTCGTGTGATGGATGAAGTTAATATCAAGAATTTACATGTATGCCCCGCACGGCGTGCTTCTTGGATCATGTCTAATCCACTTTCGCTGCCTAAATTTAAATCAACGAGAACGAGGTCAGGCGTGGATTGTTCAAGGAGAAGAAGCGCCTCCCTGGAGTTGCTTGCTTCACCAAGCACTTGCATGAGTGGGCTGGATGCTACTATTGTACGAATGCCTTGTCGGACAAGCGGATGGTCATCAAGGATAATTATACGAATCATAAGGTTAACCTCCTATAGAAAACTAAACTATGTTATAGTTCTTATTACCTAGGTCTTTTTTACCATACATTAGTAGATTCTCAATTATATCTCACATTTTGGCGAAATACCATAAAGATTACATTAAGCTTAGGAGCAGTTGGACTATGTTTTTTCAAAAGAGAACAGGCTTATATGTATTCCTCGCTTGCAGATGGACATTGCTGCTTATTGGCCTTTTATTGTATGTCCGAGATCATCTAGTTCCCCAAGAGTTCCTATTGATGGCTGTACTTTTCCAAACCATGTATAGCCTTGTACATACCAGACACATGCCTAGGAGTATAGGGATAGGTGCAACTGTTATGGATCTATGTTTTATTATCTATTTGCTAAGCCATACGGGGGGACCTTCAAGTCCATTTCTGGTGTACAGCTTTACAGGATTGGTTACGATCAAAAGGTATGTAACTTGGCGTGTATTTTATTCCGTTATACTAGGCTATCTGGTGCTAATTCCGCTTCTATTTTCCAGTGTATCTTCAACATCCATGTATGAGTACCTGAAAAAGCATTTGGATTATAGTGTTATCGCCCTCATTTTCATGCTTAGTGTTGGAACGGTACATTATGGGGTTAAGGTTGTACATAAAGAATACAGGAAGCTCGCTAGGATTTACGCATCTAGTCCATATGCGGCTTCAGCCAAACATCAAGGTGTGGTTCCATATTTGGAAGGCGTACTCAAGAAGGTGCTGGATGACCGCGATGTTATCTTGTGTCTGACTGCGGTGAGAGAGCCAGAAAAAGTCCGAAGTTGGAGACAGACTTACTTTTTGAACTATTTGAAACAAAATATGCCGCCTTCTCACAAAATGTATGCGAAAGTGCCTTCTCCGACAGGCGAGGTTTTACCTTTTTATATCGAAACACTGAAGGATCGCTTGGGAAATATGTACGGTTGGTTACTTGTGAATGCGGGTAAGGATGAATTGTCTTTTCTACATCACATGTATATTCGTTTTCTGCTAATTCGATTGGAAGCTGATCACTTTGTTGGAGGAGAATTGGTGCATGCAGCAGAGAAGGCGGTTGCGAAAGAACGTGATACGATCGCGCAAAATATTCATGACGGTATCACGCAGGAATTGTTTTTCATCTCTATTCAGCTGTTTCAGTTAAAGCAATCGCTTCCTGTAGAAGTACGTAATGAAATACTTCCTCATGTTGTCGAAATTGAAAAGAAGGTCAAAGAAAGTCACCGTGAGATTAGACAGTTTATTATCGAACTGAAGGATGAGAAAAGAAAAATCAATCTTCATCATGCCATAGAGAAACTGCTGCATCGAGTGACAGAGCATACAGAAGTAAAACCAAGCTTTGAGAAAAATGGTTGGATTGCACACGAACAGCTTGAGATTGAGGAGGCCATTTATCATCTGGTTGAGGAAGCTGCGAATAACGTCATCAAGCATGCGCAAGCCAAGCATATTTATGTGCAAATAGAGGTCACAAGTGTGCAGTGGTCAATCACAATTAGGGATGATGGCATAGGTATGAAGCTGTCGGAAGGAAACTTACAGGGGCGTTATGGACTTGGAGGCATGGAAAATCGTATCAAATCTTTGAACGGATCGCTTTCTTTTCACACGGAACTGGGTAAGGGCACAACCATTACGGCTTATATTCCGCGAGAAAGGAGATTGGCGTATGTATAGTGTGGTTATAGCTGATGATCGGCAAATTGTACGAGCAGGTCTGCACATGTTACTTGAAGGATGTGGTTCTTATACCGTGATGGGAGAAGCTTCTGACGGTAATGAGGCGGTAGCTCAAGCGCTGACCCTCATGCCAGATTTACTGTTAACTGATCTTAAAATGCCGGGGGTATCGATTATAGAGGGTTCCAAAAAATTGAAAGAAAGCTTACCTCGCATGAAGATTATCATCTTAACTGCGTTCGATGAAAGTGAAGATATCTATCGTGCTTATAAGGCGGGGGTAGATGGTTATTTAATGAAAGATACGAGTCCGGAGACAATTCTTGCTACGATTCATGAAGTCATGATGGGAACGGCAAAATTTCAACCCAAGGAGAACCGTGTTAATTTGACGGGGGAGAATAGGCTATGAATATCGTGCTGCGCTTCAGTAGACAACCGATTCATCAACTATGTATGTTTATCATTGGCAGTATGGCTGGGCTATGTACGTTGAGTGGTTTATGTTATTGGCTAATAAGCAGAAATAGCGAGTCCTATGTATATACGATGACATCTGCGACAGTTACGCTGTTTGGTTGGGCGATGTATGGACTGCAACACATGATGCCAGCGCACAGCAGGTATTCGAAAATGGTTGCACCTGCCCTAATATTTCTGGTGATCGTAGTGGTTACCTTATACAATCCATTAACCTTGCAGCAAATGTGGGTTGCGCTTATCTTTTTTCCAGTCATGCTCAGTTTGTTAGTTGAATATAAGATTTACCTGTATGGCGCGGTATTATTCGGGAGGTATCGTTCAAGCAGCCATGTATCAATACAAAGCCAATGCAGATGCCGTATCTTTTCAAAAACAGAAGCAGCAAGTGATTAATATCCTCGAATCGTTTATTTCGGTTGGAGAGAGAAAGACACAAACTTCCCGCAAAGAAATCGGTGAAATGAGTGCCTTGCTCAAAGCACTTGTTCATGCGTATGGCGGCCTGAAGGTGCAGGAGTGGGAGATTGATTTGCTAGCGCTTATGCACTTTGTGAGTCGGGTTAAATTGCCGGATTATATGTTTGAAAAAGAAGGTAAGTTATCTGAGTTCGAGTATGAAGTTGTACAGGAACACTGCTATATGGCAAGGGAATTATGCGAAGGCATTCCAGAGTTTCAAGAAGTAGAAAAGGCTTTTCTGTATCACCATGAAAAAATAGATGGCACAGGCTATCCGTATCGTCTAGAGGGTGCTCAAATTCCAATTCTCTCGCAGATGCTTGGTATAGTTGAAGTGTACCTGGCACTGACGACACCGCGTTCCTACAGGCAGGAGACCACAAGTAAAGAATCATTCGCTGAGATAAAAAAGTTAACCCATATGTCCTTTCGAGCGGATGTCGTTGAAGCGTTCGGCAAAGTGATAGATTGAGCAGTGTACACATAATCTCCTGCCGTGGTGTGGCATATTAGTAACAGTCCCAGTTGACTGTAACTCATCACAACTCACCACATCAGGCAAGGAGTGAATGACAACCACGTGAACATCATGCGAATTCTCATGCTTTCCCTGGCTCTATTCGCGGGGCAAATGACAATGGTTTCTGCTGCTGATGGCGCCTATCATTTTGGTTTCAAAAAGAGCGTCAATGGTCAACCGCCATCGATTGATCAAGAAGGCTTTAAGGGTCTGTTGAAGCAGCATGGGGCTGTTTTTACAGGCGATCAATCACAAAAGGAATTGTACTTAACCTTCGATAATGGGTATGAACAAGGCTACACAGGTCGGATTCTAGATGTGCTCAAAGAGAAGCAGGTACCTGCTATATTTTTCGTGACAGGCCACTATATCCGGACGGAGCCAGAGCTATTGAAGCGCATGGCAGCTGAGGGGCATCTGATCGGCAACCATTCGTGGAGCCATCCTGATATGAGTCAAATTCCGGCGGAACGCATTCAGAAAGAGCTTAATCAAGTGAAAGACGAGGTCGCCGCGGTTACGGGGCAAAAGGAAATGCACTATCTGCGCGCGCCGCGGGGCATATTCAATGACCGTTCGCTGTCTGTCAGCCAAGGACTTCACTACACGAATGTATTCTGGTCCGTTGCGTATCGCGACTGGGAGCCTAAGCAACAGAAGGGCTGGGAATATGCCTACAAAAATATAATGGCCCAGCTGCATCCAGGTGCTGTGATTCTGCTGCATTCCGTTTCCAGTGACAATACGGAAGCGCTTGGGAAAATTATTGACGCCGCTCGGGCGCAGGGCTACCAGTTCAAAAGCCTGGACGAGATGAAGCAGCGCACGCCGTAATGCGAGAAACCTCCTTAGCTGAGAAAGCTAAGGAGGTTTCTTTGGTTGTAGAGAGGGAGTGCGAGGCAGTTTCACTTCAGCCTCGAACGTCTGGCGAGACTTCCTGCTCGTGTGACCAGACGTTTCGCTTACCCCACCAGATAGCCATCTTATCCGAGCAGATGTTCCGCCTACCGATTAGCTGGATTTTCTACAGCTATTCTAATGAATTTAGCTCGAATTTCTCAAATAACTGGATTTCATGTAGCTAAATGGCGCCATATTTCCGAATATGCCGAGATAGGCTGAAAATAACTGGATGTTTTCCATCTAAATCGCATTATGAGTGGAGAAGGCGCAATTTAACTACCTATTTTACAGGTATTTCAGTCCCCCAAACTCACATACGTCGTATTAGAGATACAATTAAGTTGTTTTCAACAAGCTAGACAGATTGTTTTCGATCTTCGCCTCGGTTTTCTTCTGTTCTAACCAGGTTTGAGACAGCGTTGAAATCTTTTGATCAACTAGACTTTTCTTAATTGATTCTGTTTTGTCTGCAAGGGTAGGTGTAGAAGCCGCTTTACGATCAGTTACCTTAATTACATCGTAACCTGTCGCTGTTTGTACGGCTGAGCTCACGCCACCCGTTTCCAAAGCAAATGCTGCGGCTTCAAAGACCGGATCGCCCTGTCCTGCTGAAATATACCCAAGATCTCCGCCTTTATCCTTCGTTGCTGCATCGGTGGAGCTTTCCTTCGCAATAGCCGCGAAATCTCCGCCGCCTTTCAACTTCGCAATAATCGCATCTGCCTCAGCTGCAGTGGCTACAGAAATATGAGAAGCCTTCACTTGTGCAGGTACTTTAAGTGACTCTAAGTTTTCATCATAATACTTCTTGATCTCATCATCCGTAATGGTAACTTGAGGCTCCAAAATCTTCTTCAGCATGACTTGCGATTGCATATTCTTCTTCAAATCATCAATTGTCATTCCATAGTTAGTA
This sequence comes from Paenibacillus sp. J22P165, assembly GCF_059692015.1. NCBI lineage: Bacteria > Bacillati > Bacillota > Bacilli > Caryophanales > Paenibacillaceae > Paenibacillus > Paenibacillus sp. J22P165. The sequence goes on along the minus strand of NZ_JCAUAP010000010.1, from coordinate 227,632 downwards.
AGCGCTTGGTTAAACTCATCTTCAGTGCCATAGCTGTCTTTAATTGTTTGAATTTCAGCTGTGATATCCGCATCGGTGATTTGGACCCCGGCTTTTTTGCTTTCTTGGCTAATCAGCTCTTCAGTAATCATCGAGTCCAAGGTTTGCGCACCGCCACTTGCAACTAACGCGTCATACAGCTTGGATGAACTGATTTCAACTCCGTTGACTTTGGCAACAGCTTTTGCAGCTGCAGTATCACTTTTAGAAACAGGTGGGAATACGGATACATAAGCGATCAGACTGACCAAAAGTATCGATGATGTCCATACCCATTTGCGATTATTTGTTGAATTCATTTATATTCTTCCTCTCGTGATGTGGCTGTTGTGTTGTGCTGTAACCCATTATGCCTGTCCAAGCTGAAGAGAGTATGAGTGTAAGCTGAACGTCAGCTTAATACAGATTTAGACTGCAAAATTACTTTGTGTACAATTTAATTGTTGACAAATGTAGCTGTGATTGATATGATTTGCTCATAAGATTTGTTTCAAATTAAATTGTATAAAATATAAAAAGTGAAACGATAGTCCATAAGGAGGAATTCCTATGCATCATAAAGCGATCATTATTGGAACTGGACCTGCGGGACTAACCGCAGCCATCTATCTAGCAAGAGCGAATATGGCGCCCCTCGTGATAGAGGGTATACAACCAGGCGGTCAGTTGACTACAACAACAGAAGTGGATAACTTTCCAGGTTTTCCAGATGGGATTACGGGACCTGAGTTAATGGACAATATGCGGAAGCAAGCGCTACGCTTCGGTGCTGCGATTCAGTCTGGACGCGTAACAGAAGTGGATTTCTCGAAACGACCATTTACCTTATTCCTCGAGGACGGGGGACAATTGACCGCAGATTCCGTGATTATTTCAACGGGGGCAACGGCTAAGAAGTTAGGGATTTCTGGTGAGGCTGACAATATCGGCAAAGGGGTAAGTACTTGTGCAACCTGCGACGGATTCTTCTTCCGGAACAAAAAGATCATCGTAATCGGCGGCGGCGACACCGCAATGGAAGAAGCACAGTTCCTGACGAGATTCGCGTCTGAAGTGCGTGTCGTACATCGTAGAGACGATCTCAAAGCATCGAAAATCATGCAGGATCACGCACGCGGCAATAGCAAAGTAGCTTGGAGCTTGAATCGCACCCCACTTGAAGTAGTTGCGGGACCGATGGGCGTGACTGGCCTGAAAGTTCACAACAACGCGACTGGGGAAGAAGAATTGCTAGAAGCGGATGGTATTTTCTTAGCGATCGGGCATACCCCGAACACGGGTTTCTTAGGCGGACAGCTGCCAACGGATGAGCTTGGTTACTTGCAAGTGATTCCAGGCACATCACAAACGTCGATCCCAGGTGTATTCGCTTGTGGTGATGTACAGGACCGTATTTATCGCCAAGCCATAACTTCAGCGGGCAGTGGATGTATGGCCGCGCTCGATGCCGAACGCTTCATTTCTGAACAACATGCTTCACAAGATCAAGAACTAGTACTTCAAGGAGGAATGAACAATGTCCGTTAAACCAATTTCCGATGCAACCTTTCAAAATGAAACAGGGACAGGTACCGTCCTCGTCGATTTCTGGGCTCCATGGTGTGGCCCTTGTAAAATGATCGCTCCGATCCTAGATGAGCTAGCTGCCGAGCTAGGCGAGAGCGCCAAAATTGTGAAAATTAATGTGGATGATAATCCAGAGTCCGCCGTGAAATACAACGTGATGAGTATTCCGACTTTGCTTGTTTTTAAAGATGGGCAATTGGTCGATCAGATGGTTGGGGTACAGAGCAAAGAGAAATTGAAAGCTGTTATTGCAGCCGTTTAAGCATATAAAACTAACTCATTATAGGAGGCATTTCATATGACACAAGCACATGTACAAGAACGCACAGGGGTAGCTACTGTAGGAGGAAATCCAATTACTTTGTTAGGTCCGGAAATTAAAGTTGGGGATAAAGCACCGGATTTTAAAGTGAATAAGGATCTGATGACGGAAGTGAGCTTAGCGGATTATGCTGGCAAAATAAAGCTTATCTCGGTTGTTCCATCTGTCGATACGGGGACATGCGACGCCCAAACGCGCCGCTTCAACGTGGAAGCCGATAAACTTGGTGATGATGTCGTTATCTTGACGATTTCGGTGGATCTGCCGTTCGCTCAAAGCCGGTTCTGTGGCGCGGCGGGTATTGATAAAGTCATTACCCTTTCTGACTACAAAAATCGCTCATTCGGCCAAGCATATGGCGTGCTTATCAAAGAAATTCAGCTGGATCAACGCGCGATTTTCATTGTAGATGCGGATGATACTGTTCGCTACGTGGAGTATTTGACTGAAATGAAGAACCATCCTGATTATGAGGCGGCTCTAAGTGCGTTGAAAGAATTAGTGTAAAAGGTAGAAAAAAGAGCAGCGATCCCTTGTGGGGTTGCTGCTCTTTTGGTTTTTGCCGTCGTGAGAAGGCTGAAACGGGCGGATAGCTACCGCCGCGACAGCGCGATCTCGCGGCTGCCCTTGACCATGCCCGCGCCGCAGAGCGGGCACGCCTTCGCCGCGAGTCGTGCCTCCTGCGGCGAAGAGATCCGCGACCAAGCTTTGCAGCCGGTCGCGCTGCACAACCACGCCGCGACCCGCTCGGTCGCGGTCGCAGCCCTAGCCCCAGCCACTTGCGGAGCCGTGGCTGGTCGCCCGGCCGCTGCTGCGCTAGCGGCCGCACCGCCACCAGCCGGCTTGCTGCGGCTGGTCACAACGGCTGTGTCCGCGCCAGGGAACGCGGACACCAAGAACCGGGAAGGCTCCGCCTTCTTCCCGCGATAATACGCTGGCGAGCTGATCAACAGCTCGCCTTTGGCCCGTGTCACGGCGACATAGGCCAGTCGCCGTTCTTCCTCGAGCGCGGCGGTTCCCTTGTCGCGCCCCGCCACGCCTACCATTTTGACATCGTCCAAATGGCTGGCATCGAGTGCCGAGCTATGCGGCATATTGCCTTCAATCGCACAGAGCAAGTACACAATCGGGAATTCTAGGCCCTTTGATTTGTGAATCGTCATCAGCGAGATTTTGTCCGCAAATTGCTCTTTGGGCAGGCGGCTCATTTCGGTGCGTTTTTCCGCCACTTCATGGATAAAATAAAGAAATTGCTCCACCGTATCAAAACGCTTGGCAGAGGACTCTAGCTCGTCCAATGTTTCCTTTAGCATCTCCCGATGCTGGGTAAGCTTGCTGCGCTTGTTGGTCTCTAGGAACGCATCGTAGAAATCCTTACGAATCGCCTGAATAGCTGCGAGCGGCGTCATTTCAACGAGTGTTTTGATAAGACGAATGCGAGCCTTCAGCTTATCTTTCTGAAAATCCTTCAACTGGGGAAGCCCAAGCAGGTGGATTAAAGGCCACTTTTTCGCCTGAATCGCTTCCTGATCTTGAATAATACGCATGCCTTGGTCTCGTCCAATATATAATGAGGGGAGGACGCCTTCAATGGCTTCAAAATTCCGCCGCTCATGTGCAATCCGCAAATGGTCAATAATTGGCTTCACCATCCACTGCTCGTAGAACGAATCATTGGTGCCATAATCCACAAAAGGGAGGTTATGCAGGATGAGTTGCTCAATAATGGCCCGACTGTTGCTTGCTGTCCGATACAAAATCGCGAAATCCCCATACTGGCTTCCACCCTCGGCCACTTTAAGCCGAATATCACTAATTAACCAATCCGCCTCGTCATCACTATTTGCCGGTTTCACATAATGCGGCTTTTGGGTACTCTCTTTTGTAGCCAATAGCGTTTTCGATTTCCGCTGCACATTATGCTTGATGATGGCATTACCCAGACCAACAATACTTGACGTTGACCGATAGTTGATATCTAGCGTAACGGTAGTAGCTGCGGGATACTGCTCATGAAATTGTAAAATAAATTCATTTCTCGCCCCATTAAACGAATAAATCGTTTGGTCATCATCACCCACAACCATTAAATTCTGATGAGTTGCTGCAATCATTTTGATAATTTCATACTGCACCGTATTCGTATCTTGGAATTCATCGACGCTGATATACGTGAATTTCCGCTGCATGGAGCGCAAAATGTCAGCATTGTGGAGGAGTAGTTGGTACGCTTTGATCAAAATATCATCGAAATCGATCTTCTGTTGCTCCATTTTCCATTGTTCATACTGCAAGAAAATCTTTTTGACTTCCTGCTCCTCTTCCGTGCCTTCCGGGAGATCTTCGACCTCGATAAGCTGCATTTTATAGGAGGAAAGCAGTGAAATGAGCACCTCAGGCTGATACGTGTCCTGCAAGCCCATACTAAGCATGATTCGCTTGAACACAATTTGCTGAAAACGGCCATCACTCAGAATTTCCTGTTGCAGCCCGTTCATTCGCAGTAATCGCAGGCAAAAGGCATGGAACGTTCGCACCTGCATCACGTTAGCCATACTCGCATGTAGACCTGGCATCGTGGTGAGGCGTTCCCGCATTTCCTCAGCGGCTTTTTTGGAAAATGTAATTAACAGCAGGTTTGCAGGCTGTACCTGATGGACTCGGAGTAAATAAGCAACGCGGCACACAAGCACCGTTGTTTTCCCTGAACCAGCGCCAGCCAGCGTGAGCAGAGGACCTTTATAATGGCGAACTGCCTTGATTTGAGCTTCATTGAGGAGGATACCGTGTTCTTCTAGATCACGGAAAAAATAGCTGTCTTTATCGGTATCAGGTACGAGCTCCGTGCTATTCGTAAGAAGTGCCATTTTCGCATGGGGCACGGGTCGATCTGTCGTTGGTTTAAAGCCTAACGGCGTTGTATACATCGGAAGAGAATTCATGTGACCACCTGTTTCATAACAATGTTCTTGCAAGACTGAACTACCTATTTTATCACAATTACAGCCGTATGAAAGGAAAAATAGCCGTATGGTTAAATCTTACGCTAAATTGCTGTGGAAACAGTTTAACGAACATGATGCCACAGGTCTTGCTGCGGAATGCGCGTACTACTTTCTGCTCTCTATATTTCCACTGCTGCTGTTTATGATAAGTTTGCTGGGGTATTTACCGTTTTCCTCCGACGATGTAATTGGCTTGCTCAGAGAGTACATTCCGGGTGCGGTGGCAGGATGGTTGGAGGAAACGCTCAGTAATCTACTCAATGTCAAAAGAGGGGGGACCCTCTCCTTCGGATTAATTTTGGCCCTTGTCAGTGCTAGCGCGGCGATGAATGCGATCGTGCGTTCCGTGAATAAAGCGTACGGACTGCCGGCACGCAAAAGCTTCATTCATTCTCGCTTCCTGGCCGTAATGCTCACTTTAGGCATGCTCGTCGTGATCGTATCGGCGCTGCTGCTCAGCGTATTTGGCCATCGGATTGGGGATTGGACGGCAGAGCATGTGCATATTGCTGCTGGACATATTGAACTGTGGAACCACCTGCGATGGATTATAAATTTTGTCATCATATTCATTGTTTTCATCGGTATTTACTACATAGCGCCTAATACCTGCTTAACGTGTAAAAGCGTACTGCCCGGCTCCTTATTTGCAGCCATCGGTTGGCAAGGTACGTCGTTGGGGTTCTCCTTCTATGTTAATAGCTTCACGAACTATAGCGCGACTTATGGCAGTATCGGCGGGGTAATCGTGTTGATGACCTGGTTTTACATTTCTGCGCTTATCATCATTATCGGTGGCGAAATTAATGCTTTACGTCATGTGAAAAATATTAATATGGCGAATGCTGCGACGCTGGATACGACGAAAAAGAACCGACTCTGAGATCTTCAGAAATCGGTTCTTTTTATGTAAGGGATAGTCTGGCGAGATGGTGATCTCACCAGCTCAAGACGCCGCCTTCCAACCGCTTAACGCCGCGAATTTTGCCAAGCTGCTCTGCTAGGCGGAACAGCGCCAAATCTTTCACTTTCGCTTCAATCATGACGTCAATGCGAGGAAGATCGATCTCTTTGCAGCTTTTCAGAAAAGCAGTCAACATCTCTGGCTCGATATAATCAGCATGAGAGCGGAATTCCTTCTCGCTTTTGGGCGAGGAGACATGAATCTTCATCGGCAGATCGCCCCAAGTTTTTGCGATTTGGGGAAGCAGCTCGATGGGGGAAAGGGCCGAGGGATTGCACCAGTCGTGGTGCAAGTCCAGCATGCACGGGCGCTGCAGCTTCTGGCTGACGGCGAGTGTCTCTTCCAAGGTGTACGTTTTGTCATCATTCTCGAACGTCAGCCGCCTCATGGCATGCTCGGGCACCTTCGGTGCGTTGTCAAAGAGCTTCTGCGTCGCGGCCCCTTTATCGCCATACACACCGCCGACGTGAATGTTAATAATGCCGGCCTCGTCCATTCCCATGCCATCTAGAATGGCTGCATGATAATTCAGGTCATCGATGGCCGCATCGACCACTTTATCGCTTCCGTTCAGCAGGGTGAACTGGTTCGGGTGCATGCTGAGCCGGATATCGTGCTCCTTTGCGAAGTCACCGAGCTTGCGAAGCTCATCCGCGTATTCCGCGGCAACATCAATCCGCACATCCGGATGTGTAGCCAGTGGGATCAGCGCAGATGACAACCGAAACAACCGAATGCCGTGAGCGGCATTGTAGTAAAGGATGCGCTGTGTGGCTTGGAGATTTTTGCGCCCAACGTCAATAGCCCGCTGCATGGCCTCCTCGCGTGGCCGCTCCGAAAAAAGCTTGTATGTAAACGTCGAGCTAGGTGTATTATTAAAAATTGCCATTGCGGTTGATACGAATCCAAGTCGAATAATCACTCGCGTGCGTCCTCCGTTACTCGTTAGTTAATGGTTACTCTAGTGTACCCCGTTTTCTAGCTTGGTTTCTAACAAATTTTCAGCTTGTTGCAGGCGGACTGCCAACAGGACTTCAACAAGACTCCAACAGGACGCAAAAAACCTCCCACTCCACAGGACAAGGGTGGAATGGAGGTTTAATGGTCTGCACTACGCAGACAGGTAATTATGAAACTATTCAACTAGTCTGAACAGACGAAACTCCCACATGAGAGGTCGATAATGGCAGTCTCAGCAACGCCTCAGCACCAAACTCACTCCGAGCGGTCGAAAGTAGCCTTCTCAGCAATCCAACTAGTCAGTACAGACGAAACTCCCACATGAGCGGTCGATAATTGCAGTCTCAGCAACGCCTCAGCACCAAACATGCTCCGAGCGGTCGAAAGTAGCCTTCTCAGCAACCAAACTAGTCTGAACAGACGAAACTCCCACATGAGAGGTCGATTATTGTAGTCTCAGCAGCGCATCAGCCACCAAACTCACTCTGAGCGGTCGAAAGTAGCCTGCTTAGAAATCTAACTAGTCAGAACAGACGAACCTCCCACGTGAGCGGTCGATTAAACCCGCTCAACCTTCAACAGGTTGGTCGTACCGGACTTCCCAACTGGAATACCAGCGGAGACGACAGTGAGGTCGCCTTTTTTCACGTAACCAAGCGTCTCTGCTTGGTTAATCGCAGAGCGAATCATCGCGTCTGTCGATTCGCAGAACTCGCCAAGAACAGGGATAACACCCTGCACCATGCTCAATTGGCTGATCGCGTGCTGGCTGTTTGTTACCGCGATAATCGGTGCTTCTGGGCGATATTTCGCAATCATGCGCGCTGTAAAGCCTGTCTCTGTCGGCGTCAAAATCGCCGCTGCATGCAGCTTGTTCGCAGAAGATACGACAGCTTGGCACAATACTTCAGTGATCTCGTTGTTGGATTGCAGTTGTGCATCTACCAAGGAGCTGCGCACCATTGTTTGCTCGACGCGCTCAGCGATCGTCGCCATCATCGTCACAGACTCGATCGGATATTTCCCAGCTGCCGTCTCGCCGGAAAGCATGACAACGTCACTGCCATCAAGCACGGCATTGGCTACGTCACTCACTTCAGCGCGAGTCGGACGCGGGTTGCGCTGCATGGAATCCAGCATTTGCGTAGCTGTGATAACAGGCTTACCTGCTAAGTTACATGCGCGGATCATATCTTTTTGTGCAATTGGAACTTCTTCTGTCGGAATTTCAACACCAAGATCACCACGGGCAACCATGATGCCGTCGGAAGCTTCCAAGATGGAAGCGAAGTTGGTCATACCTTCTTCGTTCTCGATTTTAGAGATAATCGGTGTCAAACCAGCACCGTGCTGCTCAAGAAGAGCGCGAACCTCACGAACATCGTTTCCGTTACGAACGAAGGACATCGCGACGATGGAAATATTCTCTTCAACGCCGAATTTGATATGCATGACATCGCGCTCCGTCACACCTGGCAAGGATGTGCGTACGCCCGGCAAGTTAACACCCTTGCGCTGTTTCAGCTGAGCAGGGTTCAATACGCTGCAAGTCACTTCTGTGCCGTCGATCATTTCAACACGCAGCTCGATGGAGCCATCGTCGATCAATACTAGGTTGCCCGGCTTCACATCCTGTGGCAAGCCTGGGTAGTTCACGGATACGCGGCTAGAGTCGCCGATAATTTGTTCGGTCGTCAAGACGATGCGATCGCCCGTTTGCAAATCATAGGAAGCATCTTTCAATTGACCGATGCGGATTTCAGGGCCTTTGATATCCATCAGAATCGGGATAATTACACCCATTTCTTGCGCAGCTTGACGCACACGTTGGATACGACCGCGGTGCTCATCCAAATCGCCGTGGGCCATATTTAATCTAGCAACGCTCATGCCAGAGCGGATTAATTCTTTCAGGGTAGGAACGGAATCGCAGGCAGGACCCATGGTACAAATAATTTTCGTTTTACGCATCGTGAAGGACTTCCTTTCGAATGTAAGAGATTAGTTGGCTTCATTATATGCCTTATTGATGCGAGTTTCTATGAACTATAGTATGATATATGCAATATAGTACGATAGAGAGGTGCCGAGGGATCTATGCAGCTATCAGGCTTTGACTATCATAAAAGCAGCTCATGGAACGAGGAACAGCCCAAGATCCACCAAGATTGGACGCTTATTTTTGTGATCTATGGCCGCTGTGTGTATTGGATTAACGAGAAAAAACAAGTACTAGACAAAGGGCACTGGCTGCTCATTCCGGGAGATACACCCTATTATGGGCGAAGTATGCCTACAAAAATTCATGAGAAATTTGTGCTGCACATGGATGTACAAATAGCCAAGCACATCTTTCCTCTGCTTCAACAAGAGACGCACACTTGCCGACAGACGGGTAAATTCGATATTATCGCAGATCGGCTGCGGTTGATTCATCGTGGATGGCAAGACAAACAGCCCTATTACATGGCGCTGTGTGAAGCGCATCTGCAAGAGCTGTTTGTGTATCTCCAACGAGAGTGTGATCAGGCTGCCACAACCTCAGCAACGTCACTTCTCGTGGAGCAAATGAAGGGGTACATCCAGAATCATTACCGCGAACATGTGACCAAAGACGAGTTAGGCCTCTGCATCAGTCGGTCACCGAATTATGCAGCCTCCCTTTTTCGCCAAGTTACGGGTCAGACGATTAGTGAATTCGTGCACGTCACAAGGATCAAAACCGCCATCTACATGTTGCGCCATTCCGCCCTGACCGTAACCGAAATAGCCGAATTTATCGGCTATAACGATCCGTCTTATTTTTACCGTGTATTCCGAAGAATGACAGGTTTGGTGCCGACCGAGTTAGTCTCAGATCGTGAAACGATTCGAAAATAATTACATCGTTCCGCCGCCAAGTCGAATATTTGCTGGAATTTGTTCAGGACCTTTGTTGATGTTTTCGTAAATAAATGTACTAACGCTAGCTTCATCAAATTTGGTAAGTGACATCGTTTTTGTCCAAGCCGTAACAACAACCTCTTGATCAGCAGGCACATCCACATTAGGAACTGCGAGAACCCCAGCCCCAGCCGTCTTAAAATGGGTCAGATACTCAAGTCGATCAAGCAGTTCCTTCGGTGCGTCGGGATGGTAATGGATGATAATATCCCCATGCTCCAGGTTGTGGACAAGCATCTCGTAACCAGGGCGCTCCTTATAGAAGCCGAACTTCAAATCGTGGGGACTATGTGTGCCTGAAGTAGGGATTTTCATCTCGTACATCAAGGTCCCATCTTTGTGATCGCGTCCGTAGTCCTTATCTGTCGTGACCTGAATGTTGGCATGTAGATTTAGCTTGTCTAGACTATATTTGCCGGCGGAGCTCTGAATGAGTGAAGTACCTATACTGCCGATAGCAACAATGAGCAGGGCATGTGAAATCAGTTGCCAGGTCTTGTGCTTCTTTTTCAAAGCTTGCTTTTCGGCCTTCTTCAACCGAGAGGTGTTGTCTTTGTTAATGCGTGCTGCGAGCACATAGCCAATGATAGCGGCAATGAGTAAAGCTAGTCCGATATAGAGCAATATGGTCATCGTTTCAATCCCCTTCTGCATCGTGGAATGATCCATCCTGGATAAGTTCCTGTATTGAAAAATAATGAAGACACTACAAATTGTAGTTTTTATTTGGGGTAGAAGTCAACTTCTAATCTTATCCTGATTTTGGCATCTAAAATAGAGGGTATACAAGCATCCTTGTTGAATAGTGTAGGAAAATGTCTGATTTTGTGGAAGTTATCAAGGGGGAGTAACGATGTCAGAGCAATTGCTCGAATTAAACAGAAGAAATAGCTTAATGGTTAAGCTTTTATGGGCGTGTCTTGCACTTGGGGTCGCGGCTGCTTATACATCCGTATCCATGATGATCACCCTCTCATCGGTCGGCGTGCCGATTGCGATTGTATGTACAATTCTAACTTGGAAAAAGGTTGCTATTCCCTATACAAAGTATATTATTGCGGTCGGGCTTAGTGCGATTTCCTATTTTTTTATGTCGAATAGTGCGTCGTTATTTGGTCTTTTTATTTTGTACCTTAGCTTAGCTCTTATTTCTTTATATATGGACTACAAGCCGCTAGTGCTGAATGGTGTAATCGGGCTCATTAATATGAATGTTTACATAACGACGCTTACTCCGCATGTGGACCCGATTGGGGTCAATGCTTTCTATCTGCTTACAATCATGACGCTCATCGGTCAAAGTCAGATTGGGACCAGAATGCTAACGAACGTCGCGAGAAGCGCGAAAGAATCGGAGCTTTCTAAGATCAAGACGGATGAAGTGCTGGCAGGTGTGCGTACGACGACAGAAGTGTTGGGTACATCTAGTGGAACCCTACAAGAGAACGCTGCTGTAACTGGCAGAATTACCGAGGAAGTGGTTGCTGCTTTTCAGGAGATTACGATCGGTATTGAGTCACAGGCATCTAGTATCAACGATATTACAACTGCCATTCAGAATGTGAATGAAACGGTTGAACAGACGACCGCGGCATCGAATACGATGAGCAGCAGATCGCGAGATACGGCGAGAATGACGAATGAAGGCAAGACGCAGATGCAGGATTTGTCACTCAAAATCAATGATATTACCCTTATCGTGACAGAAACCGCCGATATCATGAATGAAGTGAACGAAGAGAATGTGAAAATTGAGAACATCGTTTCCACTATCGCGGACATCGCCAACCAGACGAATCTTTTGTCGCTGAATGCTTCGATCGAAGCGGCTCGCGCAGGCGAACATGGGAAAGGTTTCTCCGTAGTTGCGAACGAAATTCGAAAGTTGGCTCAGAACGCCCACATAGCATCGACCGATATTTCGGAAATTCTTGGCTCCATTCAGACGAAAGTTGTGACAGCGGTTGAGAAGGTAGCCGTTGGGATGAAAGCCGTAGAGTCAGGGAAAAATTCGACAGATAACGTGAACCAATTGTTCGAGGTTATCAACACAAATACAGCGGAAGTCATGGAGCAAGCTGCGCATTTGCAGCGCATGAATCAACAGTTGCAGGTATCTTCGCAACACGTCGCGGAAGAAATGACATCTGTTGCAGCGATTACGGAAGAGTCGGCAGCATCCGTTCAGGAAGTGTTGGCGAGCGCCGAAGTGCAGCAGCATCGCGTACAGGATATCGTAGACAGCATCCGTCAATTGAACGAGTTAACGCAGGATCTGAAGCATTTAATCGAGAAATAAGCCTTGCGTGGACAACTCTTGGAAAAAAAAGGATTGCCAAAAGGCAGTTAATCCGCTACAGTTAAGCCAAATGAATAGCAACACGGGTGCTTGATGAAGTCAGGCTGAGATAGTGGCCCTATGCCACTGACCGTTAATCTGATCTGGATAATGCCAGCGTAGAGACCTTATGTGCTTTTTTTGCACGAATGTTCAAGCCTGCCGTTAATCCGGTGGGCTTTTTTTGTCCTTTCGGGGGCGATGAAGACATACATCCAAGGTTGGCGTGTTCGCCTATCTCATTGACAAATAGGAATTGAGAAAAGGAGTCGAGTAGAAGATGGTGCAAAAGGAAGCAAGTAAACAAGGGTTGAAGCTGACCGATATTTTGATCACGATTGTGATCTCGGCAGTGTTCGGTGTGATTTATCGGATTTGGGGACCATTTTACGATCTGATGAAACCGCTGGGCTTGCACGCAGAGCAGTTAAGTTATGGCATGTGGTTCATGGCCGCGACGTTTGCTTTCCTCGTTATTCGCAAACCAGGGGTTGCGCTGCTGGCAGAAGTGGCTGCTGCCACGATTGAGGCCCTGTATGGCGGTCATTGGGGAGTTGGGACGCTCGTATTCGGTGTGCTTCAAGGGCTTGGAGCAGAGCTGGTATTTGCTGCATTCCGCTATCGCCGCACGACTGTAGGGGTAACGATTCTGGCATCCTTCGCATCAGCAATCATGTCTATCTTTGTGGATACTTACTATGGCTATATAGAGCAGCTAACCTTCTGGAATTACATATTGTTCATTAGTTTGCGACTATTGGGCAGCGCGCTGATTGCAGGCGTGTTCGCGTACTATTTGACGAGCGCATTGTCTCGCACGGGTGTACTGAATCTAATTCGTCCCGTTTCCAAAAAAGATTACGACGTACTGGGGTAAACAGATGAGTGAAGGAATGAGCGTTACGAATCTACGGTTAAAATATCCCGGCGATGACGCCCCCCTGATTTTTCAGGGGGTTTCCTTTTCCATCAAGCCTGGTGAAAAGGTACTGCTCCTTGGACCTAGCGGCTGCGGCAAATCGACGTTGCTTCAGGTGCTAAGCGGCATTGTCCCGGACATGATTGAGCTTCCGCTCAAAGTGGATGAGATTAACAGGCCAGGCCGATGGGGTTATGTGTTTCAGGATCCTGATACGCAGTTTTGCATGCCCTATGTCGACGAAGAGATAGCGTTTGTGCTGGAAAATCAGGAAGTGCCGCGGGAGGAGATGCCTGCGCGCATTCGCCATTATTTAAACCATGTTGGGTTACATTTGCCGGATGCACACACGCTGATCAGTATGCTTTCACAAGGAATGAAGCAGCGATTGGCCATTGCCAGTGTGCTAGCGTTAGAGCCAGAGGTGCTCTTTCTCGACGAGCCTACGGCTTTGCTGGATGATGAGGGTACGAAGCAAGTCTGGGATACGATTCGGACGATAAGCGAGAACAAAACCCTCCTCATCGTAGAGCACAAAATTAGCGGCATGCTGGATCTGCTCGATCGGTTGATCATCCTGACACCGGAAGGACAGGTATTGGCAGATGGACCTCCACTTACGATGTTTGAAGCTTATAAAGAACAAATAAGAGAATATGGCATCTGGTACCCTGAGGTGTGGGAAGATTACGCCAAGGAGAATTTGCAGGGAGATCGGGGCGCAGGGACATCAAGTGAAGCAGCAGTAATCGTAAATTCCATTGAGCCTGTTATGGTTTTTCAGGATTTCGTTGGACTTCGCGGCGGGCAGATCAAGACCTCTGTGGATAACTTTAGCGTATATCCAGGCGAATGGATCACCGTTATCGGTGCCAACGGTGCAGGTAAGAGCTCGCTCCTCCTCGCGATCATGCGGCTTATCCCAACCCGCGGAAGCTGTGTCATCGCAGGCGTAAAGGGCAACAAAGTCGAGCAGCTCGCGGAGCAAGTCGGCTTTGTGTTTCAAAACCCGGAGTTCCAGTTCGTTACGAACTCCGTGCAAGAAGAGCTGACCTATGGCTTGCCAGAGGGTCAGTCAAAGGGCCAGTGGGCAGCTGCTGAGCGGCTGCTCCGCGAATACGACCTGCTCGCGCTGCGCGAGCGGCACCCGTTCCAGCTCTCGCTGGGCCAGAAGCGCAGGCTCAGTGTGGCATCCGCGATGGTTCGCGGGCCACGCATCCTGCTGCTGGATGAGCCCACCTTCGGGCTCGATGCGCGCGGCACGCTGCGCATGCTCGAGGGGCTGGAGCGGCTGCGCGCCAGCGGAACCGTGATCGTGATGGTCACTCACGATCACGAGATCGTCCAGCGCCGGGCCACGCGCGTCTGGCAGGTTGATGCGGGGCGCGTGACGGAGGTCGCGTCATCGCCCGCTGCAACTGACGTGCGCGCTGTCACGGGAGGTGAACCGCTGCTATGCAAATAACGTTCAGCTTTCGCGAGACGTGGCTGCATCGTGTGAATCCGGGCGTGAAGCTCATCTTAGCGATTCTGCTCTTCATCGTGGTAATCTTCACCCATAACATCAACATGATGCTGTTTCTGACAATCGGTGCGATGCTTCCGCTAGCGTTGCTCTCCGGGCATCCGGCTAAGCGCTTGCTGCTATATACGTCGCCGTTCTTGCTCTTATTCGTCTCATCCTCACTCGGGATGATGATGTTCGGTACAGGGGAGACGTTGTGGTATCACCTTGGCATTATACGGATCACGGAGGAGAGCTTCTACCGCGGCATTCATCTTGGTTTACGCGGTTTGCAGGTAGCCTCAGTCGGCTTACTGTTCAGCTTGACCACACGGCCTGTCGCGTTGTTCTACGCGATGATGCAGCAGTGGAAGGTCGCGCCGAAGTACGCGTACAGCTTCTTGGCAGCGCTGCGCATGCTGCCAGTCATCCTTGAGGAGTTGCAGACGCTTCGCTATGCGCTCAAGGTTAGGGGCAAACGCAAGCGGCAGAATCCGCTCACTGCGTGGTACACCACGATGCGGATGATTGCGATTCCGCTGCTGGCTCAAAGCATTCGCCGTGCCCATCGGACGGCGGTGGCGATGGAAGCGAAGCGTTTTTCGATGAGTCGCCAACGGACTTATTATTATGTATCTTCCTACTCCAAGGTAGATATCTATTACATCCTCTACTGGATTGTGCTCATCGCAGCGGCTTACTGGCTAGCCGTGAATTGGCCGATTTTGAATAGTGTGGATGTGCGATAGGCTACCTTTGCACAGAAAAAAGAGCAATCCATTACCCAAAGGGCGACGGATTGCTCTTTTGTGTTTGCTTAGTTTTTCACTAGTGTAATGTAGCTTGTAGCTTTTACGCCCGATGCGGATACGGCTGTAAGTTCAAATGAAGTCACATTACCCGTTACATGTACGGTACCATTGGATTCAAGCGTTACGGAGCCAACAGCGGAACCTGCTTCGCCTTGCACATCATTCGTAATAAATAAAGTGCCTAGAGCAAAGTTGTAATCTCGAACATCAGTGCCTTCGTATTTGTTGCCATAGCTATCAATAGCCGTAAGATCCATGGCTTCGTAAGCATTGAAGTCAGCCTTGTACACACTACCAACAACTGACATAGTTTCAGTAATGGAAGTTTCCCCAGCTGTTAATGTCTTCACAGTCACAGGATCGCTTTGGACCGTTACGCTGACATGCAATTGTTTGGCTTCCCCGTTACCGATTTGCACCATCACACTGACGTCAACTGTTCCTGGTTTATTCCCTATCACATACGCATGATGATCGGAACTAAGACCCACTTTGGCAATGCTGGAATTGGAGGAGAAAACGGACTGTACAACACCAGGAATGGCAATTTCTTCACCAGAAGCGGATGTTACTTTTATTTTAATTTCTTTCGCAAATTTACTTTTAGTTGGATCTTCCGCATCCGCTTGTGAGACACCTGTAGCTGAGCTAGTAAGACCACTATCAATGACGCTAGCTAAATGGTAATCACCTACAATGGAAACATTGCTTGGTGTGGTTGGTGTTACAACAGGTGGCTTTTGAGCGTTGAAAGCTTCTTGAGCTCCAAACGAACTAAGCACGAGATCCTCACGTGTTGCGGCTTGGTCGCCAGTTTTGCTGGTTGGATGAATACCAAGTGAAGTAGCTTGTTTAACGGCATCGGTGTACCAAGGCGAACTTGTCATAGAAACCGTTTTTCCTAATCCTTTAAGTAGCACGGTATCCAACTGGGCTGCAGTAACGGACTCGCCAGGCAGGAAAGTTGTATCTGTCACGCCGTCAATAAGACCGGCTTTTTTAGCAGCTTCAATATAAGGGATTGCCCAACCATTAGCTACGTCATCTGCATGAACATCGGTGAAGCTGGACACCTTAATCGTAAGATCAACCGGGATGTTGTAAATTTTCGTAGCTACTTTAGCGAATTGCGCACGAGTCATATTTTGCGAGATTCCGAAAGTTGTATCCGAGACGCCCTCAAAAATACCATCAGCGATCATACGATCAATTTTAGTTTTTAAAGCTGCGTTGCTTCCAGCCAAATCAGTGAAATCAGCGCTTGTTTTAACAGCAGCGGAGGCAGGATGAACCAGGGATAGAGAAGCGAATAATGTTAATGCCATGGCAGTCGTCGAAATAAGCTTAAGTTTATGATTTGGTTTCATATAGGAAAGGCCTCCTTGGCATGTTGCGAATTTTGTGTTTCTAGCAATCTAGTGTTTCACGTGCTGGTCTTGTTGCTATAACTATAGCTTGCCTGATCATCCACGTCATTGTCAAATTTCTGGCAGTCTCACCAGGAGAGTGCTAAATGAATGTGGAAAAAGAGCAATCCATTTACCCAAAAGGGGACGGATTGCTCTTTTTGACTATTCGCCCCATTTGAGCATGAGTGTCAGTTGGCAGCAGGGATTGCCTGTAATGCGCGGACCTACAATGAAATGAACAGCACTTGGCGAGTAAGTTGTTTCAATAGCGGATTCATAACCGAAAGTGTGTATGATGCGATCGACTTCTTTTTTATTCCCACTCTGAGCGTTGGTCATCAATTGTTTTGCAATGGCGGGGTCCGTGAGCTTTTTGACGAGAAGGGAGGTATCCTTCAATAGATGCTCAGAGGTAGCGGCCGAGGTGGAGAGGGTTTTGGTATTCACAGGTGGAAAATCGCGATCCCACGCCCAGTAAGGTGCATAGTGGTATGGATGGGTCGGATACAGATGATACTGAACTGGGGGATAAGGATACAAGGTTGGGTCGTTGTACATGGAGACCGGCCCCTTTCTGTAAAATGATGAGCACTAGCAATATATGTAAGATGTGGGCGAGTGTGCATGGTTAAGCTAGGATGGAGCGGTATTAAGGAGAAGTTGTTTCATAAAAAAAAGTATGAGCTTGTTCTTATTCTATAGAAAAATCCCAAAACAGCTGATATACTACTCATACAGGAGATGATCAGATGAATTCGAAAGTATCGTTCCAAACACTCCGCCGCCCCAAGCTTGTCGATGATGTTGTGACACAGCTGCAGAAGAAAATTTCTGATGGCGAGCTTAAAATAGGTGATAAAATTCCAACAGAGCCGGAATTAATGGAACAGTTCGGCGTCGGACGCTCTACCATTCGTGAGGCTGTACGGGTGCTTGTGCACGCGGGTCTGCTGGAGAAGAAGCAGGGATTTGGGACTTTTCTAACGGGGCATTCCGATGCTGCGATGCAAGAGCCGCTAGTCCATCGACTGCGTCGGGCCGAAATATTGGAAGTCTACGAAGTCAGGAAAATGCTCGAGCTAGAAATATCCAGACTCGCAGCGGAACGTCGAGATGAAGCGGATCTGGAGCAGATGAGAGAAGCGCTTCATCAACGTTTGAAGGCGCTCGAGAGTGGAAATATGGACGCGTATCTAACGGCGGATTTGGCGTTTCATCAAGCTATTGCAGTCGCGAGCAAGAACAGCATTGTTGTCGATCTGTATCGCTCATTTTCAGCGGTACTGTTGGAAGCTTTAACGAATTTAGTTAAGGATGAGCAGGTTCATGATCACCATCATCTCTTTCACGTGAATTTGTATCAAGCCATCCTCGATAAGGATGTCGCCGCTGCGGAGCATTGGACGCTTCAAAACCTGGAGGGTACCGTTCAGCAAGTCAAGAAGTTCCTTCAACAGGATTAGCTGCTGCGACAGC
Source organism: Paenibacillus sp. J22P165 (assembly GCF_059692015.1). Taxonomy (NCBI): domain Bacteria; kingdom Bacillati; phylum Bacillota; class Bacilli; order Caryophanales; family Paenibacillaceae; genus Paenibacillus; species Paenibacillus sp. J22P165. The sequence continues at coordinate 209,375 of NZ_JCAUAP010000010.1, read as the reverse complement.
AGGGGGAATAAAAGTAGCAATAGCCAGCATCGAAGTCGAAAAGAGCAAAGTGGCTGACACTGCCGAGCTCTTCCTTTTCTATAAATTGAAACATCAGATGATATGATGATAAGGAGTGATTTTATTTTATGCAATCAACAGCAACAACAGCTGCAACGAGCCCAGCACAAGATCAGGCACGTACGGTGTACGCCATCTTATTTTCAATCAGCTTAGTGCACTTATTGAATGATTCCATTCAGTCGGTTATTCCCGCTATTTTTCCGATTCTACATGACTCCTTGCAGTTGAGCTTTACGCAGATCGGCTGGATCGCTTTCACACTTAATGTGACGGCGTCCTTGTTCCAGCCGCTAATTGGGTTGTATACCGATGCGAAGCCGAAGCCCTATTTGCTGCCCATCGGGGTTGTATTTTCGCTGATAGGTATCATCGTCTTGGCTTATGCGGGAACGTTCTCTCATGTAATCATGGCCGTTATTCTCGTCGGACTAGGGTCATCAGTGCTGCACCCAGAGTCGTCTCGGGTAGCCTACTTAGCTGCAGGTCCTCGGAGAGGGCTGGCGCAATCCATTTTCCAAACAGGCGGGAACATTGGTCAAGCGTTGGCCCCTGTGTTTACTGCACTTATTTTCGTACCGTTAGGTCAGTTCGGGATCATTTGGTTTACTTTTGCCGCGGCAGCGGGGATTGTGATTCAAGTGTTTGTTGCAAAATGGTATCAAGGCGCGATTATCGTACGCTCTGTGGCGCGAAAGTCGGCTGTTGTGAAGAAGTCGCTGCCTAAAAAAACAGTCGCCTATGCGTTGTTTATTCTAATCATGCTGCTCTTCTCCAAATTCGTTTATGTGGCGAGTATGACGGGGTTCTACGCGTTTTATTTAATGGACCATTTCGGCGTCACAACAGGGAAAGCACAGCTTGTTATTTTCATTCTGTTAGCGGCCGGGGCAGTAGGTACCTTTATGGGTGGTCCTTTAGCAGACCGATTTGGTAGACGAAATATGATTTGGTTCTCCATCTTGGGGACAGCGCCATTCTCCTTGCTGCTTCCATTTGTGAGCCTCTTCTGGTCAGCCGTGCTTTGTGCATGTATCGGGTTCATCCTGTTGTCTGGCTTCTCTGTGATCGTGGTCTACGCGCAGGAATTGTTGCCAGGCAAGGTTGGCACGGTGTCGGGTCTATTCTTTGGTCTGGCGTTCGGCTTAGGCGGCATTGGTTCAGCGGTGCTGGGGACTCTGGCGGATGCGACTAGCATTGGCTTTGTGATTCAGCTATGTGCGTATTTGCCGTTGCTAGGACTGCTTGCAGCCTTTCTGCCTACGGATAAAAAATTGAACATGATCAATTAATCGCATGTGTACGAACGTGGGGAATGTTTCTACGACGGAGAGGTACACATCGAACTTCATTTAGCTGGAAAAAGTACAGCTATTTCAGCTGATTTTGGCCTGTTCAATAGATTAACTGGAAAAGCTACAGCTATTTCAGCCCTTTTTCCCGACTTAGCTAGAAATGATTGAATTCAGCTGTAGAATATCCAGTTATTTCTGAAAAGTTAGCTATTTCGGTTAAATTAGCTGTATGAAATCCAGTTATTGCTTGATACGTCAGTAATGATGGGGGCGGAGTTCCGGGATTGCTGTTTGGAGCTCGAAGTGGAGTGTCAGCAGATCTTAGTAATACTGGATAATGCAAGAGATTCAGGCTTTCCTATCTGGAAAGCTTGGGTCTTATTTGTTTTGCGGCGGCATCGGGAGAATAGAAATTGAAATTAACGTGGGGAAGCTGTAAATTAAGGGGTATCTAGAATGTGCAAAGTGCACCAACGCCAACAACATTTAAGGAGTGGGAAACATGGATGTGAAAGTAGCGATTCGCGAGCGACGCAGCATTGGGAAGCTAAAACAAGACCCAATCGAGCAAGCGCTGATTGAAGAAATATTGGAAGCAGCAGTCTGGGCACCTAACCACGCGCATACAGAGCCTTGGCGGTTCTGGGTGATGTCAGGCGAAGGCAGGAAGCTGTTGGGGCGCGGATACGCCGAAGTCGCCATTGCGGAAGCGAAGGCAGGCGCAGATGCGGCACTGTCGGAGGAAGAAGAAGATCAGCTGCGCAGCAGCAATGAGAAAAAAGCGTTCCGAGCTCCGCTCATTATTGCTGTAGCTGTCTCACCGTCGGAGAAGCCGGTCGTACCCGTGATTGAGGAGTATGCGGCTGTGCACTGCGCTGTACAAAATATGATGCTAGCCGGACATGCCCTTGGCTTAGGCTCCATCTGGCGTACCGGAGATCCGACGTATCATCCGAAAATGCAAGAGAACTTCGGTCTCTCAGGCAAAGAAGAGATGGTCGGCTTTATCTATGTGGGTTATCCTGAAGTCATTCCAACCAAGGCAGCGCGTGTTCCTTTTGCCCTAAAAACGCAATGGGTGACCGAGTAACTACCGTGCTATTTCCGAACGAGCACCTTTCTCAATGGGGAGTGTAACCGTGAATACAGAGCCTTCCCCTAGACGACTGCTCACTTCGATGGTCCCTTCATGGGCCAAAACCAATTGTTTGGCGATGGCAAGCCCTAGCCCCATGCCTCCGCTATTGCGAGCGCGCGCCTCATCCATTCGGTAGAAGCGTTCGAATAGGAAGGGCAAATGCTCAGCATCGATGCCCATGCCCGTATCTCGGACGGATAAACGAAGGAACTGACCACGAACGCCTTCTATTAGAACCTTTACCTGGCCACCAGCAGGCGTATACCGAATGGCATTAGTCAACAGATTATAGAACACCTGTGTCATCCGATGCGAATCGACGAAAAGAATCGCACTATCGGCGGAACTGGTTAGGGATATCACAATATTTTTACTCTGCGCATCTGCGGAAAAATGTTCCACGATGCGCTGAAAAAGTGCATGCATATCAACAGGCTTCCGTTCTAGCGGAAGCTTTTTGGCTTCTGCGAGCGAGAGCTGATGCAGCTCATCCACGAGCCGCGTCAGGCGAATGAGTTCGTCCTGCAGGGGTAGCAGCACCTCTGGCAGGATGGGCCGAGCCTCCTGCTGAAGCAACTCTAGCTTGCCGCTGATGATCGTCAGTGGTGTGCGGAGCTCGTGCGCCACGTCAGCGGACATGTTACGGCGCAGTTCCTCCGCGTGATGAAGCTGAACAGACATGGCATTGACGGCCTCAGCCACCATGCCATATTCATCGCGACTCGTCACAGGTGCTTGAACGCCGTATTCCCCTTTGCCCAGTCGGTCGAGCACAGGAAGGATCGCTCGAAGTGGGGCAGTTAGCCGCCGAGCAAGCCAATAGATTAGAAGTAGAGAAAATAGTACAAAGGCAATTGTACCGACAATGAGAAAAAATCGAGTCGAGCTAAGAACGCCGATGCGCAGCTTCGACATCATTTCGGCACCCTTGTCGTGGTAAATCAGCGTGCCAATCTTCTGTTCCCCTAACATGAGATTACTGCGGATGCCGAATGTCCGAACCATTTTGGAGGGAGCATCCCCACTCGTTAACAAGACACGGGAATCTGGTGACAACAGGATCACACTGGCCCCTTTTTTGCCTACAATATCCAGAACATGGGCTGCCCAATCAGCTTCAATACCTCTCCAAGCGTCTCCATTTGTTTGATAATACTGCGCAAGAGATTGTGAGATTTCATTCATTTCATCCTGGCGAGAGGCTTCCACCATCACCTGCAGCACGTCCCGCATCAAGAACTGTGTGACCACCGCAAAGATGACGCCCATCCCCACAATAAAGGCAATCATCGTGATAAACAGCTTACGCCGCACACTCATAGCTGATCCCCGAATCGATACCCAAACCCATATACCGTCTGAACGAATGCCGGAGTGGAGGGGGTGTCCTCGATTTTCTTCCTTAAGTGACTAATGTGTGCATCCACGGTGCGCTCGTCGTTCAGAAAATCATCCTCCAATGCGCTTTGCAGCAATTGTAGTCGACTGTACACGATCCCTGGTCTCGCAGCCAGTGTAAGCAACAGCTTAAATTCTGTTGGCGTGAGCGAGATTTCTTGGCCGCGTTTACGCACCAGGCATTTCGCTTCATGAATCGTTAATTCTCCTCGTTGTAACTCCTCTGTGACACCCTCCTCATGGACGGCCAGCCTTCGCAGAACCGAACGAATGCGAGCTGCAAGTTCGCGCAAGGAAAAAGGCTTAGTCAAATAATCGTCGGCGCCTACCTCTAGTCCCACAATTTTGTCCGTTTCCTCCGTCCTCGCAGTCACCATAATCACTCCAATGTGACTCGATCCGCTTCGCAACCGTCGGCAGACCTCAATCCCACTCATTTCTGGCAGCATCCAATCGAGTACAACGAGTGCTGGTTTATGTTCGTGAGCAAGCGCTAAAGCTTGCGTTCCTGTTGTTGCCGTCACAATGTGAAAGCCTTCCTGACGCAAATAGGGCTCCATAAATTCAAGCACCTGACGCTCATCGTCCACGAGTAAAAGTGTGTGTGTCATGCCAATAATCCTCATTTCAGTAATAAATTAAGCTTAGTATACCTTTACTCTACCTGCTTGTGGGGAGATTCATCCAAATCGCAACGCATCTTCACAAGTTCGCAACATGATCCAGGTATAATGCGACTTAGCAAACCAATGTGGAGGGATTTTGGATGAAAAAGTTAGGTCCAGCAGGAATGAAATGGTTAAAAATACTGCATATATCGCTGGTGATGTTATTTTTTGGCGGCATCATGAGTTCCGTAGCTATGAGTATGGGTATTGAGCTTGCCACCTATGAAGACACACTTGCTACGTACAAAAGAATCGTAATCATCAGTGACAGTATTATCCGTACAGGTGCGGTGGGTACCTTGCTTGTAGGTGTTTTGTATGGCCTGATGACGAGTTGGGGGTTTTTCAAGCATCGGTGGGTTACGGTGAAATGGATTTTATTTGTCGGACAGACCATCATTGGCATATTCGTTGTGGATAAGTTAATGCTGGCCAACATGACCCTCTTAGAGACAGAGCAAGCATTGGCACTGACCAATCCTGCGTTTCTGCACAATCAGACGATGCGTCAGTATGCCGTCTACGTACAAGTTGTTGTGACAGTGTTTATCCTTTGTATTTCGGTGTTTAGGCCGTGGAAAAAGAAAAAACAGACGGTTGCGAGTTAGTCCATAACTCGAGGGTGAGAAGAAGAATTAGTGGCAGAGTTAAAGCCGCTAGTTCTTCTTTTTTGTTTTATGTAAAAAGGAAATCGTCGAACCGGTTTCATGATTTCTTGCATTTTACATGCTGAAAATACAAGAAAAACCTTAATGTTACTGGCATTTCCTTATTTCAAAGAATCTATTTTATTTACAATTCATTTATTCCGCCATGAAACTGTGTTGATAAAACCGGTTTACTATTAAGAAGAAGTGAGGCGAGCCCATATGGCAAACATAGATGATGTTGCGAAAGTAGCTAGGGTGTCCAAAAGCACTGTTTCAAACGTGTTTAGCAAGAAGAGACCCATTAGCAAGGAGGTGTCAAAGCGCGTTCTGGATGCTGCTCTGGATCTGAACTACAGACCGAATTACTGGGCTCGAAGTCTAGCGAACAAACGGACGAATATTATTGGACTTAATATGCCGGGTGAGCAGGTGAAATTCAGTCAGTTTCATCTTGGCCTTTTTAATGGCGTGTTAAGAGAGTGCTATAGCCAAGGCTATCGCTTGCTCGTGAATTCACTATCAATCGAATTTTCCAAGCAAGTTGAATATGTAGCGACAGATCCTGTGGATGGTGATATTCTTCTCGATCCCGCTGAGAATGATGAACGAATCTCAGAACGAATCATGCGCAAACTGCCGCTTGTTGTTATTGGAAGACCGCATCAAGAGTTCGAATCTAGTGTGTCCTATGTCGATAACGACAACATTGGTATGGGGCAACTAGTTACGGAACATCTGCTGCAGCTAGGCCATACGCACATCGCATTTCTGAATACACAGAAGGAACGAACGGTGGCGCAAGATCGCGAGTTGGGTTTCATTAGAGCGTATCAAAAAGCGGATGTGCCTATTGAACCTAAGCTTATTGTATACAAAGATAAAAAACTAACATCGACGGCATATGGCTATCAGATGACCAAACGATTACTGGCTTCTTACCCACAGATTACGGCCATTATTACGGATACAGATAAAGTAGCTTTGGGCGTTTACCAAGCTGCCGAAGAGCAAAACCTGCGAATACCAGAGGACTTATCTGTGTTCGCGTTTAGCGACGACTCGATTTATGGTACTGAGTTTAAGCCCCCGCTGACTGGTGTCAGGCTGAACGGAGAAGTGTTAGGGAGTGAAGCAGCCAAGTTGCTGATTGAACAATTGCGGGAACCGAATCCCATTGTGAAACGCATCTTAATTCCAGCGAGCCTCGTGTTTAGAGACTCCTGTGCCAAAGTTAAAACCGATCCTACCAAATAGAGAAGAACCCAATAGGAGGCCATACCCATGTTGAATAAAAAAGCAGGAATGATCGCAGCCGTTGCCCTATCGACTAGCTTACTTGTGACGGCGTGCAGTACGCAAACAGGAACAGAATCACAAGCAAGCTCGCCTAGTGAGACATCCAAGCCAGCCAAGCAAGAAACACTGCGTATACTCAGTGGTGTTGTCGGAGGGAAGACGCCAGAGGAGAACGCGTTATTTGAGAAGGAAGTTGAACGGTTGACAGGGATTAAGGTAACGATTGAGAAACCAGCGGCTGACTACGATAAGAAGCTATACGCAGCTATTGCAGCTGGAGAAAAGTATGACCTCATTTATATGGGGAAGGGCAATATGGACGTCTTAGTTGAACAAGGCGCACTAACGCAGTTAAACGATAAGATTAAAGCCTCGAAAGTGCTGTCTGACCCGAAGGTCATCCCTACGAAAGAATGGGACATGATTACTTACAATGGCGGCAAAATCTACAGTGTATTTAATAAATCGGAAGGCGGTACGCTGCCTACGGTTCGTCAAGATTGGATGGACAAGCTTAAGCTGCAACAGCCGAAAACATTGGATGATTTCTACCAAACCTTGAAGGCGTTTAAAGAGAAGGATCCAGACGGTAATGGCAAGGATGATACGTACGGCTTGTCCACTGCAGGCTTGTATGATATTCAAGGCTTTATGAGTGCTGCAGGGGTGAAGTATAAATATGTGATGGATGCGAATGGCAAACGTTCGATACCTTATGCGACTGATGCAGCCGTTCCGATCTATGAGTGGTTTGCCAAGCTGTATAAGGAAGGTATTCTAGATCCTAACTTTGCAACCAATGATTCAGGCAAAATGAGAGAGCTATTTTTAACGAACCGTGTAGGTATGGTTACGTACTGGGATGCATGGGTAGGTCTCTTTAACAATATGAAGAAAACGGATGATCCTAAATTTGTAGCGAAAGCAATTCCGGGTGCTGTTGGACCTGACGGCAAAGTGATGCTTCGTCGCGGAGACCCGAGCGTATGGGGAATTCCAGTGAATGCCGAACATGTGGATACGGCAATGAAGTTCCTGGAGTTTTGGCAGTCAGACAAAGGAAACATCCTGAGTACATTAGGGATTGAAGGGACAGATTACACAGTCAAAGATGGGAAATATTCGTTAACGCCTGATGGTATTAGCCATGGGATGGACCATGGAGCACCATTCCCGAACAACACCAACTTTAAGAATCCAATCGGGACACTGCCAGGTGCATTAGAAGGACGCCAAATCATTTTTGATAACAACGCGACGATTGAGAATTCCACGAAGGATTGGCCAAATGCTGAGAAAATTGTAACGAACTATGCGTTCCAAGCCATGATGGGTAAAATGCAAGCGGCAGATGCCGTGAAGAAGATGCATGATGAGCTGAAAGCCGTGAACTTAATTGACTAAATAAGTAGAAGCAGAAGCGAGGGCGGGGGCTACTCCCAGCCCTGCTTTACTGTTCAAATTCTAGGGGGAATAACAAGTGACAGCATGGGCTCGCTATCGTGTGTTGTATGTCATGATGCTACCAATTGTGATCTATTTTGCGATTTTCTCATATTTCCCGTTGTTTAAGGGCCTGCAAATATCGATGCAGAAATTCCGAATGATCGGAGATCGCCCCTTCATAGGACTTGAGAATTATCAAACGGTTTGGCATGATCCGATATTCTGGCGCGTACTGGAAAACACGCTCGTGATTGGTGCGGGTATGCTTGTTCTTGGCTTTTTTGCTCCGATTATTACGGCTTTATCTTTAAATGAAGTACTCAAAACGTGGTTTAAAAAGCTAACACAAATGGTCATCTATTTACCGCATTTATTCTCATGGGTTGTTGTAGGCGGGATATGGATCATGATGCTGTCGCCAGACGGCGGATTTGTTAATGAGCTGCTGAAGTTTTTAGGAGCTGCGAAGCCGATTCACTTTTTTGCAGAGGTCGATTATGCGCGTTATTTAATGATACTGACGAATACATGGAAAGAAATGGGCTTTACCTGCATTCTCTACTTGGCTGCAATTGTCTCGATATCTCCTTCTCTATACGAAGCTGCTCGGATGGATGGAGCGGGTCGCTGGCAGCAAATTCGCTATGTAACCTTACCGCAGCTTATTCCGACCATGAAGGTCGTTACACTTTTGAATATGATTGGTATGCTTCGCATGTTTGATCAAATGATGATTCTGAGTAATCCCGTTATTGCTCGGAAGGTGGATGTCTTGATGACCTACACGTACCAAAAGGGGATCCTTGAGTTTAACATGGGTGTCGCATCAGCAGCAGGCTTCCTAGTTGTTCTGGCAACGCTAATTCTGGTGTTTGCGACTAGAAAATTAATCCGGTATGACGAGGAGTGAATTCGTGTGAGAAGTAAATCGTTAACTAGACAAGACATCCCCTTTCAAATAGCCAATGGTCTCTTCTTGTTGTTGCTTGTGGCAACCATGATTTTGCCGATTTGGAATACTTTTATCATTTCGATTTCCTCTAATATCTCATCCATGCATGCGGGGCTTCAGTTGTGGCCATCAGAGCTAAGTATGGAAGGGTACCGAACGGTATGGCAGCGTGTTGAGCTGTGGAGACCTTTTGGCATGAATGTACTCGTCACCGTACTCGGCTCATTCGCACATGTGCTGCTCTGCGCGATGGCGGGCTATGTGCTGCTGCATAAGGGCTTGCCTGGACGGAAGCTGCTGACGAGCTTTATTCTACTGACGATGATGGTGCCGAATGAAGCTGTTATGATTCCTCTTTATGTGGTAAATAAGGAGCTTGGCCTATTAAATACGGTTTCCGCACTCGTTCTGTATGGCTTGATTTCAGGCTTCAGCATCCTATTAATGCGGAATTTTTTTGGTGCCGTATCCTATGAAATGGCTGAGTCGGCCAAGATCGATGGCGCTGGAGAGTTTCGCATTTTCGCTACGATGTATGTGCCGCTAGCTAAACCGGGATTAGCAACAATTACTTTATTTGAATTCGTATCCCGATGGAACCAGCTGACGCCGGGGCTGTTATACATTACGAATCAGAAGCTTTATACCCTGCAAGTAGCGCTGCGCGCACTGGTCATTCAATCGGATGCCACGAGCAGTAATTTATTTATGACACCTAATGTACGGATGGCTGGAGTTATGCTGGCACTTATACCGCTCGTCGTGATCTATCCGTTTGTTCAAAAATATTTCGTTACCGGCCTAATGGTCGGAGCAACGAAGGAGTAGGGGGAATGAAACGCAATGATCATAACTCGTCTGATTTCAAATGAGGAAGCGGATCGTTATGTGGAGGTGCCCTTTCAGGTTACGAGCGGCACGGAACGCATTCACGTTCGGATCGAGGTAGAAGCGAATGGACCGGGGGATTGTGTCATTGATTTAGGAGTTAAAGATTCCGCCCGTGTAAGAGGTTGGAGCGGGGGCGCACGCACCGAATTTTTCGTCGAGGCAGAACAAGCGACTTCTGGTTATATCCCCGGTGAATTAGTGGCAGGAGAGTGGGCTGTATTACTAGGGACGTACCGGATTCCGCTTGCAGGCTGTACGGTGCGTGTTGAGGTGACATGCACAACGATGCAAGGCCGCTGGCTCAAGGGCGATCTCCATATGCACACGGTTCATAGTGATGGAGCATGGACGGTAGCTGAGAATGCGAAGATGATGGCAGAGCTAGGCTGTGATTTTCTTGCGATGACCGACCATAACACCTATAGTCAAAATCTTACTTATCCGAGGGAAACGGGTATCGTGTTGATCCCTGGCATGGAGCTGACGACGAATCATGGACATGCCAATTTTCTGGGAGCGGTTCAACCAGTGCAAGATTTCCGCGCTGTTAGCTCGGAGCAGGTGCAGGAACGGATGCATGAAGCAAGGGATAACGGTGCGCGTATTGTACTCAATCATCCGCACTGCCCCAACTGTGGGTGGGAGTGGGCATGGTCCGTCGATTACGATTGGGTAGAAATCTGGAATGGTCCTTGGCGGGAGGCCAATCAACGAACGCTGACGTGGTGGCACGAGCAGCTTTGCAGCGGCAAACGCTTGATTGCTGTAGGCGGCAGTGATTTCCATCGTCAAGGAGGCTACGTCAAGCATAGCATGCCGACAACTTGGGTGTATGCAGCTAGTCGAACCGCCAAAGGCGTATTGGATGGCATTGATACTGGCCGTGTGTTTCTAAGTTTTTCACCGGAAGGGCCAACGTTAGAACTTCATGCAGGGATATATCACATGGGCGATGTGGTGCCTGCGCAGGCACCAGAGCGTCAGGGCAAGGTTGTGCTTGTAGTTAATGAGCTGGAGGTTGGCGATACGGTGAAGCTGATCTCAGATCGGGGCGTGGAGGTCATCTGTGTTGCTCACCATGAGCTATCACTGGAGTTGTCGGCTGAAATGGAAGGGAGGACCTTCTATCGTGCAGAGGTATGGCGTTATTTCAGTGAGGTTCAAGAGACACTTCTCGCGGCTGTAAGTAATCCGCTGTATATGGATTGATTTTAATATAAACGAAGTGAACAGCGTGAACACAAATAACAAAGGAGCTAAGGGTTAATCCCATAGCTCCTTTGTTATTTGGGGTTAGTTCTTCAGCGCAACCGCAATCCTTGCGGCGGTCTGCGCGTTGTGGTAAACGAGCGCGATGTTCGTCTCCAGGCTGCGCCCTTCCGTCAGCTGCTTAATCCGCGCTAGCAAGAAAGGCGTGACCTTTTTGCCGGTCACGTTTTGCTCTTTGGCCTCATTCAGCGCCTGCTGGATGACGGCCTCGATCTCTACATGGTCCATAGCGGATTCCGCTGGGACCGGGTTAGCGATGACGGCGCCGCCGCTAAGGCCTAGCTCCCACTTCGTGCGGAGCATAGCGGCCACGTCAGCCGCCTCATCGAGGCGGAAGTCTACGCCGTAGCCGCTCTCGCGGGCGTAGAAGGACGGGAACTCGCTCGTTTGGTAACCAACCACGGGCACGCCGTGGGTTTCCAAATACTCGAGCGTACGGCCAATATCGAGGATCGATTTCACGCCGGCGCAGACGACAGCGACGTTCGTTTGGGCAAGCTCCGTCAAGTCAGCGGAGACGTCCATAGAGATTTCACCTTCGCGGTGCACGCCGCCGATCCCGCCGGTAGCGAATACTTGGATGCCAGCCAAGGCAGCACCGATCATCGTCGCGGAAACGGTGGTCGCCCCGATTTTACCGGAGGAGAGGATATAGGCGAAGTCGCGGCGGCTTACTTTTTCAACATGGCCATTCGTTGCGAATGCTTCGAGTTCCTGTTCGTTTAGGCCGATCTTGATTTTGCCATCCATAATACCGATCGTTGCCGGAACAGCGCCGTTATCGCGGATAATTTGCTCTACTTTTTTCGCCATTTCGATATTTTGCGGGTAAGGCATACCGTGAGAAATAATCGTCGTTTCAAGAGCTACGATTGGTTTGTTATGGGCAAGTGCATCTTTCACTTCATCTGTAAGCGTTAAGTATGAGGTATTTAACATGAGTTTAATCTCCTTTAGTCATGGTGTGTATCGTAAGGTGTAAGCGTTCCTCGTTCAGTTCACTGGATGTCGATTCACTGGTTTGCAGTGTAATATGCGCAGCAGCAAGGCCGTATTCACAGGATGTGAGATAAGTATGGTCATGGGTAACACCATAGACAATTCCGGCTAAAAAGGCATCTCCAGCTCCCGTTACTTCAATGACCTGAGTCGGTATGGACGGGAAGAATTGTTCACCTTCTTCACCTACATAGAGCACTCCTTGGCTTCCGAGTGTAATGAAAACATGCTTCACACCGCGCTCGCGAATAACTCCAGCAATTTTGGAATGGTCAGGCTCTACATAAAACATATCAATGACATCTTGGTTCATGGTTAGCGGTGTGTGAGCTAATTGAACAGCTTCCTCTAAATTGGGAAAAATAGCTGTTACCCCTGTTAAATCAGTGGGAAGCTTTTTTGATTTCTCTGAGGAAACAGGATCAATGAAGAGGGGAATGTTCTCCTCCTGACAGCGACGGATCAGCTCTTCCAAGGTTTCGATCGGCAGGTTTGTATCTGCGATCACGAGCTTGGCAGACGCAATATGGGACCACTTATCCCTCAGCATCGCTGGTGAGAATTTATCATAAATGTCCATATTGGCAAAAGCGAGAAACATCTCGCCTGACGTGTCGAGGAGCGCGGTGTAAGATCCCGTGTTCTCGCCGTTGAGCACGATAGCTTGGCTGACGTCGACACCTCGGCGTCTTGTTTCTTCTAGTACCCATTGGCCTGCTTTATCGTCCCCCACTACGGTGAGGAGGGATGTTTGACAGGCTAACCCAGCTAAAGCCTCAGCGATGTTGCGAGCAACGCCGCCACAAGACTCCGTGACCGTGACCGGATTGGAGGTAGCTAGACGGATCGCATGCTTGCTGAGGGCTTTACTATCGAGATTCGCTCCGCCGATGCAGAAAACCGTGTGTTCATCGGAAGTGACATAGGCTCTGCCACGAATCGTTCCCTTTTTGGTCAGTGACGCAATATAACCAGCTACAGCAGATCGAGAAATACCGATGAGACCGGCTATTTCATTCTGCGAAATGAATGGATTTTGACGGATAAGCGCTAGGATTTGCTGTTCACGATCCATGCAAAGCTCCCCTCCTTCGTCGTTCTCCCTTTATTGTAACTCACTCAAAAACAAATGTCTATTCGATGGACAAATGTTCTAATGGCATGCAAACCCTTGGTCAAGAACTAGCAGCAACGGCTAGAGTAGTTCGTAAGTCGATTATTTCGAGTTACGGAAGTGCAGCGCGGCTCTTTGAGCTCCGTAAGTCGATTATTTCGAGTTACGGAAGCGAAGCGCGGCTTTTTGAGCTCTGTAAGTCGATTATTTCGAGTTACGGAAGCGAAGCGCGGCTCTTTGAGCTCCGTAAGTCGATTATTTCGAGTTACGGAAGCGAAGCGCGGCTTTTTGAGCTCTGTAAGTCGATTATTTCGAGTTACGGAAGCGAAGCGCGGCCATTTGAGCTCTGTAAGTCGATTATTTCGTGTTACGGAAGTGCAGCGCGGCCATTTGAGCTCCGTAAGTCGATTATTTCGACTACTTCCCCTAACAAAACGAAAGCCTACCCACCTTCACACTGAAGAAATGTGAAATGGAGTAGACTTTTTAGACACGGTCACGCCAGCATCTCTCTTCATTGTTCTCGAAGCGTTGCTGACGCGGACTTTCTGACCTGAATCGCTTCTTTGCTCCAAGACTACTTTGTATACGAATTGGAGCGGGATCCGAGTCCTAGCAGACCTAGTAACCCTAACAAACCGATGTAGCTGTACCAATGTCTGGTTTTATCTTTGGGTGCAGCTGCGACGGACTGAGCTTTAAGCGTAGAGACGTTCAAAGCTGTTGGCGGTGTAATACCATACGCGGCAGCATGACCGTTCAGGTTGGTTGCAGGGAGTAAACGGGTATCTGCCCCGGGCATACCAAAGGGGTTGGTTTGATACATCGTAGGAGAACCATTCTTCAAGCTCTGCAGGTTTTCGGTCTGTGACATATGTCCACTGTGATCGTGGGCATGCAGCCGATATTGATGTGCCCCAAGCAGAAGAGAGAAGGTAAGGAAAGAAATAGAAACTAATTTGAAAGATCGGGTAACCATTATCCATACCTCCAGATAGTAAGTAGATAGGGGTCATTCGGTGTAGGTAAGCATATATTCCCCTGTAAGCGAGAAGTTATGCATGGGGATCGGAGAGATCGTGGAGGCTATTGCCGCGCAGAACAAAAAGAACCGCCGCCTCCTAACTAACTAGGAAGACAACGGTTCTAGACTAAATTTATTTCGTGATAGTTACTTGAACCGTAGTTCGCATATTACCATAAGTAATGGAAATACGTGCGGTTCCCTTACCAGTTGCTTTGATAACGCCGTCCTTAACGTCTGCGTTCATGATGTTGGATGTCGTCCATAATGCTGGTTTGGTGACATCATCCTCAGATCCATCCGTATAGGTTGCTATTGCTTCTACTTTAGCCGTTTCGCCTTCCTTCAGCGTAAGCTTAACGACATTGGTTTTTAAATATTTCAAAGTGTCAATCTCGACAGGAATGGAGACTGTTTTGCCACCGAAGGATCCAGTAATGGTTGTTTTTCCTGAAGCTGTCGCTGTGAAAAGACCTTTCTCAACAGTACCTAGCTTATAAGAAGAAACTTTCCAAGTTGCGCTTTCCGTGACGTCTTTCGTTGTGCCATCGGATAATGTCGCGGTTAATTTCAGTTGCGTTTCAGCTCCGCTTTTTGTTACAAAGAAGGATTTATTCGCTGTTAAGCCATCAATTACACCGATTTCTACAGGAACAGTGACTGATTTACCACCATACGTTGCTGTGATAGTTGCTTTACCGCGGGCAACAGGTGTAACTAAACCTTTAGAAACCGTAGCAATACTGGTATTGCTTGACTTCCACTCTATACCTTCTGTGACTGGAATGTCTTCATCGTTATCATCTGTTGCTGTAATTTTGATCAATCTCGTTTCATTTAAATCAAAAACCAAGCTAGTTACATTGGCTTTCAATTCACTAGCCATATCTACTTTTACTGGAATTGTAACTGTTTTGTTGTCCAATTGAGCGGTAATCGTAGTTTCACCCGACGCGATAGCTTTAACGACACCTTTGTCAACAGTAGCGGCTTTCACATTACTGCTTGTCCAAATGACATCAGCCGTTACAGGTTTCTTAGTATCATCGGTATAGATCGCTTCTGCAGTAAGGGTTACCGTTTCGGCCTTTTTCATGGTTAATTTCTCTTGGCTGATCGAAAGAGTTTTCAACTCGCCTACAGAAACTTGTACAGTTGCTTTACGCGTACCGTATTCTACCGTTACCGTAGCAGCACCTGTAGCAATCCCTGTAATGATACCGTCACGAACCTCAACAACATCTTTGTTACTTGTTGACCATTTAGCTTTCTCATTGAGATCGTTATCCGTGCGGCCTTTGAAGTTTGCAGTCATTGTGACGGTCGTTGAGTCTCCGATTTGCATATTCACTATTTTCTTGTCTAGTGTGATGGTTGTAGGGACATCAACTTCGACGCGAGTTGTCGTTGTTTTGCCACCATAGGTAGCAGTTACATTAACAACGCCAGCTTTATATGGTTTGATAAGTCCATTGGTTACCGTAGCGATATCTTCGTTATCTACGCTCCATACGGCTTTGGTTTTTACGGTATTGTCTGTTGTGCCATCGGCATAAGTTGCAAATAACTCCAGTTGCTGAGTTTCAGTTGTTTTCAAGGTAACAAGCTCACTGCTCACAACCAAACGACGTGGAACCTCAACGTCAACTTTCGCTGTGACTGTTTTGTCCCCGTACTTCGCAGAGATCGTTGCTTCGCCAATTGCGTTACCAATAAGCTTGCCTTTGGTTACAGAAACGATACTCTCATCGCTGGAAGTCCATTCTGCACGATCTGAAATATCCGTAGGTGTCGTGCTTGTTGGATAGGTTGCGTTAAGCGTTAACGTGCCTGTTCCATTTTTCTTTAACAAAATACTTTGTTTATCTAACTCAAGTTTCAGCGTGCTATCCACGTCAACCGTAATTGTCGTTGATTTGGTACCATAGGTTGCCGTTAAAGTCGCTTTACCTACACTGTAGCCGGTAATTTTCCCTTTAATCGCATCTGCAACTTCGGGTTTATCTGATGTCCATACCGCTTTATCCGCGACGGTATCAACTTTGGTGCCATCTGGGTAAGTTGCCGTTAGTTTAAGATCGGTAGTTCCTTTCAGAAGCAAAGAGACGCTAGGCACTTCTGGATCAAGACGACGTACAACCTCGACATCGACATCCAAAACGATCGATTGATTCATATGAGATACCGTGATGGTCGTGCTTCCCGGATTTTGTCCTTTAACTAATCCATTCGTCACTGTAGCGATGGAGCTAGATGCGACTGTGTAGTCTGCTTTGCTTGTTACATCTGCAAAAGTACCATCGTCATAATATGCTGTTATCACCACTTGGCTCGTTCCATTGAGACGAAGATCAAGAGCTTGTTTATCCGTGGTTAAGGATTTGACTTTCTTGGTAACCGTTACGTTAACGATGACAGTCTCACCAAGATAGGTGGCTGTAATGACGGCTTTACCTTCTTTTTTGGCGGTCACGACACCCGCGTAGACAGTTGCTACTTCGGTTGTGCCAGAGTTCCAATCGGTTTTGACGGTTGCGTTCTCTGTGGCACCACTTGTGAAAACGGCCGTTGCTGTCAGATTAGCTGTATCGCCAACCTGCAGGTTAAGCTCATTTTTGTTCAGAACCAACTTCGAAATGTCAGTCGCGGCGAAAGCCATTCCTGCAAAGATAGCTTGACTTGCCAGGACGAAAACAATAACGAGAGACAACCATTTACTGTGACGAAACTTCATGCTTTAATTCCCTCCATTTTGCTGCAAGTATGAATCGAAAGATGTCGAAATGTATGCTATTTATATCGGTTTTTGGCGGGTCAAAGTGAATGTTTGTCACACAATAGACACACAATTGGAGGGTTGTAAACGGGAAGTAAACGTAATTTGAACATTGGTTGAAAATAGGGGCTTGTCGCGTTTGTTTTGTCAATTTTATACGAATCGAGCTGGCATGCTGTCTGCCCGTCTTGAAACGAAAAAAGAATCCGCTTCACGGACCCTTCTGACAGATATTTCCTCAAAACCATTTATTGATCTCGTCAGCTGCGTTTTACAATTTTAAAGTTATCTTCAAGCAACAACCAGTTCTGCGGGAACTTAAGCCCAAGCTTCCAATAACTAATCCCACGAAGTCCGAGTTCTTGAATCAAACGAAATTTGGCCTGAATGGAGCGAGCATCCTCAAACCAAACCGTGTGTTCCTTACCTGCATCATCCCAATAGTTAAAATGAGGTGCTTGTGCGGTGTAGTCATATAGAATTTGCGCGTTAAATTTGCGGGCCAGATCAATTGCTGCCTGTGGGGAGATCGCTTTTGCATAGTCTCCTCCTTTTACAAATGGCAATGTCCAGTCGTATCCATACAAGTTTTGACCCATCATGATTTTGGATGAGGGCATTTCACTGCGAGCATATTCCAGCACTTTGCGAACTGGTCCAATTGGCGAAACGGCCATAGGAGGTCCACCGCTATAGCCCCATTCATACGTCATGATAATGACGAAATCTACAATTTGGCCATGCGCTTTGTAATCATGTGCTTCGTACCATTGCCCGGCTTGTGTAGCACTCGTCTTAGGAGCGAGCGCAGTGGACACGAGATAGCCTTTCCGATGGAAGCGATCGACTGCTTTTCGTAGAAATTTGTTGTACGCCTCTCGATCCGTAGGGAGAAGATGCTCAATGTCGAAATGGATATCTTTAAACCCGAGCTTTTCCGCGGTTGTTTCGATGTTCTGTAGAAGACGATTTTGAACGGCCTCGTCGGTCAAAATAATGTGACCCAGCTCAGCGCTGAACTGGTCATTCTCGAGGTTCGTGACCACCATCATGAGGGTAACACCGTGCTGCTTAGTGATGTCTCGCAAATGATCAAGCGGCGGCTGAACTAAGGTTCCATCGCGGTTAATGCGGAAACTGAAGGGGGCTAGGTAAGTTAAGTGCGGAGCAGCCTCACGTGCTGCTTGAACGAGAACTGGTGACACATCCGCGCCTCGAGGTTCAATATAAGCGTTCACTTCCGCTTGCGTACGCGGGGTTGGCGGGATATATAAGCGGAAACCGCTGGGCAAGGTTTGATATATCGTAAGTCCATTGACAGATGCAAGTGTGTCTAGATCAATGCCTAGCTTTTGCGCGATTCGGTAAAGGCCTTCGCCTGGTTGGACCCAGTAGTAGGAGCCAACAATCGGAATCACTAATGCCTGTCCGATGACTAATGTTTGACTGGGGGTTAGTTCATTTGCCTCAGCGACTTCCTCAACCGACACGCCGTAGGTTTGGGAAATGCGATATAACGTTTGCCCTTTCTGGACAACGTGAATTTGCATAAGATGTGCCTCCTTTTAAAAAAATGACTGAGCCTCCCTATAAGGCAGTCTCAGAGGTTAAACACGCTAAAAGCGCAACTGAGACGCTCGAAGTAGGAGGCTCAGGAGATGGGAAGTCGGAAATGACTGTATCCGAGCCTACTTTTTTTCCACTTCAGAATGGGCAAGTTGCGGGCTACCGAAAAATGCTTTCTGATTGGTCATACAGCGAACATCTACCGAGGTCCCCATGAATGATCGTCACTTAATGGGGGAGAATGGCGGTTGCGCTTCTCTGGAATGGCCGCGGTAAAGGTTTTCTCATATGTTATTCGGCCAGTAGGAGATAGGTGAATGTCTTGGGGGAAAAAGATAAAGAGCTCGCCTATCTGTACGAGAAGATGTACAGATAGGCGAGCTCTTTCGCTGCGGCTGCAGCAAAAAACTATTTTAGCAAATGAACTAAAGTAGTAAGGGTTTGACCTAGCAATGCGGGATCCTGGTTCGCATGTTGTAGAAATAAGGCGCCTTCGAGTGTAGAGATGAGGAGCCCAGCGACAGCTTTTGTAGGCAGATTAGGAGAGAATTCTCCTGTGCCCACCCCTTCGAGAAGCAGCTCATTAACCAAGTGGATCTGATCTTGAAAAAATAACCCCACCTTCCGTCTGAGTTCTAGCGCCTCCAGAGGCATTTGAGTATACAATGTGAGGAAAGGGCAGCCAGCTAAAGAGCTAGCTTCCGTGCTTGTTATGCTTTGATAGAACAGATTGAAACGTTCCTGAACACATAAGTCCGAACGGGCTGCAATATCCTGCATCAGCTGTGTATACGTTTGGATAAGCTCATCCAATATCGCAGATAAGAGTTCTTCCTTGCTTTTGAAATAATAATAAATATTCGTCTTCGACACCGTGCTGGCGAGCACAATTTCATCCATACTCGTGGCCGAATAGCCTTTGGTGAGGAAGAGATTCGTAGCGGTCTGAAGCACAACGTCTCGATTAGTTATTCGTTTTGTTTTTGTCATGAGCAGTACTATAAAGTGCTAAAAAATAAATGTCAAATGATCCCTAAACACTTTGATCTCTAGAGGAGTTATGTAACGAAGTCTTAGGAGTAGGTACTATTGGAAAATAGTACTATTTAGAACGCCGTGATTCCCATATACTCAGTAACAAGAGCAGGTCATTCATAGCGTTGCGAGGCAACGATAGGGGGATATTAATATGATGAATCAACGGAAACGGAATACAACAGCTTTTACTTTTATGGCGTGGGCGTCTTTTATTGGGGCTTTCGTGGCCATGTTTATTGGAATCTACACACTGGAAGAATCACTTAGCGTGAAGGGATACTTTGCGGTATGTGCGTTGTTTCTCACGATGTCGGCGTTCGTACTCCAGAAGGTTATTCGTGACAATTTGGAGGATGGGTTCGAATCGCGTAAGCGGAATACATCGGCTTTTACATTCCTAGCGTGGAGCTCGTTCGCCTTAGCTTTGCTTGGCATGTTCATCGGCATCATTAATCTCGATCAGATTCTTTCAGTCAAAGGGTACTACGCTGTAACCGCTTTGTTCCTGACCATGTCCTCGTTTGTTCTGCAAAAAACAGTACGTGATAACAACGATGACGAAGCGTTGAACCCTGCACAACACGGGCATTCAGCCTCTCATTTGAATGAATTGAAAGTGGAAGAGTAGTCTATTTGGTGAGCTATTACTTCATATAAATATTGCCAAACCTTCCCATCATCTAGTAATCTATGAAACGGGAGGGGTTTTGGTATGATTAGGAAAATAAGTAAAGTTATCTCTTTGTTACTATTGATAAGCTGTCTGGGGTTTACCGTTCCCGTGTGGGGTGCGGAGCAAAACGTTATGAAGCCCGGTGGTATCACCTATGAGATGAAGGATATTAGCGTGCAGTATGCGGCCGAATTTACCGCTAATCCTGTAGCTAAGGCAGGAAAACCGACGGTTTCCATGTCTGTCTACGATGCGGTTTATAGCAACGCAGCTAAGCCTCTGCAAGTGCTGTACGGTGTAGTTAAACTGACAACTATGCAGGGCTACTCTTTTACAGAGGAGTTCATTAGTGTTACGGATGGCATTCATACTGTCCGTGGTTTATCCAATGGGGGCGGGCCAATTTACAATGCGAACAAGCAAGTAAGAGGGCAGAGTACGGAGTTTGTGACAGGTAAAAAGCTAACCGATAAAAGTGTCGTAAAGGACTATTCTGACGGCTGGAAAACGATTAGACTGGTTCGGAACTGGGATGATTATGCCAACCCGATGGATTTTACCATTAGCTTCAAATGGGATTTGGTCGGTCCAACGGATGCTTTTTTTCAAAAATTAACTGAAACATCGTATGTCATTGATCTCACTACGCTACGCCAAAAGGGCGCGAATCAGGCGGTGCAGCGATGAGGGAAATGATTAAAAAGATTGCTTTAACCGTAGTTGGAGCGATGCTTGTATCCGTGTTGTTCGCTTCGGGAGCATGGGCTGCGGATGCTGGAGTTAAGCACACGGCAGAAGCGGATAGCTTGAACAAGCTGCAGCTATTTCAAGGCACAGATCGCGGCTACGAGCTGGAGCAGACGCTGACGCGGGCGCAGGGCGCCACGATGCTACTGCGTCTGTTTGGCTGGGAGACCGCCGCCGCGAATGCGCAAGGTCTGAACTCGCCGTTCACGGATGTGCCGGCGACGCATTGGGCTGCGAAGGCCGTAGGCTTCGCGTTTAGTAAAGCGTTGGTGCACGGTGTCACCAACGTGTCGTTTGCGCCGGATGCGAGCATCACCGGCGAGCAGTTCTTGGCGCTGACGCTGCGCGCGCTCGGCTACGCAGAGGCGGAGCCGCAGACGGCCAGCGAGCTTGCGGCGGCAAGTGGACTGCTCAGCGCGAGCGAGGCGCAGTCGATTGCGCTTGGCGCGGTGTTTCGCCGCGACGAGATGGTCGCGGTCGCGTATCGCGCCATCCAGACCAAGCTTAAGGGCAGCACGCGTACGCTGCTGCAAAAGCTGGTCGAGGATGACAAGGCTGTGAGTGTGGAGGCCGCTGTCGCTAGCGGGCTCTACAAGAAGTCTGCTTCAGATCCGATGGATCAGATCGAAGATGCTATTCGCGAGGCGCTGAAATAACCAAGAGCAGGAGTTGAAGAGATGCTGTCGCGAAAAGGGAATAGGTACAAGACACTTGTGCTTTTCATGCTCGTGGCATTGCTGTTCAGCGGCTGCAACTCGTTTGGCGCGAAATGCGGCTGTGGTGAACCCATTGAGAGTGAAAAGGTTAACCAACAAGGTACAGGATAAGATGGAACTACAAAATCCCGCTTAGCTAAGGCTGAAGCGGGATTTTTGCATGGGAAAAGTCGAAGGAGTCTGTAAGTCGAATTTTTCGAGTTACGTGAGAGAGGCGAGGGCTTTTGGGATCTGTAACTCGAATTTTTCGAGTTGCGTGAGAGCGGCAGGGGCATTTGGAGTCTGTAACTCGATTTTTTCGAGTTACGTGAGCGAAGCAAGGGGCATTTGGAGTCTGTAACTCGAATTTTTCGAGTTACGTGAGAGAAGCAAGGGAATTTGGTGTCTGTAACTCGATTTTTTCGAGTTACGTGAGAGCGGCAGGGGCTTTTGGAGTCTGTAACTCGAATTTTTCGAGTTACGTGAGAGCGGCAGGGGCTTTTGGAGTCTGTAAGTCGATTTTTTCGAGTTGCGTGGGTGAGGCAGGGGCTTTTGGAGTCTGTAAGACGAATTTTTCGAGTTGCGTGAGGGAAGCAGGGGCTTTTGGAGTCTGTAACACGAATTTTTCGAGTTGCGTGAGCGAAGCAAGGGCTTTTGGAGTCTGTAACACGAATTTTTCGAGTTGCGTGAGCGAAGCAAGGGCATTTGGATTCTGTAAGTCGAATTTTTCGAGTTGCGTGGGTGAGGCGAGGGCGTTTGGGATCTGTAAGTCGAATTTTTCGAGTTACGTGAGCGAAGCAGAGGCTTTTGGAGTCAGCAAAAAATCCCACCCCAGCCAAGGCTGAAGCGGGATTTTTTCTTGTATTAAGCGTTAAGTAAATACTGATTCACAGTTGCTTTGATCAATTCCAAACGGCCGGATTGGTTGACGATCGGTCCGTTGTTTGCAAGCGCGTAAGCTTCAAGTGACTTGAAGTCCGCTTTGCCAGACACGATGTCTGCGCCGATGCCGGACTTGAAGGAACCGTAGCGTGTATCAAGGATGTTGTCGAAGACTTTATCTTCGATCAATTTTGCTGCAACTTGCAAACCGCGAGCGAATGCGTCCATACCAGCGATGTGTGCATATACAACGTCGATAGCTTCAAAAGACGTACGGCGAACTTTCGCGTCGAAGTTCACGCCGCCACGGCCGATGCCGCCTTCGTTCAGAAGGATTTCGTACATTGCCATTGTTGTCGAGTACAAATCTGTTGGGAACTCGTCTGTATCCCAGCCCAGCAGCAAGTCGCCTTGGTTCGCATCGATGGATCCAAGGATGCCGTTAACGCGAGCTACACGAAGCTCGTGCTCGAACGTGTGACCAGCAAGTGTAGCATGGTTAGCTTCAAGGTTTAATTTGAAGTAAGGAAGCAGGTCGTATTTTTGCAAGAATGAAAGTGTTGTCGCTGCATCGAAATCATACTGGTGCTTGGATGGCTCTTTCGGTTTAGGCTCGATCAAGAATTGACCTGTGTAGCCAATTTCTTTGGCATAATCAACAGCCATATGCAGGAAGCGAGCCAGGTTGTCGAGCTCAAGACCAAGATCCGTGTTCAAAAGCGTCTCGTAACCTTCACGGCCGCCCCAGAAAACGTAGTTTTCAGAGCCAAGCTCTTTGGCGTGATCCAAAGCTTTTTTCACTTGTGCTGCTGCATAAGCAAAAACTTCTGCATTGTTGGAAGTAGCTGCCCCATGAACGAAGCGCGGGTTTGTGAACATGTTGGCTGTGTTCCAAAGCAGCTTTTTGCCTGTGGAAGCCATTTTATCTTTGATCAAACCAACGATTTCGTCGAGGTTTGCATTCGTTTCTTGTAGGGTGTTGCCTTCTGGCGCGATATCGCGATCGTGGAAAGCGAAGTAGTCGACACCTAGAATGTTCAGAAGCTCGAAGCAAGCGTCAACGCGAGCTTTGGCCAGCTCTAAACCGTCGTATTTATCCCAAGCACGGACGTTAGTACCAGCTCCGAATGGGTCAGAACCATTAGCAGAGAAAGAGTGCCAGTAAGCGACTGCGAAACGCATATGTTCACGCATGGTTTTGCCTAGAATGACTTGCTCTGGGTTGTAAAATTTAAAGGAAAGTGGGTTCGTAGATGTCGGGCCCTCGTAAGTAACCGGTTGAATGTTGTCAAAGTAGCTCATGAATTCAGCCTCCGTATAAAGGAATGATAATTGCTTATGAAGCCATCATAGCATCATTCTTAAAGTTTGTAAATTCATTAAACAAACTTAGTTAATGCATGAAAAAGTCTTCTATGTTAGAATCATTTCCATAGCGATGACTCGCAGCATTTGGAACGGTATGGAGGATAACCATGAAACAAACAGGCGACTTAAACCTTGTGAAAAAAATTAATAAATCGATCGTATTGCATCACATTCGCACGGATTCACCGATCTCACGTGCTAGAATTGCCGAGATTACAGGGCTGACGAAGGCGACAGTATCCAGTCTCGTGAATGAACTGATTGAGAGCTCCCTCGCCCAGGAGATCGGTGTTGGGGAGTCAAGCGGAGGGCGTAAGCCGATGATGCTGCTTTTTAACGGAACGGCCGGATATGCGATCGGTGTAGATTTGGGTGTACATGATATATTGGCTGTGCTCACCGACTTGACGGGAAAAGTAATTCGTGAGAATCGCATCCTGCATCACAATGAGTCTGTGGAACAGGTCACGCAACTGCTGAAAACGACAATTCGTGAGTTGATTGAAACGGCGCCAGAGAGCGTATATGGCGTTATTGGTATCGGTCTCGGTGTGCCTGGCATCTGCGATGAGGACGGGAATTTATTGTTTGCCCCGAATCTGGGCTGGGAAAATGTGCAGCTGCAGGGACAGCTGGAAGCTGAATTTGGACTGCCTGTTGTCATCGATAATGAGGCGAATGCTGGTGCAGTTGGGGAGAAGCAATTTGGCGCTGGCAAAGACACGGCGAATCTCATTTATGTGTCCATTGGTATGGGGATTGGTGCGGGTATTATTATCAAAAATGAGCTCTATCGCGGGGCGACGGGTTTCGCCGGTGAGATCGGCCACATCTCAATTCAGCATGACGGTCCGAAATGCCGCTGCGGCAGCTTGGGCTGCTGGGAGCTTTACGCATCCGAGCATGCGTTATTGGAGCAAGCGGCGAGAGAGCTTGGGCACGAAGTCGATCTGGAGTCTTTATTAACAAAAGCTGAGAGTGGCGATGCAGGGGTCATTAAGCTTTTTGAACGGCTGGGCTACTATCTTGGGGTTGGTGTAGTGAACATTATTAACGGGTATAACCCGGAATTTATTATTCTTGGCGGACGGTTGGCTGGCGGTGAAAAATGGCTCATGAAGCCACTTTTGGAGCTGCTAGAGAAACGATCTTTGCCGCATCCGCGCAAGCAATTGAGGGTGGAGTTCTCTCAGCTTCGTGATCGGTCGACCGTGCTTGGGGCGGCGTCTTTTGCTGTGGCGAAGTTCTTTGCTTCAACAACCGTATCCGTGGATCGGAACTAAGGAAGCGTCAAATTGACATAACATGGCATGTAAAGTTATTGACTGATTCTCTGTCTTTTTTGTAAAATGGGAAGGGTCTAGTTTAGAACGTGAACGGCCTCATGAATCCCATATAGAAAAGGACGGGAACCAACGATGTTTCTTCGTTCGCTTGTCATTTGCTGTTATCTGATGGGAGCTTATTGGGCATCCTATCACTTTCCATCGATGAAGATGGTATTTTACCCAACGTTGGGCGCATTCAGTTTCTTATTTATGCATCGCGTAGACAATATTAGAGAAATACGGCGGATTATTCTCGGAGCCATTATCGCGGTTACGATGGGCAGTATTTTTTATTCGATTAGCACAGGAGCCATTTCATTCTTCTTAACAGCCCTCGTGACGATCACGTTAATCCAATTCTTCAAATGGAATGCGGCGCCGATCCTGGCGGTTTCATTCATTCCCTATTTCGCTCATCCCGTCTCCATGTGGGCACTGCCGATTGCTGTTCTCGTGTCGTTAACAGGCTTATTGATTTCGATTTGGCTGATTGGCAAAGTCGAGCAACTGAATTGGTACGTGAACCTATCGGCTAAATTAACACAGGCGCGGCAATTGATTCGGACACCTTTTGAACCGTTAAAGAAAGAGCTATAGCATGACGTCATCCGTGTGCAAATGAAAAGCGATCAGCTAAAGTGCTGTCGCTTTTTTGCTCATTAAAGGAGATATACAAAAATGAAACTGCATAAGGGAGAAATTCTATTCCGGCAAGGAGAGTCAGGCTCACTTTTCAAGCTGCATACGGGCCTGTTGAAAATCGTCAGATCACACGAAGACGGGAATACGACACTGGTCAATATTATCGTGCCCGGTGAGACGATTCCGCATCATTCCTTGATTAGCCCGAGTGCCTACTATGCAACGGCGATCGCCCTTGTGACAAGTGAGGTTGAAGTTTTGCCGTCTGAGCCATGGTATGCAGATTTGGAACGCAACCCAGAACACTTTCGCACGATCGCTAGTCAGCTACAGGACAAACTGAGGATGATGCAGCAGCGTATTGATCAATTAACGGCAGTCGCTCCAGCGGCTAAATTGCTGAAAATGGAAAAGTGGTTTCAACATTACCTAGGCACCTTGAAGCTGACAGACGTGCTAACGCAGGAGGAAATCGGTCAATTCATTGGCCTTCGCCGTGAAACTGTGAATAGGCTGCTACGAGAAAAAGGGAGAAAGAGCGATTAGGCTCTTCTCCCTTTTTTTGTTTAGGCAAGCGCACCTGAAGGACCGAAGAATTCGTAATGACGGTCGGCTTCTGGAACCCCCCAAGCGATAAGCGATTGGTTCACGGTTTTCATGAACGGTACGGGACCACAGAAGTAAAAGCTGCCATTCACGCTAGGTACAAGGCTTTGAATCCACGGTAGATCGAGATAACCCTCTTTATGGTATACCTTTTCGCTGGAATCCATAGCTGTAGGTTGTGCATAGCACCAAGCAACCGTTACTTGTGGATGTGCTTCAGCGAGCTGTTCGACCTCTCTGCGAAGGGCGTGATGTTGACCATTTTGAGCAGCATGGATGAAGGTAACCTTACGATTCGGTTGTTTGGTAACAAGTGCATGCAGCATACTTACCATAGGAGTTAGTCCGACACCGCCGCTAAGCAGCGTAACAGGTCGAGAATCCGTTTGATCTAGAGTAAAATCACCTGCTGGCGCAGAAAGCCATACAACATCTCCTTCTTGCGCTTGATTGTGTAAGTAGACGGAAACTTTGCCCGCAGGGATGGCAGGGTTCGTGTCTTCACGTTTCACAGAGATTCGGTAGAACGGCTGACCAGATACATGCGAAAGGCTATATTGGCGAATGTGTGTGTATGTGTCGCCTGGGATTTGAATACGGATACTGACGTATTGTCCAGGTTCAAATGCAGCAAGAGGACCTTGATCCTGCGGCGTTAGGTAAAAAGAGGTGATGACGTCACTTTCTCTTTTTTTGCCGGTGATGACGAAAGGTCTGAAATCGCTCCAGCCCCCAGGCTGCGTAGCCGAGTTGGTGTACATATCCGATTCAATGCCAATGAATGCACTTGCGATGACGCCGTAAGCTTCAGCCCAAGCCGCAAGAATTTCGTCTGTTGCCGCATCGCCCAGAACATCTTTAATCGCTCCTAGCAAATGTTCTCCAACGATGGGATATTGCTCAGGCTTAACCCCAAGACTGCGATGTTTGTGGGCAATTTGTTTTACAGCTGGCAGAATCGCTTCTAATCGATCGATATGCTTCGCCGCTGCATAAACAGCATTAGCTAAAGCCGTCTGCTGTCGGCCTTGCTTTTGATTAGCATGATTGAAAAGATGTAGGAGCTCTGGGTGAGAGGTAAATAATTTTTCATAGAAACGTTTGGTTATTTCTACACCATGAACTTCGAGCACGGGCACAGTGGATTTAATAATTTGGATGGTTTGTTCGCTTAGCATTGGGGATCATCTCATTTCTAGTAGAATGACTTGATGCCTTGAGTATAGCGAAAAAGTGAGGGGAACCCCTGTGATTAGAATCACAAGGAATAGCAACAAAGTGTGTCTATGGGCAGAGAGAAGGATACAAGGTATACTGGAACTAACATCCAAAAGAGGAGGCGGCCTATGCCCGATTGGTCGTATCATACGTTATTTAAACCGCTGCTTTTCCGGCTTAGCGGGCGAAGGGCAAGAGATCTTACGCTGCAAGCGATAGGCGGGCTAAGTCGCATTCCTGGTGGGACTTTTGTGATCCGCACGATGGGTCATATGGAAATGTCCCCGCAGCTCGCGAGCGAGCTGGCAGGCGTGCCGATTGCCTGCCCCGTGGGACTCAGCGGCGGGCTTGACCCGCACGGCACCGCACACAAGGCCCTCGCCCAGTTCGGTCTCGGGTTCATCGAGCTCGGGCCTGTGACGGCCCGAGCTGTCTGTAGTCATGCCTCGATAACTCGCATGACAGAGGAAGAAGCCATCGTCTACTCCGATGGCTATGAGAACGACGGCGCGGACGCGATCGCCGCGCGCCTGCGCAAGGGCACGGGGCATCGACTGCCGCACTTCGTGCGGCTCCGGCCGATGCCGGGAAGTTCGCCGCGCGAAGCGCTTGAAGAGCAGCGGGAGCTGCTCCTCACGCTGGCGCCGTACGCGGCGGGGTTCACCCTCGATGGCCTCGCCGAAGGCTGGCCATCGGCAACGGCTTTGGCGTACCTCGCGGAGGTGCGCCAGCTTGCGGAAGCGGCGGCCCCGGGGAAGCCGCTGCTGTTGTATGTGCCGCAGCAGCTCCCAGAGGGGGAGCTGCATGCGATCTTGGACACCGCGCGCAGCTTCAGCGGTGTCGTCCTCGGCGACGCGCAGCGGGAGCCGGGCACTCGCCGCGAGCGCGTCGGCGGTGGGGCAGCGTTGCTCAGTGCGCAGCTGGGCAAGGTCCGGCTGCTGCGCGAGGCGCTGGGTGAGCGCAGCGCAATTGTGGCGGCCGGCGGCGTGCATCAGCCGGAGGACGCGCTCGCGCTTTTGGCAGCAGGCGCGACTAGCGTGATGCTGCACAGCGGGCTGGTTTACGCGGGGCCAGGGCTGCCCAAGCGCATCAATGAGGCGATCCTGTATGATCGCCTCACAGCTCCTGTGATTTCCGCGGGCGAGGGGCCATCCTTCCCGTCACCACCGCCTTCATCGTCAACTCCAGATTCCTTCTCGCCGTCACCGCAATCCTTCCCACCACTCCCTTCCTTCTTCGCGAATTGGGGCTGGATGAGTCTGCTGGGATTAGCTATGATGATGGGCGGTGTACTCGCTTGGTTTATTGCAGCAACGACGGTGGTTTTGCCTTATGATGAAGACTTCTTAGGCAGATCACGCAGTGAAATTGTCCGTTTCAATAGCCATCTTCTTCATTTCATGTCACATGATCGAATTACCTTAGCGGGTACAATGATCTCTCTTGGCATTTTTTATTATCAGTTAGCTCATCATGGCTTACGTTATGGGCTGCATTGGGCGCGTACGGCAGTCTTATCTTCTTGTATTGTTGGTTTTAGCAGTTTCTTTCTCTATCTCGGCTACGGGTATTTCGATCCGCTGCATGCGGCGGCAGCAGTTGTTCTGCTGCCCATGTTTCTACTTACGTTGCGTGGATTGAAGGATCATCCGGCTCGTAAA
Organism: Paenibacillus sp. J22P165; assembly: GCF_059692015.1. NCBI lineage: Bacteria > Bacillati > Bacillota > Bacilli > Caryophanales > Paenibacillaceae > Paenibacillus > Paenibacillus sp. J22P165. Next base: position 179,975 of record NZ_JCAUAP010000010.1, on the reverse strand, counting down.
CCTCCTGGTCTACGGAATGACCGGATTTGGCTAAGAGCCCAGTGGGGGCAATGCTGCTTCGTGATACTTGGCTTTGGCTTAGGAATTGGAGGTCTCACGATATCAATCGTAGGGGTTACCGGCGTATTTGTTCCCAGTGATTTGGCGTATTTGGGTGTAACCACTTCACAGCTGTCTGCTTGGAGTGACTCGATTATTCCTCTTATTGCACATGATCGAGCAGGCTTTGGCGGTGCGCTGTTTTCATTGGCAGTAGCCATAACCGCTTCGGCACTGTGGGGTGTCAATCAAGGCGAGGGTTGGCTGTGGTGGACCTTCCTATGGGGTGGACTACCCGGCTTCGTGGCAGGGCTCGCGGTTCATGGACAAATTGGATATACGGATTTTGTCCATTTGCTGCCTGTTTACTTAGCTGTGCTTCTCTATCTAGCTGGCTTATTCTTAACATATCCGTATCTAGTTGGTACTTCCCCAAAAGTTCGGATGAACCATCAGCAGGAATAGTTGAAAAAGAGGTCACCCCGGCGGGTTCCGGTGGTGCCTCTTTTTTTTGCACTCTGCTTTTTCCGATCAGGAATCAGATCTAGTCCGATATCGCCGAACTAAATCGTCGATCCCGATCAAAAATGAGTCCATAGTCAGATTCTGCCGAACTATTTGCCTGTTTTTCTAAGATGTAGGCAATTTGGGGCGATTTAGTTGGGCTATTTAGAACTAAGTAAGCATCAAACACTTGGAAAGTGAAATTAGTTCGATCTTTTCGGACTATCTGGTGATAGGTCAGATGGTAGGTCTGGTGAGTGCCCCCGCCTGCCTGGACGCCCACTGCCTGAACACGTCCGCATCAATATGCGGCACTTGGACACGATACAAATTAATAGGAATCTCTTTGTCATTGAGATTGGGCTTTGCGTACGGACACAAATTTGGGGATCAAGTGGATGCTCAGCAGGAATTGGTCATGGAACTACCTATTTACATTGAGCCTTAGCCACTTTTGAGTTATGATGGGAGACGATGTTTTTTTTATATTCTACGAGATTATAAATCCAATTGAGATAAGTGAGATGATGGATGATGACGAAACCCAAAGATTTAAACTATAGCATGCCAGCAGAGTGGACAGAGCACGAGCGTACCTTTATTTCATGGCCTGTTCAAGCATCGATGGTTTACCCAGAGGATCATGCAGTTGTGTCCAAAGGGTATGCAGATCTAGCAAAAGCCATTGCTGAATTCGAACCTGTAACCGTGATCGTTAATCCATCTGATGCCGAGCAAGTGAAGGCGATGTTTACGGAGTCTAACGTAGATTTCCTTGAGATCCCTCATAATGACGCTTGGTTCCGCGACAATGGTCCAACTTTCGTGTTGAACGAGCAGCAAGAAATCGCAGCAGTCAACTGGAAGTTCAACGCCTGGGGCGGCAAATACGCGCCTTGGGATCTGGATGATAATGTAGCTCCACAAATCGCGGAGCACCATGGTGTGAAACGTTTTGACGCTCCGATCGTCATGGAGGGCGGTTCCATCCACGTGGATGGGGAAGGTACTCTTTTGACTACCGAAGAATGTTTGCTGAACACGAATCGCAACCCGGATCTAAGCCGCGAGGAGATTGAGGAGCATGTCCGCAATTTCGTGAACGTGGAGAAAATTATCTGGTTGAATAAAGGTCTAGACGGCGACGAGACAGATGGTCACGTGGACAATATTGCTTGCTTCGCAGCTCCAGGCAAAATCATTCTGCAAGTCTGCAACGATCCTTCGGATGCGAACTATGCGATTACACAGGAGAATTTGGAGATTCTCCGCAATGCGACAGATGCCAAAGGCCGCTCCTTCGAGATTATTCAGATCGAGCAACCTCCGCTTACTTTCTTTGAAGAGCAGCGCTTGACGCTTAGCTACTTGAATTTCTATTTTGTGAACGGCGGCATTATTTTGCCGGTGTTTGGCGGGACATCAGAGGAGACGGATCGCAAGGCGATTGAAGTGCTTCAAGCTGCGTTCCCAGACCGCAGAATCCGTACGATTAATGGGATGTCCATTATTAAAGAAGGCGGCAATGTTCACTGCACGACGCAGCAAATGCCAGCTAGCAAGAAAGGGTGATTCCATTGAGAAAAGTGACTGTAGCAGCCACACAAATGAGCTGTTCCGATAATATAGAAGAAAACATCGCCAAAGCGGAGAAATTGGTACGCGAAGCCGCGGCGAAGGGTGCGCAAATTATTTTGATTCAAGAGCTTTTTGAAACGCCGTATTTCTGCCAAAAAGAAAAATCCGACTACTACCGCTATGCGACGGAGCTCGAGACAAACAAAGCGATTAATCACTTCCGTGAGATCGCCAAAGAACTTCAAGTCGTACTTCCGATCTCCTTTTATGAGAAAAAGAACTACGCTCGCTACAACTCGCTTGCCGTTATCGATGCCGATGGTTCTGTGCTCGGCACGTACCGCAAAAGCCACATCCCTGACGGTCCGGGGTATGAGGAAAAGTTCTATTTTAACCCGGGAGATACCGGCTTCAAAGTGTGGAAAACACGCTACGCCAAAATCGGCGTCGGCGTGTGCTGGGATCAGTGGTACCCAGAGGCTGCTCGCGTAATGGCACTGATGGGGGCAGAACTGTTGTTCTACCCAACGGCTATTGGCTCTGAGCCGCAGGATGGTTCCATTGATTCGAAGGATCACTGGCAAATGTGCATGCGCGGTCACGCGGCGTGCAACTTGATGCCGGTTATTGCCTCGAACCGGATTGGTAAGGAAGAAGATGAGGATTCCAGCATCAACTTCTACGGTTCTTCATTCATTGCAGGCCCGCAGGGCAATCTAATTGAAGAAGCTGGGCGTGACGAGGAAACGGTTCTCGTTGCTGAGTTTGACTTGGATCAGCTGGAAGTTCAGCGTATCGAATGGGGTATTTTCCGCGATCGTCGTCCGGATCTCTATAAGAAAATCGCTACTTACGATGGTGAGCAGGTGTTTTAATTGCTCATCCCGTTGTTAAAAGGGCTTTTGCTAGGTTTTTCGATCGCAGCACCGGTGGGCCCTATCGGGATCTTGTGTATGCGCAGGACCTTAACGTTAGGTCGCTTGCATGGCTTTCTATCAGGGCTAGGTGCAGCCACGGCTGATGCGATTTATGGTTTTATCGCCGGTTTTGGATTGACGCTGATCACCAGCTTTTTGTTGGATCAGAAAGTAATCCTACAGCTGGTCGGCGGTCTGTTTCTCATTTATTTGGGCGTACTAACCTTTCGCTCCAAGCCAGCGGTTGAGGCTGCCAAAGCGACAGGGGACACGCTGCTCAAGTCCTATGCATCTACGCTGCTACTCACGATCACGAATCCGATGACGATCATGTCGTTTGTAGGCGCGTTTGCGGGGCTGGGGTTAGGGGATAGCGCTGATGCAGGCTTCACGCCTGCGATCTCTTTGGTAATCGGTGTGTTTGCAGGCTCGGCGCTATGGTGGTTCCTGTTGAGTTTGTTAGTTGGACTGTTGCGGGAGCGGCTCAAAGGAGCGGCGTTCCTGTGGATCAACCGCATCTCAGGTGCGATGTTATCGGTGTTTGGTTTATTTGCAGTGGCAGGGCTACTCTTTCGGGGGTAGCTTTTTTTGCGTTGCCGGAGGCGGTTTGGACGTGGGATAGCGCGTAGGCTAGGCACGCGAACAGGATGAGCCTTAGATGTATTATTGTGATATATTGGTTTTTTATGGGAAAACTTTCAGTTAGCCATAGTTTGTAGTTACTACCCATCCAACTTAACGTAGGAAGAAGGTCTGTCCATTGCCATTGTTGAAGCGTTGTGCCTTCTGGCTTGTGGTGCTTAGCATGATCGTTTGTGTCTGTGACGGTGTAGGGTTCGGTTTGGCGAATCTATGGATAAGACTGACGCCGCCGATAAGCTTGCTTTCAAAGGTGGATGTCTTGGACCAAGTGTTGTTTGACCGCACAAATATGACGAAATGGCCGGGGAGCAGTGCGTTGCTGCCTGTAACCTATTTAACTTATGTGATCTACGTAGTGATGTACGGGATGATTGGCTTGGTGGTGGATGGGTTGGTTCAGAAATGGGGTTCCAATAAATTATTTTATTTGGGGGAAAAAGGAAATTCTTAGATTTTCGCCGAATTGACATACATACAAGTTAGAGGAGGCCACCCCTACATGATTAACGATGTATTTACCGCAGCACGCACAGGAGACGCAAATCGCGTCAAGGAGTTATTAAACACGGATCTTACGCTTGCCAATGCTGAGAACAGTGATGGTCTTACCCTATTGGGATTTGCAGCACATTTTGGTCAGAGTGAAATAGTTAAGCTGCTGTTGGAAAATGGTGCGGATGTGAATGCCGTATCTCAATCTAAAGTAAGTTACATCCCGTCTAATACGGCGCTTCACGCGGCTATTGCTGGCGAGCGGAACATGGAGGTCATACAACTGCTGCTTGCTCACCGAGCAAATCCGACGATTATGGATAGCAATGGACATACAAGTTTACATGTGGCGGCTTTCCATAAGGATAGTACAGCGATCATTTCCCTGTTGCTCGATCATGGTGCGGATGTTCATGCGAAGTCAGTGGACGGCGTCTATGCGATTGATCTGGCTCAAGAACAAGGACATACTGCAGTGATTGGGTTCTTAAGAGAGCATGGAGCAGTAGGATAAAAGAGTACGTTAGCGAACATACAGGATAAATCAAGGACATTCAACTAGCCAGCTAGCGGACTATAGAATGTCCTTTTTGGATTGAAGTCTTTTATTGGCAGCGACCAGTCGGTATAAACTAGCTACAAGCAGGCCCATCAGAGGGATATATAGGATGAGTAAGGGATAGAAGAAGGTATTGTTGATGTTGATCATGATAATTGGGATTTGAGCGGCAGTTACGGCAGTAAATACACCGAGTAGTCGTTTATTCCGATCGATCATGGAGTCAATGTCGGTAAAAATTTCAGGCTTTATCTCTTGATAGGTTTGTCTCCAGATATACCAGCCGGCTCCGCTGTAAATTTTGTCCCACCCCGTGTCCTCAAAAATACTAGTGTAGTTGGGGTCAACTTTCATTTGGTAGTCTACGCAATAGCTCATTTTACGAGGAGCACCTTTCTTAAAGTGAAAGCGCAGACCATTCCAATTGACACGTTGTAAATGCCAACCCTGTGCCTCCATATTCTCCAGCCATGCAGAAATGAGCTCGGATTGTGAACCATCCCACCATTTAAACACTTTCTTGGTCTCATTCATCGAAAGATCCCTCTACTTTCTTCGCATTTTCGTATAACTCCGTGATTCTGGCGATCTCGAGCTTAAGCAGTTCTTTACCAGATGGGGTAATGCGGTACAGCTTGCGACGTTCTTCTTCTGCTACAGCCTGAATTAGACGATCCTTCTCCATCCGTGATAAGCTGCCATAAATCGTTCCAGGACCTAAGTGAATTCGACCGTGCGTCAGCTCCTGAACAAACTGAATAATGCCATAACCATGCCGGGTTTCAGTCAGGGAAAGCAGAATGTAGTAGGCGGTTTCAGACATCGGTAAATACTGACGGTAGAGCTTTTCACTATCCATAAATGCACCTTTTTCTTATATCAGGGTATGTTGTATCATGTCTCGCTATATCGTGTCGTGATATATCATGAGATGAGTATATCACCGCGCGATATAGAGCGCAATAGGCATATGAAAAAATGCTGGATACCAACTTGGGAATTCTTTTATGTTAAGATTCAGGTACACGGTCCAACAACTAAAGTGAAGAGTAGAAGGAGCAAATACACGATGAGAAAAATCGTAGCAGGACTATTCATGTCATTGGATGGAGTTATCGACTCGCCTGAAAACTCGCCGAAGAAGTGGGGCAATGGCGCAATCATGGAGCGTATCGCGGAAGGTGTGGCGAAAGCGGATGCTGTCCTCTTGGGGCCGCAAACGTATCAGTTTCTGGCGCAATTTTGGCAGCACCAAAGCAATGATTCACCAATGGCGAATTTCTTGAATAACTCACCGAAATATGTAGTCTCGGGGAAGCTTGATACGCTGCATTGGCAGCCAGCGATGCTTATACGAGGGGATTTCGTCGAAGAAATGAGGAAGCTCAAACAGCAGCCTGGCCAGAACATTCAGGTTCCGGGCAGTCCGACACTCGTTAAATCATTGTTGCGCGAAGGGCTGCTGGATGAGCTTAACCTCAACATATGCCCTGTGGTGGTTGGATCGGGCACACGTCTTTTCGACGGGATTGAGGAACTAATCAACCTGAAATTGATTGACTCCAAAGGCTACAGTAACGGCGTTGTAGCTGTGAGCTATCAGATTGTTAGAGCTAGCGAATAGAAGAGCGTGTAACTATTTAAGCTTCTGTGCGGATGAAAGACTTAGCAGCTGACGTCGTTCTTTGCTCTTTTAGCATAAACACAATATTCATAAGTCCAAACCCGAAGAAGCAAACCCAGGGAAGACCTTGCCATCCGAGCGCATTACCTAGGTCATACAAATAACCGCCGCCGACGTTTCCGATGATGGCCCCGATAGAGAGAGCGAAGCTGTTAAAGCCAAAGTAGCTGGCAATTTGATCATTTCCGGCATAGTCGGAAACCATGGTATTCATCATAGGTTGTAGAAATACTTGTCCAATCATGAAGGCGATCACTCCTGCGTAAATCCCCCACATGCCTCCCAGCATGCCCATTGTGAACAAACCGCCTGCCAACAGCAACGTACCTAACGACATCACGCCAAAGGGCTGCAGCTTTTGGTTGCCCAATTTGGACAAAGGCACTTGCAGAAGGACCATGACAATAGCGCCGCAGCTGTAAATGAGTCCAATATTCGCATCGCTGGCAAGCTGATGTACTCGAAACGGAACAGCTATATATAATTGGGTGACAAGTGACCACGAGATCATCGTGAAAATCATAAAACGTCGAAAAGGACGATTGCTCAGTACATGTTTCATTTGTGACCAGATACTTGTGTAAGCCTTGCGAGATTGCTCACTCTGGATAGCTGGCAAGAAGAAGAGGCTAAAGAAAAAGGAAAATGCGAAAATAAGGGAAGCAGCCATACTCACATATTTGAAATGAAAGCCCATAAGTAATGCACCTACAACAGGACCTACAACGAATCCCATATTGCTTAACATTTCTCGAATCGAATAAATCGTAATGCGGTTACTCGAAGTAGATAATGCCGCATAATAAGCATAGCTAGCTGGGTTGAATAGCGATCCGCCTAAGCCGGAGAAGAAACAAGCTATAATAAAGCCAGGGATGCTATCGACGAAACCGAACATACCAAAACCAAAGGTACGGATAAACAAACCAATCAGAATGGTACGCTTATACCCGAGTTTGTCAGCCAAAGTCCCGCAAAGAACGGAAAGCCCTTGTTGACTGAAGCTGCGAATCGCTGAAATGATCCCAACCATGCTGACTGTCAGCAGGATGTCGTTTAATAGATAAGAGGCAAGCAATGGGATCATCATGTAAAATCCGACCGCCATGCTGAAGGTATTCATGAACATAACCCAGAAGGGGAGCCGAATGGATGTGAGTTTATTCCAGATGGATGACATAAGTAAAACCTCATTTCTTGCTGCAAGATGTCGATTTCAACACCATACAGGATGAGGGATTATTTGTATAGGGATATTCTTTGGATGGACTTGGGTAAAAGTTAGATATACGGAAACGAAGACTTCTTGTGTGAGATCAGTGTAAAATAAGGGTATATAACAAGGTATACAGTGAATGAAGTGAGTGCAATGAGTGCAGCAAGTCAGGAAATGCAGATGAATGGAGTGATCGCCCAATGAATGTGTCCAAATATGAAAAGTATTTCTCAATTGACGGCTTTTGGTCCAAGTTGAAAAAAGGTGCCAAAAAAGCTGGCAGTAAAGTGATTTATATGGGTTTACTGCTCTTTTATGCATTGGATAGTCCGAAAACGCCGCTGCGCGCGAAAGTTCAGATCTACGGTGCTTTGGGGTATCTCATTTTGCCGCTGGATCTCATGCCAGATTTGCTGCCGATTGTTGGTTATGTCGATGATTTAAGTGCGCTAGGCTTTGCGTTGGCGGCTGTGTCGAAGAGTATTGATGATGAGGTTAGACGCAAAGCGAAAAGTAAGCTGAGGGATTTCCTCGGAGATGATGCCGTCAGCAGCAAGGACATTATTGATATTGATGGTCATGTTGTGGAGGAGCAGGGGAAGGCGAAGGAGTAGGGGGAAGCTACGCCCTCGTTTAACTGGAAAATATACAGCTAATTTTTCTGATAACGGGTGAAAATCACGATTAGATGGAAAATATGTAGTTATTTTCGGAGAATCTTCTGGTTCTGCTGAAGACGAGCCGAATTAACTACATTATTTCCAGCTATTTCACTAAAATCGTGGAACAGTGCAGAATTAACTGTACTTTTTCCAGCTATTCGTCGGATAGGACACCGCAGGTGAAGTGAATAAACAAATAACCGACGAATAGAAAACTCGTCGGTTATTTGCTGTGCAGCTATTTTGCGGCAAAACAGAGTTTAAACCTTTAACAACCAGCCAAACGTGTCTGGCAGTTTGCCACTCTGAATCCCTGTAATTGTCGTGTACAGACGTTCCACAAGCTCGCCGATCTCGCCATGGTTCACGACCATCGGTGTACCGTTCCACAGCAGGCTGCCAATTGGCGATACAACCGCAGCGGTGCCAGTGCCGAAAGCTTCTTCCAGCGTCCCATCCGCATGCGCTTTAACGAGGTCATCGATTGATATTTTCCGCTCAGAGACGGGGATGCCCCATTCTTTGAGCAGGTGGATGATGCTGCCACGCGTGATTCCCTCTAGAATGCTGCCGCTAAGGCTAGGCGTGATGACTTCTCCGCCAATTTTGAAAAAGACGTTCATACTGCCGACTTCTTCCAGATACTTTTTCTCGATGGCATCGAGCCATAGCACTTGTGCGCAGTTATGCTCTTTAGCCAACATTTGTGCCTTTAGGCTGGCAGCGTAATTGCCTGCTACTTTGGCATTGCCTGTCCCGCCTTGCACGGATCGCGCATAATAGCTTTCCACAAGGATGTTAATCGGCTGCAGGCCTTCCTCATAGTAAGCGTCAACTGGCGACATAATGATAATAAAGGAATAAGTCAGAGATGGGCGGACACCTAGCACGCCTTCCGTTGCAATGATGAACGGACGGATGTACAAAGAGGAGCCTTCCTTCTTCGGTACCCATGCGGCATCGAGGTGAACCAGCTCTTGAATAGCACGAACAACGAACTCTTCATCCAATTGCGGGATGCTGAGTCGTTCACTAGAACGATTTAAACGCTTGGCATTTTGATCGGGACGAAATAAAACAACTTCATCACTCTCCGTGCGAAATGCTTTCATCCCTTCAAAAACAGCTTGCCCATAGTGGAAAACCATCGCAGCAGGGTCATGTGAAATCGGACCGTAGGGAATGATGCGCGGATCGTGCCAGCCTTGGCCTTCTTCGTAATTCATAATAAACATATGATCTGTAAAAAGTTTGCCAAATCCTAGATTCTCTTTCAAATTTGGCATTGGCTTACCACTTTGATTTTGTTCGATGCGAATGTTTCCGTACATATGTTGTGCCACCTTTCCTATTGAGGGTTCTCACAATCTTTTACCCTTAACTATAGAAAATTCGCAATCATTGATCAATTGCTATTTATCAATTACTATCATAGTTAATAGCTATGATCGGGGGGCGTCAGGTGGATTATCGGTTATTGGTGTATTTTTTGGCGGTGTGTGAGGAGCTTCATTTCACAAAAGCAGCAGAAAGGCTGGGCATTAGCCAGCCTACCCTTAGTCAACAGATTCGGTTGTTAGAGGATCGGGTGGGGTCACCGCTTTTTCAGCGCATGGGTAAAAAAGTGTATGTGACCGAAGCTGGCGAGATTCTGCGCAAGCATAGTCGCAACATTTTTCACGAGCTAGAGCAAGCCCAGATGGCGATGAATGAGCTTCAAGGGATGCAGCGCGGGCGACTGCGGATCGGCTGTTCGGGCAATCATTTGCTGACGGCGACGATCATGACGTTTCATGCCAATTATCCGAAAATCGAGCTATCGGTGATGGAGCTGGCTACCGAGGAAACCAAGGAGAAGTTGCTGAGCAATGAGTTGGATGTGGGCGTTGTTTTTTTGCCTGAGGAGGATGAGCAGCTGCGCTGTGTGCCTTTGTATCAAGAGAAGCTTCAACTTGTGGTGTCGGCTCAGCATGCATTTGCCCAAGAACAGGTGGGGGAGATTAGGTTGGCGGAGTTGACCGAGATTCCGATTGCGATGCTGCAGCAGAAGTTCTATGTTCGGCAAATGATGGATGATTGCTGCGCGCAGATCGGTCTTGCTTGGAAGCCGATAGTGGAACTATCCACACTCGAATCCCTGCTGCAAATGGCGAAAAACCATGTGTGCGGTGCGATTTTGCCTAAATCGTATGTAGATGGCATGGGGGCTCAGATGCGTGAGCAGAAGCTGTGCGCGATTCCGATTATCGATCCCGTTCCGCAGAAGGAAGTCGGTATTGTGTATCGGAAGGATATGTTTTTGTGTAAAACGATGGATACGTTCGTGAAGCAAGTTATTCAGGAATTTGCGTAGCGTAAGGGCGTAAGGAAGAGTGAGGTAGGGCAATGGAACAAGTGAGTAAGGAACATATATATGTATTTGCCTGTCATGAGGATGAACAGGCGTTGTGTCAATTGGAGCTGCGCACGTTATTGGGCGCAGATGCTGTTATTGGTGCGCGCTACGCCGTCAGCGCGCGTAAGGTAGAGCCGAGCCGCAGCCCGTTTCTGAAGCTGCGGATGGATGTTGCTTTTGAGGCCGGCAGCTTGCCGGAGCTGGCCTCTGCTCTTAAGACGTTGACCGTGCGCGGCGCAACGTTCAAGGTCGTGTTCGCGGAGACGGACACGGCGGTCAGCTATGACCGCCAGCGCAGCGTCGAGCGCGAACTGGGGCTGGGGCTGCGCGGCAAGGCCGAGATGCGCAGGCCGGAGCAGTACTTCGCCGTGACGGAGCTGGGTGGCCGATGGTTGTTCGGCGAATGCAGCTACGGCGAAGCCGTGTGGCTTCAGCATCAGCAGAAGCCACAGAACTACTCCACCGCCCTCGGAACGCGCCTCGCGCGGGCGGTGGTGAACATCGCCGTGCCCGAGGTGGCGGGCACGCGGGTCATTGACCCGTGCTGCGGCATGGGCACGGTGCTGGTGGAGGCGATGTCGATGGGGATCGACATCGTGGGCTACGACATCAACCCGCTGGCCGTGCGCGGCGCGCGGGTGAATCTGGACCACTTCGGCATGCCGGGAGTGGTCCAGATCGCGGATATGCGGATGCTCGTCCCGCATCCGACGGCCCTGCAAGGCAGTCCAGAGCCCATCTACGATGCGCTGATTTTGGACATGCCGTATAATCTGTGCTCCGTGCTGCCAGAGGCAGAGAAGCTGGACATGCTGCAAACCGCCCGCCGGTTAGCGCGGCGCGCGGTCATTGTAACGACAGAACAGATTGATCCACTGCTAGTGGAAGCGGGATTTCACATCGATTCACGCTGTACGGTAAACAAGGGGAATTTCAGCCGACAAATTATCGTCTGCGTCTAGCCTGTTTTAGTACATCATCTTCCCAAGCGGACCGTCTTCAGCAATGATATCCTGGAGCTCATACACCGAAATCGGGAAGTAGAGGAAGCCATACACGTAAGAGGCTAGCTCGTAAAGTTGGAAATAGATGACGAGCGATTTATCGGCAATATAAAAATCTTGATCAGGGCGAATGCCTTTGAATTCTACTAATAAAGGAATCTCACGCCGCTTAATTTCGGCTGCAATCATGGCACTCAATTTAGCAACATAATCGCTGCCAGGTTTAAATAACTGACTTAGTGTGTAGCTTTGCCCGGTTTCAGTGCTGAACGTCAACGTTTGTTGGATGGTCATTCCGTGAGCGCCACCAGAGAAAGCGTAATTGAGCAACGACAAACTCAGCACGCGACGCTCATTCGTTTTGATTTCATAATAAGCGGTCACATCGGTTTCCGGGTTCTGTGGGAATCCCTGATCATGCAGCTGCTTGTTGACGGCATCGACAATGGTTGTATTGATTTTATGCTGTACGAGCGGGGCATTCATATGAATAACAGCAGGGTACAACAGGTTTAAATTGCTTTTTAGCACTTTATAGGTTTGTATACTAACGGGTTGGTGTTCCAACTCCAAGTCCTGGTCCATGTCCCTCGTGTTTCTCATGTTTCATCATCCCAACGTTTTTGCTACACCATATTCAAATACTGGGCGTTTGGTTCAATGCATGAGACCAATTCAAAGATAAAGAGCTTTCCCTACATCGCGATTAGCGTGTGGGAAAGCTCTTTGAGTTTGGTGTGGAACTGAAGCGAATTATTCCTGTGAGGTGTTTTCCTCATCACTAGCATCGGATGTTGCACTTTGCAGCGCAGCAGATAATTCCTCTACCTGTTGCTGGGATTGGCTGTCTTCAGCGTTCGCCTGAGCCGCATTAATTGCATGACTTACTACGTCGTCATTACTGTTGGTTGTTGACATGGTACAATCACCTCCTTCACGCTCGCCAGAAAACTGGAGTCGTAAGCATAAGCTAAGATTCAACCAACTAAGTATTCTTCGAATGGAGGAAAAATATGCAAGCAAAACGTAAATTTTTTCCTGACCTTATTCCAGAATGCCAGTGTTCAGAATCTTGATTTTAACTTTTGGTGTAATACTGATTTTTGGATACTGCTCACGCCACCACGGAATGCCTCCAAACAGCTTCGGATGATAGGCTGATACTTCATGTCCAAGCTGTAAGTAATCGCAATTTGTCCTTTGCAAGGTTGCAATCACTTTAGTTGCCTTTGCCGTAATATCAGCAGAGATTTGCTTTTCCAGCTCTGTGAGGCTGGCTTCCGTATGTCTTTCCATATCAAGTCCTACTTTGATTAATTTAAGATCTAGTTTTAACGAAATTTCAATATCACGAAGACGGCCATCCTTATCGTTAATGTGGAAATCCCGATGGGCATTCTGTACTTGAACGGAGTAACTCTTTCCGTCCAATTTTCCCGTGATCAGTTGATTTTTGCCCGAAGTACCATCTAGCAGCGTAACTAAGTGGGTCTCCTCATCATCCAGATTGATGCCGGTATACGTCCCATCTCGAAACAAGGAACTACCCGCTAGGTGAACCCCATTCTCGTAAGGCTCGAACCGATTGAGTGCGAAGTCGTTTAGGAATCCTGTTCCCCCGAGTATGAATTGGACTAATTTGCTGGAAGGGATCTTTCCCCTCTTCTTATCCTCTTCTAATAAACCTACCAGAAATTCCGATAAGGTCTGATCTTTGATTTTTTTCGTACTCAGCAACTTCGAAAGATCACCGTCATATATCGCCAGATAGCCGTATAATGGATTGGCGATGAATTGGCTGGTAATATTCAAATGGTTCAGCGGCTGATCTTTGGCGAATTTCGTACTTATTAGGAATAACCTGGTTTCCAGTACAGAAAGAATGCCAGGGAATTGTTTGTTTGTTTTACTCACGGCGTCATATATGTTGTCGCCAGTTGACTCCATAAATAAGTTGTTCGGATTGCCTCCGCCTTGATTGGCATTCTGTAGCGAGGAAATGACATAGCTGACCTTAAGTTGCTTGCTGTCTCCCTCATAATCTACACCTACTACATCGACAAAAAGCAGTTTCTTCAGCTGAGATTGATCCCAGCATCCTGTCAGTAGTAAGCATGTGAGCAACGCAGCTATCACTCTTTTCATACCTCGTTCCTCCCTACGCCCCGCAGCCCGGAAATGATGAGAAGAATGACTGGCAGCCCCACAACCAACGAAATAGACACGATATCCTGAAGCGTGGCAATCTGCAAGAGGTCGTCCCGCTTCGTTACGAAGAAGCACCCAAGGAAACATAGCGCGACTACCGTCCATACCCAAACATGTTGCTTACCCAAGCCCTGTCTGCGAAGATGCAGAAATGCTTTCACAGCCATAAAGAAGTATACATAGATCGTTGCCGATACAAGGCATACATAGAAGATGAGGAACAAGATGTCGATGCTCTGCAAGACATTAAGCCGATAGTTTTTTAAAATAAAAATAATAGGTTCCGGAATAACCTCAAGCTGTTTCAAGTTGAATTTCATGGAGCAGATCAGGCAAACGGCAATATAAAACACAGTTGTAACGGTGTTCGCTAGTGTCATCGAAATCAGCAGTTTTTTTTTATTTTGGGCTTGTACATAAGGGTAAGCGTAGAGAAGCAGATCATAACCTACATAAGCGCTAAATGCGGAATAGGCCCCTTTCAGAACTGGATACCAACCGCTTGGCAACATCGGCAGCAAATTTCTCGCATCGAGACCGTAAATTCCGCTAAATACGATAAGCAAAAAGCTGATGTAAGCGAAAACCATAAAGGTCTGCGATACATTAGCAAGCTGTTTCAACGTTGACGTAGCTGCATAGCCGCAGACAAGGAGAAGCATAAGAATGAGAACCCATCTAGGTGTGAGTGGAAACAGCCATCTTTTTAAGATGTCGCAATATAATATTGTTAACAAGAGTCCAGAGAGGGCGTAATAGCATCCAAACAGCAAATTGATACTGGCCCCTAGGGGTTTACCTACAATAAGTGAGATGTAGGCATAGAAGTTACGTTTTGGGTAACGGCTGCCGAGCCACCAAAGCAGCGTGATGCCTACTTGTGCGATGAGTGCAGCTACTAGGACAGCCAGCCATGTATCATGGCCCGCAACTCTAGCTTCTACATGGGGCAGGGACAAGACTTCTGTTCCGAGCTGAACCATAATAACTAGTGAGACCAACTGTCTTCTGGTGATGGTTTCTTCTTGTTTCAACGCTTCCAACTCCTTGAATTCCGTATCCGTATTCGATTGCTCGAAACTGCTTCTAACGGGCGCTTACGTGTGCTCCAAAGCGGTGCCCGAAACAGCGTATCCTTCGTATCCCGAAAGGAAAAGGGCGGCGTATAGTAAGGGAGTCCCAGCGTTGTCATTTGGCACAAATGGATACATATCATCATGAAAAAGAAGGCTAAACCAAACAAGCCGAACATCGAGGAAAGGAGGAGTGCAGGATAGCTTAGCAAGCGAACAGCACTGCTCATTTCGTAAGAAGGCAGGACAAAGGAGGCTAGACCTGTTAAAGCAGCTACGATAACGATGGTATTGGACACCAAATTGGCCTGCACGACCACAGTTCCGATTACAATACCGCCTACAACACCGATGGTTTGGCCGACTGGACTCGCTAGACGAATGGTTGCTTCTCTTAATATCTCAAGCATAAACATCATCGAGAGCGCCTCGAGTACCGGCGGGAATGCTACGAATTTCAGTGAGCTCTGCAGCGTATTAACGAAATTAATCGGCAGCAGTTGTGGATTAAAGGCACTCACTGCCACATAAACGGCAGGCAGACCAATCGTTATGAACAGGCAACAAATGCGCAAAAGCCGAAAAAAAGTGCCTATCAGCCAACTGACTTGGTAATCATCAGGACTTTGGAAGAAAGACCAGAACGTCACTGGCAGGATGATTGCGTCTGGTGACCCGGCTGCGCCAATGACCACTTTCCCCTCCATTAAATAGGCGCGCGCGCGGTCTGGACGTTCCGTAATAAGCAGTTGTGGAAATAGGCTGAATTTCTTCTCCCGAATCATCTCATCGATAAATCCTGGCTCCTCGATATAGTCAATGTCAATGCTGTTAAGCCTTTTGTCTAGTTCCTCTACAATCGCTGTTGTGGCAGTTGACTTGATGTACATGACAGCGACTTTCGTCCGCGATAGTCGTCCTATCGTATAGGTTTTAACAATGAATTCTGTAGAATTAACTAGCTTACGCATGAGATTGATGTTGGTATCTAAATTTTCAATGAAGGCTTCGTTTGCACCGCGTAAAACTCGTTCCTTGGTAGGAATATTGATGGAGCGCTCTTTCTTTAAATCCACCCCAAGCAGGTAAAGCTTACTGTCTCCGGCTTGATAGAGTACGACTTTGCCGTACAAAATAGCCTGAACCGCTTCTTCTAAAAGCTCTGTTTCCGTATAGTCTAAAATCGACACGACCTCACGAATGGCATCCTGAGGACGGAGAAACAGCGGCTTCAGAATAAAATCTTGAACGAGGGAAGAATCGACCAACGTGTCGAAATAAAACAGCCTAAATACGGTTCCGCCAATTAGCAACTCTTTCGATTGAAAGTCACTTTGCTCAGAGAAAAGTTGCTTGAAATAGGGCTCTGCTGCTTCAATCGATGGACTTTGTTCCACACGTTTCCCTCCTTCATTATCACTTCCCCTTACTTTAACCTGTGACTTCCATAAATATGTAAAAGGTATCGGTGAGAATATATGCGATAGATATAGTTTGGACTCGCTTTGTTAAAGGTTTGTTATAGGAATTTCCTATGAAAGGTCTATAATTTATGTATTTCACAAATAGAGATGGGGAGCTCATAATAGAAGAAAATGGAAAGAGGAGTGTGTGACATGGGGAAATCGTTCGAGGCACTTTTACCGGAGCATGAGGCATTTATCGCCAAGCAACATATCTTCTTCGTTGGTTCAGCACCATTATCAGCGGAAGGGCATGTCAATATTTCACCGAAGGGGCACGATGTGCTGCGAATTCTATCGGCCAATCAAGTGGCCTATCTGGATCTAACAGGGAGTGGTAATGAAACCAGCGCACATCTAGCGGAAAATGGCAGGATCACCATTATGTTTATGGCTATCGAGGGACCGCCACAGATTATTAGGCTGTATGGCAAAGGCCATGTGATCCTGTCGGGATCCGACGAGTGGGATCAGTTGGCTCCGAAGTTCGAGTTGCTGCCGGGGGTTAGGCAAATTATGGTCGTCGATATCCATGAGGTGAAGTCCTCCTGCGGATTCAGCGTTCCTTTTTACACTTATGAAGGTGAGCGGAATACGTTGCAAAATTGGGCGGCGAAGCAAGGGGACGAAGGGTTGCACGCCTATTGGCAAAAGAAAAATATGACGAGCATGGACGGACTACCAACGCCGATTGGGCATAAGTTATCCACAGAGAATAGATGAAATGGCTCCATGAAGTAATTTCCAATTGATTCGCCATAGGATGCATAATTACATCCAAGTCAGAGGAAACTACTACCAAAAAGGAAGCCCCGTATATGGAATTGACGCAATGGATCCGCGAGAAGCTCCAAGATCGCTTGGATGTGATCTCGCAAAGGATTGAGCAAGATGACTTCATCTGCACAATTTACTATATGATGGATGCGATTGATTTGGAGATGCTGCAAACGCATGTACTGCGTAAGTTGCTGCAGCCATACCCGGGCCGTAGTGATGAGCGTCTCCAAAGCATATTTCAAAGTAACACATTTTTTTCAGCTGCTTATAACGTTTCACATACGCCAGAAGAAGCGCTAGAGGGCTTGTTTAACGGGTATGTCTTACTATGTATTTCCGGTGAGACGGCGGGCGTCTTGTTTCCATTTCCTCAAAAAGCGAAGCGAGAAGTGAATGTTTCTGAGAATGAGAAGACGATTCGAGGGCCCAAGGAATCCTTTGTAGAAGATGTATGTACGAACTTGTCCCTCATCCGTCAACGCATCAAAAGCGAAAATCTTGTTGTAGAGCAATTCATTATCGGAAGTGAATCACGTACAATCGTTCTTCTGCTCTATATGAAAGGCCGCTGTGACATGGATTTGGTGCAGCAATTTAAAACAAAGCTTGGGGCGATTCGAACAGACCGCGTTCCGGACAGCAGCTTTCTTGAAGAGTTACTGGACGAAAGGCTCATATCGCCATTTCCGAAAATGCTGAATACAGAGAGACCGGATGTGGTGGTTTCTTCGTTATTTGAAGGACGCTTAGCGTTGCTGACAGACGGAACGCCAAGTAATTTGGTCGCCCCCGCGACCTTATTGTCGTTTATGCAGTCGGCTGAGGATTATTACCAGCGTTATTTCTACAGCAGCTGGATCCGTCTGCTCCGGTACATATTTTTTGCTGTCAGTTTGGTTTTGCCATCAGCTTATGTGGCCATTACGACCTTTCATCCAGAAATGCTCCCTTACAATATGTTGATTTCATTAGCTGCAAGCAGAGATATTGTTCCTTTTCCCGCAATCCTGGAGGCCCTCATTATGGAGGTTACGTTCGAGGTCATGCGAGAAGCGGGGCAGCGCATCCCCACAACGATGGGACAGACAATCTCTATTGTCGGGGCTATTGTCATAGGCGAAGCAGCAGTTCAGGCTGGCATCGTGAGTGCACCCATGGTCATTATCGTGGCTCTCACAGGGATTTCTTCCTTTGTTGTGCCACATTTCTCACTTACCTTGACGGTTCGATTCCTACGGTTTGCGCTATTATTCATATCGGCGATATTTGGGCTTCTCGGACTATTGATTGGGGTCTTTTTTATTTATATTCATTTATTGTCCATGGAATCTTATGGCACGCCGTATCTATCTCCGTTCATTCCTTTTAAGTCGGAACAGATGAGGGATGCCGCTGGCCGATTTCCTTGGACGAAATGGATGGGCAAGAAACGACCTTGATCGATCAAGGAGGGGCAGCAATGTTGCCAAAAATAAAGCGTATGGTTGGCATGCTGGTGCTTATCACGGCGATTCCAACAGGATTAACAGGATGCTGGTCCAAACAAGAGCTCAATGACCGAACCTTCGTATCAACGATGCTTGTTGATCTAAATGAGGATGGGCAGACGGAAGTCTCTACGTTATTCATGCTGCCGAACCGCATCTCGACAGGATTGAGTGCGACAAGCCTTAACCAGAAACCGTTCGTGTCAGTTTCAGGCAAAGGTTCGAATGTGGCTGAGGCGTTGCAGCATATCCAAGCCGAGTTGCCTCGAACAGTGACGTGGGGACAAATGCAAGTGATCGTCATTGGCGATCGTTTTGCAAGGGCTGGCTTGACCCCTTTATTGGATCATTTGGTTCGTGCAACGGACTTCAGATTGCCGATCTATGTATTTTACTTCAATGGCATCGCCAGAAATTTAGCGAAGTTGGAATCTGTGTTTGAACGTTTCCCCACGGAGATCTGGCGAGAATCCGCACATACAAAGCGAGTTCCCCCAATCCGAATCCGGGAATTATTATATGCACAATGGAATAACTTGGGCGACTCTTATATTCCCGAGCTAACTTTGCGTGATCTTAAGCTGCTAACAGAAGCCAAGAATGTGAAGTGGTCGGGGGTTGGGGGCGCAGCCATTATGAAGAATGGCGCTGTTACAGGTAGATTTACGAATGAAGAAGCAATGGGCATTTTAATGATGAAGAATCGAATTCCGGAGATGATCATTACGGGGGAACTCCCAGATAACAAGGGTGTTTTCAGCGCTAGACTCATTGATGTAAAGCATAAGACGCGAGCGATTCGCAGCGAAAGCCGGGTCACGATTCAGGTATCTATTCAGGCAAAAGCAGATCTTATTTCCATTGAATCTAATATGAATTTAAAAGCTCCAGCGAATATCGCAATCGTAGAGAAAGCGGTGAGTGATCGTATTAGACAACTGATTCAATCGGCGACTGAGAAGGCGCAAGACAACCAGGCAGATGTTTTTCAGTGGAGCGAATTAGTTAAATATAAATACCCTGGGATGTGGCAGGAATGGGCAGAGAATCCTCGCGAGATGATGTTTACACATACAGATCCTGAATTTCATGTTCATGTGGTCTTGCGAAGCACGGGGATAAGCCGCTCAGCGAAACTTTGAATTCGAAGGGAGATCACATGCCATGTTGTATTTAATTCTGGGTATCGGTTGTATCTTGATCTATCAAATCTCGTTGCTTCGACGTCAAGCTGCAAGCTCGAAAGAAAAGAGGCTTGCGCTGTCGGTTACTGGTGTCGCGTTTGTTTTTGGCACCCTCAGTATTTTCTGGCCGGAGTGGGTAAATCCCAGTCATACCATTCGTTTGCTATTTGAGCCGATTCAAAGCTTCATTGTTCAAAGATAGGCATTGCAAGGAGGCAATAGGGTGAAAAAACAAGGAACAGTGACAGGACTGCAGTTGGGGGCTATGACCTTTGTGTTCGTATTTTCTACCACGGTTGCCTTTCTCATTAGTCCTCTTGCGGGTGCAGCCTCGTTTGACGGTGGATTGTGTATCGTACTAGCCGCGATCTTTGGCACAGCGCTTGCGACGTTCAGCCTCAGGTTCGCACTCCGCCAACCCGCCAACTTTTTTGGTGAGTACGGAGGTACCATCATTAACAAGTACCTACACAAAGGTATTTTGTTTCTGATGTCGTTCTTTTTTTTACATCTGGCCTCTTATATTTTGCGCGAGTTTACTGATTTCTTCATCCCGACTTATTTGCGGGAAACACCACCTGCTGCTGTTGGTGTGCTGGTCATGGCTACCGTTGCGTCTTTAACCCAATCTGGTGTTTCAACTGTATTCAGATTCGCACAGGGGTGCTTTTTGTTTATAGGCGTGTTGTTTGTGTTCAAACCATTATTTTTTCTTACGGCTATGGATTCACCCATGTGGTACGAGTTTACGCGTGTTCATGATTGGAAGGCACTGTGGGCTCAAACGTATGCCATCATCCCGTGGTATGGGGAATTAATTATGTTCTCTTATATCATTCCGGAGCTAAATACTAATCAAAAAACCCGTAAAATCATTTGGATAGGATCCTTGGCGGGCACTTACATACTCCTTGTCGAATTTTTGTTAATGATGTTTTTCTTTGGACCTAAGCTTGCGGCGACGTTAGTATATCCTGCGTTAGAGCTTACAGGATTCCTGCATTTAGGTGATTTTCTACGCAACACGGATGCGCTTATTGTCTCGATCTGGTTCACAGGCTATTTCATTAAGCTAAGTATTATTTTTACGATAGGAACACTGCTCTGCTCGCAAGCGCTGTCGCTAAGTAATTACAAACCAATTACATTCCCGCTGGCGGCCATTGTCGTCTCCCTGTCCCTCATATTAGCTAAAAATCCTGTAGAGTTAGCGGGATATTTTGATAGCAGCTGGGCAACCTTTGCACTATTCATCGAGTGTTTGTTCTTCATCTATCCCATTGTCTTCTGGATAAAAAGAAGAAGTGCCCGTAGTAATCAACCGGCCCCGAAACCGTGAAGCGGTCTATGGCTCCGATTTCTTTCATACATTTTGAATGAAAGAAAGGCGTGCGGAGGAGGGGGGAACTGCGTGACACAAGAAGCGCGAATCTCGTTGCAAGAGGAGCATTTATTCTGGCTCGAAGTGCTGGAAGATCATGCGCACTTTCTGAGGGATTATTTATCTCCCGTGGAAACAAAGTGGTGGAAGGAAGCGGAGAAGTTCATCCCGCAATTTCAAGATGCTCTTCACCAAGCGAAGGGACTGACACCGTTCGAGGGAGCAGATTCACCGACCATGCAAGCCTTCGCGAGACGCGTGTACCCGCTTGCGGATGCTTATTGCAGATTGGAAGGGCATATGCAGCATTTAAGGCTGTGGAATCGCATTAATCTGAATCTGACACCCTCTTATTTTAATGGAACCATTAATGAAAACAGAGAGTACTTGCGGCAACTCTCGTACTGGATGCAAGGCGTTCCAGCGATACCGTTGAAACTAACCCAATTGCTAGATCTCTGGCTGGAGGATCAGCTCGGGCATGCGGTGCTGCTGAATGGGCTGCTGGACCCTGTGGAGATTGCACTTGGCGTAGAGACGGATAAGTTCGCTTCAATATTCTCGTCTTATATGACGAAAAATCGCGCTATGCAAGGTTATTTACGTTTCACACCGCCGGGTTTCCCAGCGGAGATCCGATTCGCCAAGGAAGTACTGGGAACCGTGAAAGCATTCTATGATTTCGTGCAGCGAATCGTAGTGCAATATCGAAATGACGAACTATTATCGAAATCAACGCTTCGTTTTCTAGAACACCATTTTCCGGAATCCTGCTATTTCATGCGAAAGCTCACGGTGTTCATACCGGATGCGCCGCCTCTCGGTCACTGCCCGTTAACTAAGTCATCTATGCTGAACGACTAAGCGAAATATGCTCGTAATGCCGCCGGGGCCTCCCGGCTTTTGCGCGTTGTACTGTCCATTGTCACGCTGGTCACAAGCGCATCTGCGCATAGTTCACCTTGCTGGTTACGAATTTCTTGCTGAAGGACATAGCTGGAATTGCCGATTTTCTCAGGGCGGCAGCTCACTGTTAAATGTTCGCCTTGCTTGCACTCTTTACGGTAATTGATGTTGATATTTACGGTCACGGTCTGCACACCGAGGGCACCAAAAGTTTCGTAAGATAGCTCGCAGGCCTCATACCATTCTTCACGTCCCCACTCGAGGTACTCCAAATATTTGGCATTATTCACATGGCCATTCACATCAATCTCCGTGGAGCGGACGATGATAGCTAATTTCGTTTCCATAGACGATAGTCTCCTTTCATAAATGACCCTGTCTCTAACAGGGGTAGACGCTGTATTCCTCATTATAGCTCTAGCTTCTGCTACTTAACCAGTTGCGACTCATAAGCCTCCCAAATGCGGGGAAACTATATGAGGATTGTTAGATGTTGTTAAAGCGTGGGTATTATTCCTTACGAATCAGATTATGGACAGATAGAGGAGGGTATGTATGACGCAAGAATATCGGATAGAACGCGATACCATGGGGGAAATCAGAGTACCTGTGGATAAGTTGTGGGGGGCACAGACCCAGCGCAGCTTCGAAAATTTCAAAATTGGTACGGAGCGGATGCCGGTAAGATTGATTAGTGCTTTTGCGTTGCTCAAAAAAGCAGCCGCTCACGTTAACCGTGACCTTGGCGGATTGCCGCCAGAAAAGGCAGAAGCCATCTCGCAAGCGGCTGACGAAATCGTACAAGGCCGCTGGAACGAGGAGTTCCCGCTTGTCGTGTGGCAGACGGGTAGCGGCACACAGTCCAACATGAACGTCAACGAGGTTATCGCCCACCGTGGCAACGACCTGATCGGGGAGGGCGCTCCGCGCATCCATCCCAACGATGATGTGAATCGTTCGCAGAGCTCGAACGATACATTCCCGACGGCGATGCATGTTGCTGGCGTCATCGCCGTAGAGCAAGAACTGCTGCCTGCACTAGAACTGCTGCAGACAACGCTGTACACCAAGATGTCGGCCTTCGCTGACATCGTCAAGATTGGCCGCACCCACCTGCAAGACGCGACCCCGCTGACGCTGGGTCAGGAGATCAGCGGCTGGTGGGCCATGTTGGAGCAGACGGCGCGCATGGTGCGCAGCGCCGTAGACACGATGCGCGAGCTCGCGATCGGCGGGACCGCCGTCGGGACGGGGCTGAACGCGCATCCCGAGTTCGGCGCCCGCGTCGCCGAAGCCCTGACTCGCGAGACGGGCACGCGCTTCGTCTCGGCGGAGAACAAGTATCATGCGCTGACCAGCCATGATCAGATCGTTTACGCCCACGGCGCGCTCAAGGCGCTGGCGGCGAATTTAATGAAGATAGCCAACGATGTGCGGTGGCTATCGAGCGGCCCCCGCTGCGGAATCGGCGAAATCACGATTCCGGAGAACGAGCCCGGCAGCTCGATTATGCCGGGCAAGGTCAACCCCACGCAGAGCGAAGCGATGACGATGGTCGTGTGCCAGGTCATGGGCAACGATGCGTCCATCGGCTTCGCCGCTAGCCAAGGCAATTTCGAGCTGAACGTGTTCAAGCCCGTCATCATCCACAACTTCCTGCAGTCTGTACGACTGCTGGCGGATAGCATGCGCTCGTTCAACGACCATTGCCTCGCAGGCATGGAACCGAATCGCGCGGTGATTCAGCGCAATCTGGAGCAATCGCTCATGCTGGTCACGGCACTCAACCCGTATATCGGGTATGAGAAGGCAGCCAGCATTGCGAAGCAAGCGCATAAGGAAGGGCTGACGTTGAAGGAGTCAGCCGTGCGCAGCGGATATTTGACGGCTGAGCAATTTGACAGTTACGTGAAGCCAGCGGATATGGTACATCCGAAAGCTTAAGCAATCGACTTGCTTGCAGGGAGGATTATCTGAGCGAAAGGGATAGTGTCTATATTCCGTGATTCACCACTATCCCTTCAGCTTACATAAGTTCCCAGCTAGGGACAAATTGAAAAACACCTAACTCCTGAAAAGGATGTAGGTGTTTTTCGTCTATCTCTACAAATCTCCGATGTTCCCTCTATCTCCCACTATCTCTATGTTTATCTGAATCTTGCTTACTGGATCGGATCCGGAATCATATCCCGTTCCAATAGCTCACTATTGGTTTTCATATGCTTCATTTCATTCCCGAGCTTCTTCATCTCGCCCATATCTTGAGCCATAGAGCCATTGTTGGCGTCTTCCAGTGATTTACCAGCGGATCCGTTACAGATCTGCTCCAGCTCAATTAATTTATCCAGCGCAGCACGGCGGACTTGAAGGGGAACGAATTGGTTGTCTGCGAAATCGGCCTCATGGAAATGGACGGTCGTACTCCCATGCTCCGAAGTTAACGTGGTTAACGTCAACGGATAGGAAGCTGAGGTCGCGTCATGATAAATATCAAATTTATAGACGGATTTCTCAAGGTATTCGATACGTTCTAACCCGAGGTCAGTTAATTGGTGATGCAGGGCATGTTTATCCATTGTGTACAACTCCTTTTTCAGAAATGCTGCTTATCAAAATGAACTAGTGTTGATTGTTTTGAAACGTTGTTTTCGCAGCTTGTACAGAATCAACGACAAGTTGTTTATTTTCCTTTGCCGTATCTACAAGGTCAGTGGCTTTATCACTCACGGTAGAAACGATATCTTCTGTTTTATCACTCACTTTGGAAACAACTTCTTCGGTCTTATTGCTTAAAGTGGAGGCAATCTGGCTTGATTTGTCCAGCCAAGTCTGATAAGTGTTCCAGAGGTCTTTGCGCAACTTCTCCCCCGCTTTAGGAGCAATTAACAATGAGGTGACCGCACCTACCGCGCCTCCAAGCAACAATCCTACGAAAAATCCGCCTTTATTTGTTTCGACTGCTTCACTCATGAGTCATCTCTCCTTTAAATTAGGTAGTTGTTGATTCGCCTTATACAGGGATATACCCGTCTGAGCTATTTTTGAAACAGGTGGAGGGTGCACATATTTGAAATTCTTTATAGGAATGATTGAATAGTTGGCAGTAGGGTATTAGGATAGTAAGGTAAACTACTTAAATAGGTGTTTTGATTTCTGTTTACCCGAAAGGGGTTATATGGATGAGTATTGTCATTGTGGACGATAACGCAACGAATTTATTAATCATTGAAAAAATTTTGCTGAAGGCGGGTTATACCGATTTGGTGCTGGTTTCATCCGCTAAAGAGCTATATCAAGTGTTAGATATGGATTCAACAAGTGAAGCTGAAGTGCCAGTTGATTTAATTCTCATGGATATGATGATGCCTGAAATTGACGGCGTGGAGGCTTGTCGGACGATTCAGGCGGATGAGCGATTGAAGGATATCCCGATTATTTTCGTGACGGCAATGGGGGATTCCAATAAATTGGCTGAAGCGCTGGATGCCGGGGCCTTGGACTATGTGATGAAGCCAATCAATAAGGTGGAGCTTCTCGCTCGCATTCGTTCCACACTGCGCTTGAAATACGAGAAAGACTGGCATAAAGAGCGAGATAAACGGATTAAATATGAATTGGCCTTAGCCATGCAAGTCCAGCTTAGTGTACTGAGCAACCCCTTGATGGATGATGGGATTGAGATTTCAGCGGTGTACAAGCCATCCTCAGAGCTGGCCGGGGACTTCTATGCGTGGTATCCAATCGCTCCGAATCGGTATGGCATTATTTTACTGGACATGATGGGTCATGGGATTTCGTCCTCATTGGTATGTATGTACATTTACTCTGCCTTGAAGGATACCATTACGAACATTTGCGATCCGGAAGGTGTCATGCAAGAGCTTAATAGGCGAATGAATCAGCTGCATAGATCCGGTAATCTAATCAATTATTACTTTACAGCGATCTATATGGTGCTGGATATGGAAAGCCGTACGATTGAATATGTGAATGCGGGTCATCCGGCGGGCATTGCCATTTTGGATGGCGAAGTGAAGCTGCTGACCGAAGGCAGCTGTGCGATTGGATTTTTTGAAGGCATTGAAATGACAAAAGGGTTAATTTCCTACGAAAAAGAAGCTCGCATCGCCTTATTCACCGATGGTTTGACCGAATGGCTTGATAAGGAGGAGTCGGACGGGGTGACTCAAATTATGGAAGGTTTAAAAACTTTAACCTCTCATGATCCAAATCAACTGGTAGAGCGCATATATCCGCATGATAAAATAGGTTCTCCTCAAGACGATATGTGTCTAGTTATGGTATCTGTTTCTTAATTTTCAACAAAACGCGCAAGTTTTTTCCTCTAATGGGAAGAAACTTGCGCGTTTGTTGTTTCAATCCTCCATTAACAGTGTAATAAGGAGTATTAAATCAGGTATGCGGGGAGGAAAATGGATGACAATGACGTCGGTGGTCGATTCAGAGGACTTGTATTTATGGCATGAGGGCACACAATATCAGTGCTATCATTTTCTTGGTTCTCATCTAGAGGAACGAAGTGGTCAACGTGGCGTTCATTTTGCTGTGTGGGCGCCGAATGCGAAGCAAGTGAACGTATCTGGCAGCTTTAATGGGTGGGACGGCAGTGGGCATCCGATGTCTCGGCAAGAGGGCGTGTGGACGCTATTCATACCGGAACTGACGGAAGGTACCTTATATAAATACGAAGTGATCACTGAGCAGGGCGATTGTTATCTGAAAAGCGATCCGATGGCCTTCCATTCCGAGCTTCGCCCGGGCACGGCCTCTATCGTTACCTCCCTTGAAGGTTATGAATGGCAGGATGGAGAATGGCAGGCGAACAAGTCGAATCAGTTGCAGCAGCAGCCCTTTCTCATCTACGAGGTTCATTTGGGCAGCTGGAAGCGGAAGGAAGACGGCGGATTCTACACGTATGTCGAGCTAGCAGACGAGCTAATTGATTATGTGCGGGACCGAGGCTACACCCATATTGAAATTATGCCGCTCGGGGAGCATCCGTTGGACGCCTCGTGGGGCTATCAGGTAACGGGTTACTTTTCCGTTACAAGCCGCTACGGGTCGCCGAAGGATTTCATGTACTTCGTGGATCGCTGTCATCAGCAAGGCATTGGCGTCATTATGGATTGGGTGCCAGCTCATTTCTGCAAAGACGCACATGGTTTGGCTCGATTTGATGGGACACCGCTGTATGAATACGCTGACATTCAGAAAAGCGAGAACCTCACGTGGGGGACGAGTGTATTCGACTTTGGGAAGCCAGAAGTGTTGAGCTTTCTCATAACGAATGCCTTATTCTGGATGGATGTGTATCATGTGGATGGTTTACGTGTTGATGCGGTTTCTAGTCTATTAACGTTGAATTTCGATGCGCGTAAGGAGGTTCGTATCAAGAATGAGCATGGCGGGGATGAGAACTTGGAGGGCATAGCCTTCCTGCAGAAGCTGAATGCTGTCGTCTTCGCGCGCTATCCGAATGCGCTGATGATTGCGGAGGATTCAAGCTCATTCCCAGGTGTTACGAGTCCTGTAGCTAACGGCGGTCTGGGGTTTAATTACAAATGGGATTTAGGCTATACATGGCGCACACTTGAATATGAGAAGAAAAGTGAAGAAGAGCGCAGCGCGGGGGAGGATCAAATAACACAGTCGCTGCTTAACATTTGGGATGAGCAGTTTATTTTACCCTTTTCACACGACGAAATGGCTAATGAATCTAGATCGTTACTTGGCAAAATGTCAGGAAAGGATGCTTGGCAGCGTTTTGCTAATCTACGGGTACTCTATATGTTCACGATGGGCCATCCAGGTAAAAAACTGACCTTCATGGGCAATGAATTCGGTCAGATGGATGACTGGAACTGGGATGGGTCGTTGGAATGGCAACTGCTGAGCTATGAAGAGCACCAGCAATTTGCTCATTTTGTTACACAAATGAACCATTTCTACAAAGCGAAGCCAGCCTTATGGAAACAGGATTATAAACCGCTTGGCTTTGAATGGGTGGGTACTGACGATAAAAGTGATGGTATCGTAACCTTCTATCGGAAAACTGGTGATGAGGACAACGAGCAGTTAGTCATTGTTTGCAATTTTAAATCGGTGGCGCATGAGGGCTATCGACTTGGTATTTCAATGCCAGGACGGTACCGAGAAATATTTAATAGTGATAACCCCGAATTTGGCGGTTCAGGCGTAGGCAATGCAAGTGAGCTGAACACGGAAGAGTGGTTTTGCCAGAATCGACCGAACAGCATGGTGGTTAATATGCCACCGCTAGCAGCCGTAATTTTCGAATATATTCCCTCGAAAGGATGAGATAACGATGATGAAGCAGGAATGTGTAGCTATGCTATTAGCAGGTGGGGAAGGGACTAGACTGGGTCCATTAACGAAGAATAACGCCAAACCAGCTGTTCATTTTGGAGGGAAATATCGAATTATTGATTTTACGTTGAGCAACTGCCGTCATTCCGGGATTAACACGATTGGTGTTCTGACACAATATAAGCCAGCTGTGTTAAACGCCCATATCAGCAATGGAGAAGCATGGGGTATGGCGAGTGAGCGCACGGGAATTTCGCTGCTGGAAAGGCAGGTTGGGGCGCCTAATGCCTACTCGGGTACGGCGGATGCGATACATCAAAATGCATCTTTCTTGCGAGCGCATGACCCAGAGTATGTCCTGATTATATCGGGTGATCACATCTATAACATGGACTATAGAGAATTACTGGCCCATCACAAGAAATCCGGAGCTGTGGCTACTATTGCAGTTACACCCGTAAAAATGGAAGAGGCGAGCCGCTTCGGCATTATGAGCACAGACGAGAACGCTCGTATTACCGGTTTTAGCGAGAAACCGCGCAATCCAATTAGCAATTTGGCCTCCATGGGCGTGTATCTATTTAACTGGGATGTCCTTCAGACATGCTTAGAAGAGGATGCGAATGACGAAACATCGAACCACGATTTTGGTCAAAATATTATTCCCGGACTGCTGCAAGCAGGTGCTAACTTATCGGCTTTTCCTTATGAGGGTTATTGGAAAGATGTCGGAACGATCGAAAGTTTGTGGGAATCTCATATGGATTTACTGGGATATAACCCCAAATTGCAAATAGATAAGGAGCACTGGCCTTTGTTAACGCCGAAACGGGAGTACACCAAAGGTTATGTGGCTTTAACAGCTAGAGTGAATAATGCCATGATCGGCGACAGTTGCCAGATTGAAGGTAGTGTTAGTCATTCGGTTATTTCTGAAGGCGTTAGGGTTGGCGAGGGCAGCAGGGTGATGAACAGTATTATCATGCCCGGCGTAAGCATCGGTAAAAACGCACTTATCCTCAATGCGATTGTGGGGGAAGGCGCGGTCATCAAAGATGGCGCCATGGTTGGAAAGCCTGGAAGTGATAGCATCTCTGTGATTGCTGAAAAAACGGTTGTTGGACGTCACTATCCAGCGACAATCCCTGTCAAACTGACGAATACGAGGGTGAATTTCGGCTAAAGCAACAACCACTGGAATGCTTACGATGTAAGTTGTGCTAAATATGAAGGAGGAGCTCATCATGAAAAATGTTCTTGGCATGATCAACCTCATGAATGAACAGGATGAATTATCGACACTGACACGCAATCGTTGTGTGGGTGCCGTGCCTTTTGCAGGTCGGTATCGGTTAGTCGATTTTGCGCTTTCCAACATGAGCAATTCGGGCATTCAGAAGGTGTTGCTGCTTGCTAGCCCCAAGGCGAATTCACTATTGGAACACGTTGGCGACGGCCAGCATTGGGGGTTAACCGGATCTGACGGAGGTGTCTCCATCCTTGCGCCTGCCATAACCCAGCTATCCCAGGAAGGTGACTTGTCTCATTTGTACAGTCATCTCGAAGAATTGAAGGCCTTCACAGAAGAGTACGTGTTACTGGCGCCAAGCAGTGTGATTTATCGGATGAATTTCGAGAATATGGTCGATTACCATAGGAGCAGCGGTGCAGACATTACGCTGCTCTATCAGCATGTTGCGGAGATTGACCGTGATGCTCATATCGGCAAAGCTTTCAACTTGGAGATGAACGAGCAAGGTCGTGTGATTAGCGTTTCACAAGTCTATCATGAACTCCCAACGTTGACGCCACATCGTATCGATCTAGAAACGATGGTGCTGTCCAGGGAGCTGTTGGTTCATATCATCGAGCGTAGCGTTGAGCAAGGCTATCAGGGGTACCTGAAGGACATGATCGTTGCACATCTGGCAGACCTGCATGTTCAGGGGTATGCTAATCATGGTTATGTAGCCATCATGGATTCTATTGAAAGTTACTATGCGCACAGTATGAGGCTCTTGCAACCGCAAGGCTGGAAGGAATTTATGATGAATCAGGAGTCTGTGTATACGTGCAAAGAAGATGAATCTGACATCGATTGCTATGAGGCCTCGTTAATTCGTAATTCTTTTCTGGGTCCAGGCTGCCGAATTGAAGGCTATGTGGAGAACAGTATACTGTTCCCCGGTGTGACCGTGAGCCGAGGGGCCAGCGTTAGGAATAGTGTCATCATGCAGGACTGTGCCATCGAATCTAGTGTGTATTTGGATTACGTCATATTGGACAAACAGGTGGTTGTTGAGCAAGGCGCCGTGCTGTGCGGAGAGCTTGCTCATCCCTTGGTCGCTGAAAAAAAGGGCATCGTATGAGAGAGACGATGCCCTCCTAACTGCTGGCCCTCCCTAGTGAGAGCCAGTGTATAGGTGTGTTCAGCAGAAGGTAGCGTATGCAAGAGAACTTGTATAAAAACTGTAGGCTTGTTACTATTTAGGGAATGACTTTAACTAAAGGAGTGTGGCTTATGTCTGCAGAAAAGTTCCAGGTTGAACAAGTAGAACTAGAGAAATCGATCCAGCTTCATATTAGTGGAGAGTTAGATTTGGCAGCAGCTCAAACGTTTCGTCAAGCTCTCGAGGCTGTTGTTCACCGAGAGGATAAGGCGTTAATCCTTAATTTAAGTCAGCTAAGATATATCGATAGTACAGGTATTGGGATCGTTGTTTCCGCTTTGAAAATTAGAGATGAGTTGAAGATGCCATTTGCGGTGCATCATATTCCATCCACTATTCGCAAACTTTTCGATTTAACGGGTATTTCAGGATTCCTTAACGAAGGGATCGAAGGTAGCGCATGAATGTAATTCGCTTACAAATTCCGGCATCGGCAGAATATTTGGATTTGGTAAGACTGAGTCTATACGGCGTTGCATCTAAGCTGGGGTTTTCTTATGAGGATATCGAAGATTTAAAAGTAGCCGTTTCCGAGGCGTGCAATAATGCGATTCTACATGGAGAGCCGCAGATCGGCAACGGTCAAATTGAGATTCGTTATGAGTTGGGTGAAGGATTCTTAAAGGTAAAAGTGAAGGATGACGGTACTGGCTATGAGACGCATGATCCCAATAGGCAGACAGGACCGTTCTCAGGTACTTCGCCAAGTGAGCTGCAAACCGGTGGTCTAGGGATTTACCTTATGCAGGCTTTAATGGATGAAGTCGTGATCGATACGCAAGACGGGACAGAGGTTACCCTTGTTAAATATGTATAAACAAAAACCACGGATTGACGGGTTAACCGCCATTCCGTGGTTTTTTGTTACGTTTATTTACCCAGATACGCTTCGAGCATCCAGTTATGTTTCTCTAACGATGAACGGATACCAATCAGCATGTCAGCGGACGGTTGATCCTTGTTCTCTTCCGCCAGCTCAATGCCTTCGGTGAGTTCTGCACAAACTGCGGTGAAATCGGTATAAATCTGCTTAACCATCTCTTCCGCGGATTCCATGTTCTTCGCTTCTTTAACGGAAGCTAGTTGTAGCTGTTCCTGTAAAGTAGCTGTTGGCTTAGCGCGAAGGGAAAGCATTCGCTCTGCAATGACGTCCAGATGGAGTCCAGCTTCCGTATAAAGCTCCTCAAATTTAATATGTAAGGTAAAGAAATTCTCACCTTTTACATACCAATGAAAATGATGCAGCTTCATATAAAGGACTGAGAAGTTGGCGACTTGCTTATCCAGCAGGTTGGTAATTGGACTGGCTTTCGTAGCTAATTTGACCATTGTAATCCCTCCATAGTTCATTATGTAAAGCAAATGGGTGTATAGCATGAAATACCCTGTCCAGCTCAATTTGAAACACGAGTAGTAGAAAATTTAATTTTAAAAATAAGGGTGTTTCAAATTCGAACGATTAGGGTACTACTTAATAACTAAGACGTCAGGGGGGATTCCAATGTTAGTTCAAATCAGTGCCATTATTGCTGCGGTAGCTTTCGTGTTTCTCGTGTTCTATTTGATTCAAACGTTAAAATCACTCAAACATTCGCTTGATGAAATAACGAGTACGATGGGTCAAATGAAGAATGAAGTATCTGAGATTACGTCGGATGTAAAGGATGTTATTCTCAATACGAATGAGATGGCCATCGACGTGCGAGTGAAACTTGCGAAACTTAACAGCTTATTCAGCTCCGTGAGTGACGTCGGCCAAGTTATGAAAGAATTAACAACCTCTGTAAAGCAATCCGCTTCAGGCTTGATTTCTGCTGTGAAACAAACAGGGATACCAAGCGAAGCTCCTAAGATAGTCTCTAAATGGAAGACGCTGTTACAAGGAGCTGAAATGTCCATTGAGATGTGGCAGCAAATCAGAGCCAAAAAACCAACTTCGCATGCTAGCCGTGTAAAATAGAGAGGGGTCATCACGTGAACGCTATACGCAAATTTTTCGTCTATAAACATTCGAATGGAAATGAGAATACGATATACTTGAGTGGAGAGCTCGATTTATCCGCAGCACCTGAGTTGGCTGTGGTGTTAGATTCCGTTGTCAACAAGTATGATGAGGCATTAACCTTAGATTTGAAGGAATTACGTTATATTGATAGTACGGGTATTGGGATGTTCGTTTCTGTACTTAAGATTAGAGCGGCGATGCATGCACCTCTTCGTATCCACCACGTTCCGGCCAAAATCCAGCGATTGTTTGAGCTAACTGGTATTGCCCGTTATTTAGAAAACAGTGGTCGTTTAGATCAATTCGAGCGCGTAACAGAAAGGAAAGAAGAGATCATATGAGCCCATACATCGGACTGACGATACCCGCCAAAGCAGACTATTTAGACATTGTGAGATTAACGTTATATGGAGTTGCCACTAAAGCAGGCTTCGCCTTTGAAGATATTGAAGATATGAAAGTGGCTGTAGCCGAGGCATGTAACAATGCAATCTTGCATGCTTATGAGGAGGAACAGTCAGGAAATATAGAACTTCAATTTGAATGCAGTAACGGATTCATGAAAATATCGGTCAAAGATGAGGGCCGCAGCTTTCATTATGTGCAAACGAACCATGATGACGCGAGCCTGCATAATAAATCAGTTAGCGAAGCCGATATTGGCGGTTTAGGCCTCTTTCTGATGCAAGCGCTGATGGATGATGTGCAGGTGCTGACACACACAGGTAAGGGAACCGAAATTATACTCACGAAACAGTTGGCAGGGCAGGCGAGTAGAAAAGAGGAACTGGTATGAATGCTAAGGCATCTTCCGCTACCTCCAAGCCCTTATACGAAATGTATTCCAAAATGAAGATCTACAAAGAAACAGCATGTGAAGAGGCGGCTACGGCATTGCTGCTGCACTACGAACCTATCGTTCGTATGGCAGCTGGCAAAATGTCGCGAAGCCGCCCAGATCTCTATGAAGATCTCTTTCAAGTTGGGCAAATGTCGATGCTGCGACTATTTAAGCAGTATGACAGCACGATGGACATTCCCTTCGAAGCGTATGCGATGAAATGTGTGATTGGCCATCTCAAAAACTACCTTCGTGACAAATCTTGGTACATACAGGTTCCCAGACGTATTAAGGAGAAGGGTTCACAAGTTCAACGGGCATTAGATGAATTGACGGTTAAGCTGGAACGTTCACCGAATGTCGATGAAATTGCTGCATACCTGGAGTTGAGCCCAGAGGAAACGATAGAGATTCTGGCTGGGCGCGACTATTATCACTACACTTCGCTCGACACCCCTCTTGCAACGGAGGGTGACAGTGCAACCATTGGAGATATGATTGCAGGGTCAACGAATGATTATGCTGATCTTGAGAGGCAGATGGATCTAGAAGAGGCGATGACCTGTTTGAAGGAAGAAGAGCGCCGTATCATTGCCTTGATCTATCATGAAGGTTATTCTCAACGGCATATCGCAGACCAGCTTGGTATTTCTCAGATGAGTGTTTCGCGGATTCAGAAACGTGCCATGACAAAGTTAAAGACCGTCTTATCACAGCAGTCATGAAGGAGGCTTTATATGCCTTATCGTCATTTTCAGTTGGATTCGGATAAGAAGATTCGACTAGCCCACATAAACCCCGATGAAACGGAAGGCCTACATGACCGAGAAGAGGCGGAGTCCCAGATGGAACGACTTGCCGAGCGCTTGCAAGAACTGCAGGACATCCTCTACGCTCAGAAGCAGCAGTCCGTCCTATTTGTCATCCAAGGGATGGACTGCAGCGGGAAGGACGGGGTTGTGAAACATGCGCTTGGCGGATTACATCCGCAAGGCTTTGAAGTTCATAGCTTCCGCACACCTACGGAAGAAGAGGCTGCTCATGATTTTTTGTGGCGCGCGCATAAGGTCGTTCCTGCCAAAGGGATGATTGGTGCCTTTATTCGTTCCTACTATGAAGATGTTCTCATTACAAGAGTCCATGGTACGGTTACGGATTCAGAGGCAAAGCGCAGATTCAAGCAAATTAATCAATTTGAGAAATTACTAGAGAGCAGCGGTGTTAAACTCGTTAAGATTTTTCTGCATATCTCCAAGGATTTTCAGCTTGCCAAACTGAAGAATCGGCTGATGGATCCAACAAAGCACTGGAAATTTGATAAGAATGATTTGATTGAACGTGAGTCATGGAAGGCGTATGAGCAAGCCTATGAAGCTGTGTTTAAAAGTTGTAGTTCGGCTACCGCTCCATGGTATCTTGTTCCTGCGAATCACAGGTGGTACCGAGATTGGGCGGTGCTGCAAATTGCGGTGCATGCGCTAGAGAGTATGAGCTTGGCCTACCCCGATTCCTCCCCAGAATTAGAACAACTACTGGTAAAAATTTCATCAGAATCACATTAATTACATTCTAGCTACCGCGTTGATGTGGTATAGTAGATTTGCAGTATGTTTACATAATATACTGCAAATCTCTGTACTTGGAGGCACATCCTTATGTTTAAGTCTATTCATGTGACTATTAAAGCCAAGATATTAATTGGCTATTTATCTATTATTTTATGCCTTGGTATTGCGCTCTTAGTCGTAAGCAACCGTATGTCCGATCTTCAGAAAGAGGTCGATTTTGTCTCTGTTCATGATATTGAAGTGCATGATCTCCTAGGTGCCTTACAAAAAAATATTTTGGATATGGAAACCGGGATGCGCGGATTCGTTATTACAGGAGATGTGCAGTATCTAGAGCCGTATGATGCCGGAAGTCGAACTTGGGTGGATAATTATACGAAGTTAAGTGTACTGATTAATGATAACCCAGCCCAACTGCAAAGTCTGAAAACCTTAGAAACGACCATTCAGAATTACGTGAAAACAGCTAGTGAACCAGCAGTCCAGTTGAAGAAGAACAATGATACCGCAGCGCTCAATAATTTCTTTAAGTTGAACTCCGGCAAGAAAATAATGGATGAAATGCGGTTGCAGTTTGAATCCTTTCTAACAACAGAGAAAAAGTTAACTTCTAATCGTGTTGAACAATTAAAGGGGAGCACAAGTAACCTGCGGATTGTTCTTTTTTCGCTGTTGGGCCTTATATCTCTAATCTCTATTGCTGTGGCTTTGGTGCTTTCCAATTCGATAACAAGAACCATTGGGCAGGTTAGTCAAAGGATTCGTGACATTTCGTCTACCGATGGCAACCTCTCATCTAGAATTGATATTACGTCTAACGACGAAATTCGCCATCTGGCTGAGGCGACCAATGACTTGTTAGCCGAATTAGAGAAAGAAAGTTGGATTCAGAAGGGGATTACCGATATATCCACCTTATATCAAGGGATCAATGACAGTAAGGTGCTATGCGAAATGGTCATCAATAAACTGGCCCCTATGCTTGGTGCATGTTATGGCGTCATTTATCTGAAGCAGCTTACGGATGGCAAGCCTTCCTATATGAAAATAGCAGGATACGCGTCCATGGGTCAGGATATGTCATCGATCAGCTTCCGGTCCGGTGAAGGACTTGTAGGTCAGTGTGCGTTAGACCAGCGGATTTTTCTCGTAGATAATTTACCAGAGGATCATGTGAAGCTCACATCCGGCTTAGGCAGTTCCAGACCGCGCAGCTTGCTTGTGGCCCCTATTCTTGTTGAGGGTAGAACAGAGGCTGTTATTGAGCTTGCTTCTCTCGATCACTTTCAATCCAAGCATCTGACGCTGCTAGATTCCTTGCAAGATAAGTTCGGAACCGCGATTACGAGTGTTCGCAGCCGAATGGAAGTAGAGCGTCTGCTTTCCGAATCGCAAATTCTGACCGAAGAGCTCCAAGCGCAATCCGAAGAGCTTCAGACGCAGTCTGAGGAACTCCAGATGCAGCAAGAACAGCTGCGAATGACAAACGAGTTCCTGGAGGAACAGAATCATTTTGCGGAGCAGAAAGCGCTCGAGCTCAAAAAAGCAAAGGACGAGCTAGAAGACTACTCAATGAAGCTGGAAACAAGCTCCAAGTACAAGTCGGACTTCTTGGCGAATATGTCGCATGAGCTGCGAACGCCGTTGAATAGTATTATGATTTTATCGCAGATGCTGGCAGAGAGTAATGGCGACATGGAGATGTCGGAGGTTGTTGATTATTCGAATGTCGTTTATGGGGCAGGGAAAGATCTCCTGGCGCTAATTGATGATATTTTGGATCTATCCAAGGTAGAAGCGGGTAAAATAGAAATTATGACGGATGAAGTCAATGTGACTGAAATTCCGCAAGCAATGACCATGATGTTCGCTCCGGTCGCCGCCAAAAAAGGTCTGGAGTTCGAAGTTGAGCTAGAGCCAGACGTGCCGGACGTGATGTTGACAGATGGTCAGCGCTTGCAGCAAATTTTGAAAAATTTATTGTCTAATGCTTTTAAATTTACGGAAAAAGGGACGGTCAGCTTGAAAATTGCGCGTGCTGAATCAGTGCGTGTCAAAGAGCTCCTTCACCTACAACCGGAAGAGACGCTCCTAGCCTTCTCCGTGAAGGACACGGGTATTGGGATTCCAATCGATAAGCAACAAATGATTTTTGAAGCGTTCCAACAAGTTGATGGCACTACGAATCGTCAGTATGGCGGCACGGGTCTTGGTCTATCCATATGTCGTGAGTTTACGCGATTGCTAGGAGGCACCATTGTAGTGAAAAGTGAGATGCACATAGGCAGCACTTTCACCCTTTATATTCCGAATGCGAGGGAAAAGAGTGTAGAGGATGCAGTTAAAGAAGGCTCACCTAGAGCTGAAATTGCAGCTGCTATTGAGTTAGTTGGTGGCGAGGTGCACAAGTTTGAAACGACCTCTGAAAGAATGAGTTCACTCCATACGGATTCGCAGTTTACGCTGCCGGTTAGCACGGATTCCCACCTTTTTGAAGGTAAAAAAGTATTGTTGGTCGATGATGATGCTCGTAATGTTTTCGCGCTGGTGTCTGTACTGGAAACCAAGGGAGTTATCGTTGAAGTTGCGCATAATGGGAAGGATGCCTTGGATATTCTTTCGCAAAAACGTGATTACGACCTGGTGCTCATGGATATTATGATGCCGATTATGGGCGGTTACGAGGCGATGAAGGCGATCCGCGGGCAGCTTGAGCTGCACGATCTGCCGATCATAGCGCTTACGGCCAAAGCCATGAAGAGTGAGAAAGAAAAATGCTTGGAATCAGGCGCGTCTGATTACATTACCAAACCAATCAATATGGAGCAGTTATTTTCGCTCATGCGGGTGTGGCTAACGAAGCAGGTGAAGAAGCATTGATACGTCAATCTTCCAAAGATGCATACGCTGAGTTGGATGAGCTGCCTTATGACGAACTGCAAAATATCGAGATTAACCTACTCTTAGAAGGTTTGTTTCAAATGTATGGTTTTGATTTTCGCCATTATGTACGTTCCTCCTTGCGTAGACGAATTCTTAATCGGATGAAACTGGAAAAGCTGCCGTCCATTACAGCTCTCCTGGAAAAAGTGCTCCATGAACCTGGGTTTGTCGATAAGCTCTTAGGGGATATGTCCATTCGGGTGACCGAAATGTTTAGAGATCCCAGCTTCTTCCTTGCTTTTCGCAATCAGGTCGTGCCTATGCTCCGTGACTATCCGGAGATTCGGATTTGGCATGCAGGATGTGCGACTGGCGAAGAAGTATACGCGATGGCTATCCTCATGCAGGAAGAGGGATTGGCGGAGAAAACCAAAATTTACGCGACAGACATGAACGAGAATGCAATTGCGTCAGCACAGCGGGGTGCATTTCCACTGAAGCAAATGCAGATGTATACGAAGAATTACTTGGAGGCCGGAGGCACCAAAGCGTTCTCCGAATACTATAAGACTGATCATCAATATGCGTACTTTCAGCCGCTGATTAAAGAAAATCTCATTTTTGCCCAGCATAACCTGGTCACAGATGGTTCGTTTAACGAATTTCATGCCATTCTATGCCGCAATGTCATGATTTACTTCGACCATACGTTGCAGCAGCAGGTGCACAGCTTGTTTCATGGCAGTTTGGTCTCAAATGGATACTTGTGCTTAGGTAAGAAAGAATCGATCATTTCCGTCCCCAAAGGGGTGGAGTATGATGACTTCATACCTCAAGAACGTATTTACTGTAAACATGAATAGAGGAGAAGTGTGTGTTAGAGGTTCTCTCAAACAGTCGATCTAGACTTTTTGAGACAGCCTCTTTTTGCGTTAATGACCTTTGAGTCTTGTATTTGCTACCTCAGCTACCTCTGGAACCTCTGCTACCTCTGCTACTGTTGCTTCCCGCAATCTAACTGGATTTTCTCCATCTATTTGAATCGGATTTTTAGAATTCGAAAGGTTAACTGTATTTTCTGTAGTTAAATCCCCTCGATTTGCTCGATTCTTCAAATTCCAAACAAATTAGCTGTAACTTTTCCTTCTAAACATGCAAACAGGTCAGATTTAGACAAATTAGCTGTAGGTTATACATCTAATCCTCTTTCCCTTTCCTCTGAATTGTCTTTTAGGAAAGTACTCTCTTTATTTGCAACATCTCATTGCAGGGATGTTTCACCCTATAAGAGATAAGGGTACATACTTACGAGAGTGTATCTTTTACAAGAAAGTAGGGAGAACATGACGAAGCAAGAAGTAACGGAGAAATTATCCTCAGAGGTGTGTACGTCCGAGCAGCTATTTCAGGAACTGGATAACGATCCTGTTTTTAAACTAGATAATGATCAATTAGAACGAATTACAGCGATGGTGAATGCCTATCAAGTTAGCATTAAATCTCACCTCATTGAGCAGCAGGAGAAGAAATCATCTCGGTTAGACCGCTTCGCGGATCACATTGCTTCTTTTGGAGGAAGCTGGTCGTTCATTCTCATCATTAGTGTGTTTTTAATCGGATGGTTGATCGTAAATGTAACTAATTTCGCCTATGACAAACCGCCGTTCATTCTGCTGAACCTCATTCTTTCGTGTATTTCAGCCTTTCAAGCGCCTGTCATTCTGATGAGTCAGAACCGTCAGGCGGCCAGAGACAAGCAGGAAGCTATCTTAGACTTTGCGATTAATTATCATGCAGAACAAGAGAATATGGAGCTCAAGGAGCTGCTGCAGCGCTTAGAGAAGCGGTTGGAAGGGCTTGAGAAGGGGCTCCTTCCTTCTAAGGATGCTAGTAAGTGAGTCAAAGTGGGAATGAGATGTTTCATTCCTAAAGAGTCTGGGTAATAGATAACATAGCAAGATGAACCCTATTGAAGAGGAAGAGAGAGGTGTTGGATATGTTAGGTTGGGCTATGGTATTTCTAATTATTGCTTTAGTAGCAGGTGTTTTCGGATTTTTTGGGATTGTCTCAACGGCAGTCGGTATCGCCAAAATTTTATTCTTCGTCTTCCTCATTATGTTCGTTGTATCCTTAATTTTCGGTAGACGTAGAGGTATCTAAAAGCTACACGCCAACTTGAGGTAACACAGCTTCACCCCAATAAAACCCCATTGACGAGGAGGAAATACCATGAGTACTTATACCAGAGTAAGTGTGACATCCAGTCTTGAAGATACGCAGAGAAAAGTACAACAACTGCATGACGAAGGGTTTAAAAAGGATCATATTTATGTTCTGACACACAGTGCTGAAGGTACAGATTACGTCGCGGAGCATACGGGTGCAGAGCAGATCTCGATGGCCGAGGAAGGATTGTTCACGTCGATTGCCAATCTATTCCGATCACGCGGCGAGGAGCTCAGAGCGAAGATCATGGCGCTCGGCGTGCCAGAAGGAGAGGCAGCAAGGCTCCTAACGGAACTGCAATGGGGGAAAATCCTCGTGTTAGCCACTCCTACCTTGAAAGAGGAAGAAGAGGAAAACATGGTGATGTACCCGAGTAGTGGATTTCAGCCACCCTTTTTATAAGATGGTCACGCTGTAAGTATCTCAGCTATGATAAAAGCCCCGGTCTCCTAATGAAGGAGACACGGGGCTTTATTACGGGTTCATCGCCTGCTGCTTGTGTTCGATAAGGTGGGGAGCATCTTTAAATCCTTGACCATGGATGAATTGCAAATCGGACATGCGGGACTATCGGCGAATGAAAAGTTATCTCTCATCCAGCAAGAGCACTGTTCAGTGCTACAGGTCCAGATGCTGGTTTGTTCTTCCGGTACTGGTTCCAATGACTTTTTTGAAAAGTACAATCGAACTCCTCCTTGTCATAATAGACTTTGACGCGCAAGCAGTTAAAGCAATATGTGATGAAGGACTACAGCTTGACTACATTTTCAGCTTGCGGTCCGCGGTTACCTTGAACAACTTCAAATTGAACTCGTTGGCCTTCATCCAAGCTTTTGAAACCTTCCCCAGTAATGGCGCTAAAATGAACGAATACGTCATTGCCGCCTTCCATTTCGATAAAAC
Organism: Paenibacillus sp. J22P165; assembly: GCF_059692015.1. NCBI lineage: Bacteria > Bacillati > Bacillota > Bacilli > Caryophanales > Paenibacillaceae > Paenibacillus > Paenibacillus sp. J22P165. Next base: position 138,576 of record NZ_JCAUAP010000010.1, on the reverse strand, counting down.
CAAATCCTTTTTCTGCGTTAAACCATTTTACCGTACCTGTTTCCATGTGTTCATAAACCTCCAAAGATAATTTGTGCCTGCGCTTCCTCATTCAAGGAATTCATTGTATTCCAGAGAGCTTGTTATTCATTAACGCAGCTTTGATAATATATCCATTATTAAGGAAGCTTATTCCACTTTTCTGAAAAAACAGCAAAGTAATTTTCAGCCTGAGACATCATAGGAGAAAAGCTCGCTCCACTTGGCCTATGAGGGCTTTGAGGAGCGAGCTTTTTGTTTTAAGCTAGCAGAAGAATAACCAAAAGTTCAAAGAGCACGAGCGTCATAATTTGGTTATATTGTGCTGGTGTGTAGATCGGTCTGTGATGCCCTTGATGATGACCATGTTGAGGATCCATATTCAGATACACATGATGCCCATCCGCGTTAATGAGGACACCCTCATGCGTATGACCATCAATCGTAGTTACTCGAATCTTACGGCCTATGTGTGGATGTAGCGCATGCATGATCGAGTCTCTTTTGTGTTTCATCATGTTCTGCCAGTTCGGATCAGCTTGGTACACGACATGAGGTCCTTGGTGCCCTTGATGACCTTGGTGACCTTGTGGTTGCATCGGATTCGTATACATATACGTTCACTCCTTCTCGTACGACTGCGTACTCGCAGCAGGCTTTTTGCCTAGGTTCACTACTAGACTATTCAGCCGTTCGAAAAGGGTGATCGCCCAAACGCTTCTAATTTTCGGGTTAGTCGCGGTGAATGGTTACAACACGTGTTGCGTCATTGAAGGAAACGACACAGCCGAGCTGCTCCGCAATGAAGCGAATAGGCACGTAAGTTGAGTTGTTGGAAAGTGTTGCTGCGCTTTCTAGTTCAGGAGCGGAAGCGCCGTTTACTGTTGCGTTTTTGCTATCCAACGTTAAAAGAAGTACTTTTCCAGTTAGGTAATCTGTAATCGTCACTTGACGCAGATCGCCGTTCCAACCAACCTCTGCACCTAGCTGCTCGGAAACGAAGCGAACCGGTACCATCGTCGTGCCATTTGCATTAATAAATGGTTGAGGAGCCTCTTCTGTAGCTCCCGATCCGTCAGTAGCCATATTGATGTCTTTATTCGTTACTTTCAAATCCTCTTTAAGCATCTTGTACAACGTAGATTGTTTCTCTAAGTTAGCGAGCACTTTAAAGATTGCTGTAGCATCTGGTTTAAGAATAATGGCATTGGTCGTATTAATCGTGCTTGCCGTAACAGGTTTATTCAAATTCCAAGTTTCACCTACATAAGAAAGCTTAAGCGCGGAAGCGCCGTTGGTAGATGCTTTAACTGGCATGTTGATCGCGATGCTTTGCTTACGAATTTGTTTATCAGCATCGATAAAGAAGTCTGCTTGAAGGGATGCCTTAGCATTAAACATATCCTTTGTTGGATCGATGGCATCGGACAGCCCTGCAAGGAAATCATGGATCGGGGAGTACACGAAACCAAGTGTAACCTCTTTGTTGGTTAAAAGTTGAAGGGCAATAGTAGAATCACCCGCTTTAATTTGCTCTTGAATTACAGGGTAAAGGGCATCGTACAACTGGCTAAGCACTTCTTTCAGGCCAGCTTCGTCGGCAAGAACGTTAGTTAGCAGCTTTTGCAGAAGGGAAGCCAATTCAGTGCCGTTAAGCTCTACGTGGGCTTTTTGCAATGAAAGTGATTCGCCATTGACTTTATCTGTAACTGAAGTGATCTCAAGTTTTGCTGGATCTGGGGCATTTCCTAGAATAAGTCCAATAAGTCCGGGTTTAATCTCAAGCAATTTATTACCAAATTGTTCTTGAAGGGCTTTAGGTAAGAAGGACAAGAAAGAAATATTAGCGCCGCCCAAAAGATCAATGACGATCGGTTTCTTTGAGCCTTCAATTGTTAAATTGATTTTGGTTCCTTCCGTTGCCATTGTGAAAGGGATCGATCCCTTACTATAAACAATGGATCCTTCAGCAGATACATGCTGATTATCCTGTGTTTTCACAGCAAGCTCAACTTTCACATTTTGCAAGGCTGCAAGTGCAGCTTTTTCCTCTGCGGAGAGCTTAGAAGTATCGCCAGGAACAAGTTCAAGCTGCAGCGTCCCTTTTGACTCCGAGGATTTCGCATTTGCGCCATTTTGAACAGCTTTCGCCAGTTCCAAGCCTTGTATTGATTGACAACCCGTTAGTGTCAACATCATGATTACCATTGCTGCCGAAATTAACCAAGTCCATTTTTTTGAATGCATGGGATAATCTACTCCTTCTGTTTAATAGAATTAACGATAAGTCATCGAATGATTATACGCAAGTTGTACGAGAAGGATGCGCTGTGTTTATAAGTTATCGATCGGTATTTCCTTCGCCATACTCCGCATATTCGGACCAAGGGTGGTAGTGAGGTAAGAATTACCTTTTTACGCATGCAGAGCGAAACCTTTTATTCCCAGATTCGTCTAAATTTATGTGGGAGGTAAAGCCGATGATGACGTTGTTTATAGTTTGTTTTTTTGTAGGTCTCGTACTTACATTGCTCATTACACTCTTCGGTGTGGACAGTTTCGAGGTGCACGGCGATGCGGGCGGAACACATGGACACGGGCATAGTGGCCCATCTTGGTTCAATATGTCCTCTTTGCTCGCAGGTTTGACGGTGTTTGGCGGCATGGGGTACATCCTTAACAAGGTTGGTATGACAAGTGGTTTACTCATCCTTCTCCTTGCTATTGCTGCTGGGCTAGTGATGGCGTGGCTTTTCTTTCTTTTGTACGCGAAGGTCATTTATAAGCACGATGATAGTATGAAGGAGAGCGATTTTGAGCTGAGTGGTCAGTTAGGAAAGCTGTCAGTTCCGATTATCGGGAAAGGCATGGGTGAAATGGTGTATGTACTCCAAGGAACCACGCGTTCCATCAGTGTTCGTTCCGAGAATGGCGAGTCCCTCGCGAAAGGGACGAAGGTGGTTATTTTGAACATAAGCAAAGGTGTCGCATCGGTGACGGAATTTAGTGAATTTGAATAGCACGTTCTTGCTTCAACCAATAGTGAGGAATGACAGGGAGGTAGAGCAGAAATGATGTATTCAGTGCTTATCATGGTAGTAGCAATTGTGGTTGTTGTTTTCATCTTACTGGCTTCGATTGTTAAAGCGTATAAGAAAGTGCCGCCGAATGAGGCAATGATTGTGTTTGGTTTGGGTGGCAAAAGGGTCGTGCAAGGCGGGGGGACGTTCGTCATCCCGGGTTTTCAGAGCTATAAAACAATCTCGATGATGCTCACTAGTTTTGATGTGAAGCCAGATCAGCCGATGTTTTCCCTGCAAGGTATTCGTCTCAAAATCGAAGCTGTCGCTCAGATCAAAATCCAAAGTGATCCCATTGCGATTGCGACGGCTTCTGAGCAGTTCCTCGATCATTCGATGGCGGAGCGGGAAGCGATGATTCTGCACTCTGTCGAAGGACATTTACGGGGGTTAGTCGGGCAATTGACAGTAGAATCGATCCTCAAGAATCCGGATGAGCTCAACAGTAAGATGCGGGAAACGTGTTCAGAGGATTTGGATAAAATGGGGCTCAACCTCATTTCCTTTGTATTGAAACGGGTGGCTGACGATCAAGGTTACATCGAGAATTTGGGTGTGCCTGAGGTAGAGCGTATTCGCAAGAGTGCGAGTATTGCCAAGGCGGAAGTCGAGCGAGATATTCAAATCCGGCAGGCGGATACGGAGAAGGAGTCGGCTATTCGCAAGGCGGAAGCGCACCAATTGACGATTGAAGCGGAGAGCGCCGCATCGGCGAAGGAGGCGCAGTACCGCAAGGAGCTCAGCATGAAGGAAGCCGAGTTCAAGCAGGAGACGACGAGTCGTCAGGCGGAAGCGGATTTGGCGTATGAATTGAAGCAAAAGCAAATTCAGCAGTTGCTCGTGACGGAGCAGGTACGTATCCGTCAGATGGAAGCTGAGGCGAACAAAACCGTTCGCCAAATCGAGGTCGAGCTGAAGCAGAAGGAGCTCGAGGCTTCTGTTATCAAGCCAGCCGAAGCGGAGAAGCTGGCGGCCATCATGCGCGCGGAGGTGAGCAAGCAGCGGCAAATTCTTGAAGCCGAGGCGGACGCGGAGTCGACGAGAAAGCGCGGTGAGGCTACGGCAGAAGCAGAGCTTGCCAAGGGGAAGGCGAACGCTGAGGTCGTGCGCCTAGCGGGGCTTGCAGAAGCAGAGGCGCTGGAGAAGAAAGCCGAGGCCTACAAGCAGTACACGCAGGCGGCGGTGACGGTGGAGATCCTGCGCATCCTGCCAGAGCTGGCGGAGAAAATTGCGGCACCGCTGAGCAATGTGGATAAGATCACCGTGATTTCGCAGGACGGATCTACGTCAGGCGTGAATCGAATCACCGGTGACATCGCCAAAATGATCGCGCAGGTGCCAGAAATCACCCAGACGCTCACGGGCAAAAGTGTAACCGACTTGGCACGCGCGTTCTTGGGTACGGATGCCGACCCGACGTTGAAGCGGGAAGGGTAAGGCCAGTTTTAATAAGTCACACTCTTAATTGTAGAGTGTGGCTTTTTCCTTTTGCCAGAACAGCTTGCAGGTAGTGAATTTGCTAGAGTTACCAAGCGAAAATTGCCAGATTACGGTACAATGGAGATGATGCGAGTCTACTTCGCGTGAGGATGTTTTTGATAGAGGCGGGTGCTATATGCTCATATATAGGAAATTTCTACGAGATCTTTTGCGAAATTATGTGATGGGTTCGGGGATTGCTGTGCTTGTTGTGGGCGGGGTCATTATTTCGACGACACTCTCGATTTCGGGCGTTGAATTGTTCAGGTTGTTTATTATTATGATTTTTTCGTTATGTGTAATGATGCTCGCTGAATTGCTAGTGTTTCGGAGGCACATTAGACCTATTCGTATCATGGTAGGCCAAGAAAAGCCGTCGTTAGCGACAATTCGTGAAGCCTATTTACAAACACATCGCTTTCCCGCTCTATCGGTTATGCGGATCATGGGTCCGCACTTTCTGGGGTTATCCATTCCTGCTATGACCTTAGCGAGTGTAGGGATTGCGTTGGGTTGGCTAACAATGCCTTTATTTTATATTGGTTTGGCTGGCATAGGTGCCATCTTGGTAGCTAGTATGCATGCTTTGCTTGAATTTTTTACGACGGCCCAAGCCATTCGGCCCATGCTGATACATATTCGGGAGTTAGGGGAACGCATTCATGGTGAAGATGTCTCGTTGGATGGACGCGTTATCGTGTCGATTCAACGAAAGTTTCAATTAAGTGCGTTTCTGATCGGCACGATGCCTTTATTTCTTTTTAGCTTAGCCACGCAAATTCGATTGAGCACAAGTGTCGATTCCTCCCAGCTAATCGCTGATTATTGGAAATGGGCTGCCATCATACTCTTGCTGGGTGTAGGATTCTCCTCTTTAGGTGCGCGCATGCTGGCCAGTGATATTCAACAGCCGATTGAGGATTTACATCGTGTAATGAAGCAGGTTCAGTCGGGTGATCTCAAAGTCAGAGCATCCGACTTATACTCGGATGAATTCTCGCGATTGTTCGCAGGTTTTAACCATATGGTGAAGGGCCTCGATGCCCGTGAAAAAATGAACAATCAGCTCCTGCAGAGCTACTACACTACGCTTGCGGCAGCGCTGGATGCTCGAGATGCCTACACGGCAGGGCACTCTATGCGCGTCGCTAAATACTCCTTGCTGATTGGGAGAGCTGTAAGCCTGAGCGAGCAGGATCTCGACTGGTTGAACAAAACAGCGCTGCTGCATGATATCGGAAAAATCGGTGTTCGCGATGCGGTACTCTTAAAAGACGGCCGATTAACCGAGGAAGAGTTCGAGCAAATCAAGCGTCACCCTGATCTGGGTGAGTCGATTTTGAAGCAAATTGAGCCAGCTGAAGCGATGGCTCCCATGCTTCCAGGAGTGCGCTCGCATCATGAGCGCTACGATGGCGCCGGATATCCCGATGGCCTGAAGGGCCAGGATATCCCGGTGTTCGGCCGCATCATTGCGGTAGCTGATGCGTTCGATGCGATGACGTCCGATCGGCCGTATCGGAAGGGGATGCCAGTCGAGAAGGCGATGGCCATTCTCGCCGAAGGAAAGGGGAGCCAGTGGGATCCCCGTTTTGTTCAGGGCTTTATGGATGCGTACAAGGCTTAGTTGCTTGTGCGGCGTAAAGGAGTAGGGATAACCAGCTAGCTAAGGGGTTGGCTGACTGGAGAATATACAGTTGTTCTTGCGGTTTTCGGGGGATTGAGTGAATAGCTGGAAAATATACAGTTAATCTTGCCGGTTTTAAAGAAAACGAGTTAATAGATGGAAAAGGTACAGTTAAATGGAGTCATATTGATGATTTGGACCAAATTCACGGAAATTACCTACATAAAATCCAGTTATCCTCGTTTTTGAGGAGAAATCAGCAACATTAGCTACATAAAATCCAGTTAATTTGTTGATGGAGACCCCTGCCAGAAACCAAATAAAACCCGCTCTGTCCATAGGGACGCAGCGGGTTTATGCTGTTTATTTCGCTTTAGTATGTTCCTCAACTAGGCTCCCTGTGTCAGCGGATAGATAGCTCCCGACCTTGTCGATCCACTCCTGAACATAGTGGTCAGTGGCCCATTGCGCCATGACGAGCTGTTCGCCAGGCTGTAAATCCAAAGTGAGCTGAGGAATGCTGCCGGGCGCTTGCCCGTAGGAATAGAACTTGAGCGTATCCCCCTCGAAGATGACAAGCATATCGTCCATCGGAGAGGTTAGCGCATCCGTGGCTTTCGGCCACGAGGACTTGAGATTGCTCCACGAACAGCAGATATCGTCGTGATTGACGACTTTATCCGGTAGGTCGCGTGGGAAATCGCGAAGTACGTAAGAGTCGGGTCTAGCTGAACTTGCTTTAGGTGTTTCAGCAACTTTCCCCACCCACTTACCTGGTTCGCGCTTCACGGTCCAGCTCTGCCCAGAGACTTCACCTAAGGCATTGTCACCGACGCCAGACAACGAGACTAGTTCATTACTTAAACTCGTACCATACACGTCCATAATGGACACATGATTCTTGTCCACTGGCTTTTTGTAGAACTGCATGGTGCGTGCTTCCTTCAGCTGAGGGAGTGTACGCACCCAGAGACGATCGGCATAATAAGGGGCATTCCCATTCCAGGCAGATTCCGATTCCGCAATGGATACATATTGGTTGCCTGCAAACAACAATGTTTCTACACGATTAAATTCTTGATTCTCTGGCGCTGAGAAACGTTCGGCCTTGGCTGGCTGATCAGCCAAATGAGCAGATAAATAATAAGACTCCCCCTTGCTTGTTGTCTGTTTGAGGGAGTCGATTTTCCAAAAGTTTTGCTTATACGGCATAAGAATGCCTGTTCCTTCAGACGTTTTCTGCAATTGTCCGCGAACCGGTGCTACGAGCATTGTTCGATAGGTGCTGTAACGAAGCGGCGACAGTACGTGTCCTTGGCTGTTGTTGTTCTCAGGCTCGTGCTCCGTACGAAGTCCAATAAGCAACGCTGTGTTGATGGGAGCTGGAGGTGGTGTAGAGACAGTGACAGCTGCCGGCATCATTTTCCCTTCAAGCGCAGCAGCCTCGCTCTGTGTATGCAAGGTGTGCCAGGGAAAGAGTAGTACGACTGCCAAGACAGTTCCCACACCAGCGACACAAAGAAAAGGTTTAGCTTTGGACTTGGTTTTCTCCTTATGTCGAATCGTGTCCTCGATGTCACGCTGCAGCTTGGAAGTAAACCCCTTCTGTTGTAAGGGGCCCTCTTCCAGGTGCTTCTGGAAGTCATCCGGATCAGGAGTTTTCAAGCGCTTCACGCTCCTTCAGACTAAGAACCTTAAGTCTGGCGTGGTGAAGCCTAGATTTAACTGTACCTTCTGAAATAGCTAGAATAGCGGCCATTTCTTTGGTGGTCATTTGATAATGAGCGTGAAGAATTAGAATTTCTCTATATTTGGCGGATAAAGACATTACCTTCTGCCAAATCTCACTTGCATATAAATTTTCGACTGCTTCTGTCTCTGCGGAGCTGGCAGTCCCGCCCGATTGGACGAAACCAACAAGGGTCACCTTGCGCCAAAATGCTTTGCGCATATAGTCATAAGCGGTGTTGCGGGTTATCGTAAGCAACCACGTTTTAACCGCAGCTTCACCACGGAAAGTCGTCAGATTGCGATATACTTTTAAGAAAGCATCCTGTGCAATGTCGTCGGCTGCATCTTTATTGCGACAAATGCTAAATGCGTAATTCCACACATCATTCCCGTAGGTTTCCATCAAATTGCGAAGGATCACCTTCTGATCTGTTGTTTCTGCGATGTACTTCAAATAATCAAATACATGGACACCGGTCGTTTCCAATTCTCTCACCTCTCCTATATAGACGCATTGACTACTGAAAAGTTCATCATTCGAAAAAAATACTTTTATTCATACCATTCGTAAGCAGCCGCCCCTTTGAGCCTCACCAGAAAATATTCCCTTATTGCTCTGTTCATGCCATCCACCCCAATAATTACGAAGTTTCGACGGGTTTGTTCGATAGTTAGGTCGTCATTGGCAGGAACTTGTCGATAGAAAAGAGAAAAGTTAGGAGTAGAAACTAGGAACGTTGTCTTCAGGACAAAAGGGAAGAAAGCGTATACGGACTAGCTTGACAACGAAGCGCATTAGCACGCAATATGAAGGAAGGACTAGATCCTTCGGAGAGGAAGAACAGCATGAATTTCGTTGAGCATATAGCAGATCATTTGCGGTCCGGACACATTAGTAATTATCCGCAGCCAATTGCGCTGAACTTGGGTTTAGTGTACACGGTGAAGCTAGCAGATAAGAAGACGAATTTGATTTGGCTTCCTTTTGAATATACAGGTTTAGCTTATATCGATATGGGCCTGCAGATGAATGTTTACCCTTACTATCGTGGCACAATTATTGAAGAAATTGAACTTTCCCGAGGAACGGATCTGTACAAGCCCCAAACGGAAGAAGCATTCACCAAGGCGCTTTATGCCAAGGGGTACGAGTTGCACCAATTGCTGCAAGAAGATCAGTACAGTCATTTACAGGGAAGTGCACCGGATTATTTGGCTAAAATGATGTATGTCGTCGACTGGATGCGTTATTACAACTCGGCCAAGACAGTCGCGGGTACAGTAAGAAGAAGATAAATAGCGTTTGGGATAACGGATCTTGCTTTCTACCTAGTAGAGGGCAGGGTCTTTTTGGCATTTCATATGGCTATAGTCCCAGTCAAAGGGGGCCGATTCGACATGAATGAATGGGCTTTTCAGCATGTTCTCAAAGGGTAGTAGAAGGCTTATTCTAGAGAATGGTGGAAGATAGTGCCGAAAATATAGATAGAAGCGGAGAATATGGCGATGATACGATGGAATAAATGGCTAATCATGGCGACGATTGTTTGTCTAATAACAATTGGCAGCTTACCAAGTAGAAGTGAAGCAGCAGGATTTAAGGATATTGGGGGGCATTGGGCGGAGCAGACGATTGTTCAAATGGTACAGCAGGGCTTATTGGATGGTTTTCCAGATGGCACCTTCCGACCGGATGAGACCGTTACAGCAGATCAATTTGTGAAAATTGTACTATTAGCCTTCACGGATAAGTTTCCGAATGGGGAACGGAAGTGGAAGACAAGCTTTCTACAAACATTAAGTGCGAGCAATCAAAATATTTTACAGCAGGATTACCGGGATTTCACGTTTAAGCCGAACACGGTCGGTTACTGGGCTAAACCTTATTTGGATCTAGCGAGTGATCTTCACTTTATTAGCAAAGGGCAGTTCAGTGATTATAAAGCATCCTTGAAGCGGGAAGATGTTGCGGAGATTTTGTACTACTTATTGAAGGAAACAGAATACTTGGAAGATGAGACGTATAGTCTTGCGGCAGCATCCCATTTCGGCGATTTACAGAGCGCATCGAGCAGACAGCAGAAGTTTATCGGAGAGTCGATGACGAAAGGGATCATGGAAGGGTATCCGAATGGTTACTTCGGTGTAGGTCAATATGTGACACGTGCGGAAGCATTGCAAATTATTACGCGTCTGCAGACGAAATCGAAGCGCATCAGTGTGAAGAATGATAACGATGCTTTTATTAAGGTCGTGCCTACGAAGGATGGCAGCTACAAAAAGCTCGTTTTCCCGGATCAGCGTATGCTGCAAACGTATGAAGTGATGGAAGAAGCGGGTAAGCTGCGCGGAACGAATTACGATTTGGAAGAGACGACACTTCGTCTATTTAAGAATTCAGAGGCTAAAGCGCAAGCATTAAGCGGGGCCACAGCAGCAGCGCGCAACAGTAATGAGGCATCGCTCTGGTTGGATCCCCAATTTGCAACTTATGGAGTCACAGTTCGACTGGAGGATGGGGTGCTTGCTCGCAATACGGAAAGCATTCGCAAGTTCACTGACTTCCTGTTCGGGTATGATGCGGACATTTTCTATCGTCAATTTACGGATGCATGCGCGCGTGCAGCTGCGAAAGGTGTTCTTGAAACATCGACAACACAAATCGGTAACTTCTCCGTAGAAACCCGGTTGGAGTCGGATGGCAAGACCATCGTCTTCTCGATTATTCATTCTTAAAAGGGTGTAAAGAGGTAGATGGCTGTACATACAAGTTGATTTATTTGTCCATTAATTCAGAAGTATCTAGCTGAGATGTACGTACAAGTGTATAATGGGGATATCCTTTATACATTTTATCGGAAGGTGTTGAGCTCAGATGCTTGAAAAATTGAGACAGCAAGTATTAGAAGCTAATTTGGATCTCCCCAAATATCGGCTAGTTACGTTTACATGGGGCAATGTCAGCGGAATTGATCGGGAGCAAGGACTCGTGGTGATTAAGCCCAGCGGTGTACCCTATGAGGATTTGAAAGCGGAAGACCTTGTCATTGTTGATCTCGAAGGTAACATAGTGGAAGGCCAATTAAAGCCATCCTCTGATACGCCAACACATTTGGCGTTGTATCGCGCTTTTCCGTCGATTGGCGGCATTGTACACACGCATTCGCCGTGGGCTACGAGCTGGGCGCAGGCTGGCCGTGCGATTCCGGCTTTGGGGACAACACACGCTGATTACTTTTACGGTGAGGTGCCGTGCACACGGTTGATGACGGAGGCCGAGATTCAAGGAGCTTATGAGCTGGAGACAGGCCATGTGATCATCGAGACGTTCCGCGAGTTGGATCCAGCGATGGTGCCGGGTGTGCTTGTGAACTGTCATGCGCCTTTCAGTTGGGGCAAGGATGCACATGATGCGGTTCATAATGCGGTTGTACTGGAAGAGGTCGCGAAGATCGCGTATCGTACGTACAACTTGAATCCATCGATTCAACCTATGGACCAAACGTTGTTGGATCGTCATTTCCTGCGAAAGCATGGAGCGAACGCTTATTACGGGCAAAAATAAGAGGATCTATCTAGGGCAATCGGCTGAATTAGCGGATTGTCCTTTTTTTACATTTTGGCTGGAAGCCGCGCATTTGGTATGATGAAAGAGAGACTAGGAAAGAAGAGGATGATGATCTATGTTTGCGAAATCGAGCTACAGTGGAACGAGAGAAGAACAATATACCTTGCTGATCGGGCAAGTTGAAGCTTTAATACATGATGAACCGAACCGAACTGCGAATCTAGCGAATGCGTCTGCCTTGCTCGGACAGTTTCTGGAGAATATCAACTGGGTAGGATTTTACTTGGTAGACGAGCAGCTGGAACAGAAGGAGCTTGTGCTCGGACCTTTTCAAGGATTACCAGCATGCGTGCGTATTCCTTTCGGTAAAGGGGTATGCGGTACGTCTGCCGAGCGCAGAGAAACTGTTCTTGTACCGGATGTCCACGCTTTTCCGGGACATATTGCCTGCGACGCTGCTTCCCAATCGGAGATCGTGATCCCGATTGTGGTGAGAGGCGAGCTCGTTGGTGTGCTGGACATCGACAGCCCGAGTCTCAATCGGTTTGACGAAGTCGACCAGCGCTTCTTGGAGCAGTTCGTGCAGAAGCTCGCTGCGGCGATGTAGGTGTGGGCAGGCGGCAGCAAAGAAAGCTAAGAATAACTGGAAAAAGTGCAGCTAATTATCGGAAAATCGCTGATATGAATAGAATAACTGGATTAACTACAGCTAAATCCAGCAGGTAAAGCTCAAACGGCTGAAATAGCCTGTTTTAGCTGTATGTTTTACATCTATTTGATGTTTTCAGCGAAAAACACCTAAATTAGCTGTAGGTTTTCCAGTTAATCTAGGTGGGCTGCGTGGACATAGCGCATACAAAGAAAACGCCAACTGCAAAAAGCAGCTGGCGTTTCTTTTGTGCACTATGAAGGGTAAGCGTCGGTGCTGATGATCGCCGATAGAAGCTTACGCATCGACCGCGTTCCGACTTTATCCATGATTTTCTCGATGTGTACTTTCACTGTTTTCTCACTGATAAAGCAATAATCTGCGATTTCTTTGTTGCTATAGCCACGCAAAGCGATAAGACTAATAATTTCGGCTTCACGTGTTGTAAGAACGTGTCGAGATGCAAAGTGTGTGATAACAGAAGGTAGTTTAGTAGGAAGAAGATTTCTAACAAGGTTCTCTTGAACAGGGGGCATGCGTAAACGACCTCAATATCTCAATAAATGACTAGCCTATCCTTTATTGTACCAGAGTTAGCTGTTCCATAGTAAAGGAGGGCGTGTCGAATTTCCAAATTTTTATGTAATTTTGATGCGACACGCCCTATCAAGCACTAAGATGGATAGGCGGAGAGCCCACGCTAATCCTTGCTTTGAATGACAAGCAAGAGGCCAGATGCAAGCTCGATGAGACCTTCTGACTCAAGCAAAATGTTACTAATCCCAAGCGACATCCCGATTTCAAGCGTTGCTTGATGAAGGGGGTACTGAAAGCCATGCAGTGTGATTCCCGTAACCTCCAGGCTGAGTGGAAGCAAGGAAATATGTGTGTAGGGCCCTCTCTTTACGTGTGTAGACTGATCGATCACCATAATGAGATTGTTGGCATCCATAATCGCACACGGAACGCCCAGTGCCATGCCTTTGCGCAGCAAATGTACATTGGCAAGCGAGTGATCGAACCGCGTACCTAGCGCGCCGACGAGCAGAATCTGGCTTGGCTGTTGCGCCAGCGCCCAATTGAAAGCCATCTCCGTATCGGTTAGATCCTTGTAGATCGGATCGCAATCGATGAACGCTTTACTAGAATCGCGAATAAGAGCAAGCTCTTCCAATGTGACAGAGTCGAAATCGCCCATCGAGATATGTGGATGAAAGCCGTGTTGAATGAGATATAGCGCCCCGCGATCAGAGCCGACAAGAATATCATCCTCGCGAATTTCGTCTAAAGCCCAATCACCCAGTGTACCGCCTGTAATTATCATTATGCGTGTCATTTTCCGTATCCCCCAGGGCCTAATCCCCCCATATATTCCCCTTAGTATAGCACAAACGGGAAAAAAACCGAGCAGCCCAGAGGTTGCTCGGTTTCTCAAAGAGATGCATACTCAGCAAAACCTAAGCTTAAGTACGTGCATCTACACGCTTGCGCATGGGATTAAGTTCCGACTGATCGTGATCAATCTCCGCCTCATCGGCAAAGCCTTGCAGCTCATAGGTAGTGCGCCCAAGAACTAGATCAGCAGGAAACTCATCACCTCGTTTAAGCGTGACCTCTTGCCCAGCTTCATTGGCATAAATACCATCCGTTTCGACGGTATCGCCTGTCATGGGATCCATTGATTTATCTTTCGACATTCAACATGCCTCCTTTCCTGTTGCTTATCCTTACCATTTCCAACGGTGGAGGAAATTATGAGGAGAATCATGTAGAATGAGTAGGTCATCATAGCTTGTACATGGAGAGGAATGAAAGGCATGGCTTTATGGGGGACGATCGTGAATGCAGTTGCCATTATCATCGGTGGATTATTAGGCATACTGCTGCCCCGCATCTCAGAAAGTATAAAAAGCACAGTCCTGCAAGGCCTAGGGCTTGCGATAACTGTGCTAGGTATTACAATGGCACTCAAGTCAGATCAAATTGTGATCGTCATCATGAGCGTCGTGATTGGCGGTATACTTGGCGAGCTGATGCGCATAGAGGCGAATCTCACGAAACTAGGTGATTGGCTGCAGGCCAAGATGAGTAAGCAGTCGACTGCTCATCCATCGGCGACAACGAGCATCTCAGAAGGCTTCGTTACCTGTACGCTCGTCTACTGCATCGGCGCGATGGCGATACTGGGTCCCTTGGATGGCGGCCTGCGGCATAACCACGATATTCTGTATACCAAGTCGCTGCTCGACGGGTTCTTATCCATCATCTTCGCTTCGACCTTGGGGATTGGCGTTGTCTTTTCCGCAGCATCTGTGTTTGTGATGCAAGGGACGATCGCACTGCTGGCAACCGTGATTGCAATGGCATTTAGTGAAGCATCGCTGGATGCCATGATTGTTCAAATCACTGCCGTAGGTGGCGTTTTGGTGATTGGTGTAGGAATTAATATTTTGCAAATTAGAAAAATTAATGTGGCGAACATGCTGCCTGCCCTTGTCATTGCCGCGGCTGCAGTACCGCTTCAGCAAATCATAACCGATTGGTTAAATCGCTAACGTTACATGGCTGATCCATTAAATTTATAGCCAACGCCTCGTACTGTAATGATGTAGCGGGGCTCGGCTGGATTAAGTTCAATCTTTTTGCGCAGATTGCTGATATGTACAATAAGTGTGCGCGGGTCGCCCATGCTGTCTAAGCTCCAGATTAGCTCGAATAAGTGCTCGATTTTGTAAACGCGATTCGGTGTCTTAGCCATGAGGGAGAGTAGATCAAATTCTTTGGCAGAAAGGGAGATCGTTTGACCATTCGCTCGTACGATATGGCTCACTAGATCGATTTCTAGTCCTGGGAATTTAACCAATTGAGGGTCATCTTGATGCTGCTCACGGATTGAGTTGCGGCGAAGATGAGCTTTGACGCGGGCTACTAGCTGACTTGGGCTAAAGGGCTTAGTCATATAGTCATCGCCGCCCATACTGAGCCCTAGAATGATGTCAATGTCCTCGCTTTTACACGAAATGAATAGGATAGGCGTATTGCTCGTTTTGCGGAGCTGTCGACATACCTCTATACCATCAAGTCCTGGCAGCAAAATATCCAGAATTATTAAATCAGGCTTATGTTCTTTTACAATGCCGAACACATCATGTCCATTATTAGCACTAATGACTTTGTAGCCTTCACGCACTAAATAGAGTTGAATTAACTGGACAATTTCTTGCTCGTCATCAACGACTAAAATTGTTTCTCCTGCCATGTCTGAAATCCCCCTCAGTAATGAAACAACGCCTAAGTAAGAAGGGTGCTCCCTCTCTCAAATATTACAGATATTACCTACATTATAGAACGATTCTCCTCATAATTTCTATCCTTTTATTGACAGAAAGCGAGTTCATGCTCGATTTTATCTAATATGTAGGTATAAAGGTGTTGGGTATTAGGCAAAAAGTAATGAGAACTATAGCGAAAAGTGAAAATGTGATTTCTACCTTGTCGTAAAGCGACAATATACGCTAATTTCCGACTTTCTATTGATATAAAATTTAGGACGATTTTATATGATTTTTATATAATCGTGCTACGCTACCAAGGTCTCTATGTAAGCATAAGAGAGGGCGGTAGAAGCGATGTGCAATGAAATAGATTCAGATTTTATCACGGATTCCAAAGTACCGATGGCGTCACTTGCACGTCAAATTATTGAGCAAGCCTGGGATTTGTATTGTCAATTGGATGCGAAGGGCAATTTGCTTTATGCATCCGGTAGATTTTACGAAATGATTGGTTATGTACCTGAACAAGTAGAGCAAATCATCGAGGCAGTTGATTCGGAATTTCGCTTAGATGTATATAAATTGTTTGTTCATACCTTACAGTCGAAGACCAGCAGTAAGTTAGAGTTTCGTGCGAAAGGAGCAGGTGAGGTTCACCTGTGGATGGAGTGCACGGCGATCCCTTTTTGTGATGAAAAGGGGGAAATCAAGGAGATTGCTTTCGCACTTCAAGATCGTACACGGCACAAAAATCAGGAGAATCGCCTGCTCGCGATGGCCTTGCATGACCCACTGACGGGCTTGCCGAACCGGCGATTGTTCAAAGAGCAGCTGAACCAGCTGCTGCAGCAGGCCAAACGAACGAATCGTACATTTGCTCTCCTGTATGTCGATATTGATGATTTCAAAATCATTAATGATACGATGGGACACGATATCGGTGATGCGTTTTTGCAGGAATTTGTAAGCCGGATACAAGGTTGTCTAAGAGAAATCGATATGTTTGCGCGAATGGGAGGAGACGAGTTTACGATCTTATTACCAGCAGTAGATTGCCAGGACCATGTGGATGCCATTGCTCAACGCATTCTAGCATGTGTCGAGCGGAAGTGGGAAGTGCAAGGGTTATCTTTTCGCTCCACGGTCAGCATGGGAATCACGATGTATCGTTCTGATCAAATAGATGCGACCCAAATGATGAAAGAAGTTGACATCGCTTTATATCAAGTGAAGGGCAAGGGACGAAACCATTATCAATTTTATGGTCATGACCTACCGATAGACACGCGATAAATATACCGTTATGCACGGGTCCCATCCTTGTGCAGTAACGGTTTTTGGCGTTTCACCATTATTTACTCGTAGCGATTTTGGTAGCTTTCTAGGATGATAGAAGGAATCAAATCGGTAGAATAGGGGTTGAGACAGGTGAGATCCAAACGTGGATGGCGAAGGCTTGTTGTTGCCCTCATTGTCGTCGGTGCGATGTGCCAAGTAACATTCATGCATAAGGATGAGGTTGTAGCTGGGGCAACGACGGCTCAAGGGAATTTCAATATGTCGTATGTATTCTCCGGAGCGCCTAGCTCTTATATTTCACAAGTGAATAAAAGCGGTGAAACCTTAGATGTGGTGTCGCCAAGTTATTTTCATATTAACGAAGAGGGTCGTTTGATGGTG
Source organism: Paenibacillus sp. J22P165 (assembly GCF_059692015.1). Classification (NCBI taxonomy): domain Bacteria; kingdom Bacillati; phylum Bacillota; class Bacilli; order Caryophanales; family Paenibacillaceae; genus Paenibacillus; species Paenibacillus sp. J22P165. The sequence continues at coordinate 121,469 of NZ_JCAUAP010000010.1, read as the reverse complement.
TCCGATCTAGAAGCTTCCTTCATAACGGAAATGCACAAACAGGGGAAGCGGGTTGTCCCTTTTTTAAGTAATGATTTCGATCGGGTGATTGGTGAAAAGGCCATTGATGGACGCGACGCGCTAGTGAAAGAACTGGTAGCGAGTATTCAAGCCAATAAGCTAGATGGCGTCCAATTGGACATTGAGAATGTGGGTGCGGCTTACCGTGATAAATACACGGATTTTGTCAGGAAGCTGCGCGAACAGCTGCCAAGCACAATGGAGGTTTCTGTGGCAGTCGCTGCGAATCCAACGGGTGAGACGACGAGTTGGATCGGACTGTATGATTATAAAGCGTTAGCAGCTGTTAGTGATTATTTAATGGTAATGACCTACGATGAGAGCTATCCTGGCGATCCTTCGCCGGGTCCTGTTGCTAGCTTACCCTTTGTCGAGAAATCCATTCAGTATGCGCTATCTCAAGCTCCTGCGGGTAAAATCGTACTAGGCATCCCCTTGTATGGCCGTTATTGGAACCAAGATCCTGCGTCGAATGGGGCTGGGATTGCGGCTAGAAGCGTTCAGAAGCTGGTTGATCAATACCAAGGGACTGTACGTTATGACGCGGTAAGCCAATCTCCTGTAGCGACGTTCACGATTCAACCTACGGATGCGAAAGCAACGGTGAACGGCAAAGCATTATCAGAGGGGACGTACACGGTGTGGTACGATAACGAGCAATCTTTAAAGGCGAAGCTGAAATTGGTAGGGAAATATCAGTTGAAGGGAACTGGCAGCTGGAGTTTGAATCAAGAGGCTGCCGACACTTGGAGCTATTATCAGATGTGGGCAGACGGCTTTTACTTCACCGATATGCAAAAGCATTGGGCGCAGGCTGACGTCCTGAGCGCCGCGAACCGCGGCTGGATGCTCGGCATCGCCGCAGACCAGTTCGCGCCCGACGAGGCGCTCACAAGGGCTGAAGCCGCGACGATTATCGTGCGCGCGCTGGGCTTGGAGAACGCGGGCGCTGCCAGCGCCGCGTTCCGTGACGTGCCTGCGACACACTGGGCGTCGCAGGCGATCGGGATCGCGCAGCAGAACGGGCTGATGCAGGGCATCAGCAACGACGCCTTCGCGCCCGATCAGAGCATGACGCGGGAGCAGATGAGTGTGCTGCTCGCCCGCGCCTTAAAGCTGACCACGCCGACTAGCGGCGGGGTCAAGAAGTTCACGGACGTGCCAGCTGGCAGCTGGTCGGCAGAGGCCATTGCTGCGATGAGCAGCAGGGGCCTTGTCGACGGCTTCGAGGGCGGCACGTTCCGCCCGCTCGCGTCCTTGACGCGAGCGCAGATGGCGGCGCTGCTAAGTCGCGCCCAGCCGCTGCTCACGAAGTGAGCCGGCGAAGCCGAGAAAGAGCCCGGCCCCTTGGAAGGGGCGGGCTCTTCGTTATTTTGCAGCAGGTGGCGTAGTCGTGTACTGCTTGGTAGCAAAAACTAGGCGGGGCGGCTTCTCGCCGGAAGTTGGTGGTGAGGATGTCGGTTTCAGGGGGACATCGCCTATGGTATCATCGGTCCCCGTGTAGACGAATGTTGTCTGCTTTTTAGGCCCTGGTTTATCGGTGACGAATTGACGAATGTTTTTGATTCGCGTTTCGGAGGTCGTGACACGGTTGCTGCCAATTTGAAAGACAGAGGAGGCAGCGACGCCGAGAATGCGGATGTTACGAACCGTAATATAGCTTCCTAAGTTATCCACACACATTGTAAAAGGTTCCGGAGGTTGTGGGATAGGAAAAGGACGTTGGAAGAAAGGGTAAGCTGCAAAACTGCCCTCATTTCCATAATAAATAGGTACTTCACGTTGGACAGCGAAGACCCTATTTTGTAGAGCCGTAAACCGATTATCTCCTACATGCATCGTGCTCGCAGATCCTATGGTGTTCAAATAGACATTGCCAACGATAGATAATCGGGCCATCGCTTAATCCGCTTCTGCAGGAAGGGGTACGAAAGGAGAGATAATGACCGACTCTGGTGGCGTGTCAAACATCGAAGACAAGGAAATGACCTCCGTATCCCCAATAAGAAAAACCGAGGCACTGGATACCCCTACGATTCGTATATCACCTACACATAATTGTTTGTTTTCTACATGTAATTGAAACATCGCTTATCCTTCTCTCTTTTTTAAAATAGTTACGCTAGAATGCAGTTAATTATTTGGGCAGGCTGGCTATGTAAGTCTCAATCGCTGTCAGGATGTCCTGCTTCGTTTTATCCATAATATTATGGGTCACAGCTTCCAACGGTTCCTTGAACCCAACGCCGCGGTATTGATTCACATAATGTTGAATGCGAGTGTCCAGTTGCTTGCGAATATCTTCGATGATCAAATCCTTATAATCGTCATCGAGGGGATGCTGATATTTATGTTCAAGGTTGTTGATATCACCCTGTACGCCAAATTTTAAATACTGTTCAATGCCACTAGCCACATCTGCTTGAATGTCTTTTCCTTGCTTCGCGGCTGTTCCGCGCATGGCTTCTTGACCCACGCCGCCAGCATTAGCTGCTGCCCCTTGATATTGCCCGCCTTGGTAAAAAGGATTCATATCCATGGCGCCCATTCCGCCACCATTTTCCTCTTTATTCAACGAGTTGCCATTCACGCTGAAATCCTCAATCTGATCCAGCGCACTAGGACTGATCCCAATAGTGAGCGTCCCATCCAGCTTTTCAACCTTAAGTTGGTCAAAATTATATTCAATTTTATCAATGTGAATTCGCTTCTCATCTTTCATTGCTTTCAGATCCGCCTGCAGCTTGTTAACGGTTTGCTCTAACTTATCGATGCGTTGTTTCTGCATGTCGACATAGGCGCAGAGTTGTTGGGCCCATTGCTGCCACGTGATCGTGTTGGTCATTTGGAAAAGCACCTCCTTCCGGATTGCTCAGAAAAGCCAAGGTTGTAATTCATTATGTCGCTGGGGGCAAAGGTACAAGGGAAACAGGATTAACTTCACTTGTTCCTAGCTCGGGTGCTGGCTCTACGAAACCGCCTGTATTGTACAGATTAGACAAGGAACGAATTGACCCGGCTGTGCCAATCTGGAGGACGGAGGAGTTAGCGACAGAGTTTACTTTTAATTGCTGAATCATGATAGTTTGATGGATGGTCCAGTTCATATCCTTGGAACACCTCGCTCTAGGCTGACTATTGTCAGAGAATATTGCCGCTTGCATTTGCATCAATAAAATCAGAATCGTTGGTTACAGTCGTGCTGTACGTATTATAGACACGTGGGAAATCACCGGTATTAAATGAACCTGCTCCAGCGAATGTTTTGGAGGAACTTGTTGGTGAGATGATGAAGGAATCGCCGAAATGCACGATAGAGCTGGAACCGACACTAATAATTTTCACATTCCCTACGATAGCTGGCATAATCCGATCCCCCTTGCGTTATCTCACCTACAGTATATGAGGTATCCGCCTAGAGGTGCTCTGAATTTTCCGGAGGGTGTCACATCGAGATGCAGGCACATATACTGTTAGCAAAATGAGGTGATGGGCTTGAGCGGATTTAATCGCCATCCTTGGTTGAAGTGGGAACAGGTTGAGAAGTTTCTTGGACAGAAGCTGCCGTTCGCTGAAAAAGGGCAGACCTTTCTAGATAATATGACGTGGGCTGAAGGATATGTACAGGACATGCTGAAAAAAGCGATGCCAGGCATGGATGCCAGCATTTCATCCTCTGGATCCATCGGGACAGAAATTTTTGAGACCCATGAGCATGTCATTATTAAGGTGAAAATTGCGAAGGAAGAAGATCCAAGAGCACTTCAAGTATTCGTTAAATCCAATCAAGTTAAGGTGACAGGATTCTCGAATGGTAAGAATCGTATTGTGAAAGTGCCTACGCTTGTCTTGCCGAGAACAGCAAATGTAACCTACAAGCAGCGTTTGCTGGAGATTAAGGTTCGTAAGCGCGGTTTGAAGGAGAGCTATCATGAGGCGTATATTCGTTACTAGAGACCGCGTCGGAATACCTAAAGAACCCCCTCCAGCTCAATGGCTGAGGGGGTTCTTTAGGTTTGGTGGGGTGTGAGGGGAGGGTAGCCCAACGTCCCATCAAAACTCTTCAAAGTACACGCAACAGGTTTAACGCTACATAAGCACCCCGTCCCACGAAGCAGATTTAACACTGCATAAGCACCTCTCACCCAACGTAGCATAGCAACTCTTCACCCACACCCCGCCCCACGCAGCAGAACAACTCTACAGAAACACCCCACCAAACGAAACCTGCCTAACTCCCCCTGCGACAAATTAAATGGATTTCCTGTAGTTATTTCCGCGGAAAACAAGCTGAAAATGAAATCAAATGGATTTTATGTAGTTAATTTCAGCTTTCCCTCACCTATTTGATCAAAATGCTGATATTAACGGGAGAAAATCCAGCTAATCCATTTTTCTACGCAAAAAGAGCCGAATTAGATGGAGGTTTTCCATCTAATTCGACTCTATGTCATTTGCTAAGCTCTAGTATTCAAATCTACTACAATACGCGACGTGCTGTCATATAACGGGAAGACCAAGTTCCGCTATGAATATCGGTTAGGCGTACGCCGCCTGCGCCGTAGGTTTGAAGGATTTTATTATTACCAGCATAAATCCCTACGTGGTGAATGACGCCAGGCTTACCTGGAATGGAGAAGAACACCAAATCGCCGACACGCAAGTTGCTGCGAGATACATACTTACCTACACGTGCTTGTTGTTGAGACGTACGCGGCAGGTTAACGCCTACTTTTTTAAATACATATTGTGTGAAAGAAGAGCAGTCAAAGTTACGTGTTTGGCCTGCAGTAGCTCCGAATTTGTAAGGAGTACCTAGATATCTTTTACCAATAGAAATAACCTGACTTCCTCTGGATGTCGATGTTGCTGACGCTGTAAGCGCTGTAGCATTTGTTACTTCAGATGACGTAGCTGCTTCCGCTTTACCAGGTGCACCTGCTGCAACTACTGATAATCCTATAGATACGGACAATGCCGTAACGACTAATTTTTTGTACCAAGTTTTCTGTGGGTTTTTCATGGGGTTTGCCTCCTTAGAGTTTTCGCTGAGATTTCGCCAAGCTATCTTGCATTGAAGACATGGTAGCTTCAATTGATGGCTAGCAAGAATAGAATCTTGATCAGTTGACCCTTAATTGAGTAACCTTGCGAGGTGGTTGTCCACCTGAGACTCAGTATACCAGATGAAAATTGCCCTATTATTTACCATGCAACCTTTTACATAGCGCTATATCAAGGGGAAAGCCCAATTCTGAGAGAATGATGAGAATCCCCTTATAATGTTCTTATTGACAGGATTGTGGAAGCGTTACAATGGCCGTGGAGCCTAGGCCTAGACTACTTTGGAGCTCTAAAGTTCCCTGATGTTTATGTACAATATGTTGGGCAATTGCGAGTCCAAGTCCTGCGCCGCCGTGCTTGCGATTCCTTGCTTTATCGGAACGATAGAACCGGTCAAAGATGTGCGGGAGGTCTTCCTCAGCAATGCCAATGCCTTGATCCATGACTTCAAGCATGACCAGTTTATCCTGCAAACTGATGCGAATATCAACGATCTTCTGACTATATTTCAAAGCGTTATCTATTAAAATAATAAGCAACTGTCTGATCTGATAGGGATCCCCACTCATCGGCAGCACTTTCATATCGAGCTCGGACTGCACGCGAATCTCGCGGGATGTCGTGACGCGGAGGGACGCCGCGGTTTGCTCCACGAGCGGAATGAGGTCGAAGTCTGTTTTCTGATCACAATTTTCACGGTTGGAGTCGGTGAGGGACAATAGATTTTGCGTGAGTAGTTTCAATTGGGCGGACTCGGACACGATCGCTTCCAGTGCTTCCTCGCGTAATTGATCGTTGCTAGAAGCCCATCTCCGCAAAAGGCTGGCATAGCTTTCAATAATCGTGAGTGGTGTTCGAAGCTCATGGGAGGCATCGGCAATGAATTGCTCCTGTTTACGAAACATCTCCTGCAATCTATCAATCATGCGATTAAAGGTTGTCCCCAGTCTCATTAATTCATCATTTCTATGTTTGTCGGGAAGGGTAATATGACGGAACGACCCGCTATTTTCGATATTTTGCATAGTCGCGATGAACTGATGAAGGGGCTTGAATAGGACATTGGTATAAAAATAACCCCCGATAAGAGCTAAAATTAGCGCTCCGATGGAAGTTAAGACAAGAATCGAGATCAACATTTCGGAATACATACCCAGTCTTCGCAGGTTACGGCCGATTTCTAGAAGGGCAACCTGTTTCCCGTCTTTGAACACGGGGGTTCGTACGAATAAGAGTATGCCATCCGCATCGGTTATTAAGTCTTCTGAAGCCATAGTCGAATAACTAGCGGGGTAACTTACAAGACTCGTATCGGAATAAATCTGATGTGCGACCTTCGAGTCTGGTGTAATATAGCGCAGCATTTCTTGCGGGATGAGCAACTCATCCATTTGCATATTGTTTTTCCAATACTCGGGATGATTAGGTAGATCCTTTAGCAGTAAAGCGCTAGCCTTTTCCTTCAAAAGGTCAATTTCGCCTTTCGTTGACACACGGATGAACATGTAATAAACGAAGGTAAAGCTGAAAAATAAGATCACCATTAAACCAACCGATACCCACAGTGTGATTTTCAGTCGTAGGCTCATACAGGTTCCTGCCCATCTGAAGTGGTGGAGTTGCCATCTGGCGGAGTTTCTGTTGTTTTGATTAAATAGCCGATGCCGCGAATCGTCTGAATCAGCTTCGTGGTGAAGGGCTTGTCTACTTTCTGGCGTAAATAGCGGATATACACATCGACCACATTCGTATCCCCGATAAAATCATATCCCCACACCTCTGAGATGATTTGCTCGCGCGTCATCACTTCATTCTGATGTTGAATGAGGAAGCGCAGCAAATCAAACTCCGTGGGTGTCAGTTCAATAGCTGTGCCCTCACGCAAGACCGCGCGGCTTTTCAAATCCATCGTAAGCTCATTGATTTTTAGCAAATGATCCTGCTCAGGAGCCTGATCCTGCAAGCTTTTCTGCCGCAGCAGACTACGAATACGAGCTAACAGCTCTACCGTTGCAAAAGGCTTCGTGACATAATCGTTGGCACCTTGATCGAGCCCGCTGACGCGATCTGGAATCGCATCGCGTGCTGTCAGAAGTATGACAGGCAGGGTGGCATTTACCTGCCTAAGCCGTCTAAGAACTTCAAGTCCATTAAGTTCAGGGAGCATAACATCAAGAAGGATGAGATCCCATCCTTCTTCACTCAAGGCAGCTTGAAGTCCTGACCGTCCATCCCCACAGATAAGCACCTCATAGCCTTCATGCTCAAGCTCTAGCTGCAGCACACGGGCAATACGTTCTTCATCTTCAATTAACAAAATGCGACTCATAGCGGTTCATGTTCACTCCCAAAGCCGCTGCCTGTAGGCAGCAGTATTATTTGTACAGATGTGGTAGCTGGGGCATCCAGAAGATTTCTTCGCATTTGATAAAAGATTGCAGAAATTCGGGCTCGACGGGTATCTGCGACCGGTAAGCAAGCAACGCCTGCAATTTGCAAAAGGATTGTCCCTGTGTCATTGGGCGGCGGATAGGCGGTGGCCAAGCGACATGCAAGGGGTAACGTTGCCCCTCTGCCAGATGAGCCTCGAAGGGAAGCGTCGGTGTGACACCGCGTGGCCAAGGCCACTGTGATTCCGGACCGCTATGAATCAAGTAGGTATAGATGGTACCTGTATAGCCAAGTTGCGAAGCAGCCTCCATGACGAAAGCATGCGCAGCCCCATGGTCGGGATGGGTATCGGCGGCATCCGTCGTATAGATCTCTTTGGGTTGCAGCAACGTAATTAAGGCTTTCGTATCCCCAAGGGTGCAAGCTTTACGATAGGGGGCTGGGCAACCGTAATACTGGGAGTGAAAATCAGGTACAAGTGCACCATAGGTCGCTTGCTGCTTTGTAAAACGCTGCTGATAGGGCGGCGTTGCTCCCGTTGTCGTGAAAACACGATCCAGCCCGCTGTCTGGATAACTGAGGAATGTGAGATCCTGAGGTCGAAGCCCGATCAGCGCCGCGGCTTGCAGGGTCTCATACTGGCGTATGCGGGCCAGCTCTAGGTAATGGGAAGGTCCGAGCTCCTCGGGACGCTTGTTGAATAAGAGGCTAGCTGCTTCCGGGTAACCATCTCCATTCGTGAAGAAGACAACATGAACGCGTTTACCGCAGGCAATGGCGTTCATGATAGTCCCCGCGGTCCCAAGTACTTCATCATCGGGATGCGGGGCAAAAATAAGCAAATCAACGGGGCATAGTCCAACAGGCGGGCTAGATGCTCCGCTCCAATCGTCGATCTTCAACGCAATTCCTCCCTGCCTCACATCCATTGCATGCTATCAATGTATGTAGGCAGAAGCGGAAGCGTGAGGAGAGACTGTTTATTCCCAACCAGGGAATAGGGGTTTCGTAGGTTCAGGAAGGCGGATTCCGCCGATAAACGCACAGCCGATTCCCCAAGCGATGATCATCCAGATCAGGAAGAGGTAGGCTTGCTTTCGACTTCCCTTTTTGGACCAATAGGACATTTGCTGGAAGGTGATTAGGATGGTGGGAATCGTAAGAGCGGTCAGTTTGAGCCACATTATTGACTAATCTCTTCCTCTCTTAAGTAATAAGGAGGTCCTTGTACACCGATTTGAGAAATATTGGCGGTAACCTTGAACTGAACATCCACTTCAGGAAAGAGGTCTGGCCACTCCTTCTCAATTTGCTTCCATAGCTTCGGATATTTGCGATACACAGATTGTCCAAGGCCCGCGCTGTCTGTCTTATAGGTCTTTTGAAGCTTGTGGAAAAGGTCCTGAAAGACTCGGTTTAATTGATCTTCGAAGGACGAATTAAGCTGTTCCATCACCGCTGGATTACTAGGATCAAGCTTGGAGCGATTATCCATAATACGGCCAGCAGCTGTAATGTCCAATATGAAATGCGGGTGCTCGTCGGTGACTTCCACGCGTTTCTTGGCTGCTAAGTTAGAAATACGAATGGACATTTCACTTTGCTGATCAGGAAGGGTAACTGTCAAGTCGCCAAAGGGCTTTCGACCTAACAAACTGGTAAGAGCGACAGCCTGCATGTCATCCACATAGCCGACCAACTTGGTTTTATTAAATAGTGCAATGCTGTTCAGCAGAATTTTACCGTCTTTGTCCTTCGAGAAAGCCGCTGCAATAGGTTCAATCCCCGTAGCCGCGGAGGCCGCATAAAACGTGCGAAGCATGGAAGGTACCTGCATTTTTCTAACAATCATCTCGCGTAACGCTTCTTCCTTCGTTGCCTCTAAGGAGTATTCCGTTTCGACTAGACTTTTGGCATCGCTATCCCGTGCAATTACGATGTAGGTGCGCAGCCGGTTCTTCGGATTTCGCGAAATTAAATCCATCACGGGAGCGATATCTTGACGAGCTAATGCTTCTCCAACCATGAAAATACGACGATGTGAAGGCAATTCATCCCTTGAAAGCTTACGCTCAAGCTTCATCGTCATCGCTTCAATATTTTCGCCGTAATCGACAACGGGCATGTATGTCTTTTGCTGCGTGCCGCCACTCGTGGTCAATTGACCAGCACCAATCGATTTGGGTATCGCAATTTGGACATAGCCGCGGTACAAGCCTGAATCTTTCATGAGATCAAAGGCTGAAAGCTGCAAGATGGCGATATCATTAATTTCCTTGCGATCCCAGCACCCCGTCAATAAGAGAAGAATCATGGTGTACGTTACGAGTAGATGTACTTTTCTTCTCATCATTCATGCCTCTTCTCATTGGACTCAGGTGGAGTTGAGACCATGTCACGATCAATTAGCCAGTGCGGAGCACGGATCATGAAATCCCGCAGGGCTTTTAATCGCAAAGGCCCGATAGGAGCTAAATAAGGTACACCTACAGAGCGAATCCCCGTTAGATAGATGGCCAGTGTAAACAAACCGAGTAGGATGCCGACGAAGCCTAGTGTGCCAGCGAGCAACAGCAGCAACAAGCGCATAATCCGAATGGAGAAGGTCATGTTATAGCGTGGAATCATGAAGGAGGCAATTCCCGTTACTGAAACGACGATGACCATGGGGGTCGATACGATACCTGCTTGGACGACCGCTTGACCGATAACGAGGGCGCCGACGATGCTGACCGTTTGTCCCATTACGCGTGGCAAGCGAAGTATCGCTTCGCGAAGCGCTTCGAACGTAATTTCCATGATAAGAGCCTCGACCATTGCAGGAAAAGGGGAGGCTTCACGGGCCCCTGCGACAGCAAGCAAGAGATTCGTTGGCAGCATTTCCGGATGGAACGTTGTAATGGCCACATAGAGAGAAGGCAATAGAAGAGCCAAAATGATGGACAGAGAGCGAATAAACCGGATGAAGGTGGCACTGGTGAACATCAAATAGTAGTCTTCACTAGACTGAAAGGCCGACCAGAATTGAAATGGAGCAATTAATACGAAAGGGGTATTATTGGTGAAAATCGATACCTTCCCTTCTAAAAGCGCGCCTGCCACCACATCTGGCCTTTCTGTGTACTCCATGGTAGGAAAAATACTGAAGGGGTTATCTCGGATCATTTCCTCGATATAATTGCTTTCCAACACCGCATCAATACGGATAGCAGATAACCGCTTTGTAATTTCATCGATAATGGTGGGATCCGCGATGCCTTCGAGATAAATGAGTCGTACTTCCGTTTGGCTAAGCAGACCGATTTGCCAAGTCTTGATTCGCATTTTGTCTGTTTTTAAACGCCGACGCAGCAAGGCGACATTCGTTTCCAAATGCTCTGTAAATCCTTCTCTTGGACCGCGAACGCCTGATTCTGTTTCAGGCTGCTCAATATTGCGGTGAGGCAGGCAAGCTAAGTTGGCTAGAAGCACCTGCTTCTCCCCCTGCTCGGCGACCATCACAAAGCCTATGAGCAGACTATCAATCAAGGTTTCGAACAGATTGGTATGTTTGATTTCAGGTGTCAGGATTTGAGAGGAAAGGGTTTCTGTTGTTGGTTGTGCTTCTGTTAAGGGTTTGGTAATCTCACGTTCAATCCGATCTGTTTCAACCAAGCATGAGATATAGGCAATGAGCGTAGAACGGATGTTCATAAATACTAAATCAGGATCATGATCTAGCTGCTGATTGATATCATCTTGCAGCTTGATAATATCGATGGCTTCATCAACCGGCATTTGTTGCATCCGATCTCCTCCTTAGGTCTCAACGATGCGCTTTCTGAAGATGTTGTTAAAGATCAATATGAGCAAGGGGACTCCGACGAATAACGGGAGTTCAATAACCCAAGGAACAACCTTCAGGCCAACAAAAATATGGCTTGCTAAATTTTTAGCGGTGTAGATGGAAATAAACCAAATGAGAATCATGATGGGAATAATCACGACCCGATGATTCTCCGTTTTCCACTGCGTGGTAATCATCGAGCAGGCCGCGTAAGCGTACAGAATGATTTTGAACAGACCGCCTGTAATGAAAGTTGTTACGACAAAAGGATCCAGATTATCGATAAAATCGGCGATTCGGATCAATTGAAAGCTGGTGAGCAGCGGATAGAAGGAGCGGTAGAACAAGTCCGGCCCCAGCGTGCTAACGGCAATGAGATCAAGCAACACAAAGACAGCACCGACCAAGAGGGAGGAGTACAGCGCAGCTTTGCGAAACTTGCCAGGATTTACAGTTAATTTCCAGAATACCGTGAAAACAATAATTTCCCCGAAGGTCGTTGTTAACCCAAGTGGGAATACCGTTACACCAATGCTTTTCCAATCTGATGCAACTGGTGTCAGCCACGAGAAGTCAATGACGTCAGAAAAGATTAACAGAATGACCTGGATGCATGTAAACAATAAAACGATGATAATACTGAGCTCAGCTAGTCGAGCAATCCGTTCAATTCCGGCATAACAAGCATAAGCAACCAAAAGGATAAGGAGCAGCATTAAGAACGGAGCTGGCGTACTGGGGAGCAGAAAAGTGCCCATCAACTCACCTAAATCCCTGAGAATGCGCCCAGCCTCGTAAATAAAAGCAAAAACATAAAGTGTAGTTAATAGGTGACCTAAATACTTGCCGAAAGTTATCTGGAGCAGGGAAACTAAGGTTTCACCTGGATTGCGTTCATAAATTCGTGTAAACATCCATACGATGCTAATTCCGAGCATGGCACTGATTAAGGCAGCTAACCAAGCGTCCTGCTTAGCACCGCCAGCGAAGCCAAATACAATCGTTGTACCTAGCTGAAATAAAAACAAAAGGCAGAATGTTTGCCATGTCGAGAGCACTTGAATCACACAGAACCCCCCTGACGTGTTAATAATCTTACTATTTTCAAATTAGGGTAAAAATATCCTTCCATGCCACTAAACACCGGATGGTCAATTGGGATAGATGAGTGAAAATGTCCATTAGCCTAGTCCACCTTCGTTGGTTCCGACATAAAATGATTTCATAGACGAATGAAGGAGTAGAACTTATGAGTATATCTCCCAAAAAGAAGGTGCGCATCAAAGCCAAACACAAGGTAGCGATTTTACTCAAAGATCATGATGCTACCGCCAAAGTCTATGTGGAGATTCTTGGGGATTTGAAGTCGCCAGAAGTCATGATGGAAGCAATAAAACGCTTAGAAGATGGCTTAATCTATACGGATGAGAAGTGTACGATGCTCATTGATAGTGATTATATCGAGGTATATCCTAGAAGGAGTCTCAGTCGTAGAGAAGGAGAGGATTTCATTTTCTTAATCGATCGAACCTCTGCAAGGAACTATGTTGTTTCCGCCAAAATTATCAAATAGTGATGGCTAATGCAAAAACACCCCCTAGCCGCGCAGTCAGGAGATAGAACTCCTGATCTGACGAGTAGGGGGTGTTGTGTTTGAATACTTATTTTTTGCTTGCAGATGGGAACGTTTCTACGGAAGTTAAGCGATCGTAGAAGTCGGTGAAGTTATTTCTTTCAGCGGAGTCAAGCAATGCCATTGCTGTACGAGGGTGCTCGTCCAGTGCACCAACGATCATGTAAGGAATGAGGTAACCCCAATCCCATTTCTCACGCATAGCGATCATGTGCTTCTCAATAAGCCCTAGAACAGGACGTACATCGTAGCGTGCTCCCTTTAGGTGGCTGAGCAACAATTCAGTAGTACAGTTACCAGCAGCGCGGCCCATACCGTACACGGAGGAATCCAAGAATGTTACACCTTTGGAAGCACCAGTTAGGGTATTAGCGAAAGCAAGCTGCATGTTGTTGTGCATATGCAAGCCAAGTTCCTTCTCAGGAAGCAAGCGTTGGAATTTTGAAACTAGGTAATCAATGTCTTTGGATTGCATGCTGCCGTAAGAATCTACTACGTAAACAACGTCAACGGGGCTTCTGTTGATTTCTTCAAAAGCTTCCGTCAGTTCATTCTCCATTACGTGGGAAAGCGCCATGATGTTCAGGGACGTCTCGTAGCCCATGTCATGGAATTTTTGTACAAGCTCAAGACCTTTATCTACGTCCTTGATGTAACAAGCCACGCGGATCAAATCAAGTAAGCTGTCTTCACGAGGCAAAATGTCTTTCTCATCTACGCGTCCGATATCAACAAGAGCGGATAGTTTTGTATCTGTCTTTTTCGTAATTACATCACGCAAGAAAGACTCATTCAGGAATCTCCATGGGCCAGAAGCGCCGCCTTTTAATAGCTTTTCTGAGTTTTTGTAACCAATTTCCATATATTCAACGCCAGCAGCGCTCAAGCCGCGATACATGTCTTGGACAAACTCCACGCTAAAATCCCAATCGTTAACTAAACCGCCGTCTCGAATCGTACAATCCAAAATCTTGTGCTGATGATGCTTTACCATACTCGCAAATACCCCTTTCGACAGCTCTTGTCGCCTTCTGATTTTGCTATATTATCACTTATGAACAGGTGGCTTGTCAATGCAAGTATAGGCCTTCAATCAACTTTTCTAGGCAGGATATGGTAAAATAAAAACGACAGAAGTGATCAAGCTAGGGGGATGTGCGGAATGAATCGGAACGAATGGACATTAGCAAGAGAAGTAGCTGTAGGTGCAGCTGTGAAAGCAGGCGAATTGGCGAAGAAACGTTACGGTGGTCAATTCCTTCTTGAGCACAAGGATGAACGCGGTGATCTAGTGACAGAGGTGGATGTGCAGGCGGATCGTCTGATCGTAGAAGAGATCTTGAACGTGTTTCCCACGCATCGCATCTATAGTGAAGAAGCGGGCGAGGGGGGAGCTGCGAGTGATTGGGTGTGGCACGTCGATCCTTTGGATGGGACGAACAATTTCGCGTTGGGCATTCCCTTATACGGCGTTTCTATTTCATTGAGCTACCAAGGTCGGATTGTGTTGGGTGTCGTTCATGATTCAGCTATGGAAATCACGTATGTGGCTGTTCAGGATGAAGGGGCATGGCAGGGTGAGCGGAAACTACTGGCCAAGCCTACTGGTGCTCTGGTGAAGTCTACCATCTCCTGGATTCAAGGACATGCCGTAACGAAGAGTGATCAGCGGGCATTAGCACTTCGACATCATCTGGAATATTCGGTCAAAAGAGTGATGCGAGTATGGGCCCCCTCTATCGTGTGGGCGATGTTAGCCAGAGGTGATCTGCATGGTGTTGTCTTATACAACTCCGAAGGGGAAGATCTCTATGCTGGCTTGTTGCTTGCGCAGGAGGCTGGTGTGACCGTGACGGATTTTGCAGGGAATTCTGTTGCATTGCTCGGAGGTTCACCAGCCATCCCTGATGAGGGTGCTGACAGCGCTATTTATTTGGTCGCTGCCGCTCCGGACTATCATGCCGAGTTGCTTCAATTGGTTCAGGAAGCACTGAGGACGACGGAATAGGTTTTCGAATAGGATAGGAACAATTGGTCAAACCTAATGGCAGACTTTCCATTTGAAGGAAGAAAGGGTGCTGTTAGATGAAAGACTTTGTTCCTATCTTTTTTGAATTCAATCAAACGCGGGATGCGTTGCTCGCGTTAGACACGTTAGAAGAGCTCGGCTATAAGCCGGAGCTGCTGGAAGGGGAGCGTGCGACGCTGCACATTCATCTCGATGAGCAGGAGATCACCTCGGCCATCGAAATTGCCCAGTCGCACGGTGGACGGCTTGTAGATCGGCCGCAGGTGCAGTCCGAACAGGCGACCTTCGCGATGGCGTATGATCTCGAGGGCTCCATCCGCATTCCGGCACACACCGTGAATGAGGATTGGTCCGAGAGCTACGCGGCATCCGCGGTGGTCACGGATCGCGATGCGCTGCCGAGTGATGATGAGGCGGCTTTCGATCCCTCGGCGGATGACTATAATCACTTTAGCGCCGGCATTCGGATTTAACCGGCGGTGGCTGAAAGAACCTGAGGAGGGGTATCCTCGGGTTCTTTTGTTTTACACGACATTAGCTGATGCGCGAGGCAGAGATGCTGAGACGTCGATAATTGCAGTCTCAGAGTCGGCGAGGAGCTGATGCGCCGCTGAGAATGCAATTCCTGCTGTCTCAAGCGTGCGAATGGAGCTGGCAGCTGATTTGCGCTGCTGAGACGTCGATAATTGCAGTCTCGGAGTCGGCGAGGAGCTGATGCGCTGCTGAGCAAGCAATTCCTGCAGTCTCAATCGTGCAAATGGAGCTGGCAGCTCATTTGCGAGTCTGAGACGTCGATAATTGCAGTCTCGGAGTCGGCGAGGAGCTGTTGCGCAGCTGAGCCAGCAATTCTTGCAGTCTCAAGTGTGCGAAACGAGCTGACAGCTGATTTGCGAGTCTGAGACGTCGATAATTGCAGTCTCAGAGGCAGCAAGTTTGCTGTTTTATCAACTTTATTTTATTCGTAAAGGAAAAGTCTGTAACCATTCGCTCCCCGCATACGTTTGGTGTAATAAGGAAGATAGTTGAAGAAGGAGTGGTTCTCATGGGAAGTAGGAGGAAGATTGTCGCCGCCGTGGTGGTGGTCAGTCTGGTCAGCGTATTGGCAGGTTGCAGTGCGAAACCGGCCAATCAGGTGGGCCCGAGCCCAACAACGCAACCAACTTCGAGCGTGACTCCGTCGCCCTCCCCTGTGCCAACGCCGACAGGGTCACCTGCGCCCACGACGGTTCCAGCAACGCCACAGCCAACTGCGACACCTACACCAGTTTCGACGCCGAAGCCTTCGCCAGCAGTAACCCCGCCAAACTTCACTACCCCGGCAGATGCCAAAAAAGTCATTGAAGCGCGTGCCCAAGAAGTGATAACCACCCTGAAAGAGAAGAATATATCGCAGCTTGCCCATCTCATTCATCCGAAAAAAGGCGTACAATTCTCGCCCTATTCTTACATTCACACCGCAACGGATATTCAAGTACAAAGCAGCAATCTTGCAACGCTGTGGGCTAACCCAAGTCTCACGCATTGGGGGACTTTTGATGGATCAGGTGATCCGATTGATCTCACTTTCCCTAATTACTGGGCTAAATTTGTGTATAATGCTAACTTTGCCGCCGCTCCTCAGATTAGCTACAACTCGATGATTGGCAAGGGAAATATGATCAACAACGTGTTCAGCGTGTATCCCGCGTCTTCCTATATAACAGTGGAATACCATTTCCCTGGCTTCGATCCACAGTATCAAGGCATGGATTGGACCAGTTTACGACTCGTTTTTGAATATTCAGGAGCACAATGGTACTTAATAGCTATCGTGCATGACCAGCATACAATGTAGAGGATAGCTCGAACGAAAGGTAAAGACGAACGGCACCAGCTAGTGCGCGTTTGTCTTTTTTTACTTCCTGCAACCTCCATTAATCCCACAGACACCGATAAGAATAGGTGGTATAATTTGGTTTGGTGAGGAGTAGTGGGATTTTATGAAAAATTGGAAAATAAAACATAAACTATTTATCTTTATTTTAGGCGGCGTACTGGCCTCGAGTGGGTTGGCATGGCTGTTTGTTCAACAGTCACATAAATTGTATGAGCAAATTATTTATCGTGAAGCAACGGACAAGTTTTATTTATTTTCAGAGAGAATGGAAGAAAAACTAAGGGAGATAGATAAACTCTCGATTTCAATTTTAGCTGATCCAGACGTGCAAGCGGATTTAAAGAAGATGAAAATGTCGCCCTCCACCTATGAAGGCTTTGATGCCGCGAACAAACTGAAACGCAAACTACTTACCTACCATCAGACTGATTTCTCTGTTTCATCCATTACAATTCTAGATTTAAGCGGTAATTTGCTTAGTACAGGCATCAATGCTGCGAGCATCAATGATCGGAATAAAGATCGCTATCGACAATTGGCGAATGAACAGGGTGGGGCAAGTGTTTGGGTTGGTGGAGAAGAGGAAGAGGAAACGTTTTATACGGTGAGAGATATTCGGGAGATTGCAGATTTGAATCTGGAGCGTCTGGGCACCTTGATGATCGGTATCCAAGCGTCGAAAGTGATGTATGCTTCAAGTGAGCGACATGGGAACTATGATTCCATGCTGATGGTAGCATCCGGCGATAAAGTGTTGTTTACAAGCAATCGGGATTTGCCTCTACCTGCCGCCCGCGTGAACGGCTCCAGTATAGTTGAAATAGACGGCAAAAACTATCTATCTGCGCAGTTTACCTTAACGTATACAGGTTGGACTTTTATTCATTTCATTCCCTATGATGCGGTATTCAGTCATGTTAAAATGATGAAAAATTGGCTGCTGGGCTTATATGTCTTTCTAGCGATTGTATTGTTGTGGCTTGGTATGCGGTTCTCGCTCAGTATGACACGTCCACTCGAAGCGTTAACGCAACGTATTAGCTTGGTGGAGAAAGGGAATTTTGCCTTAAGTGAACCCTTAAACCCAGTAAAAAGGGATGAATTTAGTATTTTAAACCGTAATTTCGATAAAATGACAGAGCGTCTTGATGCACTCATTAAAGAAAACTACGTGAAACAAATTCAACTCAAGGAAGCGGAATACGAGGCACTGAAATCGAAAGTAAATCCACATTTTTTATATAACACACTGGACTCCATTCATTGGATGGCAAAAGGCTACGGCCATACGGATATGGCGCGCATGGTTAAGGCACTCGGCGATATGCTGCGCAACGCGATTAGGCAAAAGGAATTTGTTACGCTGCGTGAGGAATTAGCCCATTTACACAACTACATAATGATTCAACAAATCCGTTTTGAAGAGCGGCTGGTTTATTGCACGGACATAGCGGAAAACACGCTCGACCTTCATCTGCCTTGGATGATTGTGCAGCCCATCGTGGAAAATTGTTTGAAGTATGGTGTTGACGCAGAAACAGGACGTTGTGAGATTAGTTTAACTGTGCAGATTCAAGAGGATCGTCTCGTGTTGACTGTACAGGACAAGGGGCCAGGCATTCACATGCAACTGGATAAAGGTGATTCGGTAACAGATCCTGCCTCTGATCGTACAGGGATAGGTCTATCTAACATTAACGAGCGTATACAAGTATGGTTTGGTGAAACATACGGGATTGAGATTGAGCGGGGACATGTACAGGGAGCAGTCATTCGTGTGGTGTTGCCGATTTTGCCGAATATGCCAAGAGAGAAGAAAAACAGGGGGTGAAACGATGAGTACCTACACCATTTTATTAGTTGATGACGAAAGAATTATTCGTGAAGCTATTGCCAGAACTGTTGACTGGGAGGGGCTTGGACTTGAGTTGATTGGGACAGCGGCAGATGGACTTCAAGCGTGGGAACAAATCGAGGCGTTGAGACCGGATATTATTTTGACGGATATTAAAATGCCACGTCTTGACGGTCTAGAGCTCATCCGTCGAACGAAGGAGCAGCAGCCGGAGGCGCGATTCGCTGTGCTGTCAGGTTACGATGAGTTCGATCTTGCTGTAGGGGCAATGAGCATGGGTGTGAAACATTATCTGCTTAAGCCGTGCGACGAGCAAGAGATTGGTAGGGCGCTGAGTGAACTCGTCCGTGAATTGGACGAGTCACGTCGCCGTGAGCAGCTGCTCGTTGCCGCTCGCAAGACGGAAGATACAAGAATGTCAGAGCGCGAGCCTCTTCTCGCGCTGTTGCTCGAAGAGCCCGCAGCGGAGGACGCCGCTGAGCGTTTGCGCCTAACGATGCAGCTGCACCGGCACATGAAGCTTCGCCTCATCTTCGTGCAGTGGGAGAAAATCACCGCTTGTCAGGAACTGCGCGTTCGTGAAATCGCCGCTGCGCAGAGCGGGCCTGGGCGGTCGCTGTTGCTAAGCGCCGTAGCTGGGAATCGCCTGCTTGCGGCAGTGGCAGATGCGGGGCTCGCTGAGGCCTTAGCGGCTGGGACACGGCTGCGCGATGAGCTTCAGAGCCGCTGTCCAGGCTTGCAGCTGACGATGGCGGTCAGCGAAGCGGGACCGCTGGAGGGGCTAGCGCATCTGTACCAAGACGTGCAGACCTATGCGGCTTTCGCCTTTTATCTTGGCGCAGGCGGCATTGCCACGCGAGAGCTTGTTGAGCCACAGCTTACAAGGAACGCTGTACCTGAGGCAGCGAGCGGGGAATTAATCGCAGCGGCACTGCGTATTGGGGATGTAGAGGGGGCGCGCTACGAATTGGCAGCTTTCTTTCAGGCGCTTGCTGCGGCCCGTTACGAACGTCACGCGTCGCTGAGCTTGTGTCTGCAACTGTTGACCACATTGTTCAAGGAAGTCCCTGTGGAGGAGTTGCAGGGTAAGATGGCCAAACTGCTGAGTCTGCCAACACTGGGTGATATTGAAACCTACGTTGCTTCCGAAATGGAACAATGGATAGAACGCTTCGGCGAGACTCAGAGCAATCGGGGATCAGCCATTGTGCTTCGCATGAAGAGGTTGATTGCCTTTCACTTAGCGAACGAGGATTTGTCACTGCAATGGTTGTCACAGCAGCATATTTTCATGAACGCGGAGTATTTGGGGCGGTTGTTCCGCAAGGAGACAGGCGAGAAATTTTCACAGTATTTGACACGCCAGCGGATTGAGAAATCGAAGTCATTGATTGCGACGGAGACAGAAAGCAAAATGTATGAAATCGCCGCGCGTTCTGGCTTTGGTGGTGACCAGCAGTATTTCGGCAATGTTTTCAAAAAGTATACTGGCTATTCGCCGCTTGAATATAGAAAAAGCTTAAAAGAGAGGAATCACTAGTACGCGTTGATTTCTCTCGGATTTTCACAAAAAAAGTATCGGTTTTTTCTATGTAGGTTTGATGAGATCAGGTATATACTCGATTTAATTCCTAGTATTCACATATGTTTTTATGTAAAAGAGAGGGGGAAGGAGATGACGAAGGACGGATGGATTCGGAATCGTCGGGAAGAAGAGATTGCGGACCGATCGGATCGATTGGCTGCGCGTTTCGCTGAGCGGTCCGCTCGGCATGACGCAGAGGGCAGCTTCCCCTTTGCCAATTTCGCGGATTTACGCGATGCAGGTTATTTGCGGCTGACACTGCCTCGGATTTATGGCGGGGAAGAGGCGACGCTTTACGAGCTTGTGCTTGCACAGGAGCGACTTGCGCGCGGCGATGGATCAACGGCACTTGCGGTAGGCTGGCATGTTGGCCAATTACTGCAGCTGCGCAAAACGCATGCTTGGCCAGAGGCATTGTTTGAATGGTTGTGTAGTGAAACAGCTCACAATGGGACGCTGATTAATCACTTAGCGTCGGAGCGGGCAACAGGGAGTCCAAGCCGTGGCGGAAGGCCGGAAACGAAGGCAGTTGCCACGGATAAGGGGTGGCTGCTGAGCGGGCGTAAGACGTATAGCACACTAAGTCCTATTCTCACGTGCTTTACGGTTTCGGCGGCGATCGAGGGGACAGAGGAAGTCGGTGAGTTTTTCGTTCAAACCGGGCAGGGAGTTCATGTGGAAGAAACATGGAATACCCTTGGCATGCGTGCGACAGGGAGTCATGACGTCGTGCTGGAGAATGTATTCGTGCCAGATGAGAAATTAGTAAACCGCTCAGGAACACCACGCAAGGGTAGATTGCCTGATGATGGGGGATGGCTGCTGCATATTCCCGCTTGTTACATCGGGATAGCCCATGCTGCCAGGGATTTTGCCATCCGCTTCGCGCTGAATCATCGGCCGAATAGCTTGACTGGACCGATTGCCGATCTGCCGAATATCAAGCGTCAAATCGGTGAAATGGAAGTGTCGCTGATGACGGCGCGTACTCTTCTGTATGCTATTGCAGACCGTTGGGATCGAGAGCCGGAGCAGCGCGCGTCCCTTAAGCCAGAGCTTGGACTGGCGAAGTATGTGGCCACCAACCATGCGATCTCCATTGTTGATGCAGCGATGCGTATTGTCGGTGCAGCGAGTTTATCCCGTGCGCTGCCACTGGAACGCATGTACCGCGACGTGCGGGCAGGTCTGCACAATCCGCCGATGGACGACTCTGTGGTGAATGGGCTAGCGCAACGGGCATTGAATGACTGTACATAATTTTCTAAAAGGATGGGGATTCCGACGATGAAACGAAAAATAACAGGTTTAACATTCGCTTTAACTGCTGTAGTAGCATTAGCAGGCTGCTCTAATGGCAGCACTAGTGCTCCTGCTGCGACAACTGCTGCCACAACGTCCGCTACGACTGGGGCTACGCAGGCACCAGTTTCTAAAGATCCAGTAACATTGCGTATGACTTATTGGGCAGGATCGCAGCTGACAGTAGACCGGAATAATGCCGTCGTTCAGTTGTTTCAGAAGGCTTATCCGAATATTAAAGTTGAGGCCGAATATTATGCAGGCGATGCTTATTGGGACAAAATGAGCGTGCTCGCCGCATCGAATAATTTGCCAGATGTGATCCGGATGGATTACTCGAAAATTACGAATTTCGTTAACAAAAATTTATTGTTGCCGCTTGATGACTATTTGAAAGATAAAACAATCAATCTGGAAGGTGTCAACCCAATTCATAACGCTGGCGGCCGTTTCAACGACAAGCAATATGGGATCAACATCGGCAATAATGCACTGGTTATGTTCTATAACCCAGAGCTGCTTGAGAAAGCTGGCGTCAAACCGCCTGCGGACAATTATACGTGGGAGCAATACGAGAAGGATTTACGTACGTTCAAAGATAAACTCGGTATTCTCGGAGATACGCACCTGACCCAGTCACACTTTAGCGTCTGGCTTCGCCAGCATAATAAGTCGCTTTTCAGCAAGGGGCAAGATGCACTTGGCTATGAGGATGATCAACTCTTTGTTGATTTCTTTAAACAGCAGCTTCGTTGGCAAAAGGATGGGCTCATAACACCGCTCGGCACAGAGCTTGAGGTGAAGAGCTTGGAGGACGGTCCGTTTACGAAGGGACAGACCGCATTTGGCGGTTTTGGATATTGGAGCAATCACGTCGATATCATGGAAAAACAATTGAAGAAGAATGTAGGGTTAGCACCGTATCCGGGCGATGGCAAAGGCATGTACATTAAACCGTCCTTCTTCCATTCCATTTCCAAATCGTCGAAGCACCCGAAAGAAGCCGCACTCTTCATTGATTTCTACACGAATAACATTGAAGCAGCCAAGTCACTTAATGCTTATTTTGGCATGCCGTATAACCCTAAGGTCATTCAAGGCATCCAAGATACGTTCACGGAAACACAGAAGCGCGTCGTCACTTATTTAACGAATGTGGAGAAAACTGCCTCAGCGATTGATGCTCCGGAACCTGCGGCTGGTGCGGAAGTGAACAAAGTATACAAAAATATTAGCGATGAAATTTTGTTTGAGAAAACCACGCCGGAAGAAGGCGCTAAGCGATTCCGTAAAGAAGCGAATGCGATTCTTGCCAAAGGGAAGTAGCAGATGAGGTGGGGCAGGGGGAGGTTAAACTTACTCCCTGTTCCTCCGCTCTGTAAGAAGAAGGGGGAAAGTTAGTATGGTGCAACCTGCGCGAGGAAGGAAGCTGCGGGATTATAACAATGCAGCGGGTTACGCGTTCATTTCGCCTTGGCTGATTGGATTCATCCTGTTTTCCGTCGCACCGATGATCGTATCGCTTGCGCTCGCATTTACCCAATACGATATTTTATCACCACCGGAATGGGTCGGGCTTCGTAATTTCAAGGAGATGTTCACGGAAGATCCGCGGTATTGGAAGTCGGTGACAGCGACGCTTCTGTTCGTGTTTATTGCAGTTCCACTGCGGCTGCTGTTCGCTCTCGCTGTGGCGCTGCTGTTAAATACGAACTTGAAGTTTCCTGCGTTGTTTCGTTCGGCCTTTTATTTGCCAACCCTGATTGGTGGAAGTGTCGCTGTTGCGGTGATGTGGCGTCAACTGTTTGGGGCACAAGGCGCAGTGAATTCGCTGCTAACAGCAGTAACCGGTCATGCGTTTCAAACCTCATGGATCACGCATCCCTCAACAGCGATAATCTCGCTTGTTTTGCTTGCTGTATGGCAATTCGGTTCGGCCATGCTCATCTTTCTAGCGGGGCTCAAACAGGTGCCGAAGGAGCTTTATGAGGCGGTAACCGTGGATGGGGCAGGAACGTGGCAACGATTCCGCTGGATTACGCTCCCCCTATTAACGCCCGTTATTTTTTTTAATCTAGTCATGGGGATTATTAACGGCTTCAAAGTATTTACAGAGGGGATGCTCGTTACCGGCGGCGGACCATTTGATAAAACGTTATTTTACGCCTTATATGTGTATGAGAAATCATTCCGTTATTACGAAATGGGCTATGGGTCAGCCATGTCTTGGGTGCTGCTTACGGTGATCGCCTGTTTCACTGCCGCGCTGTTCGCTACATCCCGTAATTGGGTTCACTATGAAACGAGAGGGGAATAGGCCGTATGCTGCTCAAACAACGACAACGCTTGTACACAATTCTTAGGCATGCTTTCACTTCCATCTTTGCTCTGTTCATGATGTATCCCATGCTCTGGATGCTGTCCAGCTCTCTGAAAGATACCAGCGAGATCTTCATTCATGCTCATCAATTGATCCCATCCCCATTCAAATTTGCGAATTATACGAACGGGTTTAAAGGATTCGCAGGGATTTCATTTGTCGTTTTTTTCAAAAATTCCATCATCATCACATTCTTCTCGGTCATCGGAGCTGTCATTTCATCCCTATTGACCGCCTATGGTTTTGCTCGAATTCGGTTTCGCGGAGCTGCTATCTGGTTCGCTTGCATGATGACGACCATGATGCTGCCGCACGAGGTGCTGACGATTCCGCAGTACATTCTGTTTCAGAAGCTCGGATGGATCAATACGTTCAAACCATTAATCATTCCTTCCTTTTTCGGCGGAGCTTTCTTTATTTTCCTGCTCATTCAATTTATGCGGGGAATTCCGAAGGAATTAGATGAGTCGGGCAAAATCGATGGGTGCGGCGTATTTGGAATTTTGATACGTATTCTCCTGCCGCTACTGATATCTCCCATCATTACGGTGTCGATCTTCAAATTTTACTGGACTTGGGACGATTTCTTCAGCCCCTTGCTATACCTCAATTCACCCAAGCTTGCCACGGTGGCACTTGCACTGAAAAACTTTTCAGATCCCACTATGCAAACCGATTGGGGTGCTTTATTCGCGATGTCAGTTCTGTCGCTTATCCCTATATTGCTCGTATTCGCCTTCTTTCAGAAGTATATGGTTGAAGGGATCAGCACGACGGGGCTGAAAGGATAAGCTAGGGCTAATTACTTGTAAATTTTTATGAAAAAGATCTAAAGCCGAATCGACCTTCGTATAAATAGGAGGATTGTTCGGTTTTTTATGTTATCTGGAAATTATAACCATTGACAGCCTATGTGAGTTGTCATATATTTATCACAATTAAACCAAGTGAACCAATAGGGATTGGAGATGTTGACCATGCAAAACAACCTAGTAAGCGCATTTCAAACAAACTGGGTCAGTTTAGTCGTTTCATTAGTAGTGATTGGATTTATCTATTTTTTGGGTAGAAAGAAAGTCAGTTTCGGTAACCGAGTATTCATCGGTTTAGGTCTTGGTATCATCGCGGGGGTCATTTTTAATCAGGCAGGTCTGCAATTTAAAAGTGTTAGCACGATCGGAACGATTTACGTCAACCTGATCAAAATGCTTGTTATGCCATTGGTATTTATTCTTGTTATTAATAGTATTTCGTCGTTGTCGAACATGGCTCAACTTCGTAAACTAGGTTTCAAAACGATTGGTTGGTTCCTACTTACAACCGGTATCGCAGCATTAATCGGTCTGCTAGTCGCATTGGCGATTGATCCAGGTAATGGCATCGCACAAGCGGTTCCGAAGGATTTTAAAGCCAAAGAAATCCCTACATTCTCTCAAGTTATCTTGGATTTGGTACCTTCCAATCCAATTAGCGATATGGCGAGTGGTAAAGTTGTACCGGTTCTCATCTTCGCAATTTTCTTAGCTGTAGCAATTGTGTCTGTAGGTTCCAAAAAACCTGAGGCTGTAGCATCCGTGAAGGCGTTCATTTCTTCAGCTGCTGCGGTTATGCACCAAGTTGTTAAGTATGTTATTCGTTTGACACCTTATGGGGTGTACGCGTTGATCGCGGCGATGGCTGCTAAATATGGTTGGGAAACGTTGGAGCCATTAGCTAAAATTATTTTGACTTCCTACGTGGCATTAATTATTCACTTCGTATTAGTATTCGGTGGACTTGTGCTTCTTGTGGCGAAAGTTAACCCAATTAAATTCTTTAAAAAGGCATATCCGACTATCGCAGTTGCATTTACAACACGTAGTAGTTATGCAACACTTCCAGTGAACTTGGAAGTTATTACGAAACGTCTTCGCGTATCACCGCGAATTGCTAGCTTCGTGGCACCACTTGGGGCAACGATGAACTTCAACGGCTGTGGTGGTGTTTGGCCGGCGGTAGTAGCGATTTTCGTAGCAAAAGTTTATAATCTTCCACTAGGTATTTCTGAGTACTTATTGTTGATCTTAGTAGCTGTTATCTCTTCCATTGGGGTAGCTGGTGTACCAGGTCCTGCATCCATCTCAACAACGGTTGTATTGACTGCACTTGGCTTGCCGCTTGAAGGTATGGGTCTAGTTCTAGGCGTTGAAGCCTTGATCGACATGGGTCGTACAGCTGTTAATGCAACTGGAACAACCGTTACAGCTTTGCTTGTAGCTGAGTCCGAAGGTGAATTCGACCGCGCTGCGTTCGATCGTGACGAGGAAGAAGAATTGGAATTGGCAACTGCTTAATAGATTGACATGCAAAAAGACGAACAGCACCTTTGGTGTGTGTTCGTCTTTTTGGTTTGTGCCGATGTATGTGCTAAAACAAAGGGAAAACGTAACGGACAAGGAAAAATAGCAGTCCGAAAGTGATAATGATGTACGCTGCATATCTAATAAAAGTTGATGCAACAAGTCCCTTGTCATATTTCTGCTCAATTCGCTTTTGTTCAATGTCCACGCTTTTCATCGGTTCCATCGTTTTCAGCTCCCTTTACTGGTATAGGGGTTGACCTCTATACCAGATAGTACCCGTTCGGGTGGAAGTTGAATCACCGGACACTTCCACATTCTAGCTTCCCGAGGGGGCACAGTAGTTTTAGATGGAAAACCTACAGTTAAACTAGCTGATTTTACTCGATAGCTCCATTTAAATGGAAAAATTCCAGCTAATTTCACCTCATTCGTCGATTTCAACGAAGATGTGCAAAATTAGCTGGAGAAAATCCAGTTATTCAAATGAAATGGCGTTTCTTGCGCAAAATAGCTGTAGTTTTTCCAGTTAATGAAGTTCAAGAGCGTCGGGAGTGGAGCTACTATGTAATAGTAGGCATCACCTAGTCTTAGTCCTGCAACGCCGCATGCGTCCCCGCCATATATCCCGTCGAGAAGGCCGCCGTAATGTTATACCCACCCGTGTATCCATGGATATCGAGGATCTCTCCACAGAAGTACAGACCTTGAACCAGCTTGGATTGCATCGTGCTCGGATCTACTTCTTTGAGCGTGATACCGCCGCCTGTGACGAAAGCTTCCTCCAAAGATAGCGTCCCTTTGACGATAATAGGGAAGGCCTTCATGAGCTTACATAGCTCCAGCCACTTCATCTTCGGAATGTTGTCATACGTCAGCTGCTCGTCCAGCTCAACCTTCGTGAGCAGCAGTGGGATGAGCCGCTCAGATAGCAGGGACTTGAGCACGTTTTTGATCGCTTTCTTGGCATCGCTTCTTACAAGCGCCATGCTCTCGTTGTACACCTCGTCAGCGCTAAGATCAGGGAACAAATCCACCGTGACGAGCACTTCTTTACGCTCAGATTTGTTCAGTTCCTTCACGACGAACTGGCTGCAGCGCAGCGCAATCGGCCCGGACAGGCCGAAGTGGGTGAACAGCATATCGCCGCGATGCGCGATAATCGGCTTGCCCTTCGCGTTCAGCACGCTGAGCGTCACGTCGCGCAAGGACAGTCCTTGCAGCTCGCGGCTGCGGATGAAGGCCTCCTTCGAGGTTAACGGAACCTCGGTCGGAAACAGCGGCGTGATCGTATGGCCGCCCGCCTCAGCCCACGCATAACCGTCTCCCGTGGAGCCGGTGTGCGGCACCGAGCATCCGCCGGAGGCGACGATCACAGCGCGGCTATTCAGCGTCTCTCCGCCTTGCAGCTGAACGCCGCTTACGCGGTCGTCCGCGTATAACACCTTTTTGACCGGACTGTTGGTCCGGATCTCCACACCCTGGCGCCGCACTTGGCCGATTAACGCGTCTACAACGGTTTTGGCCTTGTCGCTGATGGGAAACATCCGACCATTGTCCTCTTCTTTGAGGTGGATGCCGAGATTTTCAAAGAAAGCGATAATATCCTTATTCCCAAAATGGGTGAATGCACTATAAAGGAACCGCCCGTTGCCGGGGATATGCTTGATCAATTCATCCATGTCTTTGTTGTTCGTCACATTACATCTGCCGCCGCCAGAAATGCCTAGCTTACGTCCCAGCTTATCGCCTTTATCGACGAGCAGCACTTTTGCGCCGTCTCTGCTCGCGGCAATACCAGCCATGAGGCCAGCAGAACCGCCGCCAATTACGATTACATCATATGTCATTCCCTAGAGCCCCTGCCTCGCGTATTTTCTATATCATAGCATGGTAAGAGCTAGATATCCAAAAGATACACACAGCACGTGGATAACTTGTTGATAAAACAGCCGTTTTTGTGGGTAAGTTGCACATCGTCTGTGGACAAAGTATGGTGGAATGTGGATAACATCCACTTTTTTCTAATTTCATCCACAGACGGTCGTCATCGGTCATGCACCATCAACAGGCAAATTGCTGTCGCTGAAATGAAAATGATCCACCTGCAGGTCCAGCCAACGGTGCCCGAGGGAGGCTTCTCTTCCATAGTAGTGAAGCTCCTCTTGTGTAGAAAGCACGATAGCTTCACAGGCTGTACTGCGTTTTGCGAGTAGGGAAAGCCCAGCCTCCAGTCCGAGTGAGCATAATAGTCGCGCCCATACGTGGCATTCCACGAGATCTTGACCAACCACGGAGCATTGCAGCACATCGCTGCCGCCAGCAACATGCGCTTTCTCAAGCGGGCTGTACGTAGAGAGCCCACCATCCACCATGACAACCGCCCCTAGTTTGGTATCGGTGTGCCATGGATTTTGAATGCCAATCCGCCATGGCTTCTGCCGTGGGCTGGATTGTCCCCATACCGTGACATCACTGTCGGCAAGCATGAGCCCTTGCGGGAACGAAAAAGTTTTCTTCAAATAATCTCTCAAACGTTTCAGTGACCAGCTTTTCTCGATTCCTTGCAAATGAATATGCGTATGCTTGGGCAATGTCACGGATTTGGTTAACGGATTAACCTTCCAACCCTGCGCGGCAGGCACGGGTATAACCTGTGGCGTTTCTTCCTCTTTATATAGAAGAGGTGCGTAATTGCCATCGGTGATGGCTTGATACATTTCAGCTAGAAAAAGCACCTCTAGCATGGTATTGGAAACAAGGCAGGTTTCTCCGGCCAATGTATTTAAAAGGTTAATTTCACTGTCAGCGAGCCCCGGGCTAAAACGCCTTTCCTCACGCCCAAACCATTCACGCCCGATTTCTTGAATGCGCAGCTGCTGCCGCTCTTCACAGGGGAGTAAGAGCTCAATGGCGGAGTCCAACGTTTGAAAATGAAAAGGGAGGAAGGTGTTTGTTGTCATTGTCATCAGGAATTCCTCTTTTCTGTCGTATCCTGTATTCTATGACATCAGTATAAAAGGCGTAACTGAGATTCAAATGATCGTTAGCTGAAAAAGCGCTGAAGATTTGGCAACTCGCCATTATTTTTTGCAACTTTCAGCTAGCATTCAGCCGCCGCTCAGATTGCTTTTAGGCAGGATATGGGATACTGATTGTAGAAGTCGTGTACGAATGATATCCGGGGGAGACGATACACATGCGTCAGTTAAAAGGAATTAAAATTTTACTCGTCGACGACGAGCCACATATCTTAGAATTTCTAGAACTAGGGCTTACGAATGAAGGCTTTGAAGTCATGACAGCACAGGATGGCATTAGTGCAATCACAGCTTGTAATAAATTTCAGCCGCACATTGCGATTTTGGATGTTATGATGCCGGGGATGGATGGTTTTGAGGTCTGCCGCATGATCAAAAAGACGGACAACATCGCAGTTATTATGCTGACTGCCAAAGATGAAATCGATGATCGGGTGAAAGGGCTCACGCTCGGAGCCGATGATTACATGATCAAACCGTTTAGCTTTGAGGAGCTTCTGGCGCGGATCTATGCGCGGATTCGGAACCATTTTCCAAACCTATTCGGGGAAGTTGTTATTGGGCCTCTTCGCATGGATGATCGCCGCAAAGAGATTAGTATGCATGATCGGATCTTAGAGCTGTCGCCAACGGAATATGAGTTGCTGAAATTTATGGCAATTAACCATGGCCTCGTGCTAAGTAAGACGATGATTTTGGATAAAGTGTGGGGGTATGATTTTGGCGGTGAAGAAAATATTGTAGAAGTGTACATACGCTCCCTGCGCGAAAAGCTTGGAGATAAGGAGCATAAGCTGATTCGCACGATTCGCGGAGCGGGCTATCGGATGGATTTGGCATGAAGGCGCGCGGTTGGTTAGCCAAAGTTTTGGAGACGCGGTCCTTAAAGTTCCAAATTTTATCTCGTACGCTATTGGTTATGTCTGCACTCTTGCTGCTAATTGGTGTGTTTCAATATGTGTTCATGCAGCAGTTTATGTATCAAAATAAAGCAGAAACGATTCGCAATCAGCTAGCGGCGCTCCCGCCTAACGTCTGGCTTCGGGCAGAGCAAGGGATAGATAAGGGAACGAGTCCGTTCCTCCCTAAGCAGGATTTTATGCGAAACAATCGGCAAGATGGTTTTGGTGAAGGACCGCGGATTTTTGTGCCGGATTTAACGATTGCACTCATTGATGACAAAGGGACATATAAACTTATTTCTTCTCAGGATGAGCAGTCGACTTTGGAGCTAGCCAAGGAAGAATATTTGGAAATCCTGCAAAAGAGAACGAAGAAGCTGGATCATCTGATCATGAAAGACAGCAAGGGGAATGAACAGTTAGTCGTCTTCCATCAAATTGGAGGGGGAGAACCGGATCGTCCCCGCGGCTATCAAGCGCTCATTCAAGCGAGTACAAGCACAGGTCCTATAAAAGATGTTCTACTAAGGCAGCTGCTCAATTTCTTGTTATTATCCTTGCTTGCGATGGTGATTGGGTTGCTGGGCTTCTTGCCAGTATTGCGGCGGACGCTTGTACCACTTTCCAATTTGGTGGACACGGTGAAGCGTATTGATTCAGGTAACTTGAATGAACGCTTCCCTGATCATCAAGGGCAGGCGGAGATGGATCGTTTGGCGACTTCCTTCAACAGTATGTTAGAGCGGTTGGAATTTTCATTTGAGGCGGAAAAGGAAGCGAAGGAGCAGATGCGCCGTTTTGCCGCGGATGCTTCGCATGAGCTTCGTACGCCGCTGACGTCCATCCATGGCTTCTTGGAGGTATTGCTTCGCGGAGCTTATCAACAGCCCGAACCGCTGCTGAAAGCGTTGAAAAGTATGCATGGCGAATCGGTGCGCATTAATAAATTAGTCGAGGACCTGCTGCTGCTGGCGCGGTTGGATCGAACGCCTTCCTTCCAGAAGTCGGAGGTAGCCATGGACGACGTGCTGCATGAGATGGAGCATCAGCTGCGTCTGCTCGCAGGGGAGCGAACGGTTACGTTCCGCTTGGAGCCGGAGACACAATGTCAGTGTGATCCGGACAAAATCAAGCAAGTGATCCTCAACTTGTTTCACAATGCTGTTCAGCATACACATCCTGAAAACGGAGAAGTACGGCTGTCCCTGACGCGAACGGACATGGGCGTTGAAATCGCTGTTCACGATAATGGACCTGGGATTGCGCCAGAGCATATTGCGCATTTGTTTGATCGGTTTTACCGCATCGATTCCTCGCGTGCACGGCGCAGCGGAGGAGCGGGCTTGGGCCTATCCATAACTCGCGCCATCGTGGAGCTGCATGGCGGAATGATTGGTGTGGAGAGTGCAGTCGGCGAGGGAAGTACGTTTATCGTACGACTGCCGCGATAACTGCGATTGGAAGGAAGTCGAGGGAGAAAGCTGGCGTGGATTCGTCAGCTTTTTTGCTGTGTCTGGGTTGGTGTGGCGATAGGAGAGGGAAGGCTGGGGGGAGGGGAGTAGAGGGGAGTCGCAGGAATAATAACTGGATTTTCTCCAGTTATTTTGTGGGGAAATCCTGATTTCGGTCAAATAGATGGATTTCATGCAGCTAATTGTAGCCGAAACAGCTGATTTGGCTGAATGCAGCAGAAATAGCTGTAGGATATCCAGTTAAACTTGGATTGCAGGTCTTTTTCTGGAAATTAACTGGAGTTTTTACAATTAATCGTTGCTCGGGGGAGGCTGAAGTAGTCCGCGTCCCCACCAACATTGCATGCAATGAGCACAGAGTGTTTGCCAATGCACTCAATTATCGCCACAGCACAAACTAGCTACCTAACCCCGTCGCATCCACCAAGCCAGCTTGCCAACGTACCAAATTATCGCCACCGTACAAACTAGCTACCTAACCCCGTCGCATCCACCAAGCCAGCTTGCCAACGCACTCAATTATCGCCACAGCACAAACTAGCTACCTAACCCCGTCGCATCCACCAAGCCAGCTTGCCAACGCACCAAATTATCGCCACAGCACAAACTAGCTACCAACCCCGTCGCATCCACCAAGCCAGCTTGCCAACGCACTCAATTATCGCCACCGCACAAACTAGCTACCTAACCCCGTCGCATTCACCAAGCCAGCTTGCCAACGCACCAAATTATCGCCACAGCACAAACTAGCTACCTAACCCCGTCGCATCCACCAAGCCAGCTTGCCAACGCACTCAATTATCGCCACAGCACAAACTAGCTACCTAAACCCCGTCGCATCCACCAAGCCAGCTTGCCAACGCACCCAACTATCTCTACCAGAGAAACTAGCTACCGAACTTCCTCCACCTCCATCAAGCCAGCGTGTACCACCCTCTCCACCTCCAGCCTCCTATGGTAGGCATTCGAACGGTTTACGGTCCGAAGTACACAAAAAGGCCAACCGACAAAAGGTTGGCTTTTTTGCTTCAACAGCTAAGAGATGAGCTTGCGACTACGCGGGCGGAGTGCCCATGATGCCATGACGAGAGCTAGAAACACCAATGGTTGTGCAGCGAGTGTGAGGCTGTCGCCATTCAAAATATGCGAAGCGGCGGCGCCGGACAGTTCAAAGAAAAAGCCAGCGTATGCCCATTCTTTTAGCCGCGGAAAGCGAGGGATGAGGATTGCGATGACGGCCATCAGCTTCCAGAAGCCCAGAATGGTTAATACGTATTCGGGATAACCGAGATCGGCTAGTGTGGCAATTTGCTGCTCACCATGCGTGAGGAAGAAAAATCCGCCAATGACGAAGCTTGCAGGTCCTAGAATAGTTGTCACCCAGTAAGCGATCAGTTTGTTACGTTCTTTACGATAAGACATGATCATCGTCCCCTTTATTCGAAATCGTGCTCATTATTCCTTATTCTACCACGAAAACACGAAAAACGAACACCAGTACGTAAAAATTTCGAGCGTTATTTTCCATGCCATTTTCAGCCAATCCTCAGAAAGCTCTCAACCAACCTTCAGTTTATACTCAGATGGGTTTCAGGTAAGGGGTCTATACTAGGTTTTGTAAGGGAAACACAATCACACAAATCTAAAGTTGAGGTGGAATAACAATTATGAAAAAAATCAGCAAAAAAATTCTCGCAGGTTCACTAGTCGCATCTTTTGTCATCGGAGTTGGCTTCGTAGGAGCCCTACATAATGAAGCGTTCGCAGATACAGTAGTCGGCAATTCCACAAGTACGGCAGCTTCTAAAGCAGGTCATGGCGGCAAAGGCTTTGGCGATAAAGGTAGAGGTCAAATGGGAGATCGCGGTGGGTTCCGTGGCGGCAATGTCATCAAAGAAACAGCAACGATTCTAGGCGTTGAAGAGAGTGCTGTGCAAGAAGCACTTAAGGCTGATAAAACGTTAGCAGCTTTCGCCGTTGAAAAAGGACTAACAAAGGAAGATTACTTGTCCAAGCTCGTAGCAGCAGAAACAGCAAACATTACAGCTGAAGTAACGGCTGGCAAGCTGACACAAGAGAAGGCCGATGAGATCATTAAAGGCTTGAGCGACCAATTAACGAAACAAATTGATAGCACGGGCTTCAAAGGCGGCGACAAAGGTCGGGGTCAGATGGGAGATCGCGGTGGGTTCCGTGGCGGCAATGTCATCAAAGAAACAGCAACGATTCTAGGCGTTGAAGAGAGTGCTGTGCAAGAAGCACTTAAGGCTGATAAAACGTTAGCAGCTTTCGCCGTTGAAAAAGGACTAACGAAGGAAGATTACTTGTCCAAGCTCATAGCAGCAGAAACAGCAAACATTACAGCTGAAGTAACGGCTGGCAAGCTGACACAAGAGAAGGCGGATGAGATCATTAAGGGCTTGAGCGACCAGTTAACGAAGCAAATTGATAGCACGGGCTTCAAAGGTGGTTTCCCAGGTGGTAAAGGTGGCCCAGCAGGTCCAGGAGGTCCAGGCGGCTTCGGTGTCGGACATTTCGGCAATCCAGAGGTCATCACGACCATTCTGGGTATTACACAAGATGAGCTGAGAACAGAACTGGAATCCGGCAAATCCCTTGTAGATATCGCAACAGCGAAGGGAATCAGTGAAGATGATTTGATCAGCAAAATCAAGGACGGCATGACAGACTCCATCAAGAAGGCTGTAGAGGAAAAAGGGACAGCTCCTAAACGCCCTGAAGGTGGCCAAGGTCGTCCAGATCGCAATGCCTCCAAACAATCAACAACACCTGCCCCGACAGCAACAAACTAAGGGGATGTAATAGGAAGCTGCTCACGATGTGAGCGGCTTTTTGTGCTTGAGGTAGAAGTGTAGGAGGAGATTGGGTGGGAGGGGGCTCTTCGAGTAGCTATGTAGGAGATTCGCCAAATAACAACTGGAAAACATACAGTTAATTTCGAATGAATTCTCATTTTCATACTACTAGCTGTAAAAAGTACAGCTAATTCAGAGCTATTAGGTCAAAATCGTCCGAAAGTAAGGAAATAGATGTAGATTTTCCATTTAATCTCCAAAATCGATGGGAAACCAGAAAATTAGATGGAGTTTTTCCAGTTATCGGGCCGTCGGGCGACGGACGGGGGGAGTATTGGCGTTGCAGTCGCGAACGGAGGCAGCCTCGGCTGTATCAGTATCAGTATCAGTCGTAGTAGCACCAGCAACTGCAGAGGTCGAGTTTCAGCATCAGCAGTCGCGAACAGAAGCACTTGTTGACGAGTGCCAGACAGCAATGCAACTCGTCCCCATTTTCAGCAAACGTTCAGCTTCCGTTCAACTTACTTTCAGCCTACGCTCAGACAGGTTTCAGTCGCCCCTAGTAGACTACATCTAGTGAAGATTGTACGACCTAGGCAACGAGTGTCTGGGTAAACCGTGAGAGGGGTTATGACGGATGAAAGTAGGCAATAAGAAAAGGTGGCTCATTGTAGCCCTAGCGGCCATCCTATGTGGGGCAGGTACTTATTATTATGTACATAATAAGACAAAGCCAGCGGCAGCGGCGACGCAACAAACAACGATGAAAGTGACCAAAGGAGCTATCTCAATGGCTGTCTCGGGTACCTCCCAATTGGACGCTAAGGATAAACAAAACATTGTGATTCCAATTGAGGGGATCATTAAAACCATGAATTTAACCCAGAATCAAGCTGTCAAAAAAGGCGATGTGCTCGTCGAGCTTTCTGTCCCGTCAACGGAAACGAACCTGAAGGAAGCACAAGTGAGCTTGCAGCAGTTAGAGAGTGATCTAAGCGAGCTGCAGTCTGAGCAAGGAAATATGAGCGTATCCGCTCCGATGTCGGGCAAGATTACGTTGAATGCTAATTTTGATGTTGGCAGTCAAGTGAATAAAACGACAAAGATCGGTACGATTTCAGATACAACGCAGTTTAAGGTGAAGTTGCCATTCTCGCTGCAAGAGGCTGTGCAATTGAAAAAAGGCGATCCCGTGGAGCTGAGCGTGGATGGGTACTTGTTATCCAAAGTTGGAACGGTGGATACGATTGGCCATGAAATTAGTGCAGACGCAAATGGGAATAAAGTGGTGCTTGTTGATGTACTGGTCGATAATGATGGCACGCTTTCGGCGGGGCTAAAAGTTAAAGGCAGCATTGGCAGCGGTGCTACCAAGGTAGAGTCATCCGATCAGGCTGCGCTCGCCTATGTGCGTACAGCTTCGATTTTCTCTGAAGCCAGCGGTACGGTGAAGACGCTGAAATTCAAAGATGGCGATACGATTAAACAAGGTGATCTGATTGTGACACTTTTTAATGATGATATTCAAAAGAATATTGTCGCCAAACAATCAGCGATTGATAGTCAGAAAATCCGTGTCAGCGATGCTCAGCAAAAGGTAGATCAATTGACGATCAAAGCACCGTTTGATGGCGTGTTCTCGGCGGATTTTGCCAATAGTAAAAATAATGTCCTACGAAATTATCCAGTTGGCGCGCAAATAAATGCGAACACAACACTTGGCGCAGTAGCAAGCTTAAGTACGATGCAACTCGCAATTGCAGTGGATGAGCTCGATCTAACCAGCGTGAAAGTTGGACAGAAGGTTAACGTCAAGGTAGATGCCATTGCAGGAAAGACGTTCACAGGTGAAGTCACTTCCGTCTCCAATGTGGGTACGACGACGAACGGTGTAACGACCTATGATGCGGTTGTGGCGATTCCGAATACAGCACAGAATGATCTGAAATATGCAATGACAGCGACGGCTGAAATCCTCATCCAAGATAAGAAGGATATTCTCGTTCTTCCGATTCAAGTGGTGACGACAACAAGAGGCAAGTCGACGGTTACAGTGAAGAAGGCCGATGGTACTACGGAAGAGCGGGAGTTAAAAGTAGGTATACGAAGCAAAACACAAGTTGAAGTACTTGATGGGGTAAAAGAAGGCGAAGAGGTTGTCATGCCGGTGCGCAGAGCGACAACGACGAATCAACAACAGCAAGGCTTCCCTGGTGGTGCGGGTGGTTTCCAAGGCGGAGCAGGCGGATTCCCGGGTGGAGGCGCTGGTGGAGCAGGCGGCGGTGGTTTCCAAGGTGGCGGCGCAGGTGGCGGCGGCGGCGGCCGACAATAAGGAGCAAACCTCGCTCGGAAAGGAGCTAATGGGATGAATATCATTGAGCTAAATGAAATAACGAAGAGCTACACCCGTGGGGCTGAGGAATTGCAGATTTTGCGTGGCATTACGCTGCATATTGCGGAAGGCGATTTTGTTGCCATTATTGGTCCCAGCGGATCGGGGAAATCGACGTTGATGAATACGATAGGGCTGCTCGACAGCCCTTCATCAGGATCTTATACATTGGATGGCGTAGCAACGGAGAAAATGTCAGACAACGGACTTGCTTCACTGCGCAATCGGAAGATCGGTTTTATTTTTCAACAGTTTAACTTGTTGCCTAGGCTGACAGCGATGGAGAACGTGGAGTTGCCGATGATTTATGCGGGTATTCCTCCTAAGCAACGGAAAGAACAGGCGAAAAAGATGCTGGCGAAGCTAGGGATGGGAGAACGCGGACATCACAAGCCGAGTGAACTTTCAGGCGGACAACAGCAGCGGGTTGCGATCGCGCGAGCGTTGGCGATCTCCCCTTCGCTGATTCTTGCGGATGAGCCGACAGGTGCCCTGGATTCGAAGACAGGCATCGAGGTGCTCGAGTTAATTAAAGAGTTAAATCAGCAAGGGAATACGATCGTATTAATCACCCATGATCATCACATTGCAGATAATGCGAAGCGCGTAGTGGCATTGCGAGATGGTGAAATCGTCAGTGATATCCGCAATGATGCTTGGTCGGTTGAAGTGCCTAAGCTTGAGGAGGCGCATTCATGAGAATTTGGGAACTATTCCAGATGGCGATGGCCACGATTCGTTCCAATCCGCTTCGAACTATTTTGACTATGTTGGGCGTTATTATTGGCGTTGCATCCGTGATCACGCTCGTGTCGATCGGTCAGGGGACATCTAAAGCTATCGAGAAGCAGTATGAAGGACTGGGAACGAATCTCCTGACGGTCAATTTGATGGGAAACGGGCGAGCTACACAATTGAATTACGATGAGTTCATGACCCTGGAGGGCACAGCGGGTATCTCGTCGATTGCACCCACGATGACACAGAATAGCTCTATTAAATTCGACCGCACAACAGAGAGCTACAATGTGATCGGAACGAATGACCGTTATTTGGAGCTGCAAAAAGGGAAGATGGCCAGCGGACGTTTCCTCGCTCAGGCAGATTTGGATTTCCGCAATCATGTTGCGGTTATCGGGAGTGAAGTGGCTGCGAAGTTTTTTGGCAAGGAAGATCCGATCGACGAAGAAATTAATGTGAAAGGCTACATGTACACGATTATCGGTGTTCTTCAAACGAAGGGCTCCAATACGAGCGGAACTTCGTTGGATAGCTCCGTGTTAGTGCCGTTGCCTACGATGAGCCGGGACTTTAAATTGGGTAACATCCGGACAGCATACGTGGAAGCATCCTCAGGCGACATGGTGTCACGTGCACAGCTTGCAGTAGAGGCTTACTTATATCAGAAGTTTAAAAGCACGACAGGCTACAATATTTTGAACTCGTCTGAGCTCATTAGCGCAAGACAAACGGCGTCTAGCACGCTGACTAACCAATTGGTAGCTGTCGCTGCGATTTCCTTGCTCGTAGGCGGGATCGGGATTATGAATATTATGCTCGTCACCGTGAGTGAGCGAACAAGGGAGATCGGTATTCGGAAGTCGATTGGGGCGAAGCGGAGGAATATTCTGCTGCAATTCCTAGTCGAAGCTACCTTGATTAGCGGGATGGGCGGTTTGATCGGTTTGCTGGTCGGGGTCGCTTTATCTCTGGCCTGGCCGTATATGAATCCAAGCCAAGAGACGAGTTTATCGATCAACGTAGGGCTTTACGCATTTTTATTCTCAGCACTTGTTGGTGTCATTTTCGGTTTATATCCAGCCAATAAAGCATCGAAATTAAAACCTATCGACGCTCTGCGTTACGATTAGGAAACAGGAGGTTTGTACCATGATTCGTCAACTAACATCAATCTCAATGAAACAAACAAGCCTGGCAGTGCTGCTGACAGGAAGCTTAATGGCTGCCTCATGGGCAGCTCCGGCACCTTCCGCACATGCCGCAAATGAGGGCGTTTTTATCTCGAATGACTCTTATTTTATGTTAAATAAAGCGACACTTTCGTCGTCATCCTTGCAATTTTCAGTGCTGTTCCATAATGGGGAAAATCAGACGCTTGATTTTAACAAGTATGGCGTACGTGTAACAGATGGTGCTGGCCATAGCTATACAGCTAATTTGAGTGAGAAGAAGAGCGGCCTTGTGAGTGGCGGAAAAGAAGAGAGCTTTCGATTCTACGCAAATTTACCTGCTGGTGAAAATGCCGCTGATCTGCAAGTCGATGTATTCCGCTGGGATTACAATAAATCAGATTTCATGAATCATCTCGGTGAGCTGCCGGTGTCCTCTGTCATCCAAGATGGGCAGCAGGAAGCAACTGAGGAAATCATTAGCTTACGCACGCTAGACAGCACACTCGCGAGTGATGCATCCCTTGCTTTCCAGCTAGGCCAGAGCGTACGTGTGACGGAGAATGGCAAGTGGTACATGTATACACAGGTAGCAGCGAAAAACTTAGGCTCTAGCAGTGTGAAGGTGCCGGCAAATCTGCTTGTACGGCTAGTGGATGCTAACGGCTTGAAATACACCGGGGCGGTTGCGAGTGGGGCGGATACGGCTATTTTGCCGAATCAGTCCGATACGTTGACGCTTAAAACGCTCATTTCGAAAGGTATGCCGACCAGTGGATTGAGTTTGGAATATTATTACTTAAACCAAACGGAAGATGTCTCCCTGGGGACCATGAGTATGAATTCGTCGCTGAATACGGTAGCCTTGGGTACGAAAACAAGCTATGCTGGACAGCAAGATGGCGAGCATGTAACAGCGAAGGCAAGCTCCTCTACGTATTCAATTCAAGCGGATGGTGTCCACGTTCAGACTGTGGTTACACTGAGCAATGATGGGGAAGTCGTCGCACCTGTGCCTTCATTGACGGCCTCCTACCAATTCGGTGACTCCGGATCATCTGTGTCATCGTCAGATAATAGTGCGCGCAACGGATTTTTGGCGCCGAAGGAGACGGCGACCTATTACTTCAATGCGACATTGCCAACGGGCGTGGATCCAAATACGACACAGCTCGTGCTGTGGCAGAAAGCTTCCGCGGGCACGGGCAGTACAGCGGGAAGCGGGACGACCGGTACTACGGGAAGTGGGACAACTGGTAATACAGGAAACGGATCAACGACGGGTAACAGTGCAGGAACGACTGGAAGCGGGTCAACGACAACAACAGGACAACAACCTGTGGCTGTGTTCTTGCTCAAAGGTGCGAGTGAAGCCCAAAACGGCTTTACCACAGCGGTCGACTATGAGCTTGGAACCAAGCTTGTTCTGGGCAGCAGTGTCGTGAACCCTAATCTCGATGTATCACTCGTTGAGCTTCATGCTCATGAGAATGATGATCTCGGTTACAAAACCGCGATTGCCAAATACAAAATTACTAACAATGGCACGAGCACACTCGCGCTGCCTGAGCTTCAGAATGAGCTCATTGATAATAAAGGCAACGCCTACACAGGATCTCGCCAAAGTGCGGCTGCTACACAAATCACGCCAGGCAGTTCTTATGTAGTAAGCTATTCCTACTTGCTGCCTAATAAGGGTACTGAAGATGAGGATCAATCTTTTGCGCTGAATGTGTATGACAATAAGTCCGTATCTGAAGGCAGTGTGTCCGCAGGGACATTCAAAGTTGCTATGCAGGAAGCAGAGACAGGCGATACCATTGCGATTTATCCATTCTCGCTTAAAATCAATGACAGCTCGATTGGATGGACGTATAGCGGCGGAAATTATTCGTATGTGCTCAGTTTAGACATGGATATTACCCACGAGGATCAAGTTATTGTGGATTCGAACTTCTCCGGTATCCAATTCGAGATGGTGGATTCCCTAGGTCGTATTGTGGGTACACAAGATGCTGCTCTAATGGGCACAGCTAAATTAACGAGCGGCAGCCAAAAGGTAACCATATCTGGCTTGAAGAACGAGCAAGTGAGTTCCGGCATCGTCGTCAATATGTATGAAGTGATCGACACGCCGAATGGTACAGCGAAGCGTCTGTTGAAGCAATTTAAGTAATAGAGAACAGCCTAACCCCGGTTTTATTGGGGTGGGCTGTTTTTGCGTTGTGGAACGTACATTAGTTCGATTGTAGATGGCTATGGCAATAAGAAAGAGACCGTTCCTATTTGGAAGGATCTCTTTGCATACAAGAAGGATAGTGTTCGATCGTTCTACTTCACGTCATACCCCTTGGCGATGGATGGCTCGATCCAACGCTTTTCAGTATGCTCGCGGCGCAGAATGACGACGCGTTCCGGGAAGACGTCGACGATCAAGCTCTGGCTGAGCGACTGTGTCTCGGGCTCGTTCTTGGCGCTCCATACCTCGCGGATGGAGGCGCTGGAAGCGGCAAGAAACTTCAGCTGCTTCACTTGGCTGGTCGTTTCAACGTTCCAGTGGGTGTGCCCACTGAACAATATGACGTTCGGGTGCGCGTCCAGCAGCGCACGCAGTTCCTTGTGCTGGACGACGCCCAGCTCCAGATCTGTTCCATCCAGCGTGCTAGGCAGCGGCTGATGGAGGAACACAAACACGGGCTTGCTGGCATCCGCCGAGCCCGCCGCTGTGAGCCGCTCGCGCAGCCAGCTGAGCTGCGCGGGAGAGAGGTACGCATCCTCGCCAATGGATGCGTCAACGTCCCTGTACGCTTCCCCGCTAAGGAACAGGAAGCGGTAGCCCTCCACGACAAGCTCGTGATACGGCTTGTCGTAACCCATCATGCGGTCGAATAATGCGACAGCATCACGACTTTTCCACGAAGGATTCATCTTCGCGTAATCCATTTTGCCATCCGGCTTGCGCCACACGCCGTAGTAGTCGTGATTGCCCATGGTTGCCTGCACAGGGGCATGGGGCTGGTGGCTTAGCAGCGCCAATAAGCTGCGATAATCGCTCTCACTGCCATTCGTGAGATCACCGTTCAAGACAAGCAGCTTGCTGTCTGGGCGCAGCTCATGGTGATCCGCGAGCGCTTGCCGCAGAAGCAGCTGAGAAGAGGAATCCGACGATATGATATGAACGTCGCTCATCACCGAGAAGGAAAACAACGGCGCAGCGGTTTGCGCTTCGGCTTGTGTGGCAGCAGGTTGTGCTTCTGTTTGTGCAGTTGCGGTTTGCGGTTCCGCTTGTGCAGTGGTTTGTGGCTCAGCTTGTCCAGCAGCAGTTTGCGACGCCATATGCACAGCAGCATGCTGGGATGCGCGAGTAGACTTTATTCCTTCCCCTACAGGGTTGAGCAATGCTAACCCCAACAAAACAACCAAACTACTCCGTATGATGATAGATAGAAACATAGAAACCCTACCTTCCAATAAGTGTGTCGTTATGCGCTTTTTCTTTTCTATGTCTTTAACCAGCTCTTCTTTTATTCAACCAATTCTTGACCCTTGATCTTGACCTCGATCGGCTCCCACCCCACGCCCTACTGGTATTCCCCTGCAAAAAAGAAATTATTTAACTACCCAAATTTTGTAATTCGCTTGACTTCGATGTTGTTTGGTTGTATGGTTAATTACATGAGTAACTAACCAATGTAGCAACGAAAGCGGTGGTGAGAATTGTGGGATTAATAATGGACGATAGCCGCCCGATTTTTGTGCAAATCGCAGAGCAGATTGAGGATGACATTATCGAATCACGCATGCCGGAAGAATCGCAGGTACCTTCTACGAATCAATTTGCAGCCTTTTATCAGATCAATCCGGCAACGGCAGCGAAGGGTGTTAACCTGCTAGTGGACCAAGGGATTCTATACAAGAAGCGTGGAATTGGCATGTTTGTAGCGGAGGGAGCGCGAGTCAAGCTGATGGAGAAGCGTAAAGAGCAATTTTATGAGCAATATGTGGTGACGATGGTGAGGGAAGCTGAGAAGCTGGGTATCACGTTAGAGCAATTGACGGAAATGGTGCGGAGAGGGGAGAAAGCATAATGACGAACGTAGTTGAGGTAAAAGGACTTACAAAGTCCTATGGCAAAGTGACCGCTGTGGATCAGGTAAGCTTCAAGATTGAAGCGAATAAAATCTATGGGTTACTCGGCAGAAACGGCGCTGGCAAAACGACTATCATGCATATGATCTCCGCACAGCAATTTGCGACTAGTGGTGAGCTTACGGTGTTTGGCGAGGAGCCTTTTGAGAATAGTCGAGTGTTGAATCAGATTTGTTTTATTAAAGAGAGCCAGAAATATCCGGAAACGTTTCGTATTGTTGATGTGATGGCAGTGGCCAAATCCCTTTACCCGAACTGGGACGAAGCTTATGCTAACGAGTTAATCGAAGATTTCAGACTTCCGATCAAAAGGAAAATAAAAAAACTGTCCCGAGGCATGCTGTCCTCTGTAGGGATTGTAGTAGGGCTTGCAAGCCGCGCGCCATTAACGATTTTCGATGAACCCTATCTGGGTTTGGACGCGGTAGCTCGTGTGCTTTTCTACGATCGCTTGCTGGCTGATTACGCAGAATACCCACGTACAGTCATTCTTTCTACACATCTGATTGATGAAGTAAGTCGTTTGCTGGAGCATGTGCTCGTCATCGACAACGGGAAGTTAATTCTCAATGAGGATGCAGACGCATTACGCGGCCGAGCTTGTACGGTGTCTGGTTTGAAATCAGCGGTAGATGCGTTCACTCGGGGGAAAGAAGTATTAGAGCGATCCGCAATTGGTTCTGCTGCAACAGCGACCATCATAGGCACTCTTTCTGTGCAAGATCGCAGATACGCAGAGGAGCTAGGATTGGAATTTGCTGCTGTATCCATCCAACAGCTTATCGTTTATCTGACACGCACACAAGTGGCGGGAAAGGGGGCTGAATCTTTATGAATCGAGTCAACCAAGTAGTAAAGATGCATCTAAGGAACAAGTTCACGTGGTTTCTGGTTCCATGGGCCATTTTGGGCGCTAATTTTCTGATCAATGCTGTAATTGCAACCTCATTGAATGACGGTGAAGTAGTGAATACGGGTGCGATTGCTTCCATCTTTGTGTACACATTGATAACTGGCACGCTAACGCTTAAAGAAACGTTCCCATTTGCCATCGGTCTTAGTATTCGCAGAAAGGATTATTTCTTCGGTACAGCTTTGACTGTTCTGCTAGTAAACACGATCTCAGGGCTTGCCATAACCATTCTTTCCGCCATTGAGCAAGCAACGGATGGTTGG
The DNA here is from genome assembly GCF_059692015.1 of Paenibacillus sp. J22P165. Taxonomy (NCBI): domain Bacteria; kingdom Bacillati; phylum Bacillota; class Bacilli; order Caryophanales; family Paenibacillaceae; genus Paenibacillus; species Paenibacillus sp. J22P165. The sequence continues at coordinate 77,271 of NZ_JCAUAP010000010.1, read as the reverse complement.
TATGTGAAATTACATTTATTTGAATTAGGCTTTCTGAAAGATCTACCGTTCATTGGTATACTGGGGATTAATATCATCCTGTTGATCAATTTGTATTTCCTCGGATTTACTATTTCTAGCTTGCATCGCCGTTTTGGCGGCATGTCCATGTACATCTTCTTTACAGCGGCGCTGCTAATAGGAACGATCATATCCTATACGATGACGCATTTCGGACTATGGGCTGATATTGCCCATTGGGTAGCAAATAACTATATGGACTTGTTCTGGTGGATGATTCCGATGGTTGGCGTCTACTTGATCATTTCCTACGGATTGCTGCGCAGAGCTGCTGTGTAAATAGCAAAAGAGCCCAAGAAGATAAAACTTCTGAGGGCTCTTTTTTCGTATCATGCTTTGAATTAACCAGTGATTTTCGCCAAGTAGTCGTCCAATTGATTGAACGTCCCGCCAAAGCCTTGCTCCATAGAACCTTTCATAGAAGCGAAGAAATTCAGTTCTTCTTCTGTTGCGTTGATTGGGCCACCGCTCATCGTAACAATGGTTTTGCCATCTTCTTCAACGAACGATAGGTTATTCATAATCTCCAATGGGAATACGGGGCTGAAAGGTGCGCGAATGACATTGCCCTCTGCATCAGCAAAAGAGCTAGCATAGGACAGCTTCTCAGGCGCAGCCACTTCGTGGTAAACAAATTTGCCAAACATTTCGAATCCTTCAGGTGACTTCATACCGTAGTGGAAGCTTCCGCCTGGGCGAACGTCTAGGGAAATAACCGTCAGGGCCATGCCTGTTGGTCCCCACCATGCTGCTAAATGTTCAGGTTGCGTCCACACTTGGAATACAAGCTCGCGAGGGGCGTTAATAAGGCGTGTAATTACCAATTCTGAGCCATCATTTTTCATTTCATATTTGTATGCTGCGTTTTCTTGTGTCATTTTGTTATTCCTCCATTTTTTTAAATGTTGTGTGTGATCTGATCAGGCAATTATTCCGAATCAGTCGGTTTGCTTTCTTTCGCTTGCAACGCCTCTAGATAAGCTTCCAATCGGTCAAATTGCGTTTCCCATAGACGTCGGAAGGAACCTAGCCAGGTTTCAATAGCTTGAAGGGACTGCGGCCGCAGTTTGTAGACCCTTCGATTGGCTATCGGTTGTACCTCTACAAGTCCCGCCTCGCTAAGTACGCGCAAATGCTTGGAAACCTGCGGCTGGCTAAGGCCGAGCCGGTTGGCAATTTCCCCTACGGTCAGGGGACCATCTCGCAAGAGCTCAACGATGTGTAAGCGATTTGGTTCGGCAAGGGCACTGAATATCGTGTTCATGCACTCAATATACCTTGAATGGAATATTCCTGTCAAGGAATATTCAAATAGAAAAGTATTTGGATTCGGCTCGTTTCCGCTCATACTATTGGCGAGTGTTTCATTCCACAGGTTAACTATCGTAAACATAACGAGCTCAAAATATACAAAATACGGATCGCTCTCTCTCGTAATTACTCTAGCTATCTATCATTAATTTCATAGGAAAGGTATAGAAAGTCTGCTTTTAGCCGAGTCTAGTAGCTATACTCTATTAACTTTTCAAGGAGGAGCTATAGCTATGATGTTTCGTAAAATATGTATGTCGACCTTATCCCTAATCTTGCTGTTTGGACTGTGGTTTATGCAAACGAAAGCCTATTCTTATCCGACGAGTGATGAAGATGTTGACATGTCGCCTGTCTATGTTGCATCTGTGAGTGGAAGCCAATCTACTTCGATAGATGAAACTCCTGCCGCAGAAGTGGCGCAGGCTACGACAGCTTACAAAGTAAGCCGAGGAGATACCCTTTTCAAAATAGCAAAAAGCTTTGATATCGCCGTGGATGATCTCATTGCTGCCAATGCAATCTCGAATCCAAACCAACTGACGATCGGACAAAGTCTGACGATTCCTTTAGTCGCTGTAGGTTCTGGATCATCGGAGGGACAGCCGAAAATTATTAAAAAAGTGATCAATACAACGCTAACCGCGTACACTGCAGGATTTGAATCAACTGGCAAAAAAGCGTCTCACCCTACATACGGCATCACCTATAGTGGAATTAAAGCCAAAGAAGGACGTACGATTGCCGTGGATCCAGCGGTTATTCCATTAGGATCTACAGTGTTCATCGAAGGCATCGGCATTCGGAAAGCAGAGGATATCGGGTCAGCGATTCGCGGCTCAAGAATTGATGTCTTCATGAATGATTTGGGCCAAGCACAAGAGTTTGGTGTGAAAAAGAACGTAAAGGTCTACGTGTTAGATAAGGAAATCGCGTAAGGTTGAATGCGATGGATAGGGGAGTTGCCAGCTGGCAGCTCCTTTTTGCCATGCTGCCAGACTTGGTAGAGGAGGAATACTTGTCTATCAAGGGTCGTAGTCCCACCCCGACTAAGGTCTAGGAGCAAATACCGTCCACGGTCCGTTTTGGAAAGCTGCGATTTTACCTAGAATAAAGACATGAAGAAGACGACGACAAACAACGAAAGGCGGTGACGAAAAACGATGAAAAGAAACACAGGGTTAGCCGCTCTGCTAATCGCATTCGGCGCACTGATTTTATTCAATAAGCTAGGTTTTCACTTAGGAGACTTTATTGGTTCGGTGATGGGATTTGTGATTCCCCTCATTATGGTTGGACTGGGTTACCTAGGGATTAAGAACGATAAGAAAATAGGATGGGTAATTGCCGGAATCGGAATTATCATTCTAGTAAGTAAGCTAGCGGGTTGGATCATTATCCTTCTGGCAATCGGGTTAATCGGTTATGGATTTTCCATGTTAAAAGGAAGAACAGCTTGATGTAAGCAAGTAAAGAATCGAATACAGAGTGTGAAAAAGGTGGAGTGAAGATGAGCCTATTTAGGCGGATGAGAGATATAACCGTGGCAACGTTGAATGAGCATTTGGAGAAGTCGGAAGATCCAGTACGCTTGATTGACCAATACTTAGTAGCCCAGCGTGAGCAGCTTGTACAGTCAGAAAGATTGTATCAGCAATGCGTAAGTCATGCAGCATCACTTCGGCAGCAATATTTAACGGCACTTGAAACGAAAGAAAAGCGTGAGCATCAAGCGCTGCTGGCTTTGAAGGCTGGCGAAGAACATATGGCACGAATCGTACTGCAAGAGAAGTTGCAGGCCGAAGAGAAAAGCGTGCAATACCATGAACTTTATGAGCAGGCGAAGCAGTCCATCCTTGAGCTAGATGAGGAGCTGCAACAACTGAAAGCAGATTACAAAGAAGTCGCAGACAAACGAAGCTACTACTTGGCCCGTATGGAGTCCGCTCGCTTGCAGCAGAGAATGCATGCTCGCAGCAGTGTCACACAAGATGGGGCACCGCGGATGTTCGGCCGATTGGAAGAGCGCGTATCCGATATGGAGCTGCACGCCAGAACGCTTCGCGATGTTAGGAAGATGGGTCGCGAAAGTTTCTACAGTGGGGGAAATCCAGCTGTAGATGCGGAAATGGAAGCACTTCGCAATAGACTGAAACAGGAGGGAATACAGGATCATGAACAAACTATACCGCTCACGAAGAGATAAGAAATTAACGGGCCTATGCGGGGGACTTGCAGAAGCCATGAATGTAGATGTCACACTATTACGTTTACTAGTCGTGATCACCACGTTTTTCACCGGAGGGACCGTCATTTTCATCTACTTTGTAGCGGCGATTGTTATTCCGAAGGAACCTGGGTTTGATCAGCCCCCATTTGATCCCTATGCAAGTTCGTATGGTCGTCAAAACTATTCAGGGGGAGCATGGAATCATAAATCCCATAACCACCATAACCACCAAAATCTCCATAATCATCATAACCACCGCCAAGGGCAACAGCCGACTAGCAAATATGCTTCGTATGAAGCTAGCGAACCAACGAATAACATCGATGAGATGATGAAAGACATTGAGAAGAAAGCACTGCAAAGAGAAGTAGATGAACTAAGAGCCAAAGTTGCTCGCTATGAAAAACAAACATTGGATAGTAAAAAAGGAGACGTGTAAACCATGGGAGTATTCACAAGAATGAAAGATATGACAAAAGCATCTATTCACGAGGTATTAGATAAAATTGAGGATCCGATCGTTATGTTGAACCAATACCTTCGCGATATGGAGCAAGAAATTGCGCAAGCTGAGGTAACAGTTGCACGCCAAATCGCAAGTGAGCGCAAGCTGAAGCAGCGCCTTGAGGAATCCGTTCGCCTAGTAGCTGACCGTGAAGCGAAAGCTTCCGCAGCAATTAAAAACGGCCAAGAAGCGATTGCTCGCCAAGCGGTTGAAGAAAAGCTGTACCACGAAGATAAAATTGTTGAATACACAGATCTACATGCTTCTGCGAAAGCACATGCAGATGAGTTGACACAACAATTGCACGAGATGAAAGATGAATTCTACAAAATGCGCAACAAACGCAACGAGCTTGTATCTCGCGCTCAATTGGCTAAAGCTAAGAAACAAATGGCACAAGTGTCCTACAACGGTGTGATCGAAAGCGGCAACGCGTCCCGCGGCTTCCAACGCATGGAAGAAAAGATCATCCAGCTTGAAGTTGAAGCTGAGATCGCTCGCAAGCCATACGTACCAGCTGGTGGGGTGGGCAGCTACACGCCGATAGACACAGCGAAGCAAGCCAAAGTGGATGAGCAGCTGAACCTGCTCAAAGAAAAATTGAATGGTCAAGCTGGCGAATAGCAGCTAGATAGAGTTGAAAGCCCCTCCTGGTGAGGGGCTTTTTGGTGTTGAGGGGGATCGTGCCCTTCCTAAGATCGTGTATCTCGCCCCGACCGAGTCGACGGCTCCGCACCCCGCCCCCCGCACCCCGCACCCCGCACCCGAACCCCTACCCTTAACCCGCACCAACTCCCCCATGTTCATTGGATAAATCCAATGGAACACGCTTAAAAGTAGCCAAATGTTGAATTTGATTGGACAAATCCAGTCTAATCGAGCATTAAGGTCCTTTTAGAGCGATTTGAGGCCGTACCTACTGGATAAATCCAATGTAGTAGCGATTTTGCCGATCAAATCGCAGAAAACAATGTATTTATCCAATGAACGAGTTTGCGCTTATCCCACCTAACCGTGATGAATTCATCACTCCCCCATCAGACTGAATCAGAAGATTTTCAACGTTTTTGAAGAGATTTATCGACTCTCATTCCAGCGTCTGGCAGGTAGAATGAACACATGAACAAGCGACATGATGAACTGGGGGACGAGGAGAGATAGACGATGAGTGAAGAAGTTTTGCTCAGGATGGAAGGAATTGAGAAGCATTTTCCTGGTGTACATGCGCTGCATCAATGCCAGCTGTCTTTAGCTGCCGGTGAGGTACATGCGCTAGTCGGCGAGAATGGGGCGGGGAAATCGACCCTATTGAAGATTGCCACAGGTGTGTACCAGAAGGATGAAGGACGTATCTTCATCAAAGGTCGTGAAGTGAATCTCCCTCATACGAGAGCAGCGCAACTGCTGGGGATATCGATGATTCACCAAGAGTTGAATCTGATGCCGGATTTGACGATCGCACAGAATATTTTCATCGGCCGCGAGCCGAGACATAGCATCAAACTATTCATCGATGAGCGAAAGCTGAACGAGCAAGCGCAGCTGCTCTTAGATCAGATGAATCTACAGCTGGATCCGCGAACATTGGTGGCGGATTTGACGGTTGCCAAGCAGCAGATGGTGGAGATCGCGAAGGCGTTATCTTTTCAATCCGAGGTGCTGATTATGGATGAGCCGACAGCAGCGCTCACGCACGCAGAGATCGAGGAGCTGTTTCGCATCATTAACCAGCTCCGCAACCGCGGTGTGGGAATCGTCTACATCTCTCACCGAATGGAAGAGCTGAAACGCATTAGCGACCGTATCACCGTCATGCGTGACGGCCGCTATATCGATACGGTGCAGACGCAGTCGACATCCATCGATCAGATTATCTCGATGATGGTAGGGCGCGAGCTTTACGTTAGCCCGAATCAACAGCTCACCAACAGCTCACCCACCAAGGTGCTGGAGGTAACCAAGCTAAACCGCGGCTCAGCAGTGAAGGACGTGTCCTTCCATCTCGCCAAAGGCGAGATCCTCGGCTTCGCCGGCCTCATGGGAGCGGGACGCACGGAGGTGGCGCGGGCCATTTTTGGCGCAGACGCTATCGACTCCGGAGACATCCGCATCCACGGACAGCAGGTTCGCATCCAAGCGCCGCATGACGCGGTAAGGCATGGCATCGGCTACTTGTCCGAGGACCGCAAGCGCTACGGGCTCATGGTGGAGATGGATGTGAAGATGAACATCGCACTCGCCTCTTATCGTAAAGCGCGGCGACTCGGCTGGATGCAAGACAGCGTCATCGGCGAGAAAGCACAGCACTATGTGGAAGCGCTTCAAATCAAAACGCCGACCATTCACCAACAAGTAAAATTCCTATCCGGCGGCAACCAACAGAAGGTGGTTATTGGCAAATGGCTGCTGCGGGACTGCGACATTCTCATTTTCGATGAACCCACGAGAGGCATTGATGTAGGCGCTAAAACGGAGATCTACAAGCTGCTCGATGATCTTGCGTCACAGGGGAAATCGATCATCATGATCTCCTCGGAGCTGCCTGAGATATTACGCATGAGCCATCGCATCATGGTCATGTGCGAAGGTCGCATCACGGGTGAACTCTCGCAGCAAGAAGCCACACAGGAAGCTATTATGAAATTTGCTACAATGCGGATCAGTTAGGAGGAGTCCCATGTCAACACGGCTTGCACATGCTTACAAAAAAACAATCCCCAACCTATCCAAACAAAGCGGGGCTGCACAGAAGCTGTTGGCGTTCGCCAGCTTGATCATGCTCGTACTCATTTTCTCCTTATCGTCGAGCAACTTCTTTCAATTCGATAATCTTGTCGCGATCATGCTTTCAACCGCCGTTATTGGCGTTCTAGCCTTGGGCTCGACGTTCGTCATCATTACCTCCGGAATCGACTTAGCCGTTGGAACGGTGATGACATTCTCAGCCGTAATGGCTGGTGTGATCATCACGACGTGGCAGCTGCCGATGCCGCTCGGCATCCTAGGCGGCATTCTCGCCGGAGCGATCTGCGGTCTCATTAGCGGGCTGCTTGTAGCTAAAATGAAAATTCCTCCCTTTATCGCAACGCTCGCCATGATGATGGTGACGAAGGGATTATCGCTTGTCATATCGGGAACGAAGCCGATTTATTTTAACGATACACCGGCATTCGCGAAGATTTCGATGGGCTCCGTGATCAGTGATATGTTTCCCGGGGTGGAAATCCCTAACGCGATTCTCATCTTCTTCGGAGCTGCGATTATTGCCAGTATTATTTTGACCAAAACAATTATCGGTCGCTACAACTTTGCGCTTGGCAGCAACGAAGAGTCTACCCGGTTGTCTGGCGTCAATGTGGACTATTGGAAAATCGTCATATACACCCTGACAGGTGTGTTCAGTGGGATTGCCGGCATCATGATGGCCTCCCGTCTCAACTCTGCACAGCCAGCGCTTGGCTCAGGTTATGAGCTCGAAGCCATCGCAGCCGTGGTCATTGGGGGGACGTCGCTCAGCGGGGGTAAGGGTTCCATTCTTGGAACCGTCATCGGTGCCTTGATCATGAGTGTGTTGACGAATGGACTTCGTATTTTATCCGTGAAGCAGGAGTGGCAGACCGTCATTGTTGGGATCGTCATTGTACTGGCGGTTTACGCAGACATGATGCGCCGCCGCAAGAAATAACCTTGGTATTCACTCCGCATGGAGTCCTATACAACCAAAATTGAGAAGCAAGGGGCGAGGTACAGTGCGAAATCGGACAAAGAAATTTGCTGTCGCATCATCTTTGATATTGCTGTCAGCCATTTTATTAAGTGCATGCAGTTCTACAACAAAAACAGCGACATCCACAGCCGGAACAACGACAACCGTCAAGTCGGATAAAATCTATATTCCAGTCATCTCCAAGGGCTTCCAGCATCAGTTCTGGCAAGCGGTTAAGCAAGGCGCAGAGAAAGCGGCGAAAGAATTCAACGTCGAGATTACGTTTGAAGGTCCTGAGACGGAAACACAGGTGGATAAACAAATTGAGATGCTGCAAGCTGCTCTGGGCAAAAAGCCGCAGGCCATCGCGTTCGCTGCCCTGGACAGTAAAGCGGCGACGCCGCTGCTCGAGAAGGCGAAAGCAAGCAAAATCCCGATCATCGGCTTCGACTCCGGTGTGGATAGCGACATTCCGGTAACGACGGCCGCTACGGACAATAAGGCTGCCGCTGCCCTAGCTGCGGACAAAATGGCTGCACTTATCGGCAATGAAGGCGAAATCGCTCTCGTCGTGCATGACCAAACGAGCCGTACAGGGATTGATCGTCGAGATGGCTTCACGAATCAGATCAAAGCCAAGTATCCGAACATCAAAATCGTCGATACCCAATACGGCGGTGGCGATCAGCTCAAATCCACTGACTTAGCGAAAGCGATTGTTCAAGCGCATCCGAATATCAAGGGCTTCTTCGGTGCCAATGAAGGATCAGCTATTGGTGTACTGAATGCTGTGACAGAGCTGAAGAAAGATAAAATCGTGGTCATTGGTTACGATTCCGGCAAACAACAAATGGATGCCATCCGCAGCGGTAAAATGGCTGGCGCGATTACGCAAGATCCGATAGGCATCGGTTACTGGTCCGTGAAAGCAGCTGTGCAAGCGATCAAAGGTGAAACGGTTGCCAAGAACATCGATACCGGCTTCCACTGGTATGACAAAACGAACATCGATGCAGCGGATATCAAGCCGCTCCTATATGAGTAAGATCAATGAGGCTAGCCCCTAGGGCAGCCTCTATTGTCAGTTACTGGGACTGCTGTGTACAATACACATAGAGCCTAATTCGATTTCGTCAGAGGTGAATCCAGATGTACACAATCATCATGATAGATGATGAGGATGAAGTCAGAGAAGGCATCAAGAAGAAAACAAACTGGGAAGCTTGCGGCTTCCAGCTGGTTGGCGACTATGATAATGGCCGGGACGCTTATGAAGCGGTTGAGCGCTTGCAGCCAGATGTCGTTATCACGGATATTAACATGCCGTTCATGGACGGACTTCAGCTCACGGAGCGGATTGTCGCGAAGTATCGCACCATCAAAGTCGTTATTGTAACCGGTTACGAAGATTTTGACTATGCGAAGCAAGCGATCAAGCTGAAGGTCAAAGACTATTTGCTGAAGCCGATCAATAGTGCAGAATTTACAGAATTCCTTCAGAAGCTATGCCTCGAGCTGGATGAGGAACGTAAGCAGCGTGAGGACATCACGTTCCTTCGCCATCAATTTCAAGAGAGCATGCCTCTGCTGCGCGAACGGTTTTTGGAGCGGTTGGTCACGTCCGGCATGCGGAAAGATGAGGTCGAGCGGAAGCTGCCGATGTTTGGCTTGCACTTTGAGGGTGCCGGACATACAGTCCTAGCACTCGACATAGATGACTTTGGGAGAGAGCTGTACAGCGACCAGGTGGCCGAAGAGGAGCTACTGCGATTTGCGGCATATAATATTTTGCACGAAATTGTAGAGAAGGAGCACGGCGGTACGGTATTCCGAACCCGTGATGATAAGCTTGTTGGACTCGTTTCCGGTGCTGAGGACCAGGTCGAGGTGATCTGTCAAACCCTGGCTGAACAAGGCAGATATAGCATAGAGAAATATTTGGGCATGACTGTCACGGTAGGCATTAGCCGCATGTATAAGGGACTGCAAGAGTTGCCGAAGGCTTTTCAAGAAGCGCTTACGGCATTGGATTACCGTTTTATGCTGGGAAATAATCGCATCATCGCCATTGGGGATATGGAGTTCGGGAGCAGTCTAGATAATACGAGCTATTTACGTATAGAGAAAAGATTGATTGCAGCGATCAAAACAGGTGAAAAGACGGCCATCACCAACACGCTGTACGAGTGGATCGAGGATTTGAAGAAATCGGCATGTCCGATGGAATCTTGCTACGGCAAACTGCACAAACTGCTCGTCGCCCTGATGAATGCTGGAGTGGAGACGGGGTTGGATGAAGGTGATGTGTTGGGCGATCATTCGTTCATGGAACTCTACACACGCAAAACGTTAGATGATGTGCGGCTATGGTTGGAGGTCATTTGTTTAGCATTCGTTGATCGGCTGGCAGAGAAGCGTACCCATGTGTCAGGCGCGCAGTTGGAGGCGGCGGTTGGCTATATCCATGAACATTATGCTGATGAGCACCTTTCGCTGCAGCAGGTATGCAATCATATTTATATGAGCATGAGTTACTTCAGCGCCTTGTTTAAGCCGCATACGGGGGAGACATTCGTTGAGTATGTGACCCGATACCGGTTGGACAAAGCCAAGGAAATGCTAGCGACCACACAGCTGAAAACGTATGAACTTGCAGCGCGGGTAGGTTATGGTGATCCGCAGTATTTTAGTGTCATTTTCAAAAGACATACGGGCATGACCCCGAAGGAGTTCAGAGCCGCCAACAAGGCTGGGCTGAACATATGAGACGTATGAGAAGTCTAATTCGATCCTTTCAATTCAAAAGCATACATACGAAGTTCGCGTTGGCCTTTTCTTGTTTAATTTTATGCACAACCGTTATTCTCAGCTATAGCGCCTATCGCCTCTCAACCGTTGCTGTAACGGATGCCTCGCTGACGTATACGAACCAATTGATCGAGCAAGTGAATAAGAACATCCAGACTTACATCGGCAATATGGAGAGCATTTCTACCCTTTCTTTGAGCAATACAGACCTGAAGCAGTATCTTTCTTTGAAAAATCCGCAGGATGTCGAAGCACAGCAGCTTAAACGTCAGATCAGCAGCTATTTTAGCACGATCGTTGCATCGCGAAATGATATCGCTTCCATTGTGTTCATCGGTTCTAATGGCGCCATAGTATCGGATCGGGTTTCACCTGAATTTAAGCCCTATGCGGAGCTGATTTCACAGGAATGGTACACGAAAGCGAGCAGGAGCAAGGGGGATATCGTCATTTCCTCCTCCCATGTGCAGCATGTGTATCAAGATGAATATAAATGGGTTGTTTCGATCTCGAAACAGATGCCAAGTCCTGGGCCTGGCGGCGCAAGCGGGGTGCTGCTCGTTGACCTGAACTTTAACCTTATTAATGACTTATGCAATCAAATTCAGTTGGGACAGCGAGGGTACGTATTCATTCTCGATCAGAGTGGCGATCTCATCTATCATCCGCAGCAGCAATTGCTGTATTCGGGCTTGAAATCTGAAGATATCCGCGCATTGATGCAGGCCAAGGATAGCACGTTCGAAACGGTGGCAACGGATGAAAATAAGATCTATACCGTGCGCACAACGAGCTTTGGTTGGAAAATGATTGGCGTAACCTACGCCGGTGACCTCAGCGGGAACAAAAAAGAGATGCAGCTGACGTCCGCCATGTGGGGCGGTATTGCGCTTATTATTGCGTTGGCGATTTCGATTTGGCTGTCGATCACGTTGACCAAACCGATTAAACAGCTTGAAGTGCATATGAAGCAGGTTGAAAAAGGGAACTTCGACATCCGTGTCGATGTGGAAGGCGCTAACGAGATCAGTAAGCTGTCACGCACGTTCAATCTGATGATTAGCAAAATCAAAGAGCTCATGAGCCAGACGGTGCTGGATCAAGAGGTCAAGCGGATTAGCGAACTGAAGGCTTTGCAAGCGCAGATTCAGCCTCATTTTCTATATAACACGCTGGATTCGATTATTTGGATGGCTGAGATGGGGAAAGTGGGAGATGTCGTGACCATGACCTCTGCCTTATCGAAGCTGCTGCGTTCGAGCATTAGCAAGGGGGAAGAACTCGTTCCCATTCGTGTAGAGCTGGCCCATATTGAGAATTACTTAACGATACAAAATATCCGTTACCGCAATAAATTTACGTACGACATTGAGGTGGACGCGGAGCTGTTGGAGGATCGTAGTTTGAAAATTGTTCTGCAGCCGCTAGTGGAAAATGCGATCTATCATGGTATGAAACATTTGGCAGAGTGCGGGCATATTCGGATAACTGGGCGGAAGCGGGACGGTGTCATCGAATTGAAGGTCATGGATAACGGTGTTGGCATGAGCGAGGAGCAGTTGAAAGCTGTCAGACAGAAGACGACGCATCAATCGCAATCAGGCAAAGGTTTCGGTTTGCAAAATGTCAATCACCGCATTCAGTTATACTTTGGCGAGCTGTACGGATTGCAATTCGAAAGCGAACTGGAGGAGGGGACGACAGTCACGATTACGTTTCCTGCCATTCCGCCCGTTCCGGATCAAGGTGAAGGCTAGAAGTGGGGTGTTAGTTTGAAAATTAGCGTGAGTGCTGTTGTGATTATGCTTGCAGTTGCCGTTATTTTGGGCTCGGGATACCTAATCTTCACGAACCATTTCGGTACAAAGAACCATGCCATTATTGTGATACCGAAGACAATTGATCCGCATGTAGAGTTCTGGCAGGTGTTGAATCAAGGCGTATTTGCCGCCGCGAAAGAGTACAATGCCGAAATTAAGATCATGGGAACGGCATCGGAATCACAAATCGACGAACAGATTAAGCTTGTAGAACAAGCGATAGCGGAGAAACCGAAGGCCATCGTACTGGCGGCGACAGATTACAACCGGTTAGTTCCAGTAGCTCGACGAGCTATAGATGCAGGGATTACACTGATCACGGTGGATTCGGGGCTTGCTGGCGGTGTTTCAGAGAGCTTCATTGCAACGGATAATTATGCGGCAGGACGCAAGGCTGTGGAGACGATGAAGGGCTATGTGCAGGGGCCAGCCACTTATGCCATAGTCAGCTTTGTGAAAACCTCGAATACCCAGATGGATCGTGAGAATGGCGTGCGGGATAGTCTAAAAGGCGATGCGTCTGTTCAATTGTTAGACACGCTGTATAGTAATGGATCTGAGGATAAAGCCTATGAGCAGACGAAGGAGCTCCTGCGGGGGCGCACAGATATTAAGGGGATTTTTGGATTGAATGAGCCATCCACGATGGGCGCGGCGCGCGCGCTGAAGGAGTTGGATCCCGACCGCACGATTAAACTTGTCGGCTTTGACAGTTCCATGAATGAAATTTCCTTCCTCGAGGCGGGAATCCTGCAGGGGACGATTGTTCAGAAGCCTTTTAACATGGGATATCTCGCTGTCAAAACCGCACTCCAAGCACATCGTGGCGAAAAGGTCAAAGCGATGATGGATACGGGCTCTGAGGTTATCACGAAGGATAATATGTATACGAACGAGAATCAGAAGCTGTTGTTTCCTTTTGTCGGGAAATAGTAGGGTGACGACGAGTTTAGACAAAGGTTCGCGCACTTCTGCAAAATTTCCCAGGAAATAGTAAGCGTTTTGTCGAAAGTTAAGTATGTTAATGATACATGACATGGAAAGGGAAAACGGAGGTCACCTACCTATGCCTGATGTGGTACAAATCGGTCCGCTGCAACTGCAGGGGAAGTTAGTCGCTTTGCTGTTGGCTTGTGTGCTCGGGTTTTGGCTCATGCGGCGTGTAGTGCGGCTTTGGAGTCGGGGAGAGATAGAAACATCAGGAGTGCCTGAAGTGTCTGAAATGCCTACTGCTCCTCAGGTAGCTGTAAAAAGAATGGATGACCTGATTTTAAATAGTGCCTTGATCGTGTTTTTTACATGGCGCTTGGGCAGTCTTCTGACGCAGCCATCCTTGCTATGGGAGAGCCCGATGAAGCTGCTTATGACAGCAGGCTCTCAAATGGAGATTGTAGTAGGTGTCGTATTAGCGTACATCTACCTAACGTATCAAGTGCGTAAGCAGGGCATCGCTTGGCGGGTGTTGCTGGATATGCTCGCTGTCGGTGCTGCATCTGCGATGTTTCTTTATGCGGCGTTGACGCCATCTTTTGGATTACCAACCCAGCTGCCTTGGGGGATTGGCGTGGAAGGTACTGTGTCGAGGTTTCATCCCTATCACGCGTACCTGGCGATCCTGCTGCTGCCGCTACTGGTGTGGCAGCAACTCTGGATAGCTCGTTCTACACGAGTTCTAGGATCAGGCAAGCTGCTGAAAAATACTTTGTTCTACGGCGGTGCAGCCGGGATGATTGCAAGTTATTTCGCGTTGGGGAACCAACCGCAGTGTATCTCACCCCTGTGCAGTTATTGAATTTGCTCATGCTGATTATTGGAATGAACCTCCCTATTTTGTCACATACTACGGGCAGAAGGGAGCTGATGGATATGAGTCAGAATGATTCCAAAACGCAAATCCAGCAAGAACAACAAAACCAAGAGCGTGATAAAAAACCTGCAAGTAAAGAGGGCTATGATAAAAAATTGGACGGCCCCAACCGCCCATCCACATGAGCGAAGATCAGAAGAAATCAGCCACCTCTTCGAAGGACCAGAGTGAGCTAGATCCTTTTGAGATCGATTTTTTGCCGCAATTTGAGCAAGGGCGAGGCCCGCGTGCACCATTCGTGAACGAGTATGGAGTGACCATCGGTGATCATGATTATGAATCCGAGAACTCCCCTCTCGAGCAATGGACATCGGATACCAACCCCGAAGTGATGGCAGGCGACCAGTGGGTGCATCCTTTTAAGGATGTTGGTTTCCAGAGCGCAGAGAATCGCGAACTATTCGAAGAAGGCATCAAGCCGCAAAGCGGTATTTTCACACATCCGGATAAAAATGTTGCCTACGAACCGGGTCAAGATATCGAGAATGGGAAAGACGATAAAGCGGAAGCCTAAACAGCTTTCGCTTTATTTCTATTTTTACCAAGAGACATTGGACTTTGCTTTCACCGCTAACGGATGTATAATAATTATAGTCATTACGTTTTAAGAGTAACTATCAAATCCTAAGGGGTGGCACATATGGCAATGTCTTTTGATTCATACATGAAAGATATGGTTAAACCGATGAGAGAAGATTTGACTCGTCTGGGTATTACGGAGCTTTTGACTCCTGAGCAAGTGGAAGAAGCAATTGAAAAATCCAAGGATGGCACGATGCTGCTTGTCGTGAACTCCGTTTGTGGCTGTGCAGCTGGTCAATGTCGTCCAGGTGTTGCAAAAGCTCTACAGAACGATACAACACCAACTTACACATACACAGTGTTTGCTGGCCAAGAGAAGGATGCTACGGCTAAAGCGCGTGAATACTTGGCACCATACCCGCCATCATCCCCATCTATCGCGTTGTTCAAGAACGGTGAGCTAGCTCACTTCATTCAACGTCACCAAATCGAAGATCGTTCCGCGGACATGATCGCTGGCGATTTGATTGGTGCTTTTGAACAATATTGCAAATAATAATTGTTAGGCATATAGAAGCCTACCTGCTGATGAGCAGGTAGGCTTTTTTATTTGTTCTTCCGGATCCCTACGTGTAGATAACTGTAAAAAGTACAGCTAATTTCTGCGTTTTCATCTGCATATGGAATTTAAATGGAAAATATACAGCTAATTTCGATTGAATCATCGGTTTTAGCTGAAATGGCTGGAATTAGCTGTAGAGAATCCATTTATTCGCTGAAAATACGCGATTGGCGTGAAATTAGATGTAGGAAATCCAGTTAATCTCATGTTCTTTCGATTACACTTTGAAATTTGAGAGCCGAAAGTCTATACTAGATCTCAAAGAAGGCATCATTCCAAAATTTAGATAAAAGGTGGAGAGTTGCATGAGTTTACAAGCTGAAATTATCGCAAAGCTCGGCGTTAAACCTGAAATTGATATTGATGAAGAGATTCGTAAACGTGTAGATTTCCTCAAAAATTACGTGCTTGGCGCGCACGCGAACGGCCTGCTGATCGCGATTAGCGGCGGTATCGATAGCGCGGTAGCGGCTGGACTATGTAAGCAAGCTACGGACGAGCTAACCGCAGAAAAAGGCAAAGAATACAAAACCGTCGGCGTGTTCCAGCCTTATGGCCAGCAAGTCGACATCGAAGATAGCTACGCTGTGGCCAAAGCCTTCGATTTGAAATATCAAATCGAAAACAACATCGAAGAGTCCGTCGACGAGATTGCCATCGAAGTCGAGTACGGACTCAAGCATATCGGCGTTCACCAGCATGTGAGCCGCGGCGGTAAAGGGAACATCAAGGCACGGACGCGCATGGTCATGCAGTATGCCTTGGCTTTTGAACTGGGCTTGATCGTCGTGGGCACGGATCATGCCTCCGAGGCAGTCACCGGCTTCTATACGAAGTACGGCGACGGTGCCGTTGACATTACGCCGCTGAGCACGCTGAACAAGCGCCAAGTGCGCTCGCTCGCTGCGAAGATCGGCGTACCGCAAAGCGTGCTGGACAAAGCTCCAACAGCCGGCCTTTGGGACGGGCAAACAGACGAGGACGAGCTAGGCATCACCTACGGTGATAATAGCGACTATCTCGAAGGCAAGCAAATTGATCCAGCTATTCAAGAAAAGCTGGAAAAGCAATATGTGAAAACCGAGCATAAGCGTGTTCCAATCCCAGGCATTTAGGTGCTAGTAAAAAGAGACTATCCATGTTTAACATGGATAGTCTTTTCTATTTCTTAAACGACGCAGCTTGACAACATTGGATTACAACTGTAATATTCAATGTGTATTACAAGTGTAATCCAACTGAAAGGAGGAAATGAAGTGAAGACGGTCCCTCATATTACGGATGCCGAATGGGAAGTTATGAAGGTACTCTGGAACGAATCCCCACGCACGGCGAATGAAGTTATTGATGCTATGCAGGAACGGACAGAGTGGAAGCCCAAAACAATTCGAACTTTGCTGAACAGGTTAGCACAGAAGCAAGCGATATCTTTTACACAAGAGAACAGGGTGTATGCTTATTTCCCTTTGGTCTCTGAAGGTGAGTGTGTGAAGTCGGAGACGCAATCTTTTCTGAAAAGAATTTATGGCGGGGCTTTTAAGCCGATGCTCGTTAATTTTTTAAAAGAGGAGCAGTTGTCGGAGGAAGACATTAAAGAGTTGAGAGATATGCTCGAAAGTAAAAATAAAAACAAATGACAGGGATACCGAGTCCGGGCAGATCTGCTTCAGGAAGGTTTCGCTTTTATGAAATAAGGGAGGGGTGAACGTGGGCCGAATAAGTGAAGTTCTTACAGGTCTTTTTGGCTGGATTATATCCGTCTCGCTCATGGCAACGATTACTGTTGTGTTTATCCTGCTGATTCAGCGCATCCTGCATAAACGGATTAAACCTAGATGGCATTATCTCATGTGGTTATTAGTGCTCGTTCGACTGCTCCTGCCTTGGAACTTGGAAAGTCATTTAAGCATTTATAATTGGATATCGTACCCTGGGAGCATTCACGAGATTGATTCGGTAGTAGAAATTGGCATGCATGAGGAGTTTGAAGATAGCGGCGCAGCAGAGAATCTATTGTACAAGTATGCCATGTCTATATGGCTGCTGGGCATTGTCCTATTTGCGATATATACCGTAGTAATTAACCATAAATTTGCTCTGAAAATAAAAAAAGAAACGAGTCCGATATCCGATATCGGCATCCTACACCTGTTCGCTCAGTGTCAACAGCTCATGTCGATACATAAGCCTGTCACGTTAGTGGCCTCGGACAAAATCTCGATGCCGACGCTATTTGGCGTCAGGAAGCCTTGGCTAGTTATCCCGCAGACGGTTCTCAATAGTTTAAATGAGGAACAATTAAGGCATGTTTTTCTACATGAACTCGCACATTGTAAACGAAACGATATCGGCGTTAATTGGCTGATGCAAGTGATGTTGATCATTCATTGGTTTAACCCAATGCTCTGGTATGCTCATCAACGGATGCGTGAAGACCAGGAGATTGCAAGCGATGCATTAGCTCTTTCTTATCTTGAACCATCCAAAAGAGAAGATTACGGATATACGCTCATTCAATTATTAGAAACCTATGTCCGTCCCGTAAGTGTACCTGGCAATGTTCATTTATCTGGAAACAAGTCACAGTTAAAGAGGAGAATTATGATGATAAAACAGTTTCAATTTAATTCGTACCGTTGGTCGTTCCTTGGTTTGGCTGCCGTTCTCATTATTAGTGGTTGCTCGTTGACGAATGCAAGTGTGGATAAGAAATCAGCGGTTGAATCCAATTCACCAATTGTTGATCAGAAGACAACTGAGACGAGTTCGCTAACAACGGGGACAAATACCAATACGAATACCAATACGTCTGTGGATAAAGGCAGTGAAACCAAGGTTGCTGATACAGTGGCACCTACCACACCAACGGTGGAGTCAAGTTCAGCGCCTGCGCTAACACCAGCGCCCGCACGGGTAGTGGAGGGATCAAGGTCAGAAGCTGCAGCAGCCCAAGCTACGGAGAGATCAAGAACAGCACCAGCACCAGTAGCTGCGCCAGCAGCTGAGAGATCAAGACTAACACCTACAGCTGTACCGGCTGAGGAGGGATCAAGATCAGCGACTGCGGCAGCCCAAGTCACGGAGCGATCAAGATCAGTACCTGCAGCAGTCCCTGAAGTGAGGGAGTTAACATCAACACCGACAGCTGCACCCGTAGCGAAGTAAATCTAATTGAAGAAGACCTGAGGCAATCTTGCCTTGGGTCTCTTTCGTGTGCCATGCTGGTTGTTCATTGACTAGAAGAAGCAGTAGTTGTTGGCAGTGTTCAGTTGAGTAGCTAGCTTTCAAATAACTGTAAAACATACAGCTAATATTGGCGTATGATCTAAGATTTAGCGAATAAATGGAAAAAGTGCAGCTAATTTCAGCAAGATCGGCCGTTTGGTCGACTTTGGCGGAAATTAACTGTAGGAAATCCATTTATTACTCCCAAATGGGGAGAATCGGCAAAATTAGCTACATTGAATCCATTTATTTGTCTAGTTGCAGCGTAGAGTAGGCTAAATGTCAGGACTCTCACCACATATCCAAAAAATAGTAACCATAGCTGAAATTTGAAGCCTTACATGGTCAGGATAGAACACCTATAATGAGTTATGAAAGTGCTTACAAGGAAAAGACACAGGAGGTGCAGCCAGAAATGAAGACGGAGACGGAAATTGCCACTCCGAATCACAAGTCAGTCCCTTTCCGCAAATCAGCGTCAAGGCTGCTCCGCATCGTATACGCACAGCGATATTTGCAGGTTATGGCGCTGCTCGGCGTCGCGTGGATGATTATTTTTCACTATGTCCCCATGTACGGGATACTCATCGCTTTTAAGGATTTCAATATTGTAAAACCCATATCGGCCGCACCTTGGGCGGGGCTTGAGCACTTCAAGGCTTTTCTGGAAGACGACAATTTAGCCAGTGTCATTAAAAATACCGTCGGGATGAGTGTGCTCAAACTCATTATTGGCTTTCCGCTTCCCATCGTGTTCGCCTTATTTCTGAACGAACTTCGTTCGATCCGTTTTAAGAAGCTGGTTCAAACGATTTCCTACTTACCCCACTTCTTATCTTGGGTTATTCTCGGTGGCATACTTGCCACTTGGTTAGCTGACGTTGGCCTGATAAACAAGCTCCTCCTAGCGCTCAATATTATCCAAGAGCCTATCAGCTACTTGGCAGAGCCTTCGTATTTCTGGAGTATTATCATCACCTCCGATATCTGGAAGGAGCTTGGCTGGTCGGCGATTATCTATCTCGCAGCGATGTCCGGTGTATCCCCGGATATGTATGAAGCGGCAACGATCGATGGAGCAGGGCGTTTTCAGAAAATGTTCTATGTGACCCTTCCATCCATCAAAGGAACCATCACGATCCTGTTCATTCTCTCTGTGAGCGGTATTCTGAACTCCAATTTCGACCAAATTCTCGTGCTCAAAAACCAACTAAACGCCAGCGCCAGCAACGTGATCGATGTGTATGTGTATGAGGTAGGCCTTCGTCAGAGTCGTTTCTCCTATGCTACGGCGGTTGGCTTGATTAAGTCGCTTATCTCACTCCTGTTGCTGCTTTCAGCGAATTTCATTACCAAGAGGCTCAACAACACGTCTCTATTCTAAAAGCTAGGAGGTGAGCCAACGATGTTTTCCCTGAATCGCAGAACCTACAAAGAGGCTGCATTCGATCATTTCAATTTTATTTTCATGCTAGTTATCTGCTTCGTAACGATTTATCCCATCTGGTATGTGCTTGTGAATTCCTTTAATGAAGGCAATGACGCCATGCGAGGGGGCATCTACTGGTGGCCTCGGGTGTTCAGCATTGACAGCTATAAAGCCGTTTTTGCAAATAATGGCATCATGCTGGCGATGGGCGTAACCGTAGCGAAAACGCTTATTGGTACCGTGGTTCACGTACTTTTTACAGCGATGGTGGCCTATGCATTTTCCCGCAAAGAGCTAATCGGCCGTAACGTCTACATGCTGATCGGTACGGTCACCTTATTTTTCAGCGGAGGCTTAATTCCGTACTACTTGTTAATCCGAGATTTAGGGATGCTCGACAGCTTCCTGGTATATATCATTCCGGCGATGTTCAGCTTTTTCGATCTCATTATCTTCTTAGCCTTCTTCCGAGAAATCCCGGATGCCTTAGAGGAGGCCGCCAAGATTGATGGCGCAAATGATTTTAAAATCTTTTATCAAATCATCCTGCCGGTGTCCATGCCTGTTGTCGCTACGATTGCGCTCTTTCACGGCGTCTATCAATGGAATGATTATTTTACCGGGATGATCTATATTAACAAAAGCGAACTGCAACCGATCCAGACGTATCTCTATCGGGTCGTTGCGCAGTCCAGCTCCAATCAAATGATGGCTGCAACGACGGGAAGTGTGGCGAAGACAGTATCGTCTCAGTCGATTAAGCTTGCAACGATGGTTGTAACCACATTGCCGATTGTCATCATCTATCCTTTTTTACAGAAGTATTTTGTAAAAGGTTTTATGATCGGTTCGATAAAAGGTTAATCAGGTTAATCTTCACGTTACTTAGGTGGTCAGCTCTGTTCTAGACAGAGATTGCACATATGACAATGAATCCGAAAAGGGGAAACGCCAATGAGGAAACCACGCAAAACGCTAACGACATTGCTTGCTTTATTTACAGCTTTTTCAATAACTGCTTGTACCACAGATAAAGAGACTAACACCAGTACGGCCAGTCCTGAGGCGACCAAAGCGGCAGAAACCGCCGCACCACAATCCGCTGCGCCTGTAGCAAACGCGAATGATCCAGGTTGGAAATCCGACACAAAGCCGATTACATTCGATTGGTATCTTAACTTTTCTTGGTTTCCTAATAAATGGGGCGTTGATGCCACTTCGCAGTACATCACCAAGAAAACCGGTGTGAATATCAACTTTATCGTCCCTGCGGGCAATGAGAATGAGAAGCTGAATACGATGATTGCTTCAGGTAAGTTGCCTGATTTTATCACACTGGGCTGGTATGAAGATGCTGTTAAGAAAATGATCGAAGGCAATATGGTGCTTCCGCTGAATGAGCTTGCCAAACAGTATGATCCTTATTTTATCAAGGTAGCTGATCCTGCGAAAACATCGTGGTACACACAGAAAGATGGCAATTTCTACGGCTATCCGAACGCGTCCTCCTCCTCAGAGGACTACAAGAAATACGGGCAAAACTTCGTCTCCAACCAAACGTTCCTTGTTCGTAAAGATATGTATGAGGCGATCGGTAAACCAGATATGAGAACACAAGAAGGGTTCCTGAACGCGCTTAAGGTGGCGAAAGAGAAGTTCCCTGATGTGAACGGTCAGCCACTGATTCCGCTGGGTTTGCATGAGTTCGGAGACTTAGGGAATAGTTCACTGCTGGATGCTGGTCAAAATGGTTCCATGCTGCAAAATTTCTTAGCGATTCCGTATGAAAAAGATAATAAGCTTTATGATCGTTCCTCCGATCCAGAGTTTGTGAGCTGGCTCAAAACGTTCCGTAAAGCCAATGAAATGGGCTTGTTGGCCAAGGATATTTTTATCGATAAACGTCCTCAAATGGAAGAAAAGATCGCGCAAGGCCGCTATTTTGCCATGTTGTATCAACGTTCTGATTTAGCGAATCAAAATATTTCCCTGTACCAAAAAGATCCGAACAAAGTCTACATCGCTGTAGACGGTCCAGCTAATGCTGCAAAAAGCCCGCCAACCCTAGCAGGTCCTGGGATCTCAGGTTGGACAGTGACGTTGATTTCCAAAGACGTGAAAGACAAAGCAAGAGCGATTAAATTCTTGAGCTACCTCATTAGTGAAGAGGGGAACAAGGATCTATACCTCGGTGAAAAAGGCGTTAGCTATGACACCATCAATGGCAAAGATCAATTTAAGCCAGAAGTGGTGGATCTGATGAATAAAGACCGGGCTGCTTTTGATAAAAAATATGGCTCCTCGTATACCTTCTGGATGCTGATGGATACGAACATGAATCTGCAATGGGCACCACCTAGTGTGGAACCAATTAAACAACCGGAAGAGTGGACGAAAGGTAAGTCCAAAAGCTTCTCGCAGTACGATAACATTGTGCCAACAGGGACATCGGAAGAGGGCATTGCCAATACGAAAATCGCCCAGGCGTGGGGAAAAACGCTTCCGAAGCTGCTATTAGCTAAAACGGATGCCGAATTCGATCAGTTGCTCGATAAATACCAAAAGGATCGGAAAGCAGCTGGCTTGGATAAGGTGCAAGCGTACCAACAAAAAGAATTTGAATCTAACGTGAAGAAAATTGCTGCATCCGCGAAGTAAATCTATAAAACGACCTGAGAGCCCGAATCTATCGGGTTTTCGGGTTTTTCGCCGCAAATAGTTCCCGCATGCTCCGTATTTTAGTTTAAAATAAGAGAACTACCGAATAGAAAGACGGGATATGAGACCATGGGATCTATGCTAGGCAAAGGAAGAATGCGGATTACGCAGATGACGAACCGTATTTCGATTCAAACGAAACTAATCGGTGCCTATATCATTATCATTTTGATTCCCATTATATTGATTTCTTGGTATTTATTTAATGAATTTTATCGAAATACGATTCAAGACACCGTGAACAATAATCAGTATGCGTTAGAGAGTGAGAAGGCGAGTATTCTGGGCAATATTGAAGCGATGGGGCGTGCAGCACAGTTTTCCATCACGGACAAAGAGGTTATTCAATATTTGCATAGCGCGCATGAGCTAGAAGTTTCTGAGCTTGTTGATTTTAATATGAATACGTTTTCAAACTTACAGCGTCTCCTGTTTAATAACCCGAGTATCGCCAATGTGCGCTTGTTTACAGATAATCCGAATACCGAAGAGATTTGGCCCATTTTTCTAAAAGAGAGTCGAATCGCAGATAGACCTTGGTACAAGGACGTGCTGGAACGCAAGGGTGAGGCCCGCTGGGAAATTTTGCAGAATGAGAAAGATATTATGAATCGCTACAACACGAGTAATGAAACTAGCTGGACATACGTCTCCCTGTTGAAAGAAATTTACTATCCCAAGGACACACGCGTTGCCATTCTTGAGGTCGATATGCTGATGGAGAAGTTTTTTCAGAAGCTGTTCAGTCCCATTCAGGATGGACAGTCACATATGCTCGTAATCGATCGACATGGTGGGATGTTTACGGGGAATGGTGATGAATTTTTCAAAGGCATGAATATGGAGCAGCTGCGCCAGGCTTGGAATGCCAACCCGCATCCGGAGGGATCTAATTTCACGGTCACCATAGGGGATACGCCTTACTTGATTTTGGCGACGGCCATCGATAATCTGGATGCTCACTTACTGAATGTGGTGTCGTTAAAAGAACCCGTGACGCAAATTCATCATACCCGTAATTTATTTATCGCGGCTGCCGTTGTGTTAATTGCGCTTTTGTCAGCGATTACGTATTTCCTGCAAGGGTTAATCCTAAAAAAATTGCATATCTTACGAGACTCCATGAAAAAGGTGCGCAGAGGCGATCTCAATGTACAAATTGATATGGATGCAGGCGGGGAAGTGGGCGAGCTTGCCCATCATTTCCGGCAAATGATGAAGAAGATGAATGAGCTCATCGTGGAAGCTGTGAACAAACAAGCGGCGACAAAAGAAGCAGAGCTGAGCTCGCTGAAAAATCAGATCGACGCGCATTTCCTGTACAACACCTTGGAAAATTTGAAAATGATGGCCGAAGTCGAAGCGCAGTATACGATTTCGAATGCGTTGACTTCACTTGGCGCGATGATGCGCTACAGTCTGAAGTGGTCCAGCGATCAGGTTCAGCTGCGCCATGAAATTCAGCATATCCAGAACTATATTGCGATTATGAACATCCGCTATGACGATAAATTAGAGCTGAAACTGGATATTCCCAGCAGCTATCTCGATCAGGAAGTATTGAAAATGTCGCTTCAACCCCTTGTGGAGAATGCGGTGAAGCACGGCATGAATATCGACAGGGCTAGACGCGAAGGTGTCACGATCTGGATTCGTGCGAGCCAGAGCGAGGAGGGCATGCTCATCGAAGTGGGAGATAATGGCGCAGGCATGTCATCCTCTCAGCTAGAGGAGCTTCATGAGAAGTTGCATATGGAGGACGCGTATTTTCATAACAAATATGGGAATAGGCCCGAGCGCGAGCAGGAAGGTAACGGCATTGGGATGCGTAATGTGACGCAGCGAATCAAAATGTACTACGGGAATGAGTATGGGATTTGGGTAGAGAGTGCAGAGGGGACGTATACCAAAGTATTCATGAAGCTGCCTTATTTGATATTGTCTGGAGGGATGTCTACGGATGAGAAACATACTTATCGTTGATGATGAGAAAAATATCCGACTCGGCCTGAAAGCCATGATTGCCCGTGAATTTCCCGAAGCGTATACGTTCGAGTTTGCTGGGGACGGCGAAGAAGCGCTGCAGCTGATTCAGAGCGTCACGATAGATATTGTCATTACGGATATTCGTATGCCCGTGATGGATGGAATAACGCTAATTAATCGGATTCAGGAGATGGTTCTGAAGCCTGCAGTTATTATTTTAAGCGGACACGATGACTTCCCCTATGCGAAGGAAGCGATCCGTTGTGAAGTGAAGGAATATCTCTTGAAGCCGATTGTTCGGGAAGAGTTGTTTAGCGCTCTAGTGCGTTTGGAAAGTGATCTGAAGCTGAAAGAGCAAATTTCGGAGCAATTGAACAGTTCCTTCCAGCAGAAGGAAGCTTTCAAGGAGAGTCAGTTGAGTTACTTGCTCCGGCATTCCCACATAGATGGGGAGACCATGCGTAGCAAGCTCGGGCAGATTGATATGGCTTGGGTGGAGGCAGGGTTTCAAGTTGGCGTGCTTCACTATCGGGGAACGGCAGCGGAGATGAAGCATTCCGAATTTGTGGCTCGTATCCAAGATGAACTTGCCCATGTGCCAGACCACTGCCGTGATCGGCATGCAATTGTGCTGGATAAAGAAAACCAGCTAGTGCTCATTGCCGAGCAGGGGGAGTTGTTTCCCTATTTAACGGAGCGAATCGCTGGGGCAGCAGGGTATTTCATGTACAGCATGGGGGTAAGCGACTACACGCGTGGAGCGGAGCGGTTGCAGCCTGCATATACGGAAGCTCTCGAGGCGTTGAAGTATACGTTTTTGCAGTCGGGGCCAGGCAGTGTTAGTTATGAAACGATTTGTCACAAAAATAAGGACTTCACTGTTCCTCTTGCTACAATCCAAAGAATCGCCAATATGCTCGGAACGGACCGCAATAAGGAAATGTCCGCGCTGCTGCTGGAAATACTCGATATGAAAACAGTAGCTAGTTTCGATATCGCCTATGTAGAGGCTGTGAGCAAAGCCTTGAATGAGCTTGTTTTTGATAAAGTATTTCATGTGTATGGCGGGGAGTCTGTGGAGATTCTGCGGTTGTTCAAAAAGGTTGGGGATATCTCGAATTTCTATTATTTTTCAGATTATTATCATAGTGTCGAGGGCCTGTTGGATCGACTCAATGCGTATGTGCGCACGATGAAGACGTTCCATATCGACCACAGAGAAATGAAGAAAGCCACACAATACATACAGGAGAACTTTGATAAAGATCTGAATATGGCCATGGTTTCGAACCATGTGTCCTTCAATTACTCCTATTTCAGTCAGGCCTTCAAGGAGTATACGGGCGAAAGCTTCGTTCACTATTTGAAAAGGCTGCGCATTGAGCGGGCACGCGAGCTGCTGGCCACGACAGACTTCAAAGTCTATGAGATCAGCGAACGGGCTGGATTTGAGAATGTGAAACATTTCAGCCGCGTGTTCAAAGAGATGGAGGGCGTTAGTCCCCAGGAGTATAGGGATCTGCGTGAAGTGATCAGCTGAGCGCGAAAGAGGCCGTCGTGAAGTAGATTTTACTACTTCACGACGGCCTTATTTGCGTGGGCACGCAGATGCCCAGGGTATAAACGGCTACGGCATACGCAAGCCGCGGGAGCTCTCGAGCAGCGCGTACCATTCTTCGCGTGTCATCGTGTCCGCGATGCGAACCGCGTCTTCACAAGCGACGATCCGCTGTGCGGAGGAAGTGCCGATGACCGGCTGAATGCGAGCCGGATGCTTCATGAGCCAGCCAAGTACGATGGCTTCTGGCGTCGTTTCTTTCTCAGCAGCCAGCTTCTGAACAAGCGCAGCTGTTTTCTTGACGGTTTCAGGCGCGTCCTCAGTGGCGCCGCCGGAGAACTTACCTTTAGCAAGAGGGCCCCATGCTTGAATTTGAATATCGTTCATCTGACAGTGTTCAAGGATACCATCGGCGAAGTTAACGCTGGCTCCTACCTTTTGATTCACCAGAATGCCTTGCTCAATCCAATCCAAACGCGCCAAACTCAGTTCCAATTGGTTCACGACAAGCGGTTCTGGCAGGGAGTTTTGGATGAAGCGCATTTGCGCGGAGGTCATGTTAGACACGCCGAAATGGCGAACCTTACCCGCGGAGCGCAGTGTATTGAAAGCTTCCGCGATTTCTTCAGGTTCCATGAGCGGATCCGGGCGATGCAGCAGCAAGATATCGATGTGCTCCACACCAAGTCGACCGAGGATACCATCTACGGAGCTGAGGATATGGTTTTTGCTAAAATCAAAACGCTGCGGATGCTGTTCATCTTGGAAGCGAATTCCGCATTTCGATTGTAAAATGATTTGGTCGCGCAAATCAGGTCTATTCTTGAGAACCTGACCGAAGACGGTCTCAGAGTTCCCTCTTTTATAAATGTCAGCATGATCGAACATCGTAATTCCAATTGATAATGCGGCTTCTACAGCTTTTTCAGCGGTGACGTAATCTTCCTTGGTTAATGGATTGCCGGCCCAATCTCCGCCTAATCCCATACATCCGAAGACAATGCGGCTGTTTGAAATCCCGCGTCTTTCCAGTGGCATGATTTTCACTATGATGGCCTCCTAGCTATAATTTCTATGCCTAGTATAACGCTTGCGGCCGGAAGACATAAGAGCTGAAAATAGGGTTACTTACTTACCTTAACGTAACCTGTGGTGTTTGTGCGCGGCGGTTCCCTTGACCTTAGCCGAGGAATCGGTTAAATTGTACGCAAAGCGTTATTGCGAGCAGAAATGAGGCCGGTTGAGCGATGATCATGGGTGTTGGAACGGATTTAATTGAAATTGAGCGAATAGGCAAAATGCTCGAAGGACTTTCAGGCGATCGCTTTATGGCGCGAGTGTTGACACCTGTGGAGCAGGAGCTAGCGCAGAAACGTCGCGGACGGCTCGCGGAGTTCGTTGCAGGACGTTTCGCAGCGAAGGAAGCGATCGTGAAAGCCATTGGCTGCGGGATCGGAAAGCAGATTGGTTTTCAAGATATCGAAGTGCTGCCGGACCTACTTGGCAAACCCGTCTGCCAGGTGAAAGAGGAGGCTTTGCTGCGGGCAGGTCTTCAGGGCAGTCACCGCATACATATTAGCATTACGCATACTGCATCAATGGCTGCGGCTTATGCGATTGTTGAGCAGCTGTGAGTGTCTGCATGCGTGGAACAAATAACTGGATTTTCTGCTGTTAATTGCACTGGATTTGGCCTGTAAATGCAAATAGATGGATTTTCTACAGTTAATTTCAGCCGATTTGAGCTAAAGTGGCTCCATTCGGCGAAAATAGATGCAGAAAATCCATCTAATCGTTGAAAAACGTGTATTTCTCTCAAAATAGCTGGAGGATTTCCAGTTAGTTTGGGTTGGTGTTTTAACTAACTCTCTACCTCGCCCAAACCCGAAGCATATACCCACTCACGAGCAGGCTGATGCCGCCCATTCCCTCGAGAATCACATCCGAATAGCCCAAATACCACACGGCCATGACCGCAGTTAGCGTGAAAAGCCACAATCCCACATAAATAAGCGATCTACCGAGCAGCAGGCCGACCTGAACGAACCCGATCGCGAGTAGGAACGCTCGCAAGATAGGCGCAAACAACGGACTCACTGCACCGATGGCATCCAATAAAGCAACGGCAGCAACGAGTAGTGCTCCTGGTAGCACTAGAAATATAGGATGCCCCCAGCCATGCTTCACAGAATCCTCGGTTTCACTTGTGTTTCCAGGACTCAAGGATTTGCGCATCCCCCAAATCTGGATCAAGCTAGCCACTACAGCGGTGATGAAAGCCGCTTGCTTCAACCAATCCAAATCGCGCCAGTAGAGGGCGAAATCAACTCCAGCGCTAAACACCCACTCGGCGCCCCAAATGAACACAAGGGGAATAAGTCCCTGAGCTTCGCGCAGCCAATCTCTTCTTTTATTTGTTAATTGATGTTGCCCTGGTTTAGTCAAATTAGCTTGCTTCGACGTTTGCATACATTCACCTCTAGTTTTATGTTCCGAACTTCTCGTATAATGGTACCATATCCATTCATCCATTATAACTTGAACGTGCCCCATAGAGAAGGAGAGCTCATGTACAGCGAAGAACAGAAGATGTATTTTTCCAAGAATCTCTTGGATTGGTACCAGACACATAAACGTGATTTACCTTGGCGTAGAAGTAAAAACCCTTATTATATATGGATTTCCGAAGTCATGCTGCAGCAAACACGTGTGGATACCGTAATTCCGTATTTTCATCGATTTATTGATCAATTTCCAACTGTCGAGGCGCTTGCAACCGCACCAGAAGAAAATGTCCTTAAAGCGTGGGAAGGACTCGGCTACTATTCACGAGCAAGGAACCTTCAATCTGCTGTTAGAGAAGTGCACGAACGTTATGAGGGCATTGTCCCGCAAAATAAAGAGGATATCTCCGCGCTCAAAGGCGTAGGGCCTTATACATCAGGAGCGATCCTGAGCATCGCCTACAACAAGCCTGAGCCTGCGGTCGATGGCAATGTGATGCGCGTACTTTCGCGCTATTTTCTCATCGAAGAAGACATTATGAAGCCGTCGACACGGACGATTATGGAAAAGCTGGCACGCGAGCTGATCTTGGACGGAACTGCCAGCGACTTCAACCAAGCGCTGATGGAGCTCGGAGCCATGGTGTGCACCCCAAGGTCACCACATTGCTTGACGTGCCCTGTCATGGCACATTGTTCAGCCCGTGAAGCTGGCATGGAAGAGGCTCTGCCCATCAAAAAGAAAGCGAAGCCGCCCCGCCCTGAGCTGCGTGCTGTCGCTCTCATCGAGGGGACTGGCGAGCATGCAGGCAAATGGTTGATCAGGCAGCGCCAGCAAGAGGGCTTGCTAGCTCGGATGTGGGAGCTCCCGCATGTCGAATGGGCGACAACGGCTTGGCAGTCTGATGAGGACAACCAGGTGGCACTTCGTGAGGCACTTGCGGAGCAGGAGCAGATCGGGATCCAGCCGGAGGCATGGTTCATGGATACGGAGCATATTTTCAGCCATATTGTATGGAAAATGAAGGTATATCGCGCGAAGCTTGGCGACGCGAACCGTCCGAGCACTGGGGAGGAATGGATTCCTTTTCATTACCGCTGGGTAGGTCCGGAGGATCTCCAGAATTATGCTTTTCCGAATGTGTTTGTACGGATTATGAGGGAATGGCAGGAAGGCAATGAAGCGTAAAACGACATCGTGATTCATAAGAAAGCGACCCTATGGGTCGCTTTTTTGCGTTAACTTCCAAAACTAAATGAATGAGATTCCTTTGAAAGGAATATCAATGGAGGAGAAAAGCTGGCGTGTAGATATCGCAGAATGCCGTTGTAAACAAACACTAAGGAGTTGATGTTCATGGAATGGTATTTCAAAGTCTTATCGAATTACGTTGGTTTTCAAGGTAGAGCAAGACGGAAAGAATATTGGATGTTTGTGCTTATCAATATTATTATTTCAATTGCACTTGGTATTATTGAAGCTATTATCGGAACGAATCAGGTCCTATCCTTTATTTATTCATTAGCTATCCTTTTGCCTTCACTTGCGGTTGCATTTCGAAGACTACATGACACGGGTAAAAGTGGCTGGTGGCTATTAATTAGCTTAATTCCCTTAATTGGTTCCATCATCTTGCTCGTGTTTTTCTGTCAGGATAGTGATGCCGCCGATAATCAATATGGTCCAAATCCGAAGAGATAGTTCCCTTTACAGCTTACTGAAAACAAAAAAAGCGGCCCTTTGGGTCGCTTTTCTTTATTATCTTAGCACGATTAGATGGAAACTACCGGATTTCAGCCTTAATGGCTTCGATATTTCTTAATGTGATTAACTTTTTGTCAATGTAAATAAGCTCGTCATCCAGCATTTCCTGGAGTACTTTTGTGACGGATTCACGCACAGTGCCAACTAAATTTGCCAGTTGTTGATGAGTAAGCTTCACATCGATAAGAAGACCTGTAGGTGTCATAATGCCGTGCTGTTCGGACAAGCGAATCATCGTCTTGATAATGCGTGAGCGAACGCCTAGGAAAGTCAAATCAAAGATTTGATCATTGGCATGCCGTAAACGCTGCATCGTCGTTTCTAGGAGTTTTAGGCATAGCTTAGGGCTTTTTTCCAAGAATGATGTAAATGACGTGCGGTTTAAGACGTAAAAGGTACTGGAAGCCAACGCTTCGGCGGTTGCTGAACGAGTCATACCACTGCTAAGCAGAGACATTTCGCCGAAAAAATCCCCATCACGGAACAAAGCGAGTGTAATTTCTTTGGCTTCGTCAACTCGATATATCTTCACGACACCGGATTGGATCAAGAATAGTTCCTCGCCAACATCACCTTCGACAAAAAGAATAGTACCCTTATTCACTTTCTTTTCAGCAAATAAAGGGGCAATTCCAAACAAATCATCTTCAGCGAGCTCTTGAAAGAGGGGAATATGTTGAAGTAAAGGAACGATGGTCTTCAAGGGTCGTCAACTCATTTCAGCTTTAGATAATTTACTTTATTTTACTTCATGGTACAACGCTTACGATACGGCGTAAAGAGAAAAGCAGTAAGAACAATTCTTAAGTGTACAAGGAAACAAAATATTGCAAAAAATTTGTGAATTCTTTGTGAAAATTCAATAATTGACAGCAAATTTCGACATTTTTCGGTAAGTTCAATCCCATATAATGTTAATAGATTCAATAAAATCAGAATAATAATAAAAAGGGGTTATTGCCGATGAGTTGGTATTTAAAGGCGTTATCGAACTATGTAGGGTTTTCAGGTAGAGCAAGACGGAAGGAATATTGGATGTTTGTATTGTTTAATTTTATTATTTCAGTTGCTATTGGGATCATTGATTGGATTCTTGGACTGGATAATCTATTAAGTGGTATTTATACATTAGGGATTTTATTACCTGGGTTGGCTATTTCAGTTCGTAGATTACATGATACAGGAAGATCTGGATGGTGGTTGTTAATAGGGATTATTCCATTGATTGGTGCTATCATTCTACTCGTGTTCGAATGCCAAGATAGCCATGACAAGGAGAATAAATTTGGTTTTAATCCAAAAGCACTATCGCATTAGGATGTATAAGTAATTGTGAAAAAGCGACCCTCTCGGGTCGCTTTTTACGTATGACATTATTCCAAACGGTAGTGATGGCGTCAGTGACCTTAATGCCTCTCTCCGATTGATCAAATTAAGTTAAGTTAAATCCTCACATGAAAAAAAGCGCCCCCCGCAGGGGTCGCTTCCTCTTATTTCCGTATTACTTCGCTGCGTCGTAACGTTTGCTAACTTCGTTCCAGTTAACAACGTTCCAGAAAGCTGCGATGTAGTCAGGGCGTTTGTTTTGGTAGTTAAGGTAGTAAGCATGCTCCCAAACATCAAGACCAAGAACCGGCGTTTCGCCTTCCATGATCGGGCTGTCTTGGTTCGGCAAGCTGTATACTTTCAATTTACCAGCTTTGTCAACAGCTAGGAAAGCCCAGCCAGAGCCAAAACGTGTAGTTGCAGCAGCAGCGAAATCTGCTTTGAATTTATCAAAGCCGCCAAGCTCGCTGTCAATTGCAGCTGCTAGTGCGCCTGTAGGTGCTCCGCCAGCTTCTGGTCCGATTGTTTCCCAGAATAGGGAGTGGTTAGCGTGTCCGCCACCATTGTTGCGAACTGCTGTACGGATATCTTCAGGAAGGCTGTTAAGGTCAGCGATCAAGTCATTAAGGGATTTGTCATGAAGAGCTGGATGTTTGTCCAAAGCTGCGTTCAAGTTAGTTACATAAGCGTTATGGTGACGATCGTGATGAATCTCCATAGTTTTTGCGTCGATGTGCGGCTCAAGAGCTTCGTTTGCGTACGGAAGAGCTGGTAGTTGATGTGCCATTGAATAAATACCTCCTAAAAATTATGTAGTTTCAATTTCATTATGAAGGAACACAGCTAATAAAGCAACATTTGTGTTTACTAAGTCGGTCGACCATTAAATGCCGCGCCGTTCCATTTCCCGTGTAATTTGATTGTGCATGGCTGTATCTTGTTCGTGAAGGTAGGGAGATAAGTCGCTCATGGTCCTGTGGAGCTGAAGTAGCTCAATTTCAGTCCATTCCTCAGGCTTCTTAGTGCTCAGGAATTGGAAATCTGGAATATTACGGGGGTACTCGTGCGCCGTAAGTTCATGATCTAATTCGTTGTTGTTATCTGACAAAGGTGTCACCTCTTTCTGATTGGAATATTCTCCTATAAGATGGTGTTTTTTCACGTATCTCATACATGCTTTATAGGGTTTCACCCATATTCTTTATTTTCGTCTTTACGTGTATGCGTACATCAGCTTCCGAGAAAGCGTGACCCCACTCATCCTGAACCTGCTCCCAAGCCTTGAATTGATAGGCGCGTGCATAAAGGCCTAGACCGATGGGATCAACTTCATGCTCTTGCATTTTTTTTACTAGAGATTTCATTTGCGCTTCTAGCTGATGATTGATCTCGGCTTCAAGCTTAGGTGAATCATTCATTACATCGAAGGTGAAAGGTTTCTCAGTCAATTGAATAGGCATGGAGCATTGGATGTCAAAAACGAACTTATTCTGCTCGAAGGAGACTTTCATGTCTCTTTTGATACTTAACACATAGAAGCTGAGTGCGCCTGTTTCAAAGAACGAATCGCCTTTCTCTTCTGGCAACTTGACGGTAAAGGATAGAGCACCATTTTTCTCCTTTTGCAGCATCTGAAGAAGTTGATTCTCCGTATTGTTTATGGTGTAGGCATATTTTCCTTTTTTATTCAAAAGCAGTGTGCCCGTTGCCACAACTTCCGTATCCTTGCGGAGGTCAGTTAAGTAAGGTGTGATTCCTTTCTCATACATTTGCCGATGAAGGTCAAATAATGTGGTGACTTGTACCAAGTTCCGCATATGAGCAGTATCTAGGAGCTTGGCAATATGCATGGAAAGTCGCCGTTTATCGACTGGCGCAAAGTTAATAATCTCCTCGACAGAGCCGTCAACAGCGATCACTCTGGCCGTTTCAGATGTTTTGGGGTCACGATAGAAGACATCCAGCAGCTTAAACCAATCGTCATGAGCCAAGATGCGCTTACTTATGAGCACATTTTGGATTTTACCAGCGCTAACAAGTGCCGAAGCGCGCGTGTCAAATTCGTTTCGGCTATCCCTTATGTTAATCGCGGTTACTTTGGTAACTTCATTTTTTTCTTTGGCTTCCTTGTTAAAGACCGGACTTGATGCATAAATGACGAGATTGTTATCTTTATCCAAATCCAACCCGACCATGAGGACAAGTGACACATTTTCTAAAGGCATTTGATCTTTGCAGCTGGATATCCCAATGAAGAAAGCGAAAAGCGGAAACAAAATAAGGCTTGTTCGCATCGGCTTCATAGGGAGGACCTCCTTAATCGACGCATGCCCTTTATAGTGACCCATAAGAGCGGCGGCATAACAAAAGCGATCCAGATTCCAATATTTTGAACAATATCGCTTAAGCGCTCGCTTTCATTCCAACCAGGTTTCCAAACCCATGTGACACCTACCATAAAGGTAAGTAGGAGAAGGATATGCAGGCGGGGCTGCCCTTTGAGCCCAAGCTGCTGTGTACAAATAACTGCAGCATACAGAACAGGAACGAAAGTTCTTAAGATAACCAACAAGTAGATGGAAAGGATTAAAATGTCAAAGCGTTCCAGAAAACGGAACTCAATGATTTTAAATAATGAGATGAGCGTATTATGGTATTGTGTAATCTCGTCTGGACTGAAATTGACAAAAGCAAGTAAGGTAAACAACATGTAAACAAAAAAAGTAATCGAATTCGCAATTATGATGCCTAGGGAAGCTGAACTTTTTTTTTCTAAGTAGGGGTATAGAAAGAAGGCAATTTCAAACCCGATAAAAGACAGAATGTTGGTTCTTAAGGTTTGTAATATGGGTATCCAGCCATGTTTCAGGATGGGAAGCAGATGAATCCATTGCGCATGTTTGAATAGATAGAGGGAAGTTAAAATTAAGGCGATGGAAAGAAAAAGAAGGATTTCAGAATAGCGGCCAATGATGCGAAATCCACCCCTGGTAATCATATAAGCGGGAAGGAGAAAAAGCAGCATGAGTATGGAGACATTCGTTTGCTGCATAATCCAATTTTGAACTAACAAGCCCATACGATTATAAATTAAATAGATATAGAGGAGGAAATAGCCGGCAAACATAACCATTCCCACTTTTCCAACCCATTTTCCAAAGTAATGACTCAGTAAATCAGTGATCGTGCCATTGGGGTGGCACCTCATAATCTGAATGATAATCAGACTGCTGACGATTGAAATAAGCCATCCAATGATGAGAACAATCCATCCGTCGGTCCCGCAGCCTTTTGCAAGATCGCCAGGCAGAGGGATAAGGCCAACGCCTAATTGGACACTGTGAATGATCAAAATATATTGAAACAGTGTAATCTGATTGCCTTTGCCTGGAATCATGAAGAGTCGTCTCCTTCCTTTTTCATCATGCCATACCGACGTTTTTGAAGCGTGCGTACACTTTTGGGACGATGGACCATTTTTTTGAGCGGCAGACGGATGAAAACATCTTTCCAGTCCGCTATTCGGACCGGTGCAATAGGCGTGCTGTACGATTCTCCAAGTGATTTTAAACTAATGAGGTGAGCAAGTATGACCACTGCGCCTGCCATAATCCCTATGATCCCGTATAGGGAGGCAAGGGTCATCATCGGGAAGCGAATTAAACGAACGGACGCCGCCATATCATAATTAGGAAGAATGAAGGAGGCAACCGCTGTGGACGCAACGACGACGACCATGAGATTGCTCACGATGCCAGCTTCAACCGCTGCTTGCCCAATGACGATACCACCTACAATCCCGACAGTTTGTCCCACCGGTGCAGGAAGACGGACGCCTGCCTCTCTTAACATTTCGAGCATAATCTCCATGATCATGGCTTCAATGAAAGGCGGAAAGGGGACTGCCGAACGAAATTCTCCAATGGATAGAATCAAGTCCAAGGGAATCAGTTCATGATTGTAGGAAATGCAGGCAATATAAAATGCCGGAAGAAAAGCTGCGATAATACAAGCAAAGAAACGAAGCAGTCGAAAGAAGGTAGCTACGGGCCAACGCGTACTGTAATCATCAATACCTTGGAAGAAGGCGGCTAGGCCAACGGGTGCAATCAATACACTCGACGATCGATCTACGACGACACAGTATCTGCCTTGCAGGAGTTGAGAAGCGGCTGTATCTGGTCTCTCGGTTGTAATCATTTGCGGGAATAAGGAGAAGGGGTTATCTTCAATCAGCTCCGCAAGCTCCCCTGTATTTAAGATACAGTCGATCTGCAAGCTGGAGATGCGGCGCTCTAATTCAAGACGAATCTCTGGCAGTGCAATATCTTCTAAATACAAGATGGAAACCTTACTTTTGGTCCTGTTTCCGACATAAAATTCTTTTATCTTGAGCTCACGGCTGGAGATGTAGCGGCGAATTAAGGCAATATTTTGACTTCCTGTCTCAATAAAGCCTTGATGCGCACCTTTCAGTGAGGCTTCTATTTGGGAATCTTCAATGGCTCGTTGCGGCCAGCCTTGTGTTTCTAAGGAAAAAGCATGGGCTTGGCCATCAATAAAAAGAATACTGTAGCCACGCAAAACTGAATTTTCTACGCTTTCCCAAGAAAGAAGGCTTTTGATTTGTCCTAAAGCGACAGGCAATTCATCCCTGTCATCTAAAGTCGTGTGAAACATGAGTTCGTTGAGGACGTTATTATTGATGGCGTTTTTATCCACGAGCCCATCTAGATAGGCAAGAGCTGCTGGAGCGCCGGATTGTTTATAAGTAAACGTGCGAACGATCAAATCAGGCGTATCGCTGAAAATCGTGGCGAGGTGCTCTATATTTGCCAATAGGTTAGGGGAAATTTCGACGATTTCTGGTGCAGGTGCTTCCAGATCATGATCTGAGCTGATCTCGATCAACCGAGATGCGGTCTTAAATAATCGGCGGATTAATTCCATGTGCACCATCCCATAAATTCTCAATTTCACGATGCTGTCTTTCATTGTTCCTTGACTTACGATATTTTATGCGCCTTCAAGGCTAATGCACATAGGTGAAGGAGAGGTCTTACGAACTAAGCATATTGTGTATTAATTTGTTGTAAACGCTTGCATTTAAGCGCTTTCAAGAGAAAAATCGAAAAAAACAAAGTTTTTTGTGAATTTCACCACATTTTTAGCAGGATTTCGAGTTTTTTTGTCGTATTTACTTCTTTACCAAAAAATTAATCTCTACAAATTAATATGGAATTGGGAGAGAACCGTATGCATGTTCGTTCATTTCAGCTAGGTGATACCTCTTCGGTTAAAGAACTTCTAGAAGACGTTCTGTCGGAAACCTGCTATGAGGAGACGATTGAAGCTTTCGCTCGTCAGCTATCGTGGGACACGGAGCTCGTATTAATCGCTCAGGAAGAAGAGCAAGTCGTAGGCATGATTATCGGCACGATTGATAATAACAATGGCTACTACTATAGGATCGCAGTCGCAACAGCATATCAACGTAAGGGTATTGGCAAAGCTTTGATCGAGGCAATGAAGCAGCGGTTTCTCGGGCGGAATGTGAAGAAAATTATGGTAACCGTAGATGTGCACAATGAAATGGTGCTGCCTGTGTATGAGTCCGCTGGTTATAGCGCAGATGACTTTTCCAGAGCTGCTCATCGGTTGAGTATTGTGAAAAAAGTAAGCGTCTAGTCGTTTACATGTCGCATAATCAAGAATAATTAGGTTTGGCTTTATAGGAAGCATATCTGTGCCGCCATTGCAATTGGGGGTCAGATATGCTTTTCTTAAAATATGAGAAAAAATTACTAATCGATTTACTTCGAATCAGAAGGTAAGATAGTCATAGTTTCGTACGTTACGGCAGCCATTTACAGAGGAGCTTTGAACATGAATAATTTCACGCCGTATGTGATAAAAAGCTTCAAACACGACGGGCACCTACATCGCATGTGGTTGACGAATTGGCGGGTTCCTCATGAAATGCTCCATGAAGAGCATCAGAAACAAGGCATGATGGTGTTCATCAATAGTCAGACTAAGATTCAAGAAGCGGACGGCAAGGAGTGGGTCAGTCGCATTCCGGGGGTTTCTTTTTTTATTCCGAAAATGTGGTTTAATATCGTGGCACTTATGGAGGAGACCGGCGTGCGTTATTACTGTAATGTCGCCTCTCCCTTGTATGTGAATCAGCACATACTGACATATATCGACTATGATTTGGATGTTATTCGCTTGCCGGATCGGACTGTACATATTGTAGATCAAGAGGAATATGAGCGTCATAAGCTCGGCTATCACTACTCGTCTCTTGTCGATACGAAGGTGAAGGAGGGACTTGCAGCGCTGCTCGCGCTAGTGAATGCGGACAAGCCTCCTTTCCAAGATGACTTGGTGATCCATTATTATGAACAATGGGAAAAGTTTAAGAGTGGAGGCGGTTGAATGAGCTTCTTCGTAGGACGAGAAGATTCGAATAAGGCAGTTTCTGCGCAAGGGCATGTACAAGAAGCGAAAAGTTTTACGCATGAGCTGTGGGATTGGACGAAATCCATTCTCGTAGCTCTTCTTGTTGTTATCCTCGTTCATCAATTCGGCTTTAACCTTTCGACGGTTCGCGGTCATTCCATGGACCCGACACTCCGGGAAGGTGAGTGGCTGTTTGTGAATAAAGCCATCACGTATCTGAAGGCACCGAAGCGAGGAGAAATCGTTATTCTCGAGGAGCCGGAGAAGTTGGCGTTACCCCAACACCCGTTGCTGGTCAAAAGGGTTGTTGCAGTCGCCGGCGACGAGGTACAGGGTCGCGCAGGGGTTTTATACGTGAACGGTGACAAAGTGACGGAGCCGTATGCAGATACGCCCATCGAAGATGGGGACTTCGGACCGACAGCTGTCGGACAAGGACAAATCTTCGTCATGGGCGATAATCGCCATCGATCGGCGAGTGCGGATAGCCGCATGTTCGGGGTGATACCGACCAGTCTTGTGCAAGGTCGGGCGGAGTTTGTGCTTTGGCCGCTCGATATGGCTGGAAAGCTATAAATGCAACTAGAAACAGAGAGAGGTGAGCGGATTGGTGGTTCAGGAAGATTTCATGTTCAATGAAGCAAAATTAGATTGGCAAAAGCTGCAACAGGAGATCGTGGAAGCTGCTCCCTCTCTTGGTATAGATAAGATCGGCTTTACCTCCGCGGAACCGTTCCACGCATTGAAGGATATCCTTCTCCGCCACAGGGAGAAGGGCTTTGAATCCGGCTTCGAGGAGCCGGATATCGAGAAGCGGGTACACCCCGAGCTGAGCTTCGACGCGCCGCGGTCGATCATATCGATCGCGGTCGCGTACCCGTCGAAGCTGACCAACCCGCCCCGATCGGAGCCTGGGGCGTATCGGGGCATGATCTCGCGCTCCTCGTGGGGGAGCGACTACCACGACGTGCTTCGCGACCGGCTCGCGAAGCTGGAGGCCTTCATCGCCGAGCGTGTGCCGGGGGCGAGGCTGCAGAGCATGGTCGACACCGGTGCCCTGGTCGACCGCGCCGTAGCCGAACGTGCCGGCATCGGCTGGAGCGGCAAAAACTGCGCCGTCATCACCCCCGAATGGGGGTCGTGGGTGTATTTGGGCGAAATGATAACGAACATCCCATTTGAATCCGATATATCTATCATGGACCAATGCGGAGACTGCACGATTTGTATCGATGCCTGTCCCACAGGGGCACTAGTCGGCCCAGGGCAGCTCAATTCGAGTCGCTGCATCTCCTTCATCACACAGACCAAAGGGTATGTGGATGACGAGTACAAACGTAAGATCGGCAACCGACTTTATGGCTGTGATACGTGCCAGGTCGTTTGTCCGAAGAACAAGGGGATGAACTGGACGCATCATCCCGAGCTTACGCCTGACCCCGAGAAGGTCAAGCCGCTGCTCATTCCCTTGCTCACGATGTCGAACAAGGATTTCAAAGAGCAGTACGGACGCATCGCTGCGTCCTGGCGGGGCAAAAAGCCGATCCAGCGCAACGCGATCATCGCGCTCGGGAATTTCAAGGACCGCACCGCGGTGCCGGTCCTGAGCGAACTGCTGCGGAGCGATCCTCGCCCGGAGATCCGGGCTACCGCAGCGTGGGCTTTAGGGCGAATCGACGGTGAGGAAGCTTTCGCCGCGTTAGAGAGAGCTGCTGCGACGGAGCAAGAACCGCAGGTGCAGAAGGACCTAGGGAAGGCCATCGCTGCGCAGAACGGCCAAGCAGTGGCCGTACAGGAGGAATAAGATGAAGCTGCCTCAGGACACCCAGATACTAACCTATACGGAGATGGATTCTCCGATTGGTCCTCTTGTTCTCGTGGCATCCCCATTGGGGTTGTGTAAGGTGGAGTTCGGTAGTTATGAGCAGAACCGAGCGCAACGTGAGCAGTGGGCTAGCCGTTGGTATGGTCAGATTGAGTTTAAAGAGAATGCCGAGCAATTGGCATCTACCGCGCAGCAACTGACGCAGTATTTTGGCAGAGAACGTGAGGATTTTGATGGAGAAATAGACTTGCAGGGAACGGATTTCCAGAAGCGTGTATGGCAAGCGCTGCGAACCGTCCCCTATGGAGAGACAGCGTCCTATAAGCACATTGCTGAAGCCATTGGTTCGCCGAAGGCTGTAAGAGCTGTAGGCGGTGCGAATAATCAAAATCCCGTTCCAGTGATCATCCCGTGTCATCGTATTATTGGTGCAAACGGAGATCTTGTGGGCTATGGCGGAGGTCTTCCGACCAAAGTGCACTTATTAGATTTGGAACGAATGAGAACAACGAACAGGACTAATCTAAACGTTTAACAACTACAACATGTGGAGTGACTCCTATGAAATATGTACATTTGGATTCTGTGGAGCCTGGTCAATATCTGGGACGTACGATTTACGCCAGCAATGGGGCTATTTTGCTTTCGGAGAATGTGCAATTAACCGTATTTATGATCAATACGCTGAATCGAATCGGTGTGACGATGATTTATATCAAGGACCCGAACCTGGCGGATGTGGAAATCCCGGAGATCCTTTCGGATGAAACGAAGCGGCTTGTGATGACGCAAATGGGCCAGACGTTCGCGGCAATTCAGTCGGGTAAAGAGTTTAATTCGCGCAACGTCAGCATGACCATTAATACGCTGCTGGATGAGATTATGAAGAACCGAGATGTCCTTGTACAGTTGAATGATATTCGATCGCAGGACAATCAGATGTACATCCATGCCATGAACGTGTGTATGATGTCCGTATTGATTGGGATGAATATGGGGATGAATGCGACACAGTTAAAAGAATTGGCCATGGGCGCACTTCTGCACGATATAGGGAAAGTGGAGTTATTAACCGACGATGAGTCGGAGGATCCGCGAAGACATCATACATGGCGTGGGTTTGAGTTGTTGAAAAGTAAGCGTGAGTTCAGTCTGCTTATTGCGCACGTAGCCTTCCAGCATCATGAGGAATTGAATGGAGAAGGTGTTCCTAGGGGACTCATGAGTGAGGACATACATCTCTATGCCAAAATAACTGCCGTTGCCAATATGTACGACAATTTGCTCTTTGATATGTCTGCGGGGCTCCGCAAGCTGCCGCATGAAGCTTGTGAATATATGCTGGCGCTCGCGGAGACGAAGCTGGATCGAGATGTTTTGATCCAATTTCTGAAAATTGTCTCGATCTATCCAACCGGTACTTCCGTTCGATTGACGAATCGCGAGACGGGTGTTGTAGTTGGTCAGCACAGAGGTCTACCAACGCGGCCGATTATTCGGATTGTGAAGCAGGATGCGACGGACAAAGTACTGGATATCAAAGAAATCGATCTAGCGAAGGAAACCACTTTATTCATTGAACAGGTACTTTAATTTGTAAACCGTTGAACAGTAATGATATGATAGAACAAGCATTCTATTCTAAATAAATACAAGCAGGGGGCATAGGTTATGTGGAGTTATCTCATTCCCATTCTCACATTGATTGCTGGTTTGGTTGGCGGATTCTTTATTGGTGTATTCTATTTAAAGAGACAGCTTGAATCCATGCAGAACAATCCTGAGATGCTGGCCAAAATGGCGAAGCAAATGGGCTACAACATGAATAAACAACAATTGAATAAAGCACAACAAATGATGAAGAACCAGAACTTCAATCAAAAACGGAAATAAGAATTAGGGTGGAGTGGTAGAGAAGATGGCATCCATCGACTATAAAAATGAGTTAGTCGCGGAAAATCGCGAGCAGATCGAAAAGCATGTTCGTGAGATTTTGCGTTTAATTGGTGAAGATGTAGATCGCGAAGGTTTATTTGACACACCAGCACGTGTCACACGGATGTATGAGGAAATATTCGCAGGGTATGCCGCGGATCCTCGGGAAGTTCTAGGGGTTACCTTCGATGAGCAGCATGAAGAGCTGGTTATCATCAAAGATATCGTCTACTACAGCCAGTGCGAGCACCATATGGCGCCTTTCTTTGGTAAAGTTCATGTCGGCTATCTCCCAAGCGGTAAAGTAGCGGGTCTTAGCAAGTTTGCCCGTTTGGTTGATGTCGTGACACGCAAGTTACAGGTGCAAGAACGCATCACCTCTGAAATTGCTGACATCCTATTTGATGTGCTGAAGCCGCATGGTGTTATGGTTGTCGTTGAAGGCGAGCATATGTGTATGTGTGCTAGAGGCGTGAAGAAATACGGCAGTCAAACCGTAACTTCCGCGGTACGCGGCTCCTTCCGTAAAGACGCTACACTGCGTTCGGAATTTCTATCTTTATTAAAATAATAAGAGCACCGGGGAATGTGCACAAAGACAATGGTCTTGTGCATCATTCCCTTTTTTCACTTGTGCGCGAAGTTAAGCTTGTTGGGGCATGGAGAATATAGTATCCTTTTTAATTAATAATCTTGCTGCATCGGGAGTTCGAATAGTGTCTATCGTACATGCTCTCGCATAAACTGATAGCAGTGTGAGGAACGCTTGAACAGCAGGATACAGATGAGAACGGCGCCCTACAGCGCTAGAGGGCTAGAGGAGGCAAGCATATGAACAACATACGGAAATTTCGGCCTGGTGAGGCAGCTTCCTCAAAATGGAGTGAAGAACGCGATGAGTTTGAACGGGATTATGCGAGGTTGATTCAATCGCCAACCTTTCGGCGTCTACAGGGGAAGTCGCAAGTGTTCGGAGCTGGCTCGGGAGATTACTACCGGACACGTCTGACCCACTCCTTGGAAGTGGCACAGATTGCGAGAGAAGTAGCGAAGCGTTTAGAGCGGACGAATCCCTTTTTGAGCAAAAGAGAGCATCCAGGCCTGATCATCGATCCGACCGTGGTCGAGTGTGCATCCATTGCGCATGATTTTGGCCATCCACCTTTTGGACATAAGGGCGAAGAAGTACTTAACCATATCC
The DNA here is from genome assembly GCF_059692015.1 of Paenibacillus sp. J22P165. Taxonomy (NCBI): domain Bacteria; kingdom Bacillati; phylum Bacillota; class Bacilli; order Caryophanales; family Paenibacillaceae; genus Paenibacillus; species Paenibacillus sp. J22P165. The sequence continues at coordinate 33,883 of NZ_JCAUAP010000010.1, read as the reverse complement.
TCATGAAGGATCACGGCTTGAAATATGAGGGCAATGCGCAAAACTTCCGAATTCTCATGTTTCTAGAAAAGCGGGCGGGCAGCGAAAGTGGCCTAGACCTGACGGCTGCTGTGCTTCTCGGTATCAATAAGTATCCTTTTTTGATCGAGGAAGAGGGACGTCTCAAGGGTGTCTATGGGGCAGAGTGGGAAGTCATTCAGGAGCTGCGTGACATTTGGAAAATGCCTGTTGGTTGCTCCACATTGGAAGCACAATTGATGGACCTCTGCGATGATATTGCGTATTCGACGCACGACATTGAGGATGGCATTCGAGCAGGCAAAATTCAGATGAACGCTACCTTCTTCGAGGATCAACGCTTAATTCGACATCTTGTGATGGAGATATTGAATGACCCCAATCAGCATAAGTTCGGATGGGAACAGGTTGATATTGAACAAATGGTGCGCCGCGTGTTGCACGATTATTTGGAGCAATGGGAGCTCATCTTTGCAGAATGCAATCGTGAGGAATCACGGACGCGGAGAGAGATGAAGGCTCGGTGGGTCAGCTCTTTTGCTTCGAGGCTGGACATTATTGACGACACGGATCGCGGTTGGAAGAAAGTCGCCCTCGTCAAAGACGGCGCGGAGGACATGGATCTGCTGCGCACGATGGAAATTCTCAAGAAGCTGGCGTGGGTCACGCTGATTAAGGATTTCCGAGTGTTGCGCCTGCAAAAGAGGAGCGAGATCATCGTGGAGCGGCTCTGGGATAGCTTCATCCATAAGGACAAGGGACAGTGGATCATCCCGACGGACTGGATTGATAGCTACGAGCGGCGAAGCAGCAACAGCAATTGGAGCTGGCCGCGCTTTGTCGCGGACTACATCTCAGGCATGACCGACGCCTACGCGGAGAAGGTTTATGCGGAGCTGTTTGCGAGTAAATCCGGCTCGATTTATGAGATGGATTGAGTGAGTGGGAACAAACAGGCGATCAAAGGAGCGTTAGCATTTATGCGACGCTCTTTTTTTGCTTTTGGCGTGGGGCGGAGATAGCCTTGGCTGGCGGCGTGAGAGCAAGGGATAGTGAGGCTGCGTGGCCACGTTCTCATGCTGTAACTCGAATATTTCGAGTTACAGAAGCTGCAAGACTGCTTTCTCATGCCTGTAACTCGAATATTTCGAGTTACAGGGGCAGCAAGGCTGCCTACAAATGAGCAAAAAAAATACCGACCTCATTAGAGGTCGATTTTATAGGGAGGAGGGAATACCAGCGTTAACGTGCTCGGATGCGGCCGATGGTTCGATACTGCTGAGGAAGTCCAGGGTGCGGCTCACATACGTTTTGGGCTCAGCACGGTACAGAAGCTCATGCTGCGCGTTAGGAAGAATCCATAGCTTAGAGGCACTATTATGCTGCTGTTTGAACATTGCCTCGACTAAGACATGAGGAGCTTTATTGTCATTGGTGCCGTGAATCATAAAGATGGGCATCTCATAAGACGTTGTGGTTACTTTGGTGTAGGGAACGTCCTTCAAGCTTACGCCATTTAAGAGAGGAAAGAAGAGACGGACAAGCGGCAGAGAAGGGTATTTAGGCAGATGCACGATTTGATTAATATTTTGATAAAGGGTGTCCGAGTTCAGCAGAAATGTACTGTCTAGGATCATCCCTGAAATATCCCCTTTTTGCTGTAGAGCAGTCTGCAAGGCAGTACCTGCCCCCATGGAAAAGCCCCAAATATAGATCGAACCGCCAGTGGACTGTTTGATGTAATCAATGGCTCCGAGCAGTTCCTTGGATTCTTGAACGCCGCCAGTCATTAGGCGAGCACTGTTTGTATTGACGTAGCCATAGTCGAACATGAGAACGTTGTACTGCTTTTTATGAAGCTCACGGGCCAAGGTGTAGAGAGGCACCCAAAGTTCTTCACGATTTCCGCCATAGCCATGTGAGAAAATAACGGTTTTACTTGATCCCGCAGCTGGGATGAACCAGCCATTCAAAATGGCTTTACCATTTTGACTTGGGAAGGATACATCGGTGTAAGGGAGTCGAACAGCCTTCATTGGATTCGAATGCAAAGGCTCAATGTTAGGTCTAGCTAAGTTCCAAGCTATATAAGCATGGAAAATGAGCATGATGGAGGTGCATACAAGTAATAAGGCCAAAAGTGTCGTGGTGATTAGTCTTTTTCTACGTAAAAAGGGTTGTGTAATCACCTGGTCAAGCGTGGGTTGAAGCGATCCTGTTACAGGATTTAGAGTAGTCGTAGACATCGGTAAAGCCCCCCTCCGTGAAGAATGTGTATGTGTAATGCCGCTAGGTAGAGGTAGAAACTTAGAAGGGAGAGTTAATTATTTAAATATTCTGAAAAATATTTCTATACTCTTATAGTATTCTGAATGCGCTTTCAAGTCAATGTGGATGCGGTATTTGTAAGCCTTTTGTAACGGTTCTGTAATAATGGGGAAATGAGGTGTTTGACCTTTACGGTTCCCCGTCATTTCGTTATACTGAACATAACAAGGTTTCATATAGTGAAACAGTTTGGGCTCATGAAGGTGGTGACTCTTCAATGGAAGATGGCAAGCTGACCGTGCGTGCTGTTGAGCGCGCTTTAGATATTATGCTTTGTTTTACGGGAGCGTCTGAGTTGACGTTAACCGAAATTGCCACACGTGTGCAGCTTCACAAAAGCACGGTGCATCGCCTTCTAGCATCGCTTGAAGGCAAGGGCTTCATCATGCGTGATGAAGCGACGGATAAGTACAGACTGGGTTACCGTTTATGGGAGCTCTCGGCGAACTTGTCCAAAGAAGGAGACCCCGGCATCATTCTGCTGCCGGAGATGGAACGACTGCGCGATCTCCTCGGCGAAACGATCTCGCTGTATGTACAGGACGGCTTGGTACGCGTGCGTATCCAAGCCGTGCAGAGCAACCATGCCATTCGCCGTGTTGCCCCTGTCGGGGCGCGAATGCCGCTTTACGTCGGCGCCTCGAGCAAGGTGCTCGTCGCCTTCGCTGAGCCAGGGCTGCTGGAGCAGCTGCTAACCTCGGCCGATTGGCCGACAGGGTTAGGCACGCAGGCGTACCTGCAGCAGCTCAGCGATACCCGACGCGCGGGCTTCGCCACGAGCGTCGAAGAGCGCGAGCCAGGCGCGGCAGCTGTGTCCGCGCCGATTCTTGACCGCGGAGGCCGCCTAGTGGCCGCCCTCGCGGTCTCGGGTCCAGCGAACAGGCTCACGCTGGAGCTAATGCAAGAGCAGGCGCCGACGATTATGGAGGCGGCGAGGCGGATGGGAACGATGCTGCGTTAAGCGGCATCGTTTTTTTTTGTCGGCAAAATACCTGCATAATCGCAGGTATTCTTCTATTTCCTTACCCCTGCGCCTATAAAAGAGGCACTACGCAGGTTTTTCCCTTCGACGGATGCTTTACGCTTGAAAAGCCATACTAAAAAGGGGAAGGGAGTGGGAACGTCATGAAGAAGACAGCTTCGATGCTGGCGATCTGGATAAGTCTGGCCAGCAACATCGTGCTGACCGGCATCAAAATCATCATCGGCTTCATGTTCCAAAGCCAAGTGCTTATCGCTGATGGCATTCATAACGCTGGGGACGTAATCGCGACAGCAACTGCGTACAGCTCGATGCGAGTCTCTTCCAAGCCAGCGGATGTGGAGCATCCTTATGGTCATGGGAAAGCGGAGGTACTCGGGGCTTTTATCGTCGCGATTATTTTGGGTGGAGCCGCTGTTTATATGGGTTATCATTCGATTCATGCCTTGTTCGAACCAGCCGGTGAGGCGCATATTATTGCTTTTTGTGCGGCAGTCATTTCCCTCGTGTGGAAGCAAATCCTGTATGTCTACACGATGCGCATAGGTAAGAAGATCAATAGCAAAGGGTTGATCGCCACAGCCTACGACCATTTAGCGGACGTATACGCCTCTATTGCAGCTTCTGTGGGGATCGGTCTAGCCTTAATCGGAGATTATTATAACATTAGTTATTTGGCGTATGGAGATCCAGTAGCGGGGATCATCGTCTCTTTCCTCGTACTGAAGCTAGCTTATGAAATGGGCAGCGAATCCTTTGATATTTTGATGGAGCGCAGTGTCAGTCCCGCCTATATTGAGCAGTATGCTGCGTTGATCAGAGGTGTACCAGAGGTAAAGCGAATTGATCGACTGCGTGCGAGGGAACATGGGCATTACATATTAGTTGATGCGAGACTTGGCGTTCCAGGCCAGTTGTCGATCCAAGAAGGTCACGATATTAGTCGCAGTATTAAACGTAAAATTAAAGAAGCACATAGTGATGTAGATGAAGTGTTGGTCCACTTGAATCCTTGGTATGAAGAGCAAGCTGACGCATAAAGAAACAACATAAAAACACCTCTACCCGAGCTCGCTTTACCAGCGGCTTCGTGTAGAGGTGTTTTCTATTTATCGTGGTCGCACACGATTTACTTGTTTATACTGCAAAGATATGATTCCCGATCTGCACCGTTTGTTCACGTGTCCAGATCCAAGCGCTAGTTGCTGTTTTGGGGTTGAAATAGTAGAGGGCGCCACCTGTAGGGTCCCAGCCTCTTACAGCTTCCAGAGCCGCCTTGTAGGCTTGCGTATCTGGCGTTAAATTATACTGGCCATCGCTGACTGCCGTAAAAGCACCAGTCTCAAATATGATACCTTGAATGGTAGCCTCGAACTTACTGGACTTTAATCGGTTCATAACGACGGCTCCAACGGCAACTTGACCTTCGTAAGATTCACCGCGTGCTTCACTGTAAATAACTTTAGCTAGCATATCTAGCTCAGCTTGATTGACTGTGAATTTTCGCAAGTACTCCCACGTTTGCGCACCCACGATTCCATCCACGCTTAGTCCATAATTCGTTTGGAATTTACGAACTGCCGCGGAAGTAATCGGACCATATTTTCCATCTATAGAAGGCTCATATATGCCTAAAGTTTTTAGTCGGAATTGTGCGTCCCAAACGTCACCATTTTGTACTCCTTGCTTTAAAGTAGTAGCTTCTACTGCGGATGCCATCGGGCTCCACATTCCTGCGTTTATCCCTAAACCAAAGGAAGCTACGAGTGCGACTACGACTAGTTTTTTAATCAACATCATCTTCATCTCCCCTTTCGCTTTACTCAGTATAGGTGCCGAAATACGCCGTCTCAACCCGCAGTTTTTGGTAATGTAAGTCAATCCCTTGGGGGAGTAAGGTTTGAGCAAGGTCATTTTTTGATTGAAATGTGCAAAAAAAACGCGATTTTTCCCATAAATATGTAAAAAACTCGAGGCTGCCATGAAGGCAATCTCGAGCTTTTGGTGTGTGTTTTGCTGGAATTTATTGAAAATTAGTTCTTGTTCTCTGCAAGAATGGAACGAAGAACCGTTTGTAAGATACCACCATTGCGGTAGTAGTCTACGTCTACCAAGCTATCCAAACGTACAAGCGCTGTGAATTCGAAGCTAGTTCCGTCTTCGCGAGTCGCAGTTACTTTTACAGTGGAACCTGGTTGAACATCATTGCTTAGACCTGTGATATCGAAAGTCTCGCGACCTGTAATACCTAGCGTTTTCCAGCTTTCGCCGTTAACGAATTGAAGTGGAAGAACGCCCATTCCAACAAGGTTACTACGGTGAATACGTTCGAAGCTTTCAGCGATAACAGCTTTAACGCCTAGCAAGAAAGTACCTTTTGCTGCCCAGTCACGGGAAGATCCAGTTCCGTACTCTTTACCAGCGATAACGACAAGGTTTTGACCTTCAGCTTGATACTTCATGGAAGCATCGTAGATGGACTCAACTTCGCCAGTTGGCAAGTAAGTTGTTACGCCGCCTTCTGTTCCTGGAGCCACTTGGTTACGAATACGGATGTTCGCGAACGTACCGCGCATCATCACTTCGTGGTTACCACGACGGGAACCGTAGGAGTTGAAATCTTCTTTTTTAACACCGTGGTTGATCAAGTATTGGCCTCCAGGGCTGTCTACTTTGATGTTACCTGCAGGGGAGATGTGATCCGTTGTAACGGAATCGCCCATAAGTGCTAGTGTTTTCGCGCTGCGGATATCTGCGATATCATCCAGAACTGTGCCTAAGTCTGTGAAGAACGGAGGCTCTTGGATGTACGTGGAGTTATTGTCGAACTCGTACAGATCGCCTTCTGGAATTTGAATTTGGTTAAAACGTTCGTTCGCACGGAATACATTGCTGTATTTGTCGCGGAACATGTCAGGGCTCATTGCAATGTTAAGTGCATCTTGAATCTCTTGGTTTGTAGGCCAGATATCTTTCAAGTACACAGGTTTGTCATTTTGGTCATAGCCGATTGGATCTTTCGCAAGGTCAATGTTAACTGTACCTGCAAGAGCATAAGCAACAACTAATGGAGGTGATCCAAGGTAGTTTGCTTTTACTTGTGCGTGTACGCGGCCTTCGAAGTTACGGTTACCAGAGATAACAGCAGCTACTGTCATATCGTTGTCGATAATCGCTTTGCTTACTTCGTCTGGAAGCGGACCGGAGTTACCGATACAAGTTGCACAGCCGTAACCAGCAACGTGGAAGCCAAGAGCTTCTAGGGACTCAAGAAGGCCTGCTTTAATCAGATACTCGGTAACAACCAGGGAACCTGGCGTTAAGGAGCTTTTTACGAAAGCTGGTTTTTTCAAACCAAGTGCTACCGCTTTTTTCGCAACAAGTCCAGCACCGATCATAACGCTTGGGTTGGATGTGTTTGTACAGGACGTAATCGCCGCGATGACAACTGCGCCAGTACCCATTTTAACTGTTTCGTTTGGATACACAACATCAACAACTTCAGCCACTTTCTCTTCTGTCAAGCCGTAGCCGCCTTTGTCGATCGGTGTACGGATGATAGCATTGAAAGATTCTTTCATGTTTGTCAGCTCAACGCGATCTTGCGGACGTTTAGGACCAGCTAAGCTTGGAACTACCGTGCTAAGATCAAGCTCAAGAACTTCTGTAAACACTGGATCTGGTGTGCTGTCTGTGCGGAACATGTTTTGAGCTTTGTAGTAAGCTTCAACAAGAGCAATTTGCTCTTCATCACGGCCAGTAGCACGCAAGTAGTTCAATGTTTCGTTATCAACAGGGAAGAAACCAATTGTTGCGCCATACTCAGGAGCCATGTTCGCTACTGTTGCACGGTCAGCCAAGGAGATGTTGCTTAGACCGGGACCGAAGTACTCAACGAATTTACCAACAACGCCTTTTTTACGCAAAATTTGAGTAACTGTCAATGCCAAGTCAGTCGCTGTAGCGCCTTCTGCCAATTGACCAGTCAATTTGAAACCAACAACGTCTGGAGCGACGAAGTATAGAGGTTGACCAAGCATACCAGCTTCTGCTTCGATACCGCCAACGCCCCAACCTACAACACCAAGACCGTTGATCATTGTTGTATGAGAGTCTGTACCTACAAGGGAGTCTGGGTACACGACAGTTTCGCCATCGATTGTTTTCGTAGCTGCAACAGATGCCAAGTACTCCAAGTTAACTTGGTGAACGATACCTGTTGAAGGTGGCACAGCACGGAAGTTATCGAATGCTGTTTGTGCCCAACGCAAGAAACGGTAACGCTCTTCGTTTCTTTCGAACTCTAAGTCAATGTTCATTTCGAGTGCATCTGGGGATCCGAAAGCATCAACCATGACAGAGTGGTCAATTACAAGGTCTACAGGAACAAGCGGGTTGATACGTTTAGGATCTCCGCCTTCACGAGCCATTGTCGCACGCATTGCCGCAAGGTCAACGACGACAGGTACACCTGTGAAATCCTGAAGAACGATACGAGCTGGGATGAAAGGAATTTCTTTGTTCTCATCGCGGCCTTGAGCCCAACCAGCGATTTGTTTTACGTGTTCACTTGTAATTGCGCGACCGTCAAATTGACGAATAGCTGCTTCAAGCAAAACGCGGATAGAAACTGGAAGGTTGTTGATTGTGCCATGACCTTGACTTTCAAAGTCAGGAAGGCTGTAATACTGGAACGATTTCGTTCCGACAGTTAACTGCTTACGCACAGAAAAAGAGTCCTTGTTGGACATAGGTAGTTCCTCCTCAATAATAATATCTAACCATGCCATCGAATTTCACCTAGTGAAACTCGATTTCATAATTCCCTCTACTTCAAGTATAGCGCTTCGCCACGTGCGAGTAAAGATTAATTTCAATCATTTTTACCGTCAAAATGTCATATATTGAATCAATTCAAAGCAATTCGGGCTTGTCCTAACGAAACTTATAAATACCTTAATAAAGTATAAGGAGGGATACCAAGATGTCCTGGAAAACAGCGCTATATAATTACGTTCATGCGAAAAATCAGGCTGAGCTTGAGGGCTCGGCTGCACCCTTGGAAGCATTTGTCTCAGACAGCGCTTATGTACGGAAACAGGATGTCAAGGTGCGAAGGCTCCTGAACAGTTACCGAGAACGTGGTGCAAAGCTGCTGCGCGGAGAGACGAAGCTCCGTATGCAAGGTGTTAAGGAATTGCCATATGGCATTATTGCGGATATCCAGCTGCACCGATTTTTGACCTATCAAATGGGTTCAATAGAACATCAGGAGGAGCGGATAGAGTCAGAGCGAGTGATCATTGAACAGCATACAGCAGCATGGAAGGTACAAAGTGCCGAATCTTTGCAAAGCGAAAAGTCCCGGACCAGCCACGGTCGCAGCTTCCATTTGTCAGAGAACGAAACATTCATAGATACCCTGCGCAGTTCACCATCTCTTCCTTATATCAATCCTAGTATACGCAATACGAGTGGTCTGGAATCCGCTCCTCGCAAAATCATTTATAACCGTCCCAAAGCCGTCCAATATGCGGAAATGTGGTGGCAAAAACCGAATCCGCGGTATGAATATTTTGAAGTAGATTGCACGAATTATGTGTCTCAATGCCTCTTTGCAGGCGGGGCTCCAATGGACTATACTGGGAAAAGGGAATCGGGCTGGTGGTATGCTGGCAAAAAAGGGCATCAAGAGCTCTGGAGCTATAGTTGGGCAGTTGCCAACAGCTTGCATCATTACTTCGAACGCTCCCATACGCATGGTTTGAAAGGCACGGAAGTCAAAGACCCCCAGGATCTTCAACCTGGTGACACGATCAGCTATGATTGGGATGGTGACGGTCGCTTTCAGCACAATACATTTGTAATAGGTAAAGATGCCAATGGGATGCCGCTTGTTAATGCGCATACCTTTAATAGCCGCAATCGGTATTGGGCATATAAGGATTCACCTGCTTGGTCGGAAAGGACGAAGTACGTGTTTATTCATGTTGCTGATGAAATGTAAGATGGCATAGAAATTGTAAATACTAGACGGAGGTACGTAATGAGCCGCAAAATACGAATTGGATTAATTTATGGAGGGAAATCCGGGGAGCATGACGTGTCTTTGCAAACAGCATTGGCGGTTATGAAAGCTGTGGATTTCACGAAATATGAGATTACACCGTTCTACATATCCAAAAAAGGAGAATGGAGAAGCGGAACGCCGCTCCTAGGTCCAGCGCAATCGAAGGAAGCTTTAACGTTCAGCACAGATGATGCTAGCGCTCCTGCTTCGAATGCTTTGGCGCCGATTTTTGGCGGCATTCAAACGAAGGGTGATGTAGCTGTTTCTTCTATTACATCAGCTGGCGCGGAGGATCTTGGTTTAGATGTTGTGTTCCCGCTTTTACACGGCACGTTCGGGGAAGATGGGACAATTCAGGGACTTTTGGAAATGGCGAACATTCCTTATGTAGGCGCTGGCGTACTAGCTTCCGCCGTAGGGATGGATAAAGTCATGATGAAGAAAGTATTTGCACAAGAAGGGCTTCCACAGTGCATTTTCCGTCACTTTACCCGTACTGAGTGGGAAAAAAATCGCGCTTATCACCTCATGGAGCTGGAAACGGCGATTGGTTACCCATGCTTCGTGAAGCCAGCTAACTTAGGCTCCAGTGTCGGGATTTCCAAAGCGAGAAATCAAGAGGAGCTTATCGCGGCAGTTGCTTTTGCTTTCCAATATGATCGCAAAGTGATTATTGAAGAAAATATCGATGCCCGCGAAATCGAAGTTGCTGTTCTAGGGAATGATGAACCTATCGCTTCTGTGGTGGGTGAAATCGTATCCTCCAATGAATTCTACGATTACAAAGCTAAATATCTGGATGGCAAATCGGCGATGATTATCCCTGCTGAGATCTCCGAAGAGATTTCGGATGAGGTCAGAGCACTGGCACTCCGTGCATTCTTGGCGGTTGATGGCAGCGGCTTGTCACGTGTGGACTTTTTCTTAGGTAAAGCAGATCAAAAAATCTATATCAATGAAATCAACACGATGCCTGGCTTCACGCCATTCAGTATGTACCCGTTACTATGGCAAGAAACAGGTAAACCATATAAAGAGCTGCTGGATGATCTCATTCGATTGGCGCTTGAGCGACATGCAGCTAAGCAAAATATCCAATATTCTTTCGATGCGGAGTAGATAAGCCATGGGTTTTCAAACGGAATTCAATTCAGTTTGTAAGTTTAAGTCTGAGCAGGAACTCTACGAGCTGCTGGAGTACGGCCGCGGCAAAATGGTGAAGAGCGGTTTCCGCGTATTCCCGACAGGCCAGAAAGTTATTGCTTACACGCCTGAGAATCAAGCAATCGCCATCGTACGTATTGTTGCCTCCATCGCGGAAATTAACTTCCAGGGTGAAGAGGTCACACAGGTTGAGATGGAACTTATTCGTCGATTGACAGAAGAAGAAGCGCGCATTCAGACCTCGCTTGCGTACGAAATGTTTTTTGGAGAGCAAGCTTAAGTAGTATAGAGAAACACCGACCTTTTGAGGTCGGTGTTTTTTGTTATGCTTGCCCGCACGCCAGTCTTTTGACCATACGTATTGACGAAACTCTCGCATGAGACGTTCCAAATTGCAGTCTCAGTAGCACATTCGCACCATTCCCCTTCCGAGCAGTCGCAAATCGACTTCTCAGTCAAACAAACTAGCTGGATTGACGAAACTCTCGCGTGAGACGACCGAAATCGCAGTCTCAGCAGCACAATCGCACCATTCCCCCGCCGAGCAGTCGCAAATCGACTTCTCAGTCAAACAAACTAGCTGGATTGACGAAACTCTCGCATGAGACGTCCGAAATCGCAGTCTGAGTAGCACAATCGCACCATTCCCCCGCCGAGCAGTCGCAAATCGACTTCTCAGTCTGCAAGCTGAAGACTGTTTTAAGTTGTAACGTCCAAAGGTGGGAGATCTTTTTTGAAGTTTGAGGAACTATGTTCCGCGTTAGTCCATCTTTTTATATAAATTAGTATGTTTATACGGTTTCCTTTGTCCCTTTCAAACGGAACACTAGCTTCATATAATAGCTTATCTTACTAGAAAGGAGTGAATAGAAATGAAAAAACACACAATTATCAGCACTGACGGCAGTTGGGTAAATGCAATTGAAAACGAGGCGAATCCAGCATGGGTGCAACCTAAAGAAGGTGAAGCTTATGTTTGGGGGGCGAGTGACTCCATCGGCCCAGCAGCAGTAGTCGCCAAAAGATTCAAAGTTCATTCGAAAGTTAAGAAAGCCACTTTATTCTTAGCTGTGGACAACTATGCCATCGTACTCATTAACGGAAGACCCGTGGTAATCGATCGGCCGCAGGATACGTTAGCTTTTTATAATCCAGGCAGAACATTCCATATCGAGAAGTATCTTCAACAAGGTGAAAATGATATTGTAATCGCGGGTTTTAACTCGCCATCCAATGCTAACCGCAGCGTAGGCAATCCGGCTGGTATCCTTGCCCGTATCGAGATTTGGTATTATTAATCCCATTTCAAATGCGTATAAAGGCCCTTATGACGTTCTCGAACGTCAAAGGGTCTGTTTGTATGTGTAACGATTCGCTAGGGTAATCTAATAGGTAGTCAAAAGCCATAGAATCCAATTGGAAATGAATCTGGAGGTTAACGAACATGCTCATTCGCCTAGGATACGTAGCCATGTCCACCGTGGTAAAGAATGCTTCTCCATCCAAGACGATGACCGCTACGAACTTCAGCAACCTGCTCGATCGCGATGCAGCCATCCGCAAATTAGAGCGCATCGGTGCTGAAAATTTACATAACACGCTCCGGCTGCTTAGACATAATCGTGCTCATGACATCATGGTGTTTCGATTCTCTTCTCGTTTTATCCCGCTGATTGGCCATGAAATGCTAGGTGATTGGGACCCAATCCCAACGCTGTCCGAGGAGTTTCAGGAGCTTGGCAGCTATGCCAAGCAGAATAATATGCGCGTAAGCTTCCATCCCGATCACTTTACCGTGCTCAGCACGCCACGGAAGGACGTGTTAGAGAAGTCTGTTCAGGATTTGGAGAGACACTCCGCGATGCTGAACGCGATGGGGCTTGGCATGGAAGCGATGTGTAACATCCACGTTGGGGGCTCCTACGGCGATAAAACGAAGGCAGCAAAGCGATTTGTTCAGAACTTCACTGCACTACGCACGCCAATTCAACGGAGAATCACCCTGGAAAATGACGATAAAACCTTCAATGCGCTAGAAACGCTTGAGATTGCCGAAGAAGTCGGTGCCCCTATGGTGTTGGATGTGCATCATCATGCGGTCAATAACAATGGGGAAGACATTGTCGAGCTATGGCCGCGCATTCAGGAGACATGGCTCATACGTGCACGCATGCATTTGGACGATGCCTCAGCCACGCTGCCTCCAAAAATTCACGTTTCCAGCCCCAAAGGCGAAACGGAACCAAGAAGTCATGCCGACTATGTGGAGGTGGAGCCATTATTTGCGTTTCTGAAAGCGATAGCCCCAATCACACCTAAACTGGATATTATGATCGAAGCAAAGATGAAGGATAGCGCTTTGTTCAAACTCATGGAAGACTTGAAGGGGCAGGAAGGTGTCACAGCCCTGGATGAGGCGTCGCTTCAGCTCTAATCCCATATTTTTCTTGAATTGTTGGACAAAATGGGGTACTTTGAAGAAATGAACGACTATCCATGCCATTGTGAGAGGGGCTTCTACGAACATGAGTCAATTATTAAACGGAAAAAATATACTTGTAATGGGTGTTGCCAATGACCGCAGTATCGCTTGGGCCATTGCACAATCTTTAGCCGCACAAGGTGCTAATCTAGTATTCACGTTTGAAAACGAGCGTGTAGAAGAACGCGTGCGCAAACTGGCTGATACAATTCCAGGCTCAAGCTTAATGCCATGTAACGTAACTGTTGATGCTGAGATTGATACGTTGGCATCCGCGCTCAAAGAGAAATTCGGTGTCGTGCATGGCCTAGTACATAGTATTGCTTTTGCTAAAACAGAAGAACTTGACGGCTTGTTCGTAGATACATCACGCGATGGCTTCGCGCTTGCGCATGATATCAGTGCTTACTCTCTCGTTGCAGTCTCCAAACGGATTTACCCGCTGATGACAGAAGGCGGAAGCATCATGACGATGACGTATTTAGGCGCTGAACGCGCTATGAAGAACTACAACGTGATGGGCGTTGCCAAAGCAGCACTTGAAGCAAGCGTACGCTACTTGGCAGCAGATCTTGGTCAATACGGCATTCGTGTGAACGGTATTTCCGCAGGTCCAATTCGTACATTGGCTGCCAAAGGGATCAAGGATTTCAACTCCATCCTGCGTCAAGTTGAAGAGAAAGCTCCGCTTCGCAAAACGACAGATACAGCTGAAGTTGGCGACACGGCAATGTTCCTCATGAGTAACTTGTCCCGAGGTATCACGGGTGAAGTCATTTATGTTGATGGTGGCTACCACATCGTTGGTATTTAATAATAAGTAAATCCGCACGGCATGCTTGCCGCAGCGGATTTTTTTTGTCATTTTTTCTACGCCAATGTGAAATTGTACGAATAAATTAGGATGAAACGCACTAGTATTAGAAACGTATAATTTACTATACTTAACGTAATATCTAAATTAATGAAAAGAAAGAGTTGATATATATGGTAGAAGGTAAGACGGAAACTTTTGTTGTCGGGAGTAAAAGCTTTACAGCTGTAGCCATTAATACGGCGGCCAAAGCAGGTCAATGGATCAAGACTAAGCTTGGGGATATCAATCATGTGGGAACGAAGCACTCTGCACAAGACTTGGTAACAGAGGTCGATAAAGGCTCTGAGAAGCTGATTCGCAATCTGATTATGACCCATTTCCCGAACCACTCGATCTTAGGTGAGGAAGGCGTGGAGCCGGGTCCAGAGGCATCGGCCAAAGCACTGCAAGAAATGAGCGACGAAGAGTATCTTTGGATCGTGGATCCGATTGATGGCACGACGAACTTCGTTCATGGTTTTCCATTTTTCTCGGTATCCATTGCATTAGCACATAAAGGTGAAGTCATCGTAGGTGTTGTATATGACCCATCACGCGATGAGCTATTCGTTGCGGAGAAAGGGAAAGGCGCTTACATGCACGGCAAAAAAACAGAGGTCTCCGAAGATGAGACGCTGCTCACTAGTTTAATCGCCACAGGATTCCCGGCTGATCGTGATGGGGCGCTGCCTATCAACCTGAAAGGTGTTCAAGCGCTGTCGCCTAAGGTTCGCAACATCCGGGTCGCAGGGTCAGCTGCGCTGCATTTGGCTTATGTGGCGGCGGGACGACTTAGCGGCTTTTGGGAAATCGGCCTCAATGCTTGGGATATTGCGGCAGGTGCCTTGCTCATTACCGAGTCAGGCGGTCGTGTGACGGATACCGAAGGGAAACCATATCATCTAGGTGTTCGTAACGTGATGGCAACGAATGGTCGCATTCATGAAGAGTTTAAGAACGAACTGGCAGCCGCTAAGGCGACGGGGGCATAAAACGATAAACCAACCTCTTGCGTAGTCATTCCTTAGGGAGTGATTGAGCAGGAGGTTTTTTTCCTCTATTTGGAAGTGAGAAGCCCTTGCGTAAAGGTCTGGTGAAATCCGTTCAAATCCACTATAATATGAGATATCTCATTTATTTAAACGTTTCAATTAACGGGACACGCGAGTCGTGATCGGAATGGATGGAGTGCTTCTATGTCAGTAAATACAGGATCAGGACCAGATATTATTACGTTTGGAGAGACAATGGCACTGCTAATGCCTTCAGGCGGCAAGGGCTTGGAATACTCCTCTGAGCTGCATAGCCTGTTTGGCGGTGCAGAGAGCAATGTGGCAATCGGTATTTCTCGTCTTGGCGGCAGTGTAGGTTGGTTCGGTAGGCTGGGTAAGGACCCGCTAGGACGTATGATTTTCAAAAAAATCCGTGGTGAAGGCGTCGATGTTTCTCGCGCGGAATTGACTTCAGAGGCTCCAACAGGTCTCATGATGCGTGAAGTTCTGATGGGCAAAACGTCCGTTTACTACTATCGCAAAAACTCAGCAGCAAGTCAGATGACGCCGAAACATTTGGACGAGGCATACATCGCAGTGGCTAAAATATTGCATATTACCGGTATCACACCGGCGCTTAGTGAATCGTGCAGAGAGGCAGCTTTTGAAGCTGTTCGCTTAGCACGTAAGCATGGCGTGAAAGTTAGCTTTGATCCGAATCTGCGCTTGAAGCTGTGGAGCATCGATGAGGCGCGTCCAGTATTGCTCGAGCTAGCGAAGCTGTCCGATATTTTCTTGCCTGGCTTGGATGAGCTGAAGCTGCTGTACCAAACAGAAGATTGGGATGTCATTGTGAGCAAGCTGCGCGAGTTGTCGGCCGTTTCCATCGTCAAAGGTGGAGAAGATGTGACATATGTAGTGACAGCGGATACGATTACAACTGTACCTTATTTCAAAGCCGAGCAAGTCGTTGATACCGTTGGTGCGGGCGATGGGTTCTGTGCAGGTTTTTTGGTTGGCGTGCTGAAGGACTACGAATATCCAGAGGCAGTTCGCATCGGGAATCTAGTGGGCTCCATGATCGTGCAGACAGAAGGCGACTGGGAAGGCGCTCCAACGTGGGAGCAAGTGGAAGCGGTACTTAACAACATTAAACATATAGAGCGTTAATCGAGAACGTATAGAGTGTGCAATAACGAATGCCAAACGATGGTTTACACATAGAAGGGAAGATGACTGTGAAGAAACTTCAATTACTTCAGCAAATTACAAATGAGGGTGTAGTCGCCGTCTTACGCGGAGATACACCAGAAGAAGTCGTCGAAATGGCGGATCAAGCGATCGCCGGCGGTATCAAAGTCATCGAAGTCACGATGACCGTGCCTTTCGCGCTGCGCGCGATTGAGGAGCTAGCGAAGCGCTACTCGAGCACAGCGAAGGACGCGTCCAAGTACGCGATTATTGGGGTGGGCACAGCCCTAGACCCCGAAACAGCGCGTGCCGCGATCCTAAGCGGGGCCGAGTTCGTTGTCGGCCCATCTTTGAACCCGAGCACGGTTACCTTGTGTAACCGGTATCGTGTGCCGATCATGCCAGGGTGCATGACCATTGCTGATATTCAAGCCGCGCTAGAGCTTGGCGTGGACATTGTAAAGCTATTCCCGGGCAATCTGTACTCCCCGGCGATGATTAAGGCCATTAAAGGTCCGCTGCCACAGGCGAACATTATGCCTACAGGCGGGGTGTCGCTGAGCAACCTCGGCGAGTGGATCCAGGCCGGCGCAGTTGCCGTCGGCATCGGCTCGGATTTGACTAGCGAAGCGGTCAAAACAGGAAACTACAGCCTTGTTGCTAAGAAGGCTGCACAATATATCGAGGCCTACCAAGCGGCCAAGAAGTAGGCATTATCGTACGCTCCGTCGAAATTAGGACGGAGCGTATTTTTTGTTAGTACAATTGGGGGAGGTAATCATGTACCAAAGGCGGGCAAGACTTTTGCTGAGCGTGGATAAGCTGGAGGCCTCGTTAGCCTTTTATACCGAGCAGCTGGGATGGGAATTGCTCGAGATGGCTGAAGAAAGCAGTGCGGCCTTGCTGCGCATGGGAGGCTCACAGGATGAGGCGGTACTGGCGTCGCGGTACGAGCCGATGCAGTCCGGCATGAATCGTTGGTTAGCGCCTAATCATACCTCACCACAACGAGGGGGCCTAGTGTACATAGGAATTCCCTCTGTGGTGGAGATGGAAATGAACCTGCTAGCCAATGGCTGCTCTGCAGCGATGACGATACAGGAAATTCAGGGGCATATTCGAGAACTGCTGATTCCAACCATCGATGGCTATACCGTGGTGTACTGGGAGGAGCTCTATCCCTCGGATGCGGATATTATCCGTTTATATGAAACGGGCATAGATGAGTTTGAGAACGCATTTGTCGGGTTGTCGCCAGAACAAATGGGCTGCAGTGAGCAACTTGGCAAATGGTCCATCCGTGAACACGCGCTGCACGTAGTTGATCTTGAATTGGTTGCGATGCATAAAGTGAAATTTGCCTTGGCTGAGTCTGGGCGGATGTACGAGGGGAATTCGTTTCAAGC
This sequence comes from Paenibacillus sp. J22P165, assembly GCF_059692015.1. Lineage (NCBI taxonomy): Bacteria > Bacillati > Bacillota > Bacilli > Caryophanales > Paenibacillaceae > Paenibacillus > Paenibacillus sp. J22P165. The sequence continues at coordinate 16,394 of NZ_JCAUAP010000010.1, read as the reverse complement.
TGATGCATGGCAACGAGGCTTGGCATACGCAGAGAGACCCATCACGAATGAAATACAACTATTCCTAGTGACTAGAGGGCATATTCTTGGGTTGTGCAGGCATTTGCCGAACGCGATGGAGCGCACGGTACGCACGACGAAACGGGAAGAAACCGTTGCGCAATTGTTGAAAATGATGGGCGGACATGCAAGCCATCACGTCCGCGCCATTAGGAGAATCCGTGATAAATACGGCTTTTAGGAGCACTACAATTACTACAACAAAGAACCCGGCGCCTCGTTTCAAGAGAAACGAGAGAACCGGGTTACTTTGTGTTGGTCCCTCTTTAACGTGTGGGAGGAGAGGGGTGCTTAGTTACTTCTGATTTTCCGCATCATACTCGCTGGCGAATTCAGCCAGGGCTTTCACCTTACCATGTGGTGGATGTTGAGCTTGTTTACGACCCTTCCATGCTGCTTCTTCGCGGCGCTTCGAGTGGCTCATCGCTGAAAACCTCCTGTGGTATGCGGATGGTGTTGCAGTAATAAAATGCGATAGATGGACGGTTTTTATGCAATGGATATGTGGTTTCGATAAAAAACAGCACAAGACCAATTCAGGTCTTGTGCTGTTTGTGTTCATACTATTCTGTAGCAACGGATTGGTCAGCTTGCATGTTGACCGGAGAGATCCGGATAAAGTTAGCTTCTAGATTGCTTAGCAAACCTTCGATTTTCGCCGCGGCTTCGGATTGACCGGAGTTCGCAAGCTCAGCGTGGTAAGCTGTGAGCAATTCAGTAAGATCTTTCTTGCTTTGAAGACCGATAGGCTCAAGTTTAACCTTAGCCCCTTTAGCAATACGACGCTCGATCGCTGCTTGATCAAGACCCATTTCTGGCACTAGACGTTGGTAGATAACCCCACCAGTCATACCCGCACAGATCCATGGACCTGGATCGCCCATAACAACGGCACGGCCGTTTGTCATGTACTCGAACGCGAAGCCTTTAAGGTTCGCACGAGCCGCTAGACCGCCAAGCTCATCTTGCAAAGGAGTTGTGATTTCGCCGCCGAAGACAACGTCAGCACCGGAGAAACGGATACAAGCACGCGTATCTGCGCTGCCTTGAATCAAGAACAAGCCTTTTTGAGCACCGTAACCGAATGATTTACCAACGCTACCGTTGATGAAGGTGTTGTTATGACCAAGTGATTTGACGATGGCAACTTTACCACCGAACGCCATTTTACCAAGACCATCTTCAGCTCCACCGTGAACAGTGATGTTAACACCACGTGCGTTGAATGCTGCAAGACCGTTACCTGGAACGGAACCGTCAACAAGGTTTAGTGCAACAGCTGGAAGCTCATCGTAGCTGCCGTTGAAACGATCTCTTACACGATGACTGGAGTAGCGAGTTCCTAGGATACGGGACTCAGCATCCACTTTGGACCAGTTGCGAACAACAGGAGCATCGAACGATACGGAATCTGGGAAGAAGTCCAAACCTTCTGCACCAGCCGCGATACGGATATCGGACGAAACTGCTGCTTCTTCAGCCGCTCTTGTTTCTTCAGAGATGAACTGAAGTGGAGCAGGACGAAGAATATCGGAAAGATCAATACGCTCGATGTGGCTGATTTGCTCCAATAGATCGGAACGGCCAACGAGTTCTTGCAGGCTTTTGAAACCAAGGGAAGCAACGACTTCACGTACTTCTTCACCAATACCGCCAAACAAGCGAACTAGGCTATCTACAGCCGTGTCAAAGACACGCGGTACGAAACGGCGAAGACCTTTTTCTTCGGCTTCTTCCATGGAATCAATTTGTGTTGCGATACCAACGTGACAAGTGTCTAGATGACAACCACGACATGTTGTACATCCGATGGATTGCATTGCGATACTACCGAAACCAGCACGGTTAGCACCGAGCATAACCATTTTAACAACGTCAGCGCCTGATTTCAGACCGCCATCGGACCATAGCTCAACGCGGTGACGAAGACCAGCTTCAATCAATGCAACGTGAGCAAGCTTTGTTCCGATTTCCGTAGGAAGACCAACGTGCGTCAAGGAGTGAATACGAGCCGCACCAGTACCACCGTCGAATCCGGAAAGTGTAATAACGTCAGCGCCAGCTTTCGCAACACCAACTGCAATCGTACCGATACCAGGAACAACTGGGATTTTTACGATGATTTTGGCTTTACGACCGCTACCTTCTTTAAGCTCGGAAATGATTTGCGCCAAATCCTCGATGGAGTAGATATCGTGGTTGTTGGATGGCGAGATCAAGTCTGAACCAATTGTAGCGTTACGAGCTTCAGCGATTTTCGCTGTAACTTTGGAACCTGGTAAGTGACCGCCTTCACCTGGCTTTGCCCCTTGACCAATTTTGATCTCAAGGAAAGCTACTGCGTTAGCAAGCTCAATGTTAACACCGAAACGTCCGGAAGCGACTTGCGCTCCGCGCGTTCTTTTGTAACGGCCAAGCATATCTTTAATCTCTCCGCCCTCGCCGTTCATGGTTACCATGTTCAGACGTTCGCCGGCTTCAGCGTAGGCACGGAAAGCTGTTTCGTTTTGTGAACCGAAGGACATCGAAGAAATCAACATCGGCAAGGAGTGACCACCAATGGAAATATCAACTTGCGACGGATCGAGTGGCTGACGGCCATCGCTGATCGCTTTGAAGCCCGCAATATGACGAATGGAAATCGGGTTCTTCTTCTCTTCTTCACGCAGCTTGTCGCGGTAGTCGCTGTAAGGAGCAGCTCCTGATGCAGCATCGCCTAGTGCTTTCCACATACGTTGGAAGAAACGGAAGTTTTTCGCCGCTTTTGCTTTCGGATTCGTGAAGTCTGCATAACGTGCTTCAGCTTCAGATTCAAGCTGTGCGAAACCAGTTCCTGCATTTTCACTTCCGAGGTAGTTCACGATATCCAGCACCTCGGAAACTTCCGGATGGAAGCCGATGGAGGAGAAGAAACGTGTGTACCCACGAAGCTCATGCGTACCGATTGTTGAAATGACTTTTTCAAGTCCTTTTGTAAGTGCCGCATATACTTTACGTGCTGCTGCTGCGTTGCCTTCTTTGTCAGAAGCCGTGGAGAAGAGCAAGTAAGGTGAGATCACATCTGCTCCAAGACCACAAGCTACCGCGATATCATGCAGACTGCGAATAGCAGCTGAACGAAGGATCAGTGTAACTTGACGGCGCAGGTTGTCGCCGAAACCGAGTTTCTCCGCACGAAGTGCGATATCGATTTTGGAAACAGCAAGATGCGGATCCAGCCATAAACGGTCGTTTTGGTGAGCTGCAGAATCGTCCAAGACGAGAAGCACCGCACCGCCACGTGTTGCAGAGATTGCGTCTGCTGCAAGTTGGTTCAAGCCGTCTTTAAGTGAAGTTCCTCTAGCGAAAGTTGTGGATAGAACAGCTACCTTGTTATCGCCTTGTGCACGGAATTGTGCAAGCAATTGCTCTAGAGATGGTTGGGATAGGTTCTCTTCGCTGCCTACACCGTTCGTTCCTTCAAGAACAAGCGGAGCAAGAAGCTCAAGACGAAGGTTGCTATCCACTTGTGCAAATACCGGAAGACGAGCTCCCGCGATAACACGTGTGGAGAAGTGCTCCATTTCACGGTCACGGTCAATAGCTGGGTTCGTTACAACGGCAACACTTTCTTTAATGAAGTCAGGCACGTTTTGGCGTTCCCATGCAAGTGCTGCGTGTGGTGAGTCATGACCCAATGAACGAATTGGCTCAGCGCCTGTTTCGGACATGGATTCAATGTGTGAAATACCGTCACGATCCCAACCAAATGCACTGTACACTTGATCCGTTGTAACGATATTTTCATTAAGATCAGCTTCTGTATTCGTTGGAGTAGGGTTCAAATAAGAGCGAAGTCCGCCAATGTTAACACGTTTACTTACACGATCATAAACCAAAGACTGAACTTCGTGATAAGGAATCACTTGAATGTGCTCGCCTGGTGTTAGAACAACACCGACTTTCTCACCTGGAGCAATCGGCTTCGGATCAGCAACCATTTCGCCAACCGTGATAACACCTTGCTCGGATGAGAAGTAGAGAGACGTATCACTTTCAACCATCCACACTGGACGAAGACCTAATGCATCGACGCTGAAAATACACTCGTTACCGTAACGGGAAACGATACCCGCTGGACCTTGTGCAAAGTGGCCCCATACTTGACGGTAATACACATAAAGATCTTGAAGCTCAGGACGGAACTGTTTCATTTCATTAATAATAGGAGGGAATACCATTTCCATGGCTTCGAAAAGGGATAAGCCAAAACGGTGAATGAACGTTTCAATCGTTCTGTTCATGTCTTGGGAGTCAGACCCGCCGCTAACCAGTGGAACACCAACCATGTCAGCTTCAAGACGAAGTTTCTTTACTGTGTTAATTTCACCGTTATGTCCAAGAAGGGAGAACGGTTGAACACGGAAGAAGCTGGACAATGTGTTTGTTGAATAACGGTTATGACCGATTGTTACTTGGGAAGCGAACAAAGGATCACGCAAGTCATTGAAATATTTAGGTAGGATGCTAGCTGCACCTAGTACTTTGTAGGCAGATGTTACATTACTAAGTGTAGCAACATGAACGTTGTAACGATCTTCAATCGCAATATGCAGTTCATAAAGGTGATCGGCAACTTGACCTTCGGTCTTATTGCTGATGGCTGCAATTTGCCAGAACGTAGGCTCATCGAGCAAACCATTAGCGCCTAATGAGCCGCTATCAACTAGGTTTTCTTGCTCTAGAATAATGGATACATCATGGGAGGCAAAAAGCTCGCGAATGCCGTTTTGAATCTCAGTAACAGTCAAATCCAACTTGCGTGGAACAAAGATATGTCCAACAGAAAAACGGTTGTCATAGGCAAGTTTGTTGTCCAGACCCGCATCTGTTAACTTCTTTTCCCAGAGAGCACGTGGAATATCTGTTAGAATACCGCAACCATCACCTTCACCATTGATAAATCCAGAACGATGTTCCATTTTAACAAGGGCATTAATCGTCTTTTGGATGTTATCACGGGAAGGATGACCATTCTTTTCAATAATACAAATAATACCGCAGCTGTCGTGTTCGGTTCCTAGTAGATCTTGAAAACGGCCTTCATTACGCATAATTTCATTCATTGCTCTGGTCAGTCGCCTGACCGTCACCTCCCATACATATTTAAACTCCTCTTGCTTACGCTTCTTGCATTCTGGCACAGATGAATCTGCTAGCTATCTCATTTCCTGAAGAAAAACCACAATGTGGGTCAAATCCGAAATATGCATATTCTTGTATAAAGATGCATAATGACTGAATATCATACCAAATTACAGGAGATATAACTCATGTAATACGGCATAAATCGACACGTTGTAAAGTAGGGCACCACACACAAAAATCTGCATAGTATTTGTAAATCATGCCCTAACTTTCTAGGAAAATACTGTGAAAAGGAGCGATTTCGCTAAAAGGGTAAAAGTAATCTTAGAATAGCATGAAATTCTGCATCCGACAATACTTGCGAATGCAAATCACAAATGTAAGCGTTACCTTTTTTGTATATTGGTGAATAAAACCATAATTCCTAACACCTCATGTAAGGGTAGAAAGACGAACGAACTATAATCCTGATAGGATCATAGTTCGTTTTTGGGACAATCAGCGTGTGGACATGACTTTGAAAGCACGATCTGCCGCTTCTAGCGTTTGAGCAATATCCTCATCGGTATGGGCTATTGTCATGAACCAAGCTTCGTATTTGGAAGGAGCGAGATTGATGCCTTGCTCCAGCATAAGTCGGAAGAAATCAGCGAAGCGTTCGCCATCGGTGTCTTGGGCTTCGTCATAATTGGTGATCGGATGATCACAAAAATGTGTAGAGAATGCGCCGCCGATACGGTTCAGCGTCAGGGCGATGCCATGACGGGCAGCGGATTCCGCGATGCCATTGGCAAGTGTTGAGCCAAGCTGCTCGAGCTTGGCGTAAACCCCAGGCTGCTGGAGCACCTCCAAGCAGGCGATACCGGCCGAGATGGAGGCGGGATTCCCCGCCATCGTGCCGGCTTGATACGCAGGTCCGAGCGGCGCGACCTGCTCCATCACTTCCTTGCGGCCCCCGTAGGCTCCGATCGGCAGCCCGCCGCCGATCACTTTGCCTAGGGCCGTCAGGTCCGGTTCGATCGCGGCGAACCGGGCTTGTGGAGTGCCTCCCTCTAGAATAGGGAGGCCTTGATAGGTCTGTGCCGTTCCGTAATGGAAGCGGAACGCCGTGATCACCTCGTCGTAGATGACGAGGGCGCCGTGTTTGCGAGCAGCTGCGCAGAGCTGCTCGAGGTAGCCGGCATGGGGCATAACCATGCCGAAGTTGCCGACGATGGGCTCGACCATCACGGCGGCGATCTCTTCACCCCAACGCGCAAGCGCGGCCTCTAGTGCCGGTATGTCGTTGAACGGCACGGTAATGACCTCTTGCGCGATGCTTGCTGGCACGCCGGCGCTGTCCGGCGTGCCTAGGGTGGACGGCCCGGAGCCGGCCGCCACGAGCACGAGATCCGAGTGGCCGTGGTAGCACCCGGCAAACTTAATGATCTTGGTGCGCTTGGTGTATGCGCGCGCCACGCGAATCGTCGTCATCACGGCCTCGGTGCCGGAGTTGACGAAACGCACTTTGTCGAGCGAGGGAATCGCCGACTTCAGCATTTTGGCGAACTCGATCTCGAGTTCGGTCGGGGTGCCGTACAGCGTGCCGTTCTGTGCGGCGCGTATAATCGCTTCGGTCACGTGCGGATGCGCGTGACCGGTAATGATCGGGCCATAGGCGGCGAGGTAGTCAATGAAGCGATTCCCGTCTACGTCCCAGAAGTGTGCGCCTTGCGCACGCTTCATGAAGACGGGCGCGCCGCCGCCAACGGCTTTGAATGAGCGGGAAGGGGAGTTGACCCCGCCGACGATGTGTTGCAGTGCTTCTTGATAGAGGAGCTCGGATTGCTTACGTTCCATGAGTGAATCATTCCTTTATATGTAGTAGTGGTATTAATTCATTCAAATTACAAATAACAAATTTTCATTTTTGTCATTCGCATTTATTTTGAGCAGTTATACACCGCCCCGGAGAAGGAGATTGTAGTAAAACCACTGTCGTTCTTCGCGTTTGTTCCAGCAGTGGAATCTACAGCATTCATTGACAGCGACCTCGTACGCCTCGCCAACCTCACGGCACTAACAAATCACGAATGACAAATTTCCAACTTTGTCATTCGTGATTCTTGTGCATAGTTATACACCGCCTCAGCGAGCAATTTTGAGGTAACGCAGCACATGCCAATCTGCCAATCGTTACAATCGACGCGAATGCGCACTCATACAAAAAATAAGAGTGGATACCCACTCTTATTATCCGGTTTTTCATGCTATGGCACGCAGCGTTCCTATTTCACTGTCTTCCCAGCGACTTTCGGTGTTGGCGAAGGTGATGGCTTGGTTGGGCCTGTATCGGCTTCTGCGGTACCGGCGAAAAGATTTTTGATATACTGCTGAAGCTTCAGTTTATCCGCTGTAATTACGGATGCGCCGCGGATCGTTTTCTCCATAAGCAAGTCTGATGGAGGGAGCTGCGAAGAGACGATACCGTCTGCTTTGGCTTCATAGCCAAGGCTTCCAAGCTTGAGCATGTCCGTTACGCTAAGATTCGTATCAATATACGGATCGATCGCATTCAGAATGCGCGGCAGCTTGATCAGCGATGAAGTGGATTGCATTTTAGCTGCAACAGCTGTCAGGAATTTTCTTTGTCTCTCTGTTCGGGAAAAGTCGGACAGCGCATCATGGCGGAAACGTACATATTGTAGGGCTGTTTTGCCGTCCAAATGCTGCTGTCCCTTTTTCAAATTAATATCGTAGACATGATCATCTTCGGAGTCGGAATATTTCATGTCTTTCTCGACATCAATATCGATTCCTCCAACAGCGTCGATAAGTGCGATGAAGCCTTTGAAATCTGTATAAACGTAGTATTGAACTGGGATGCCGAGCAGATCACTAACGGTTTTCATAGCCAGGTTAGGTCCACCTGTTGTGATCGCTGTATTGATTCGATCTTCGCCCTCGCCGGGGATTTTCACGTAAGTATCACGCAGGATCGAGAACAGATGAGCCTTTTTTGTGACCGGATCGATGGAAGCCAGCATAATACTGTCTGATCTCGGTAACTCATTTTTCACCATGCCACGAGAATCGCCGCCTAACAGCAAAATATTTACCCGCTGCTTGCTTTCCCATTTCGGTGGTGTGTATTTATCTCCAGTGTCCTTTACGTTATTCGGAATTAAGGTTGTGCTTCCACTTCCTTTACCACCATTACTATCTGAATTATGAGAGATATTGTTAGCAAATCTGTAGAAGGCGTAAGAATAATAGCCAGCGACCACCAAAAGAAGCATGACAATTAGGAGCATGGTCCGTTTGAAGATTTTCATACTATGTAAGCTCCTCTCCAAGGTAAATTTCCAGGTTATTTTAAAGGGAAAATACGTTCCATGCTAATCTGTACTTTTTTTTCTTACAGAATTGGGTTATCATGAGCATGTTGTACGGTTGTGAGATTATCGCCAAACAGAAGGCCGTTTTTGGGAGCTGAAAACGAATACTTTCTGATGTGGTAAGAAACGTCATTATGATCCATATTATAGATGCTACGAAACTTCGATAGCAAGTTATGACGAATGGTGCCGTAATCTGTAACCGAGACGACAAAGTCAGGGGGGAAGACGCATGTTAGCCATAGATGTTCAAATGCTGCGCAAGGAATTTCAAGTTCAGCAAAGCCGCGGTGGCCTCAAAGGAGCCGTGCAGGATTTATTCAAACGAGAGTATAAGCAAATTACAGCCGTGAAGGACATAAGCTTTCAGATTCCAAAAGGCGAAATTTGTGGATATATTGGTGAAAATGGTGCTGGGAAGTCAACGACAATCAAAATGCTGACGGGAATTCTCGTGCCAACGTCAGGCCACATCAAAGTGAATGGTTACGTGCCTTTTAAAGAACGTGAGAAATTCGTGGCTGGGATCGGTGTTGTTTTCGGTCAGCGCAGCCAGCTTTGGTGGGACATTGGGGTGGTGGAGTCGTTTCAGCTGTTGAAAAAAGTGTATCGTGTCTCGGAGGCCGATTACAAGAAACGTCTCGACGAGCTTGTTGATCGTTTGCAGCTGTCAGATCTTCTATCCAGACCTGTCCGTAAGCTGAGCTTGGGTCAGCGGATGCGCTGTGAATTGGCAGCTTCTTTGCTGCATAATCCCGAAATTTTGTTTCTGGATGAACCGACCATCGGCCTCGACATTGTTGTAAAAACAGAGATTCGCGAATTTCTGAAGTCGCTCAATCAACGGTATGAGACGACTATTCTGCTGACAACGCACGATTTGCAAGACATCGAAGCGCTGTGCTCCCGTGTTATTATGCTAGATGACGGCCGAATTATTTATGATGGCGGTCTGGAAGAATTGAAAGCGAGATGGGGCAAGGGTAAAGAGGTCGTGCTTCAATTCGAGCAACCCACAACGTTAGCCCGTCTTCAAGAGTTGACGCTAGGTTTGGATGTAGCTTGGCAGTTAGATAATGAGCTTTCGGCTAAAGTGTTCATTCCTTACGAGAGAGCTAATATCTCAGATGTATTAAGCCGTGTCGTTGGTGTGTTACAAATCCAAGATATCAAGATTAATGAAACGAATACGGACGATATTGTTCGTGAAATTTATAAATCAGGTTCAGCTGAAGTAAAACGTTTGGACATCGTTCAACCAGAGGGAGTCACGACACATGCATAAAGCTTATTTAGAAGTTATACGCATGCGTTTCCTCATGATGCTGGCTTATCGGGTCAATTACTACAGCGGGATTCTGATCTATGCGCTTAATATTGGCTCGTACTATTTCGTGTACAAAGCGATTTACGGCGACCAAGCTATCATCGGGGGGCTTACCCTAGGTCAAATGACAACCTATGTGGCGATTTCCTGGATGGGCCGCGCTTTCTATTTTAATAACCTAGATCGTGAGATTGCTAACGAGATTCGGGATGGAAGTGTCGCGATTCAATTCATCCGGCCTTACAATTATATTTTTGTGAAAATGATGCAAGGGTTAGGAGAAGGGGTTTTCCGACTATTGCTCTTCACAACTCCAGGCATGATTCTGATCTGGCTGCTGCTTCCAATTCAATTCCCTACTGATCCGAGCTTATGGGTCATTTACTTAGTCATGCTGTTCTTCAGCTTCTTGATTAATACACAGTTGAATATTATTACGGGCTTGTTTGCTTTTTTTCTTGAGAATAATGAGGGTCTTATGCGCATGAAGCGTGTAGCGGTTGACCTATTCTCTGGTCTTATTATTCCGATATCCTTCTTTCCAGGATGGTCCAAGTCCGTTCTTGAATGGCTGCCTTTTCAGGCGATTACGTACTTACCCAGTGCTGTGTTTACAGGAAAAATAACGGGCAATGCGATACTCCAGAATTTTGGCGTACAGGTACTCTGGTTCTTGCTCCTCATTATTCCGATTTATGTACTGTGGGTAAAATCCAAAACACGTTTATTCGTACAGGGAGGGTAACGCATGTTTTATTTCACCCTCATTTTCGACTATTTCAAAAACTACATGAAAACAAGGCTCACCTACCGATCCGATTTTTGGATTGAAGTGTTGTCCGACTTGTTGTTCAATGGGTTGAATCTATTCTTCATTCTTGTCGTCTTTTTGCAAACGCAATCGCTTGGCGGCTGGAATCAAGAACAAATTTTGTTCATCTACGGTTATTTTATGATCCCATATGGCATATTTATTTCCTTTTTTAATCTATGGGGTTTTAGTGAGCGCTACATTGTCAAAGGAGAAATGGATCGTATCCTAACGAGACCTGCTTATAATCTCTGGCAGTTGATGCTCGAAAATCTGGATCCAGCTTCCATGTTCAGTGCATTGGCTGGTTTGGTCGTTATGATCTACTCCTGGGTGCAGCTGGATTTGCCGTTCCACTGGCATGATCCGTTGATTTTCATCGTCATGGTGGTGGGCTCGATCCTTATTTATGCAGGCGTATATATCTCGTTAACCTCATTGGCGTTCTTCTCCGATGCACCAACCGGTATATTGCCATTAATATGGAATATTCAAAACTACGGGCGTTATCCGGCAACTATTTATAATAAATTGTTACGAAGTATTCTCACGTGGATTCTGCCATTTGCATTTGTTGGCTTCTATCCAGCTGCCTATTTCATTGATCCGGACAACTGGAAGTGGTTCGCGCTGTTAACCCCAGTGATGGGCATCGCTTTTAGTGCGCTGGGCATCACGGTGTGGAACATTGGCGTAAAGCGGTACCGCGGCGCAGGTTCATAACTCTTATCATAAGGCCGTCCTACAAGGTGAATAACCTTGCGGGACGGCTCTTTTTGTTAGGTCGCGCGGAAAGCGAGCTGTTACGGTATAAAACCTCATTCATTTTCAGTATGAGGTTCTGAAAAAGGTTCGATAAGAGGGTCGATAAGAGGGTCGATAAGAGGTTCAACGTTCTGGAGCTGTTGCTTAACAGAAGTGGTTGCTATCCTCCGTCTAGGAGCCTTCTTCGCTTTCGAGCAGGTTAAGTCATACTTTCGACCATTAGCTCTGCCGAATCGGACGATTTTGCGGATGATTGATTTGTCTTCCAGCTTGGTGAAGGGACAAGGATCTGGCCGCGTATTGACCTCTAGGATCCATGGCTTTAGCCGTTGGTCGACAGCGATGTCGATGCCGAGCTCATTCATGTTCGGATAGGCGCGGCTTATTTGAGCGGAGGTCAAATAAGATATTTTTTCCATTTGCAGCATAAGCATAGACGTAGCTTGGGCGCCGAATCGGGGTGCCAACAGGTCAAAGGGACTGTAGATCGTACCACCTTGACTGCCATTGGTGACAGCTTTCTGTGGATGGGCAACCCTAGCTGCAGTGCCCGTACATACCCATTTCCCCGAAGGGTCGCGTTGAACCATGACACGGAAGTCGTAGGGACTGCCTTCGTGAGTCAAAACGTAGATCCCTTTCTGAATGAGATATCGCTTGGTGCCGCAGCGGCGCTGCAGGGATTGATACATGGTCTCAAAGGTCGGAAAACGGTAGATGCTCACCCCGCTCTGATAGCGATAGGTGCCTCCACGTTTCTCAACGCGCATAACGCCTATCCCTAGGGAGCCGATGTCGGGTTTAACGTAGAGCATATTGTGCTGGGTGAGCATGGATGACAACCTGCTGCGATCAAAAGGATGCGTAGTAGGCACATGCTGACGCAGCTTCACATTCCGAATCATGATGCGTGTTTTAATCCATTTGCTTGAAACGGCCTTCAGTGAACTTGTCATGGGGAAGATCCTCTTTCTACCGAGTACGGCGTTTCATTATTTCAATATGATATGAGGCAAAGGGGAGGCAGGTGAACAGGGAAAGTGGGGTTATCGCTTAGGAATAACGAACGATGGGTGAGAAGGGCGCATAGAATATGTAGGCAGGTAGATTTGGGTGCATGATCCGTTAGTGGAGCTGAGAGGAGGAGCCGCACGTCTATGCACATGAAAGAAGTTACACACAGGATGAAGCGGCAATTTCCTTGGTTGCTGCCAGAACTCGAGCAAGTTGTTTCAGCGGATAAAGAGGAATTTGGCGTGGATGATGAATTGCCGCTAGTGACAGCGGGCATGTTGGAATCGTTTTACTATTCGGAGGCTAACCCGTTTCTGCTGCAAGCGGATATGAATCGGTATCAGACGTCAGGCACGAGCTCGAAGCGGCGGAAGACTATTTTCTATTCGCAAGCTGACGAGGAGGCTTATTTGCGAGTTAAATTGGACGTCTTTCGGGCGATTCTTGCAGGCACATGCTATCGTACTGCGATGGCAGACATGGGTACTGGGCATGCGGAGGCAACGGCGGTCGAGGTGTTTCGCGAGCTCGGTATGGAGGTTGAATCGGTTTCCTTTCGGCTGCCAATCGAGCAGCATGTGGAACGGCTTCAGAGCTTCAGACCCGAGGTGCTGTATACGATGCCGTCGATTTTGGATCGGATTTTGCAAGCGTCGGAGGATCCTGCAAGCTATGGCATCCAGCATGTCATTCTGGTAGGCGAAATAGCTTCGCCAGGCTGGAGGCTGCGGACAGCTGAAAGATTAGGGATAGCTGAGACGCAGATCACTGATACGTATGGCTCCATCGAGATAGGGACCATTGCTTACTTCTCACATGCATACGGCAGATACTTATTTGCTGAGGGCATTCTTGCAGAGGGTATCACGACGGAACAGTTAGATGGCGAGTTAGAGCCTCTACCGGATGAGTTGGAGCGTGTGTTGGTTCTCACCTCAACGATTAGAGATTCGTTCCCAGCGCTGCGATACGTGACCTACGATGTCGTACGTGATTTGAGGGTGATAGCGGTTGAAGGTGTTCTTACACAGAGTTTTCAGAGCATCGTAAAACGTATTGGACCTGATTTGAAGCACGGCGAGAAAATCAGTATCTATGATATTGAGGACGTCGTATATGCCCACCTGCGTGAAGCTAGTGTTCGTGTACAGGTTAGCGGCAACGCTTTAACTGTATTTGTGTACAGTCCACTCGCAACAACAGCGATTCTGGACAGTATCCGAGCAGATGTAGAAAATCGCATTCCGGCGATTGGTATGATGATTCAAGCGAAGCTTTTGGAAGGTATTCAGGTTATCGGGGGCACCTTTGAGGATTCACAGAACCGCACCTCCGTGAAAAATAAGAAAATTTTTTACACGTAAAGGAGGGGATGGCCATGGAGCTTGAAGGAGGTATTGTCCAAGCGATCGGGCATACGCCGCTTATTCGGCTATCACGTTTATTTAAAGATCAACCCTTTGAAGTATATGGCAAAATGGAATGGATGAACCCTGGCGGCAGCGCGAAGGATCGACCAGCCCTGTTTATGCTGCGGGAGGCGATCAGCCGAGGCGAGGTGACGAGCGAGAGTGTCATTGTAGAGTCTAGCTCTGGCAACCTGGCGATTAGTCTCGCTCAATTCTGCCGGTATCTCGGGCTTCGCTTCATCTGTGTTGTTGACCCTCGGACGACACAGCAGCATTTGCAAATCATTCGCAGCTTTCATGGCGAAATCGACCTTGTTTCCGAGCCGGATGAGGCGACGGGTGAGTTTCTGCCAGCCCGCATACGGCGAGTAGCTGAGCTTGTGCGTCAGATCCCGCAGGCGTACTGGACGAACCAGTACGGAAGCCCCGATAATGCGTTGGCGCATAGTGAGACGACGATGCGGGAAATCGGCGAGCAGCTAGGCGAACTTGACTATTTATTTTGCGGAGTGAGCTCGTGTGGAACAATCAGAGGATGTATGGACTATATCCGTAATCGCGGATGGAAGACGCAGATCGTGGCGGTGGATGCCGAAGGCAGTGTTATTTTTGGCGGGGAAAAAGGTCCAAGAAAATTCCCTGGATTAGGTGCTGGTATAACACCGGGTTTGCATCGGGATGATGTGGCAGACAGGGTTATCTATGTCTCGGATAGGGATTGCGTGGAAGGCTGCCGAGCCTTAGTACGGGAAGAAGCCGTGTTAGCGGGCGCTTCCTCCGGAGGCGTTATTTCGGCGATACAACGAATGAGCAGCTTGATTCCTCCTGGAGCTGTTTGCGCAGCCATTTTACCAGACCGTGGTGAGCGGTATTTAAATACTGTGTATAACGATGAATGGGTTGAACGAGAGATCGGGTATACACCGAGTAACTAGCATGGGAGACTAGCGGATGTTGTATTTACAGGATGACCATATCCGAGAAATCGGAATCGATTGGAAGAAGCTAACCGACATTATTCAGGATGTTGTAGCTATACAAGATAGTGGAGACTGTGCACACCCTTTGAAGCCATACTTACGCTTTCGCGATCCCCAAAATCGTATCATTGCGATGCCGGCCTATGTAGGCGGTCATATCGCGATGTCGGGCATCAAGTGGATTGCGAGCTTCCCAAATAATCGCCTAATGGGACTTCCTAGGGCTCATAATACACTGATTTTAAATAATCCATCGACAGGAGAGCCTACGGCATTTATCCACAGCGGCCTTTTGAATGGTCTGCGAACAGCAGCCGTTAGCGGTGTGATGATGAATCATTTCGTAAAAGCCCGGCAGCCTGGACGTTTGCGCATCCTTTTAATAGGATGGGGGCCGATCGGACGCTTGCATTTGGATATGTGCGTGGCTTTGTTTGGAGATAGGATTGATTGTGTCAGCATCTATGATCTCAAGGGAGTAGATGCTGCGACGATTCCCTCTGACATCCAAGAGAAGGTGCAGATTGTAAGCGATTGGCGAGCGGACTACCGTGAGGCTAATGTGATTATGACCTGCACGGTATCCGCTGAGCGGTATATTGATGAAGCTCCGCCTCAGGGGGCGCTCCTTCTCAATGTCTCCCTCCGCGATTATAAACCGGAAAGCGTGTCTGGCGTGAAAGCGATCATTGTGGATGATTGGCGCGAGGTATGCCGTGAACAGACAGATATTGAGCAGCTGCACATCCTGTATAACTTACAGGAATCAGACGTACGAACATTAGCGGATGTGGTGCTTCGCGATCAACTAGCTAGTGTGGAAGTAGAGGAAACTGTGTATTTTAATCCGATGGGCTTAGGTATCTTCGATATTGCCATTGCAGGTTATTATTGGCGGGAAGCGTTGCGTATGGAGAAAGGTGTTACGTTAGAGCGCAGTAGGTTGAAATAGTTGAGAATTTACAAAAGTAAACAGAGGGCGCCTCGTCAGGAGAGCGTCCTCTGTCTGTTATCCACATCTATCCACAGAGTTACCCACAAGTCCACAGGGTCATAAGTCCCTGTTGTGCATAACTTGTTTAACTTGTATCAACATATCCACACACGAAGATATCCACAGAAAATCGCCTGTGGATTATTTTTTGTCGGAGATAATGACTCTCGCCGCTGCCCGCCCCGAACCCGAACACCGGCCCAAGGGCAACGGCAGCGGCAGTGGTAACGGCAACGGCAACAGCAACAGCAGCGGCAGCAGCAACGGTAACCCCAACCCCAACCCCAACCCCAACCCCAACCCCAACCCCAACCCCAACCCCAACCCCAACCCCAGTAGCTGGTGCCAATCTAATTAACTGGATTTTCTACATCTATTCGAACCCAATATCATGTTTTGGATGGGTTAGCTGGATTTTCCGGCTCGGCCCCCTTAATCCGGAGTCTTAGCCTACAGTAATTACTCATTCTTAAAAATGCTCATTATTTCGAGCGTTTACATTGAATTATGAAATGCTGAAGAGTCTTTAA
>NZ_JCAUAP010000009.1:0-410455 GCF_059692015.1 Paenibacillus sp. J22P165 | reverse complement strand
AAACCCGCTCGACTTGCATGTATTAGGCACGCCGCCAGCGTTCGTCCTGAGCCAGGATCAAACTCTCCATAATAGAAAGATGACTTGCTCATTTGAAGCTAGCGAGATTTTACAATCTCTTTTATAGTCGATTACTCGACTGTGCTTACTCACTCGTTGTTCAGTTTTCAAAGATCAATTATTTCCTTTTTAATCCTTCGCCCCTCAAAGGCGACTTGATTAATATACCACAACGGCCTACTCAATTGCAAGAACTTTTTTTTATTTCTTTCGTTCTTTTGTTCGACCGCCGAAGCGACAAGGAGTAATATAACAAATCCCCTATTGGATTGCAAGCTTTATTTTTATATTTGTTGGATAAGAACGTTAAATAAAAAAAGCCTCACTCTGCGGGAGTAAGGTCTCGATTCTCTTTATTAAATATGGCCGATCACATCTTGTATGAATAGATTTCTTTCGACGGTTAGATTAACAATTGTACCATTCACATTAACCCAAGGTCTAGTCGGATGAGAGCGATCAGAGAACACGATCTCACCTACACGATTGTCACTCAGCTTCACTAGTGTTCCATTACTGATTTGCGTGGCTTTGTTCATGAAGATTTGGACAAATGTAGGATCTACTTTACCGAAGGACTCCGTCAATAACTGCTCTAATACAACGTAAGGTGATAAGGCAACCTTGTAATAACGATCATTCGTCATCGCATTATAAATATCCGCAATGGCTACGATTTTGGCATAGATATGAATCTTATCGGACTTCACACCTAACGGATAGCCTGAGCCGTCCTCCCTTTCATGATGTTGAAGGGCAGTTAGTTTAACACCTTCGTTGATTCCAGACATATTCTTGAGTATCTGGTAGCCAATCAACGTATGTTGCTTAATCTCGTCCATTTCAGCTGCTGTTAATTTATTCTTTTTCTCCAGCAGTGTACTATCCACCTTACTATTACCAATGTCGTGCAGTAAACCTGCCAATGCGATTTGAACCAAATCCTTTTGTGGAAGGCCTGCCCATCTAGCTAGTGAGTACGAGGTTAAACTGACTAGTATACTTTTATGATAAATATACTCATGAAGATTCCGATTTTTGGGAGCAAAGGTGAGCACCTTATAGGCATCAATATGACGAATAAGCGATTCGAGACCTGTACGAATTTCTAAAATGGGAAGCTGTTGTCCACCATTAGCTAAAAGGAAAACTCTTTTGAGCAATTTCACCATATTATGATATTCCACATAAAACGGATGGACTGCCTCCACTTCTTTCACCTTAGTATCTTCAGCAACTTGCTCCACTTCATTGCTGTTCTTAGCTTCAATATAAACAGAAGGAATGAGAAATGCTTTTAGAATCTCGAGTTCTCTTTCCTGAATGACTTTTCCTTTGAGAAAAAGTGTGTTACCCATTTTGGTTATTACGTTATCGCCTAATCTTTCACCATATTTTAGTTGCGAAACGGCTACTGTCGGCACTGTCATTCACTCACCTTACTATTTCGTATACTCCATATTGTAAAGTAAAAGGGATGGGTTTGTAAGCCCCCATCCCTACATTTTATCACATAAAAATTTATAAGCTTCTGGTTACTAGGAAGAGCAAATTCTTACTCCTCCGTCTCAGTTGCCTCAGACGATTCTTCCCAGTCGCCTTCTTCATCAGACTCGTTCTCGTTCTGTTCTTCATTCTTCTGAACACGAGCCAATGTTCCTACTTCATCATCTTCACGTATGTTAATTAGACGAACACCTTGTGTATTACGTCCCATAACAGAAATACCGTCCATGCTTGTACGAATAACAGTACCCGATGCAGAAATAATCATCAGATCTTCGTCCTCTTGCACGACTTTAAGACCAACAATCGGGCCATTTTTCTCGGTAACATTCAACGTTTTGATACCTTTACCACCACGTGTCTGAATCCGATACTCAGAGACAGGCGTCCGTTTACCGAAACCTTTGGATGTTACGATTAGTACACTATTATCTTCATGGACAACGTCCATATCAATGACAGCATCTTCATCATCCAAATGTATGCCTTTTACTCCCGTAGCTGATCTACCCATTGAACGTACATCGCTCTCTGGGAAGTGAATGGACATCCCTAGCTTGGTCCCCATAATAATACCCTGGTTACCGTCTGTTAGCTTAACCCCAATAAGATCATCATCTTCTCGTAAATTAATGGCGATTAAACCACCTTTACGAATGTTGGAGTAATCATCAATTGGCGTTTTCTTCACAACCCCTTGTTTCGTTGCAAAGAAGAGATACTGTTCTGTTTCAAAGCTTTCCACTGGAATTACCGCATTAACGGTTTCCCCTTGTTCGATTTGAATCAGGTTAATGATTGGTGTCCCTCGCGCTGTACGGCTCAAATCTGGAATCTCGTAAGCCTTCAAACGATAGACTTTACCTTTATTCGTAAAGAACATCAGATAATGATGCGTATTCGTCACGAACAAATGTTCGACGAAGTCATTATCTTTCGTATCCATACCGACCACACCACGTCCACCGCGCTTTTGGTTCCGATACGTCGTAACCGGTAGGCGTTTAATGTAGCCAGTGTGTGTAATCGTAATGACAACATCTTCACGTGGAATAAGGTCTTCATCTTCAATACTTTCTTCACCAACTGTAATTTCAGAACGTCGGTCATCACCGAACTTTTCTTTAATTTCATTCAGTTCTTCGCTAATGATCGCAAGTATCAGCTGCTCGTCGGCAAGAATCGCTTTAAGTTCAGCAATTCTCTTCATGAGTTCCGCATATTCAGCTTCAATCTTCTCACGTTCCAAACCAGTCAAACGCTGTAAACGCATATCGAGAATGGCTTGTGCTTGATCCAGGCTCAGGCTAAATGTCGACATGAGTCCTTCTCTCGCCTCATCCGTTGTACGAGAAGAACGAATTAATGCAATGACTTGGTCCAGGTGATCAAGTGCAATACGTAAACCTTCTAAAATGTGCGCTCTAGCTTCCGCTTTACGCAGATCATATTCGGTTCTACGACGAATGACTTCTTGCTGATGTTTAAGATAGTAATGCAGCATCTCACGAAGATTCAAAACTTTTGGTTCCCCGTTGACGAGAGCGAGCATAATAATACCGAAATTAGATTGCATAGCCGTCTGTTTGAACAAGTTGTTCAGAACGACGTTAGGGTTAACATCACGTCGCAACTCAATAACTACACGCATCCCGTTACGGTCGGACTCGTCTCGAAGATCCGTGATGCCATCAATCTTCTTCTCACGCACAAGCTCAGCGATTTTCTCTACTAATCTTGCTTTATTTACTTGATAAGGCAGCTCATTCACAATGATTCTTGCCTTATTATTATTCTCTTCAATAACGGTTCTAGCTCTCATTGTTACAGAGCCTCTACCTGTCGTATAGGCTTGTCTAATTCCTTCACGTCCAAGAATGAATCCTGCAGTTGGGAAATCAGGCCCTTTGATTGCTTGCATTAAGTCCATTGGCGTGACATCCGGATTCTCGATCATCATCTGGATACCCTCGATAACCTCTCTTAGGTTATGTGGGGGAATATTCGTCGCCATACCAACGGCAATCCCTGAACTTCCGTTAACGAGCAAGTTAGGAAAACGAGAAGGGAGAACAACAGGCTCTTGTTCTTCCCCATCATAGTTTGGCGCATAGTCGATCGTTTCTCTGTTAATATCACGAAGGAGCTCCATCGCGATCTTGGACAAACGTGCTTCCGTATAACGCATAGCTGCTGCCATATCACCATCGATGGATCCAAAGTTCCCATGCCCATCAACAAGCATATAACGCAGGGAGAAATCTTGCGCCATCCGAACCATGGTTTCGTAAACAGCAGTATCACCGTGGGGGTGATACTTACCGATAACTTCACCAACGATTCTCGCTGATTTCTTATGTGGCTTATCTGGAGACATACCTAGTTCAGACATCGCAAACAAGATACGACGATGAACCGGCTTCAGACCGTCTCTAACATCTGGCAGTGCGCGACTGACAATGATACTCATCGCATAGTCTAAGAAGGAAGTACGCATTTCGGTCGAAATGTCAATTTCTTTGACTTGCGAATGTAATTCTTCGCTCATGAATGTTCCTCCTGAAAGCTTACATCGTTTGCAACGTCTCAGACGACGTTAGATATCTAAATTTTTCACGTATTTCGCATGTTCCTCGATAAAATCACGTCTAGGCTCTACATTATCGCCCATTAATGAATCAAAGAGTGTATCTGCTTCTATAGCATCTTCGATCGTCACTTGCAGAAGTGTACGGCTTTCCGGATCCATGGTCGTTTCCCACAGCTGCCCCGGATTCATTTCGCCAAGTCCTTTATAACGTTGGACGTTGACTTTCACGCCTTCACCAAACTCTTGCATAATGACTTCACGTTGCTTCTCGTTATACGCATAGCGAATGGTTTTATTACGCTCAAGCTTAAAGAGTGGTGGTTGTGCAATATACACATAGCCAGACTCAATTAGTTTTTTCATGTAGCGGTATAGGAAGGTGAGCAGCAAGGTACGGATATGCGCACCATCCACATCGGCATCCGTCATGAGGATGATTTTGTGATACCGTGCTTTGGCAATATCGAAGTCATCACTGATCCCTGTGCCGAAAGCCGTAATCATCGCACGAATTTCCGTATTGGACAAAATGCGATCCAAACGAGCCTTTTCTACATTCAAAATTTTACCACGCAGAGGCAGAATTGCTTGGAAGTGACGATCACGACCTTGCTTAGCTGAACCACCTGCAGAGTCACCTTCTACAATGTAAATCTCACTGATTGAAGCGTCTTTGGAAGAACAGTCCGCTAGTTTACCTGGCAGGGCACTGACTTCAAGAGCACTTTTGCGGCGAGTTAATTCTCTGGCTTTACGCGCAGCTTCTCTCGCTCTAGCAGCTTGAATCCCTTTTTCAAGGATTTTGCGAGCTACAGCTGGGTTTTCTTCAAGGAACTCTTGCAGCTTCTCTGCGAAAAGAGATTCTACAATACCACGAACTTCGCTGTTACCAAGCTTTGTCTTGGTTTGACCTTCGAACTGTGGCTCAGGAATTTTCACGGAAATAATCGCAGCAAGACCCTCACGCACGTCATCCCCAGAAAGATTGGAGTCGCTTTCTTTGATGGAGTTGTTCTTACGGGCATAGTCATTCAGGATACGCGTTAACGCGCTCTTAAATCCGGACTCATGCGTTCCGCCTTCATGCGTATTGATATTATTGGCAAAAGAGTAAATGTTCTCTGTATAGCTATCGTTATACTGGAGAGCAATCTCGATCGAAATGTTATCCTTAGCACCTTCTACATAGATCGGGACTTCATTGACGACTTCACGGTTGCGATTCAAATGCTGCACAAAGGACACAATACCGCCCTCGTACATATGTGTTGCTACCGTATCCGTACGCTCATCAATCAAGTTAATCTCGATGCCTTTATTCAAGAAAGCAAGCTCTCGAATTCTGGATTGCAGTGTATCAAAATCGTATTCAACCGTTTCTTTGAAAATCTCCGGATCTGGCTGGAACGTAACCGTGGTGCCCGTTTCTTCGGTTTCACCGATGACTTTTACATCATATTGCGGCGTTCCGCGGCGGTATTCTTGTTGATGAATTTGGCCTTTATTCTTTACTTGCACAGTTAAGTGCTCAGACAGCGCATTAACTACGGAAATACCTACACCGTGCAGACCACCTGATACTTTGTAACCGGAATCCTCACCACCGAATTTACCACCTGCGTGGAGCACGGTAAGTACAACTTCAAGTGTTGGTCTTTTCAGCTTGGCATTTTCCCCAACTGGAATTCCGCGTCCATTATCAACAACAGTAACACTGTTATTTTTATGGACGATAACATCAATTTTTGTACAAAATCCGGCCAAAGCCTCGTCAATACTATTATCTACAACTTCCCAAACGAGATGATGAAGTCCTCGGGCACTGGTTGAACCAATATACATACCCGGTCTTTTGCGAACGGCTTCTAAACCTTCCAGAACCTGAATCTGACTGTCATCGTACGCATTTTGATTCACAGACATGCTACTCTTCACCTGCTTTTTTATATTAAAAGAAGTTAATTCGTCAATAACTGGTTGGCTCTTTTCTTGAGCGTTGTTGATGAAATGGGGGAATAGTACACTTTGCTTTTAGTCACGACGAGTGACTTGCAATCTTCCTCGCCAATTTGCTCGGTTCGTTTATCTTTTAATGCTTGTTGGATGAACTGCTTCGAGATCTTGGATGATTTCTCAATCGAAATATCAAATATAGCAATTAATTCAGACGCTCTAATGATTTTCTCTCCACCCAAATGAATAAACATGCTCCTCAGCTCCTGCCGCTTACATTTCCTTTCAAAACATGAAACACGGAAGCATGATCCAGTTGGTCCAAATGAACACTCTCTAGACCTGTTGTCGTAATAAATGTTTGGACTTTCTGCTGAAACGTGCGAATTAACTGTGTCTGTCTATATTCATCCAACTCCGATAGGACATCATCTAGCAAAAGCAGCGGATATTCGCCCACTTCCTCATGAATGAGCTCAATTTCTGCTAGCTTGAGTGATAGCGCGGTTGTACGCTGCTGACCTTGGGAGCCGTACGTTTGGACTTCTTTGTCGTTTATGTAAAAGAGAAGATCGTCACGATGAGGGCCAACTAACGTAACGCCTCTTCGGAATTCCTGATCTTTCACCAAAGATAACTTTATCATAAATTGGTTTAATAAAACAGATTCATCTTCAAATGGCTCCATGTCAAAAGAAGGGGAGTAACGGATAACTAACGATTCACTATCGTTCGTTATCCCTCTGTGGATGTTCTCCGCCCATTTTTGAAGCTTCTTTATGAAGTTTTGACGCTTTTTCATAATTTTAACACCATACTGTGCTAATTGTTCGTTCCAGATGTCCAACATGGCGTCCGGTGAGCTTTTCCCCGGGTAATTTTGCTTTAAATAATTATTCCGCTGCACCAAAATTTTCTGATACTGGGATAGGTCATGAATATAAGAGGGTTGTACCTGGCCAATTTCCATATCCAGAAAACGACGCCTGATGCCAGGTGTTCCTTTGACGATCTCTAAATCTTCTGGCGCAAACATGACGACGTTCAGTGCACCAATAAAATTACTGAGCTTTTTTTGCTCAAGGCCATTAATCTTCGCCTTTTTCCCCTTGGACGAGATGGAGAGATCCAACTTACAGTTCCCGTACAATTTCTGAATCTCTGCATGTAGCAGCGTTTGCTCACCATTCCAGCCAATTAATTCTTTATCTTGATGTGTTCGGTGCGACTTGGTCATGGCCATTACATAAATGGATTCCAGCAAATTGGTTTTGCCTTGCGCATTAGGGCCAACGAAAATGTTCACGTTATTCGATGTTGATAATTCAACATGATCGTAATTTCTATAATGACTGAGTACGAGTTTGTTTAGAAACATGGCCGATCATCCTCCTGGTTCATTCAATCAGGAGCTTATGACCTCGAATTGTCCAAAACCTTCTACCTTGACGATATCCTGTGGCACAAGTTTCCGACCTCTACGATTTTCAGCTTGCCCGTTTACTTCAATTTTGGTTTCCACAACGAAAAATTTAGCTTGTCCACCTGTGGATATACAGTCCGATAATTTCAAAAACTGCCCAAGTGTAATGTATGCAGTGTTGATAACTATTTGTTTCATAACGAGCGCTCCTTAATTCGTTGTTCGATATGGCAGAATTAATTGCAAGATATTCGTGGAATCTTGCGGTTTCATAATGATCGGCTGCATAGCTCCTGTAAACCCAATTTGGATAAACTCGGAGTCCAGCACTTTAAGTGCATCCAACATATATTTGGAGTTAAACGAAATCTTAAGTAAGTCACCAACAATATGCTGCAGGGCAATTTGCTCCGTAACTTTTCCTAGCTCTGAAGAGCTGGAAGAGATTTCAATGGATTTGTCTTCAAGCATCATCATTTTAACGATATTCGTTTTGTCTTCTTTGGAGAGAAGGTAAGCACGATCGATTGCTTCCGCCAATTCCTTCGTTGGAACAACCATTTCCGTTTGAAAAGATTGAGGAATGAGCTTAGATGTATCCGGGTAAGTCCCATCTAAAATACGCGAATAAAATAAAATCGATTGAATTTTGAATAAAACTTGGTTGTCCGAAATAACTATATCTATAAGGGTGTTTTGATCAGGCAAAATTTTGCTTAACTCATTCAGGGTCCGTCCTGAAATAACGATATTGGGTAGATTTTGCGCGAGCTCATTATCAACAGTTACTTCTCTACTTGCCAAACGATGACGATCGCAGGCAATAAACTTTAGTTTATCTCCGGTAATGTTCCAAAGAACCCCTGTAAGAATAGGTGTCGATTCATTGGTGGATACCGCATAAGACGTTTGTTTAATCATTGTTTTAAGTAAATCACTTGGAAGGCGAAGCATTTTACTTTCTTCGATTTCAGGAAGTAGTGGATATTCATCTGGATCTAGACCCATAATCTGAATTTCGGAAGACCCTGAACGAATAATCGTTTGGAAGTTAGCTTTGACTTCAATTTCAATCAATTGAGCTGGCAGCTTACGGATGATTTCAACGAAAAATTTAGCGGGAAGTACAACACTCCCAGCTTGGATTAATTCAATGATTTTAATTGTGCTGTTTTCGCTAGCTGTAAAGCTTTGAATAGAGATATCGGTATCACTAGCTGTTAGTGTTACACCGCTTAAGGTTGCATCTATTTTGATCCCTGTAAGAATGGGTATCGTAGTTCGAGAGGATATGGCTTTGGAAACGTGACCAATGGATTCGATTAAATGGTCTTTTAGGATAGTTAATTTCATGACTTCACTCCTGCAGTTCTTTTTTTACGATGCGTTAGCATAATCATTATATAATAACATTCTTTATTAGTAATAGCAGTAGGGGCTCTGGATATGTGGATATGTGGATGAACCTGAGATAGAGCAAGCCTATCCACATGTGAATAGATTGTGCATAGGCTTATGAAAAAAGTGATGTTATTAAGAGGGGTTTTTTATACGTTCCGTTAGGTTATGAACAATCTTATATAATTCTTGATCGACTTTTAGCTGCTGCACGATTTTCTCATGCGCATGTATGACGGTTGTATGATCGCGACCCCCAAAATTATCTCCGATTTTCGGCAATGAGAAGTCTGTGAGCTCCCGTGCAAGGTACATTGCTACCTGTCTTGGGAACGCCACGGCCTTTGTTCGTTTACGCGCTTTGAAATCCTCGAGCTTTAAACCATAGAATTCTCCAACTCGCTGTTGAATATCCTGTATCGTAATGACCCTTGGCCGGTTCGATGGGATGATATCTTTCAACGCTTCGGCTGTTAAATGAACGCTGATATCTTGATTAATAAGTGATGAATACGCAACTACACGTATTAATGCACCCTCTAACTCTCGAATGTTCGTATCAATTTGGTTTGCGATATAGATCATAGCTTCATTTGGAATCTCGAGATTTTCGGCTTTAGCTTTTTTGCGCAAAATGGCGATACGTGTTTCTAAATCTGGTGGCTGAATATCCGTAATAAGTCCCCATTCAAATCGTGAACGCAACCGATCCTCTAAGGTCGGAATCTCTTTGGGCGGACGGTCACTCGAAATAATAATCTGCTTTCCTTCTTCATGAAGCGCATTAAATGTGTGGAAAAATTCCTCTTGCGTTCCTTCTTTCCCAGCAAGGAATTGAATATCATCGATAAGCAGGACATCAATTGTACGGTACTTATTGCGAAAGCCTTCCCCGCGGTTATCACGAACAGCGTTAATGAATTCATTCGTAAACTTTTCGGAGGATATATATAGAACCCGAGAACCTGGGTTATGTTCAAGTACATAATGTCCGATAGCATGCATGAGATGAGTCTTACCTAATCCAACTCCCCCGTATAAAAAGAGCGGATTGTAAGCTTTTGCTGGTGCTTCAGCTACTGCAAGGGAAGCTGCGTGAGCAAAACGGTTACCAGATCCGATAACGAAAGTATCAAAGGTGTACCTGGCATTCATCATACTTGTGAAATTTTCTTCTCCAGCTACAATAGCTGGACCTTTAGGAGGAATGACAACTGGTTGAATGGATGTCATCGATTGTGTCTTTTGCTCTTCGGTTTCAATGACGAACTTCACGGATACATGCTTACCCGTATAATCGTAGATCGTACCTTCGATTAGCTTCGTGTATCTGCTTTCTAGCCATTCCTGCGCAAAATTATTCGGCGCGCAAATAATGACTGTGGAATCGTTGAATACGGTTGCCTTAGTCGACTTGAGCCAGGTGTCAAAGCTGGGTTTGCTAAGCTTTGTTTGAATAATCGTTAAAATTTGTTGCCAAAGGTCCGTAGAATGGCCTTCCACAGTACTTCACTCCTTTTGAATCAAACATGTGGCATAGGCCAGGTGAAACATGGATATGATTTATGGATAAAACGTGAAACGAACAACTCACGTTGGAATTGTATAGATTAGGTAGTTAGCATATAGTGTGCCCAAATTTCTACTAAAAGAATCTTATGTCTGGTGGGGTCAAAAAAGGATGACTTTTGTCGGTTTTATCCACAATGTTAAGGATCCGCAGAAATGACTTATTCTTATAGAGGGTAGTTTGTGCACATTGTTATCCACAGGATGTTGATAACTCGGAGGTTTAGTGGTGTATATCCACAGCAGAAACATTACTATCTTAACAAAAGATACCTTGTTAATCAACGGATTGTTTCGTATTATCCACAATAACAACAAGTTGTGGGTAGAAATTGTTCACAACACAAGATATTGTTGATATTCTGTTGATTTTCGACAAAGTTTGTTCTTTCTCGTCAAAAGTTTATTCACAGCTTATTCTTTTGATCGGCAATACGAGATTCTGCTATCCAAATACTGCACACTTGGGTAGGTTGACTTTCTTCTGTGAAAATGATTTAATGAGTAGTAGAAATTTTGTAGGATGGATATCCTCAGCCAGGTAGGGAGGTGCTATAGATGGGTCCAACATTTAACCCGAATACGAGAAAGCGTAAGAAGAACCATGGTTTCCGTAAAAGAATGAGCACGAAGAACGGTCGTAAAGTTCTACAAGCTCGTCGTCTTAAAGGAAGAAAAGTTCTTAGCGCGTAAAAAGAGGCTCCGAAAGGGGCTTTTTTTTTTGCATTTTGTTGTTTGGTTTACATCGAGCTGGTTTTGTTAAAACTAGATAAGATATGTAGTGTTCTTTCAATATAATGAATGTGATCTGTCTGGAGTGTACATGGCTGTGGAGAAACAGTATCGGTTAGCGAAAAGAGAAGATTTTAGCAAGGTGTATCGCTATGGGAAATCTATGGCCAATCAGCAATTCGTGCTCTATTATTTGCCGCAGCCCAAAGCAGATGAATTTCGGTTTGGAGTTTCGGTTTCTAAAAAGATCGGCAATGCGGTTGTTCGGAATCGATTGAGACGGATGATGAAAGAAGTCATTCGATTAAAAAAAGAAAACATGACTCCTCAATATGACTACATTCTGTTGGCTAGAAAACCAGTTGTGGATATGGCATATGCAGACATGGAGAAGAGTATATGGCATGTAATTCGCAAAGCTTCTTTATATAGAAAAAATGACACTACAAAAAAGTAATGCATTATTTCCTTGCAGGCTTAAGATGTGTTATAGTTTATCTTGGAAAAGACATTTAGGAGGATCTCATTTTGACTCGTCGAATTTATATGCTAGTAGCACTGTCTTCGGTGATTTTACTTTTGTCCGGATGTAGCCCGTCAAGTGCAGCATCAGCGCCAATCGACCCGAACACGGCTAATTTTTTCACTAAGTACTTTACGTACCCGCTTTCACAAACGCTCGACTGGTTCGCCGATCATCTATGGGGTCAATATGGATTATCTATCTTGGTTGTTACCTTGATTATTCGATTGATTATTTTGCCGCTTACGCTTAAGCAATACAAAAGCTCTAAACGGATGCAGGATCTGCAGCCTGAAATGAAGAAGCTTAAAGAGAAATATAAAGATGATGCGAAAAAGCAACAAGAAGAAACGATGAAGCTATTTCAACAAAATGGTGTTAATCCGTTAGCTGGTTGTTTTCCTATCATCGTGCAAATGCCAATTCTAATTGCTCTATATCAAGCGATCATGCGTAATCAAGAAATTCATGAGCACACGTTCTTGTGGTTGAATCTTGGTAAACCGGATCACTTGTACATTTTACCGTTGATTGCCGCGGCTACGACGTTCATTCAACAAATGTTTATGTCTTCCCAAATGAATCAACAAATGAAAAGCTTAATGTACATTTTCCCGGTCATGATTTTCGTTATGTCCATGAATTTTGCATCGGCACTTCCGCTATACTGGATTTACGGTAACATTTTCACAATCGTTCAGTCTTATTTCATCTATGGTGCTCCTGGTTCACAAAAAAAGCCTGGATCTCAAAATAATAAGGGTGGCCTGTCGAAATGAAGAAAATCGTGGTGACTGGAAAGACAATTGAACTAGCCGTTAAATCTGGTCTAGATCAATGGCAAGTTTCGGAGGATCGTGTACATATTCATATTTTGGAACAGCCCTCACGAGGGTTGTTCGGGTTTATTGGATCCAGAGTTGCGAAGGTTGAGCTCGAATTGATACCCGATCCACTTGAGGAAGCGATAGCTTTCTTACAAGATATGTTCGAAGCGATGCAAATTTCCATCACCATAGATACGCATAAAGATCGTGAAGGCTATATCTTAAACATGAGTGGTTCGGAATTAGGTATCTTGATCGGTAAAAGAGGACAAACACTCGATGCCCTTCAATATTTAGTTAATATTGTTGGTAATCGGTATGCGAATTCTCATTTCCGCATTATTTTAGATGCGGAGAATTTCCGTGATCGCCGTAAGAAAACGCTCGAAGAGCTAGCGCTAAGATTGGCGAACCGTGTCATTAAGTCCAAAAAAGAAGTGATTTTGGAGCCTATGAATTCGCAGGAACGCAAAATTATTCATGCTGAATTGCAGGGGCATCCTGTTATCAAAACGTACAGTAAAGGCGAAGAACCGAATCGTCGGGTTGTCATCGCTGTTAAATAACACAGATCGCAATGACTTGGTTCATATGTCATTGCTTTTTCTTTAAGATGAGGTAAATTCGAGGTGCAAATACTATGTTAAATGATACGATTGCTGCTATTTCTACACCGCTCGGTGAGGGTGGGATAGCGGTTATTCGTGTGAGCGGCGAGGATTCTGTCACATACGTTGAACGTATTTTCCGCTCAAAAACGAAATTATCTGTTGCTGACACGCATACGGTACATTATGGATTCATTATAGAACCTGCTTCTGCCGAAAAGGTAGAGGAGGTTCTAGTTACGTTAATGAAAGCTCCGCGTTCTTTCACGATGGAGGATGTTGTTGAAATTAGTTGCCATGGCGGGATTGTATCGGTTAAAAAGGTGCTTGATTTGCTGCTAGTACAAGGCGTTCGTTTAGCAGAGCCAGGTGAATTTACGAAGCGTGCTTTCTTGAATGGCCGAATTGACTTAACGCAAGCAGAAGCAGTTATTGACCTGATTCGTGCTAAATCGGATCGAGCTTTCAAGGTTGCTTTGAAGCAAGTTGAGGGTAATTTATCTAAGCAAATTAAATATTTGCGTTATATTCTTGTTGAGTTGATGGCGCATGTTGAGGTTAATATTGATTATCCGGAACATGATGTAGAGGAAATGACGAACACGTTCATCAAGACGAAGTGCGAGACGGTCATGTATGATATTGATCGTTTATTGGTGACCGCGGAACAAGGTAAAATACTGCGTGAAGGCATTGAGACAGCCATTGTAGGCAAACCTAATGTTGGGAAGTCTTCCTTGTTAAATGAGTTGGCGCAAGAGAATCGCGCTATCGTTACTGATATTCCGGGGACTACGCGGGATGTCATTGAAGAGTTCGTTAATATTGGTGGTATTCCGTTGAAGCTGCTAGATACAGCAGGGATTCGAGAAACTTCAGATATTGTCGAACAAATTGGCGTGGAACGTTCGAAGACAGCGTTAGCTGAGGCTGACCTTATTTTACTAGTATTAAATAGTAATGATGAGCTCCAACTGGATGAGATTGCACTAATGAAGCAGTTAGCTGATAAACAAACGATCGTTATTCTAAATAAGATTGATTTGGATCGCAAGCTAGATGTGGAACAAGTTCTTAGTTATTTCCCGAAAGAGCGTATCGTAGAGCTATCTCTGATTGAGAATAAAGGTATTGAGGATTTGGAAAAAGCAATCGCTGCGATATTCTTCGAAGGGAAGTTAGAATCGAGTGATCTAACATATGTGAGCAATGTTCGTCATATTTCATTGTTGAAGCAGGCTAAGCGTTCTCTACAGGATGCATTGGATGCGAATGAACAATATGTTCCTATTGATATGATTCAAATTGACATTCGAGCTGCATGGGAGCAGCTTGGTGAAATTATAGGAGATTCGGTAGGCGAGTCCCTGATAGATCAAATTTTTACACAATTCTGCTTAGGAAAATGAAAATCGACAGCATTTGCGTTTTCATAAAAGAGGGAGGGACGTTTCTATGGGATATCATGCAGGAGATTATGATGTTATTGTTATCGGTGCCGGCCATGCTGGTTGTGAAGCCGCGTTAGCTTCAGCTCGTATGGGGTGCAACACCTTGCTATTAACGATCAATTTAGACATGGTCGCTTTCATGCCTTGTAACCCATCCATCGGTGGGCCAGCGAAGGGACACGTTGTTCGTGAGATCGACGCTCTTGGTGGCGAGATGGGTCGCAACATTGATAAAACATATATTCAACTTCGTATGTTGAATACAGGCAAGGGGCCGGCGGTTCATGCACTTCGTGCTCAAGCCGACAAATTTTCGTATCAGCACAAAATGAAAGAAACGATTGAAGCAACGGCTAATTTGACTTTGCGTCAAGGGATGGCAGAAGAGCTTATCGTTGAGAACGGTGTTTGTAAAGGTCTGATTACAAAAACAGGCGCTGAGTATTACGCAAAATCTGTCGTTTTGACGACGGGTACGTATTTGCGCGGTAAAGTGATTATGGGCGAACTGATGTACGAGAGTGGGCCTAATAATCAACAGCCATCTGTTAAATTATCCGAGTCCTTGCGCAAGCTTGGTTTCGATCTAGTTCGTTTCAAAACGGGAACGCCTCCACGCGTTCATGGAGATACGATTGATTTTAGTAAAACAGAAATTCAGCCTGGCGATGAGCAACCGAAGTTTTTCTCGTTCGAAACGGAATATGGTTCTAATCATAATCAACAATTGCCTTGCTGGTTAACTTATACATCTGCAGAAACTCACCAAATTATTAATGATAACCTCCATCGCGCTCCGATGTTTTCTGGTGCTATCGAGGGGACTGGGCCAAGGTATTGTCCTTCTATTGAAGATAAAATTGTTCGTTTCGCTGATAAGGCAAAGCATCAAATCTTCCTAGAGCCAGAAGGTCACAGTACGTCGGAATACTATGTGCAAGGTCTCTCTACAAGTATGCCGGAAGACGTACAACTGGGTATTCTACGGTCCATTCCTGGTTTAGAAAAAGTTGAAATGATGCGTACTGGTTACGCGATTGAGTATGATGCGGTTGTGCCTACGCAACTTAAACCTTCATTAGAAACGAAGCTGGTTAGTGGCCTATTCACGGCTGGGCAAATCAACGGAACATCTGGCTATGAAGAAGCAGCTGGTCAAGGTGTTATGGCAGGGATTAATGCAGCACGTAAAGTACAAGAGAAAGAAGCTATTGTCCTGGATCGTTCAGAAGGCTATATCGGAGTTCTCATTGATGATCTCGTTACAAAAGGAACAAGCGAGCCTTATCGTTTGCTCACTTCACGTGCGGAGTATCGTTTGCTACTCCGCCATGACAATGCAGATCTACGCTTGACGCCAATTGGTCATGAGATAGGATTAATCTCGGAAGAGCGCTACGCGAAGTTTTTGAATAAAAAATCGTTAGTAGATCAAGAAATTGAACGTATATCTGAAGTGAAGGTAAGACCAGAGCCTCACGTTCAAGAATTGCTTCGCAGCTTGGAAAGTGTGGAATTGACGAATTCGGTTCCTGCAATCTCCTTGTTGCGTCGTCCAGAGATTGAATATAAGCATATTGAACAAATGACGATGTCTCCTTTTAATTTAGATGAAGATATGAAGGAGCAAGTGGGCATTCAAGTGAAATATGCAGGCTATATTGAAAAACAAAGCAATCAAGTTGATCGTCTACGCAAAATGGAAAAGAAAAAGATTCCGGATGATATTGAGTACAGCGAAATTCATGGGATTGCTACGGAAGCTAAGCAGAAACTCGCGAAAATTCGCCCAATCTCAATTGGTCAAGCATCTCGGATTAGCGGGGTTACACCTTCTGATATTTCGATCTTGCTTGTATATCTCGAACATTACAATAGAGTCATAGCGGCTAGAGGTTAAGATATGGATGCTATACAGCAACAATTCACGGAATTATTAGCGAAAGAAAACATTACACTTTCTACACAACAGCTATTACAGTTCGAACAGTATTACAAGACGCTTGTAGAGTGGAACGAAAAAATGAATTTGACTGGCATAACAGAAAGAGATCAAGTTTATCTCAAACATTTCTATGATTCTCTTTCCGTGGCTTTTAACTTTGATATGGCGCAGGTTAAGTCTCTTGCTGATATCGGTTCAGGCGCTGGATTTCCAAGCATACCTCTTAAGATTGCCTTTCCTCATCTTCAAGTTACGATTGTTGATTCCTTGAATAAACGTATTTTGTTTCTTAAGGAAATTGTGGCTCAACTTGGTTTGACGAATATGGATTGCGTGCATGGCAGGGCAGAGGATATTGGAAGGTTACCTCGCTATCGTGATCACTTCGATCTCGTAACTGCAAGAGCAGTTGCGAAGATGCAAGTGTTAAATGAGTTCTGTCTTCCATTCGTTAAGAGTGGTGGTACTTTCATTGCTATGAAGGGCTCTGAAATAGAGGAAGAGATTAACGACTCTTCCTTTAGTTTAGTAGAATTGCGAGGCAAAGTTATTAAGATTAATCGTATGATTTTACCTATTGAAGAATCTGTGAGACACTTTGTTGAAATTCGGAAGACGGCTGCGACTCCAGCAAAATACCCGCGTAAGGCAGGAATTCCGCTGAAAGAGCCACTCACCAAATGAAAAATGTTTCACGTGAAACATTTGCTAGCAATCCTATTAAATAGAAGGATTATTGCCTTCAATGGAGAATACCTATATAAGGTGAAAGCCCGTCTCATACTGGCTTCGCCTTAGATTTTATTTGTCATGTTGTAGTTGGATATTCGCAATTGATAGATTAAATTTACTAGAATCAGACAGCATGAATGACATCGTCTCGGAACGGCGAATAGATCGTTTCACCTTGTACAGGACGGATAGATCCCTTGATAAATAGTGGACGATGTAGCCGTTTATTGCAACTGTACTGATCGCTTAAACTACGGGAAGAGTTGGTGGTAAGTTTTCCTATGAAAGAACAAATATCGAAGCTATTTGGCCTTGCAGATCGTTCAACGACAGATGAGGTCAAAAACATACCCGTAAATAGTATTATTCCTAGTCCCTATCAGCCGAGAACATTATTCGACGATGATCGTATTGACGAACTGTGCCAAACCATTCGTACACATGGTATTATTCAACCCATTGTTGTTCGAGTGAAAAATGGTACTTTTGAATTGATTGCCGGCGAACGACGCTTGCGAGCTGTGAAAAAGTTAGGGCTCGATACGATTCCAGCTATCGTTCGAGACTTTAATGATTCACAAGCAGCATCGATCGCACTTATTGAGAATCTGCAGCGTGAAGGACTTACTGCAATTGAAGAGGCTGCAGCATATCATCAATTGATTGAAATGCATGATCTTACGCAAGAGAGTCTCGCACAGAGACTTGGCAAAAGCCAATCAACGATTGCGAATAAGATCCGTCTTTTACAATTGAGTGAACCGGTTAAGATGGCTTTGATGGAACGTAAGATTACAGAACGTCATGCAAGAGCTTTATTGGCCTTGGATGAAGAAGAACAACAGGTTAAGTTACTAGAAGAAATCATCACCAAAGAATTAAATGTGAAACAAACCGAAATTAAAATTAGTTTCTTAAAGGAAGCGGCGAAGATTAAGAAGTCGCGTCGAGTATCCTTTACGAAAGATGTTCGACTTGCCCTCAATACGATTCGACAATCCGTTGAAATGGTTTCAAGTTCGGGCTTACATATTAATACATCAGAACAAGATCATGAAGATCATTACGAAATTATAATTAAGATTCCTAAGCGATAATTTAGGCATTCCTGCTACCTAAAACGGCGCAAGCCGTTTTTTTTGCATCTAATGGCACGAATCTATCAAATATTCATAAGGTAACTGAGAGATAGATATGGTAAGATAGTACTACTGCTTGTTAAATAGCATTATGGAACATAAGCGATAGAGGTGAAATGGTTTTGTCTAAAATTATTGCAATAACGAATCAGAAGGGTGGCGTCGGTAAGACGACGACTTCTGTGAATCTAGGCGCTTCATTAGCTTCGCTTGGTAAACGCGTTCTTTTGGTCGATATTGACCCGCAAGGGAACACAACAAGTGGTATTGGTATCAATAAAGCTGATGTTACAAATTGCATCTATGATGTATTGATTAATGATGTGCATCCGAAAGATGCGACGTTTGACACGAATGTACCGAATCTTAAAATTGTTCCAGCTACAATTCAATTGGCTGGTGCAGAGATTGAATTAGTACCAACCATTTCAAGAGAAGTTCGATTAAAGAAGTCACTTCAACTTGTCAAACACTTATATGATTATATTTTGATAGATTGCCCTCCATCACTTGGCCTTTTAACGATCAACTCTTTAACTGCCGCGGATTCCGTAATCATCCCTATTCAATGTGAATACTACGCATTAGAAGGTTTAAGTCAACTTCTAAACACCGTGCGATTGGTGCAAAAGCATTTAAATACAGGTCTTCAAATTGAAGGCGTACTATTGACGATGTTTGATGCAAGGACGAATTTAGGTATTCAGGTTATTGAAGAAGTTAAGAAGTATTTTCAAACAAAGGTATATCAGACGATTATCCCTCGTAATGTACGCTTGAGTGAAGCGCCGAGTCATGGGCAATCCATTATTACGTACGATCCTAGATCAAAGGGCGCGGAAGTTTATTTAGAACTTGCTAAGGAAGTGATCTCAGTATGACCAAAGGCCTCTCTAAAGGTTTAGGTAAAGGATTAGACGCACTAATTACGTCCTTGCATATTGATGAGAGCGATAAAGTCATTCAAATTCCATTGGCTCAGCTAAGAGCTAACCCGTATCAACCAAGGAAACATTTCAATGAAGATAGCATTAGAGAACTTTCAGAATCGATCAAAGAGCATGGCGTTATTCAACCAATCATTGTTCGGAAAGTTCTTAAAGGTTACGAGATCATTGCAGGTGAACGTCGTTTCCGTGCATCACAAGTTGCAGGGACGCCAACTATTCCAGCTGTTGAACGAATTCTATCCGATCAGCAGGTAATGGAAATCGCGTTGATTGAGAACGTTCAACGTGAGGATCTCAATGCACTGGAGATTGCTTTTGCTTACCAAGGTATTATTGATCAGTTCTCGTTAACACAAGAAGAACTTTCAGCGAAGGTTGGGAAAAGCAGATCACACATTGCAAACTTCCTTCGATTGCTTTCTCTTCCGGAAGCGATTAAACAATATGTTTCACGTGGAACATTATCAATGGGACATGCGAGAGCTATTGTCGGTGTGAAGGACGATAAGATTAAGAAAGAACTTGCCGAGTCAACGATCTCTAAACAATGGAGTGTTAGGGAGCTTGAAGAAGCGATTAAAATGCTAGAAGAACAACCGGGTACTGAAAAGGAAAAATCAAAACAAAAAGAAAAAAATAGAGATCCGTATATTAATCAAGTAGAAGAGCAATTGCGAGACATTTATCGGACATCCGTTAAAATTAAAACTCAGCAGGATAAAGGGAAGATCGAGCTGCTCTATTACTCAAAAGATGATCTCAACCGACTGCTAGAATTATTGCAAGGTAAAATCTCTTAAAAATTGCTAGCATACCTATGTTTTTCTTTCGAGCAGAAAGAACAAACTAAGGTATGCTATATTTTTGACCATACATATATAGAATAGGTAATTTAAGAGCTCAAATGTGTACTTTCCATTGGCGATAGAACCTACTTCCCAAGGCAGACGTCTCCTTTTATGGGGGAGTGCTGATGATGCAGGTAGAGATTTCTCATAAGGAGTTGGGAACATGAAGGGCGTTATGTATTTCGATCAAGCAGCATCCTCGTGGCCGAAGCCACCAGCGGTGATGGATGCAATGATACAATGCATGCAAGAGTATGCAGCCAATCCAGGTAGGGGCAGCCACCAAATGGCGGTGAAGGCAAGTCGTACGTTATTCGAGACTAGAAAGAATCTAGCAAAGTTGTTCGGTGTTAGAAACCCCAATGATATTTCGTTTGCATTAAATACAACACATGCTTTGAACCAGGCGATTAAAGGTTTCGTGAAGTCTGGCGATCATGTGATTTGCTCTAACGTTGAACACAATTCGGTGAGAAGACCGCTTGAATATTTGAAAGCAACAGCTGGGGTTGAGCTTACCTATTTGCAACATGATGAACAAGGGAATATGCACTTAAATGATCTGAAAGAAGCCCTTCGACCGAATACAACATTGGTCGTGGTGAATCATAGTTCCAACCTGCTTGGCACGATTATGCCGATTGCCGAGATTGGGGAGATCTGCAAAAGTCATGGTGCGAAGCTGCTTGTAGACGCGGCTCAGAGCGCTGGTGTACTGCCTATTCATGTCGCAGATATGAATATCGACATGCTTGCCTTCCCAGGCCACAAAGGGCTCCTGGGGCCTCAGGGAACGGGTGGGTTATATATCCATCCGGATATAGATTTGGAGCCGTTACTACACGGTGGAACGGGCAGTCAATCTGAAGCGATCTATCAACCTACGGTGCGTCCTGATCGCTACGAAGCAGGGACACAGAACACCCCAGGCATTGCAGGATTGAACGAAGGTGTGAAGTTCGTCCTTAGCGAAACAGTGGACAAGATTCATGCCAAAGAATGGGCACACACGCAGCAATTAATGGAAGGGCTACTGGGAATTGAAGGAGTGACGATTCTAGGGCCGAAGCTTGGACAAAATAAAACAGGAATCGTTTCCTTCAACATTCAAGATGTGGATTCATCGGAAGTGGCATTCATTCTCGATCAGTCATTCCAAATAGCCGTACGAGCAGGCTATCATTGCACACCGCTTGCTCATGAAGTTGCTGGGACCTTGGCAAAAGGAGCAGTGCGCACAAGTATCGGTTATTTTACAACGGATGAAGAAGTAGCTGCACTTATTGAGGCCGTTAAAGAGATTCAAACGCAATATGCGAAGTAGAAAGAGGGATAGGGCATGGGGGAACTGTTTGGCTTGAATGCAGAGTACGTAATGTTAGTTTGTTTTGCATGCATTCTGGTGCTGTTTATTACGATTATTATTATTTCAATTCGCTTGTCATCTTTGCGGAAACGTTATATGCGGATGATTAATGGTTCTAGTGCTGAAAATATGGAGCAAGTATTACTCGATATGCAGACCGCGTTGAACGAGCAAAAGGCCGAATCCGTAGAGACTTCGACCCGAATTTCTAATATTCATCAATCCATGAAGAAGATGACATCAAGCATAAAAATTCGCCGCTACAATGCTTTCAATGAAGGCGGTAGTGATCTTAGTTTTTCTTTAGCTATGCTAAATGAAGAACAGGATGGTGTGATTGTTACAGGAATACATAGTCGAGAGCAAATGTATGTATACGCTAAGCCGATTACAAAGGGGCAATCCAGTTACACATTAAGTCCGGAAGAGAAAGAAACGCTTACTCAAACTTTAAAGCAGTCGTAGCACTTGGGGCAAAAGATTGGGTACGTCTGATTGCAGCGTAGAGGGCATCGCCGATGACCGTCGCCATATTCATAACGAGGCTAAGCCGCGTATTTTGCAAGACGAAGTATTCCATAAATCCGCCTACGTTCACGATCCCCGTGACATGAATGTCACCAACGGGAGGCAGATCTTTATTGACACCGGCACCTGGCTTGAGTGGTCCATAAGCTACCTGGATACAGCCGACACTAGCAACTTGCCCTAAGCAAGCATCAACGGCTACGATGAATGGATTTTGGAATTGCTTGTGAATCGTTTCAACCGTTTCAGCTAAATTCATCGCATGGACAGGTTCATCTAACGTGCCGAATAAATGAAGATTGCGGAGAGTAGTTGTACGATTTAAATGGGAGCCAACCAGTGGTCCGAGAGCGTCCCCCGTAGAACGATCTGTCCCTACACAGATAACAACGATAGGTTGATAGGTTGGTAGTTTACTGAAAATCGCTTGCAAATGCTTTGCGAGAAGATAAGGTGTATTGGAATCGGTATGCTGAATTTTCAATGGTTCTTGCACTGGGGTTTTATCGCCGTCGAATCCAAAATGGAATTTCATGATATCCCTCCAAAGTAGTAAATCTTTTTTACTAGTATATGGAGAGAGAGGCACATTTATACGTAGAGGGGAGAGCTTTCTCTGGAATATTCGATTATGTTGATAGCTTTCGATTCTACCCAACAAGCTTTAAGAGCAGAGATGCTGCTAGAGTATGCGGATATCGAGATAGATATCAGGCCCACACCGAAAGAGATTACAGCGGGATGTGCGCTATCTATTGAATTTCCAGGAGCCGATCTTGTGCAAGTTCAAGAGATCATAGAGAGCGAAAGCGTTGAAATTAGGGGAATCTATTTTAAAAAAGAAGATGGATATGGTACCATAGTAGAAAAATAAGGAGGCTTACTAGTGTCTTTTGAAACACAATTTTTTGAAAATCTGATTCATTGGATTCGAGAGCATATCAGTAAACCTGAAATCATTGCTTCCGTATTCTGGATTATTATTAAAATCGCACTTATTTACGTCATTGCTAGAGTGATCATTAAAATTGCTGACAAAACGATAGCTCACATGGTGATAGCCAGAGAGAGGTCGCCACTCAATATTGATAGAAGAAGATCGAATACCATCTCCATTCTCGTACATAATCTTATTGCCTATACGGTAAATCTAGTTGCAATCATGTTGATCCTCGGTCAAGTAGGCTTGAACTTGGGCCCATTACTCGCTGGTGCAGGTGTACTCGGGTTGGCGATAGGTTTCGGAGCACAGAGTTTGGTGAAGGATGTTATTACAGGATTCTTTATTATTTTCGAGGATCAGTTCGGTGTTGGCGATGTTATTCAAATTGATCAATTCAAAGGGACCGTTGAGGAAATTGGCATTCGTGTGACACGTATCAAAAGCTGGACCGGTGAGGTTCACATTATCCCTAACGGAAATATTAAGCAAGTGACCAACTTTTCAACTTATAATTCAATTGCTATCGTTGATGTATCCATTGCGTATGACGCTGACATTGATCGTGCGATGGTCTTATTAAATGAAGTTGTCGCTGAAGTGCATGAACGCACAGAAAGTATCGTTAAAGCGCCTCAAGTACTTGGTGTGCAGATGATTGGGAATACGGACTTGAAGATCCGAGTTATTGCGGAATGCAAGCCGAACAAACAAGGGGAAGTCAGCCGGATTTTAAATGCAGAGATTAAGAAGTATTTAGATACCCATGGCATCAAACAAGAAAAAGTGGAGGGGAACTAAGATGGAGAAGAAAGAATACCAACTTGGCGATGTTGTACAGATGAAAAAGCCCCATCCATGCGGTACAAATGAAATGGAAATTATTCGAATGGGTATGGATATTCGGATTAAATGTGTAGGCTGCAAGCACAGTGTCCTAGTGCCAAGAACGAAGTTCGAAAGCAAGCTCAAAAAAATATTGCGCAGCAATGCAGCAACAGAAGAAGAGACGAGCTAAACTTTTCACAAAAAATAGTAAAACACTTGCGAGAGACAGACTTTTTTGATACAATAAGTCCTGTTCTCATTTTCTTGGAAAGGTACCCAAGTGGTCCAAGGGGGCTGACTCGAAATCAGTTAGGCGTCGCGAGGCGTGCGTGGGTTCGACTCCCACTCTTTCCGTACTAGAACACACAAAATAAAAGCCGTTTATATCCTTTAAGGGTATAGGCGGTTTTTTTGTTGTCCTGTTTAGAAATCGTGAAATTGGTTTATATGAAAAATAAGGGATAAAACCTAAGGATACGTAGCAACCTAATAGTTAGGTTATGGAAAATAGCTTATAGGAGGACGATATACATGAAAAGATGGATGATAGTACTTGCGGTGGTTGCTGTAATGGCCTCAGGCTGCGCTAAGAAGGAAGATACGACAACAGCTAGTCCAACACCGGGAGTGACGGTTCAGCCCTCAGCAGGGGCTTCTGCGACGCCTAGTGGGACGACGAGTGGTGGGGCTGGAACTGCGTCTCCTACACCGAAAGCTACGGCAGGCGGTGGAGCGGCAGAGACACCTTCACCGATAACCAAAGAACAAGTAGAGAAGATCTCGATGACGAGCACGTACGATGATATGGTGAAACAAACGGGATCGAAAGGTAAGTTAGTGAAAGAAGAGAATGGCAAACGTACGTATGAATTTGCGATTACGAACCAACCAGGATATTACGCTGAAATTGTCTATTTTGCGGATGGGAAAATTTCTGAGAAGCGAGTGTATCAGAAGTAGGGGATTGAGTAAGTAGATTCGTATTTCGGGAAATAACAGCATTAAAATGAAACACCCCTCATTTTGAGTTCATGAGGGGTGTTTGTTCATCGTATGAAATTACATCCGTTTGCCGCCTTTTTTATGCCATTTGCGATTATGATTGCTTGTTGCTGGGAAGGTATCGCCTTTTCTCAAGGTAACTGTCTTAGGATTGTTAATCCCCATATGGAAGGCATTCTCGCCAATTTCCATATATTCACCATCGTTAGGAACATGATCGCCTTCATTAAAATGTGTCCATTCACCCACGATTGAATCACCTCTTTATCAGAATAACAATCATAGTTAGATTGCCCCAAGAAGGCCCAAGCATGTACCTGATTACTTACCAGCTTCCACCTGTGCGAATCGTGGGATAAAAACTTGTAA
Source organism: Paenibacillus sp. J22P165 (assembly GCF_059692015.1). Classification (NCBI taxonomy): domain Bacteria; kingdom Bacillati; phylum Bacillota; class Bacilli; order Caryophanales; family Paenibacillaceae; genus Paenibacillus; species Paenibacillus sp. J22P165. The sequence continues at coordinate 385,168 of NZ_JCAUAP010000009.1, read as the reverse complement.
TTTGCCGCGTGATTTGCTATAGTATTCAGGTGCGAGTTTTGAATAAGAATCCTCGCTCCTTGCTCCATCGCTTGCCTAGCAAGTTTGAATAGGAGCCGCTTAGTCCAAAAGGAGGTGAAATACATGCGCAAATATGAATTGATGTACATCATTCGTACTGACATTGAGCAAGAAGTTGTTCAATCTACGGTTGAAAAATTTCAAGGCATCATCTCGAACGGTGGGGGAGAAATCTCCAAACATGACCTGATGGGTAAACGCCGTCTTGCGTATGAGATCAAGAAGTTCCGTGACGGGCACTACGTGCTTGTACACTTCAACGCAGAACCTGCTGTTGTAACTGAACTTGATCGCGTACTTAAGATTTCGGACGAAGTTATTCGTCACTTAATCGTAAACGACGTAGCTTAATCATGCCAGTATTTTTCGTCAGGAGGGTTGTTCCATGTTGAACCGTGTCATTCTTATCGGTCGATTGACCAGAGATCCAGAACTTCGTTATACACCAGCTGGGGTAGCAGTTACCCAATTCACACTTGCTGTAGATCGTCCTTTCACGAGCGGTGGCTCGAAAGAACGTGAAGCGGACTTTATCAATATCGTCACGTGGAGGCAGCTTGCCGAAACATGCGCGAATTATTTGCGTAAAGGTCGTTTAACAGCAGTTGAAGGACGCATTCAAGTGCGTAACTACGACAACAATGAAGGAAAACGTGTTTACGTGACCGAAATTATTGCCGACAATGTACGTTTCCTTGAATCTAGCGGCGGGAATCGCGAAGAGGGCGGATCCTCTAATGCAAACGCAGGCGGCTATAGCGGCGGCGGAAGCAGCAATCGTGGCGGTGGATCGCGCGAGCAGCAGGATCCTTTCATAGATGACGGAAAACCGATCGATATTTCCGATGATGATTTGCCATTTTAAACGTAGAAAGGACTGAAGAGACACAATGGCCTTCCAAAAAAGAGACAACAATGGTGATGATCGTGCTGATCGCAAATTTGCTCCTCGTGGCAAAGGCGGTAAAGGCAAACGCCGTAAAGTTTGTTACTTCACAGTAAACAAAATCAAGCATATTGATTATAAAGATATCGAGACTCTTAAAAAGTTCATCAGTGAGCGCGGGAAGATTCTTCCTAGACGTGTAACTGGTACTTCCGCTAAGTACCAACGTGCTTTGACGATCGCTATCAAGCGTTCCCGTACAATCGCGTTGCTTCCTTACACAACGGAATAGGTTTTATCATCAAAGGCAGCTGGTCAAACGGCTGTCTTTTTTGTTTGTCCAGAAAGAGATTGAATACTCCTGCAGAGGCTTTCTTTTCTAGTGCCTATTTGTGGTATAATTGATCAATATCGTTTCTGCTGAGATGAGGAGTGATGACGGTTGCTGAATAGGGAAAAAGAAGTTGACCTAGCCAGACGGGCCAAAGTCATTGAGTGGCTCAAAACAGAAGTCGTAGATCATGTAGCTCACCTGCTCAAAGGCATGTGGGAAGGCAGTCATGCAAAGATGATGGACGGATTGGCCAGTCTGATTTCGAGTGGCTATATTTTAGGCCGAAGACTGGGGATTTCTTATCACAGTTTGGACGAAGCTATTATTGAGAAAATGAAGAAGCACCGCCAAGAGGGCCATCAACTTGAGGACTGGTACGGCGACATTTCATCGCTCGAAGAACATTTACGTAAGAGGTGAGCCCGGTTGGGGAATCGAAGTTGGCAAAGTGTCATCTGGAGCGTAGTTATGATCATTTCATTGCTATCGTTGATGACGCCATTTATTATTTTCACATGTAGTTTTCTATTGGTTCCGGTTCTAATGTTATATGTCAAAACAAGTACAAAACGTTTCGTCATAAGTTATGTACTTAGCCTTCTCGTTATTTACATACTTACACAGTGGATAGGCCTCTATTTAATAACCATCGCGTTGTTCATATTGCCACCTGTGTTAGTGATGGGTAATCTGTACAAACGTAAAGCGGCAGCAAGATCTGTATTAACTGCGGGTATCGTTACCATTTTGGCTGAGTCATTAATAAGCTTGCTTCTAGGCTTTGTATTAGGTCTTAATCCGGTTGCGAAATTTAAACAATTTATGATAGATAGTATTGCAACCATGCCGCAAAGCATTCAGGAAATTTTACCGAAGGATCAAGACTGGTACGTTGGGTTCATTGTGCAGGTCATTCCGTTGTATTTGATTTTTGTGGCGTTGTTCATAACTTTTGTGACGCATGGCGTAACGCGGTGGTTTTTGAACAAATCCGGTGAAGGTATTCCAGGCTTGCGACCAATGAGAGAGTGGAAGTTGCAGAGATCTCTAGTTTGGATTTATTTAGTGGCATTTGTCTTAGATTTGTTTTCAAAACCTGATTCGAGCTCACTCATTTCGACGTTGCTGATGAATGCCATGCCGCTGTTGATGCTCGCATTCGCTGTTCAAGCGATAGGCTTTCTGTTCTTTGTGGCACATGCGAATAAATGGAAACCCATCCTGCCAATCGTGGCGATCATCGTATTGGTGTTCATGCCGCCACTATTTATTGTGTATAGCTTATTAGGGGTATTTGATGTTGCGTTTCCAATCCGTGAACGGTTCAAGAAAAATTTATAGGATTAGGAGCTAGTTCGAATGCCGAAGTTCCTTTTGAAGCGGTGGCACGGTCAGCATATTGTGTGGATGTTCGTTCTGCTCATCGCCTTGACGGCCATTATTTATATGTTCAAATGGTGGCTGGGCCTAACGGCTTTCTTACTCTGCGGAGTGATGGCGTATTTTACACTGCAAGCGGAGACAGCTTTTCGTCGAGAATTGAATACGTACGTCGGAACGATAACTCATCGAGTGAAGAAAGCCGGCAATGAAGTTATGAGCGGGCTGCCCATCGGCATTATTTTATATAATGAAGAGAAACGTATCGAGTGGCACAACCCTTTTGTAGCGAAAATGCTAGGACAGGACTCCGTGATTGGTGAATCACTCTTTGAGTATTTCCCCGATCTCAAAAACAAGAAAGACAAAAGTGATAAAATAGAGCTGACAGTTGGTCAATTTATTTATCAAGTGTGGACCAAACCGGAAGAGAGACTCCTGTATTTACGTGAAATTACAGAGCATGCTGTGTTGGCGAAGAAGTATGAGGATAGTAAGACGGCTATTGGTATCGTGATGATGGATAATTTGGAAGAGGCTACCCAGGGACTGGATGATCAGGCACGCAGTATTATGTTGGCCAAGGTGACCGGTGAGATTACAGAATGGGCTCAGAAGCATCAACTTTATCTACGTCGGACATCGTCAGATCGCTTCTTAATCTTGATGGATCAGAAAGCGTTGCGTCAATTAGAGCAAACCCGCTTTGAACTGTTGGATGATGTTCGGGATCTGACGATTGAGAACAAGCTGCCTTTAACGCTTAGTATCGGGATCGCCTCAGGTGCAGAATCGTTAACAGAGCTAGGTCAGATGGCACAAATGGGACTGGACATGTCACTCGGCCGCGGCGGCGATCAAGTGACCGTGAAGGTCGGGCAGCGTCTGTCCTTCTACGGTGGAAGAACGAATGCGGTTGAGAAACGCACCAGGGTAAGAGCCCGAGTGATTTCACATGCACTGCGTGATCTAATGAAGGACAGTGACAAGGTCATCATCATGGGTCATCGTTTCGCGGACATGGATTCGATCGGGGCGGCGATTGGTGTGCTCAAGGCGGTTCAAGTTGTCGGCAAAGAAGGCTACATCGTGCTGGAGGGTGTGAATCCTGCCATTCAGAAAGTGATGGAGACGATTTCGGCTGATGAGCGGCTGCACCGTTGGTTCATTACACCTGAGCAGGGGATGCAAATTACGACACAGCGTTCACTTGCAGTTGTTGTCGATACGCATAAAGCTTCCATGGTCGCCGAGCCCAAGCTCCTACAGCTGACACACAGGGTCGTAGTGGTCGATCACCACCGTAGAAGTGAGGAGTTCATCCATGATGCTACGCTTGTCTATATGGAGCCTTACGCGTCCTCTACGTGTGAGTTAGTGACTGAGCTCCTGCAATATATCAACGAGAAGCTATCAATGGAAGTTTTGGAAGCTACGATGCTCTTAGCGGGTATTGTTGTGGATACGAAGAGCTTCAGTCTTCGGACTGGTGCTAGAACCTTCGAGGCAGCGTCCTACTTACGACGTAATGGGGCAGATTCTGCACTCATTCAGAAGCTTTTGAAGGAAGATTTGGATTCTTATATTGAGCGTTCCGAGATTATTAAGCACACCGAAACGATCTATGATCATATTGCATTGGCAGTTGCTGAGCCATCACGCAAATATTCTCAGTTGATGATTGCGCAAGTTGCTGATACATTGTTAAATATGACGAATATTATGGCTTCCTTTGTAATTGCCGAACGACCGGACGGATTGATTGGAATTAGCGCGAGATCGCTAGGTCAAATGAACGTTCAAGTGGTCATGGAGCGTTTAGGTGGCGGCGGACATCTTACCAATGCGGCTACTCAGACGGACTGCACATTAGAGGAAGCAACGAATCGATTAAAACAAGTACTAGCCGATATGCAGGAAGAGGAGGGACTTTTCGAATGAAAGTTATTCTACTGAAAGACGTAAAAGGCCAAGGTAAAAAGGGCGAAGTAAAAGAAGTATCCGAGGGATACGCGCAAAATTTCCTAATCGCACAAGGACTTGCTGCTCCAGCTACACAGGGCACGGTAAAAGTGTTGGATAATCAAAAGAAAGCCGAGCAACGCCGCAAGGATCAAGAGAAGGCGGATGCACAGGCACTAGGTGAGAAGCTTAGTGAAATGACGGTACAAATTAAAGCGAAATCTGGCGAGGGTGGACGTTTGTTCGGAGCCATTCCAAGTAAGCAAATTGCAGAAGTACTGGAGAAACAATATAAAATCGTGATTGATAAGCGTAAAATCGTGCTGGAAGAGCCGATTCGTACACTAGGTGTAACGAAGGTTCCTATTAAGCTGCATGCGGAAGTAACATCTAGCTTGAACGTTCAAGTTACGGAAGAGAAGTAAGCTTTTGGAGCACAGGGCATGAAGATTCGCATAGAAAGAACAGAACGAGAGTCCCAGTCTGGGGCTCTTCTCTCTTGTAGTCACAAAACTAGTAAACTATTAAATAGTGAAAATGAAAGGCGGGCACAGTAGCATGAGCAATGGAGATAATATGTTTGTGGATCGTGTTCCGCCTCAAAATATAGAAGCTGAACAAGCCGTCATAGGGGCTATCCTGATTCATGGTGATGCGTTAATTACCGCCATGGAGCGGATCACAAGCGATGATTTTTATCGCGGTTCTCACCAGCGCATCTTCGAGTCGATCGTTGAGTTAGCCGAAGCGCAGGAGCCGATCGATCTCATTACCCTAACGGCCCTCCTTCAAAACAAGCAGCAGTTGGAAGAGATCGGCGGTGTCACGTACTTGTCCGATTTGGCGAATGCGGTGCCAACCGCTGCCAACATTGACTACTACGCGGCAATTGTCGAGGAGAAATCGATGCTTCGCCGTTTGATCCGTACGGCGACTCAAATTGTGTCCGATGGCTACGCGAATGAGGACAATGTCGGGATGATGCTCAGCGATGCAGAGAAAAAGATCCTCGAGATCTCGCAGCGCCGCAGCTCCACGGGTTTCGTCGTGATCCGCGACGTGTTGATGGAAGTATTCGAGAAGGTTGAAAGCCTCTACTCAAACAAGGGCGGATCAACGGGAATTCCATCTGGATTCATTGATCTAGACAAGATGACGTCTGGCTTCCAGCGCTCAGACTTAATTATTCTTGCGGCGCGTCCTTCCGTAGGGAAGACCGCGTTCGCCTTGAACGTGGCGCAGAATGTTGGCGTCCGAGCCAAAGAGACCGTCGCGATCTTCTCGCTCGAGATGGGCGCCGCGCAGCTCGTACAACGTATGGTCTGCGCTGAGGCGAACGTCGATGCGAATCGGATGCGTACGGGTAATCTAGAAGGAGACGACTGGGAGAAGCTGACGATGGCGATTGGTGCTTTGTCCGAGGCGAATGTTTTCATCGACGATACGCCGACGATTACGGTTGCAGATATCCGAGCGAAGTGTCGTCGACTGCAGCAGGAGAAGGGGCTCGGCATGATTCTCATCGACTACTTGCAGTTAATTGCCGGGCGTGGCGGAAAAGGCGGCGACAACCGTCAGCAGGAGGTCTCTGAGATCTCCCGTACGCTGAAGCAAATTGCCCGTGAGCTGAATGTACCGGTTATCGCGCTCTCGCAGCTGAGCCGGGGCGTTGAGCAGCGGCAGGACAAGCGTCCGATGATGTCTGACCTTCGGGAATCCGGTTCCATTGAGCAAGATGCTGACATCGTAGCGTTCCTATACCGGGATGATTACTACGATAAGGAATCGGAGAAGAAGAACATTATCGAGATTATTATTGCTAAACAGCGGAATGGTCCCGTAGGAACCGTCGAGCTGGCCTTCCTTAAACAATTCAATAAGTTCGTGAATATGGATCGCAGTCATCAAGAAGCAGCAGCCGGGCAGTATTGACGGCTGTTTTTTTTGTTTGTAGCTGGGGCAGGTGCTCCCCTGTGGAAGACCGTGTACAATTGTCTACACCCATGACGCCACAGAAATAACAGTAATTTATGTAGCTAAATCTGTAAAATTTCAGTACTAAGTCCATTTAACTGTATTTCATGTAGCTAATTCCTTAGCATTTCACTCTTTTGAGCGAAACTGCTGGAAATAACTGCATGTTATCCAGCTAAATCCTCTTTTCAGCAGAATTTCTCGAAAATAGCTGTAGTATTTCCATTTAATGATGAGTAGCGTGTTAATTGGAGAGTGAGAGGAATGATGTAGAGGGAGTTGGGAGGAGTTCAGAGTGGGCGAAATCCGCGAAAGCGCCGCAATCATGATGAAAAACATCGTTACAGCTGAATGCTCTGTTATACATGCTGTAAGCAAGAAAAACATCGTCGTTACAGCTAAGGTCTAACCAATGATAAACTCTTCCAACGCGAAATCCCGAATGTGTCTGTGTTTTTCTCCAGCGACAGACATAAAAATTGCCCCTAAGAGGAATCTTAGGGGTAACAAAATCCATATGAAAATGGCAAAGCCAGAGGTTTCCTTTCTTTCAGCGACAGCAAAGAAAAGTATGCGTAATTTCCGAACAATTATACATACACCCCTATAATCGTTCGTTTTTCATTGACTTTGGCATGGGGGACTGCTAAACTAAAGACGGTGAAAAAACCTTGATCGATAAGCCGGCTTGATGCAGGTAACTCGAAATAAGGTCGTTTTTTCATGCCGAAGGGTAGGTTTCCTTCCTGCAGATCACTGCCGAAAGAGACCAGATATTCCTTTGCGGTGAGTAAGTGAGAGTTAGCTCTCTTGTCTGTTGCCGCGCGTAGCAGTGAATAGAGGTAGTTGCATCACCAGAATCGCCAGAGGGAAAGTGCAATGGACGCTGAACGCTTTAGCGCTTTAATGAAGTCCAACTTTCATCTGTGGTCTTACAGCCATAACAGGCTCATTATGGGTGACTTGTCACCGTACGGAGGTAAGTGCATATGTCAACGGTTGTTGTTGTCGGTACGCAATGGGGAGATGAAGGGAAAGGTAAAATCACGGATTTCTTAGCGGAATCTGCTGAGGTTGTTGCGCGTTATCAAGGTGGTAACAATGCAGGCCACACGATCATTATTAGCGGGAAAAAGTACAAGCTAACGATGATTCCTTCCGGTATTTTTTACAGAGATAAAGCTTGTGTAATCGGGAATGGGATGGTTATTAATCCGGCTGCACTCATTGAAGAAATTAATTACATTCATGATAATGGTTTTACAACAACGAACCTGAATATCAGTGATCGCGCGCATGTCATTATGCCGTATCATTTGTTACTTGACGGTCTGGAAGAAGATCGTAAGGGTGATAGCAAAATCGGTACGACCCGCAAAGGGATCGGTCCTTGTTATATGGATAAAGCTGCTCGTAACGGTATTCGTATCGCGGATTTGATGGATGCAGAAGAGTTCGAATTGAAGCTTCGTCGCATTGTTGCTGAGAAAAATGTTTTGATCGAGCAAGTCTACGGTTCAACAGGTCTTGATGTGGAGCCAATTCTTAAAGAGTACCTCGCATACGCTGAAATCATTCGTCCATACGTGAAGGATACTTCGGTTATCCTGAATGAATATATTGACCAAGGTCGCAGAGTGTTGTTCGAAGGCGCGCAAGGCGTTATGTTGGATATCGACCAAGGCACATACCCGTATGTTACTTCTTCCAACCCAACAGCTGGTGGTGTTTGTATCGGTTCCGGTGTAGGTCCAACGAAGATTCACAACATCATCGGTGTGGCAAAAGCTTATACAACACGTGTCGGCGACGGTCCGTTCCCAACGGAATTGGACAATGAAATCGGCGCTTGGATTCGTGAAAAAGGTTTTGAGTACGGTACGGTAACAGGTCGTCCTCGTCGTGTAGGCTGGTTCGACAGTGTTGTTGTACGTCACGCAAGACGCGTGAGCGGTATCACGGGCTTGTCCTTGAACTCTATTGACGTTCTGACAGGTCTAGAAACCGTCAAAATTTGCACAGGCTACATGTACCGCGGTGAGTTGATTGAGCACTACCCAGCGAGCTTGAAAGCTATCTCCGAGTGTGAAGCGGTGTACGAAGAGCTTCCAGGTTGGACAGAAGATGTTTCTGAAGCGCGTACGCTGAGCGATCTACCTGAGAATGCTAGACACTATGTAGAGCGTGTATCCCAGCTAACAGGTATCCCAATCGCGATCTTCTCCGTAGGTCGTAACCGTGAGCAAACAAATTTAGTTCGTCCTATCTACGCTTAATCATAGATAACCTAAACAATCCTCTAGACTGCTTTCGCAGCTTAGGGGATTTTTCTTTTTCCTATAGGGATATAATGGCAGGGTTTTCGTCCATACTGGGAAGAGAAGCTTATCTATGTGTGAGCAATGTTAGGAGTGATACAGAGCATATGAAACTATTAACTTGGTTAAGTAAAATCGTCATAAGTACCGTCCTTATTACATCAATTACGATGTTTACAACGTGGTATGTGGTAAACATGTACGTGGAGGATATATTTCGACAGTATCAGCTACCCGCGATGGGTAAAAAGATTCAATTTGGTGAATTTGCGTCAAGATTGGCGGAAGAGCTGAATATAGTTAAGGGGAAAGACGGGGGGAAGAAGGCAGCATTAGGGGAAACCCCTACAACGAAGCCATCGCCAACTCCTAGTCCCAACCCGTCAGGGGCGTTTCCAAGCCCGAGTTCAAGTCCAAATCCGAATGATCAACAACCTGTAGGCGGTATTAGTTCGTCAAGCGGTGTAGATGCATCTACAACGAATCAGGACGATGCGATAGCCGTGATGGGAAGCGCTCGAACGGAGGAGAGCGAGAAGAAGGAGCTTGTCATGTCCACTGAGGATTTTGCGAAGAAGAAAGAAGCCCTATCCAGCGATGATAAAATGAAAATATTTTCTCTTGTTGTCGCTAAGCTTCCACAGACAGAGGTGCAGACACTCTCCGGGATCCTGGAAGATGGGATTACGACGCAAGAGCTTGATGTAGTAAATGCGACACTCAAGAAATATTTGAGCGACAAAGAGCTGGCGCAGTTAACTGACATATTAAACAAATACTAGGTTTATGTTAGGGGAGTTGCTGACCCATGGATCTCATCCGTAGCTTCCCTACTAAGTTTCTTGCCTTTTCGTCAATTCATGTAAAATAGAGGCAAATGAAATTGGGATTTCGAACAAAAATACAGACTTTTAGCGACTTCTTTTGGTGGTGGACACGAATCTATCACATGGTTATCGAGTATTTTGTTGAAATAGGCACAGAAAGTGTGTTAAATTTAACAAAAGAAAGATAGCATAATGGATATTATGTCTAATCAAGGTTTATTTATGTATCCACAAAGTAACTATGTTACAGCACGGATGCAAAACCGTTCAAAGGGAGAAGATCATGACAGGTTTCAGGGGAATGCGTTTTGTCATGGATCTCATGAAGAGATTCACGCCTAAGCGAGAAAGCTTGACCGGAAATGAATCATTATCAGACAAGCAGCTAGAGGACGTTCAGCCAAACGAAGTAGCGACATCCAACAAGACACTAACGGTGATTAAACGACATAAATGGGCTCTTTCGCTGGGTGTAGGCGCAATTGCACTTACGGGCGCGATTACGTTCGCCGGACATCAATATGTAGAAGCAGGCATGAACAATGTGTATCATGTCATGCTTAACAACAAAGAAATCGGTATCGTAAGCGACAATAAAATAATTGATGAATATAAGATGAACAAACCGTTAGATGTACAGAAGAATTTTCCTAATGTTCATGTGGTGCTTAAAACAGACGGAATTAGCTACACGTCTGAAAGGGCTTACAATGTGAAAACGGAGGATTCTGCTGTTATTTCCTCGTTGGATCAATTGCTCATACCTCAACCAGTGGGTGTAGCAATGAAAGTGGATGGCAAGACGATCGCGATTGTGAAGGATAAGGCGACTGCCGATCAAATTCTAAATCAAGTGAGTGAACCATTTACACCTAAAGGGAAAAATAACGAAAAAGTAGCTGCCTTATCTACCGGTCTAGGTGAGGATATATCTACAGCACCATCCGAGCTTGAAAAGGTGGAATTCGTGCAGAAGATCGATACAGCGGAAGTTCCCATCGATCCAACGGAGTTAGCAAAGCCTGAAGATGTCGTGAAGACATTGCAGACTGGCGATGTTGCACCAGCGAAGTATACGGTTGTTGAAGGTGACTGTGTTTCCTGTATTGCGAAGAAATTAGGAATTACTAAGCAATTTATTTATGATAATAATCCAGGAATTCAAGATGATAAGCTTAAGATAGGCAATCAACTGGACGTTACGGTATTGAAGCCAACCCTGTCTGTCAAAACAACGGAGAAGATCGTAAAGAATCAAGAGATTCAGTACGATACCGAATATGTGAAGGACGATTCGATGCGAGTAGGCGTCGTCCAACCGATTTCAGCAGGAAAGAATGGGCTTAAGAAAGTAACGATTCAAGTGACGAAAGTCGATGGTTTACTGACGGAAGAGCAAGTCGTTAATGAAGAAATTATTGATCAACCCGTTACCGCTAAAGTGAAAAAAGGAACGAAAGTCATTAAAGGTGAAGGCACAGGGAAGTTCGCATGGCCTGTCATTTCACCAAGCATCTCTAGTACATTCGGTTATCGTTGGGGCAAGTTACATAAAGGCATCGACATCACAGGTAACAGAAATATTATGGCTGCAGATAATGGCAAAGTTGTTGAAACAGGTTATAAGTCAGATTACGGAAATTATATTATTATTAACCATCTGAATGGTTATGAAACACTTTATGGACATTTAAGTCAAATTACTACGAAGTCAGGCACTATCGTCGAAAAGGGCGAAAAGATTGGCATTATGGGGAGCACAGGCGACTCCACAGGGGTGCATTTGCATTTTGAAGTGCACAGCAGTGGAAGCTTGGAAAATCCTTTGAAATATTTGAATCGCTAAATAAAAATAGAGGCAAGGTCGAACCGGACAACTCGGGGGCCTTGTCTCTTTTTAGTTAAATGTATGTTAAAATAAAGAAGAGTATGTAGGAAATTACTGGCTGGTACAAGGATCTAACTCTGGCAGCTGCGCGCGCAATTAGGTGTGGCAGTGTCAGTTACTTTATAGTAGGCGGTGGTCACATGTTTGGGAAAATTCTCGTGGTGGATGACGAACAACCAATTGCAGATATTTTGAAATTCAACCTGGAGAAAGAGGGCTATCAGGTCATCTGTGCGTACGATGGTGGAAGCGCTGTAGAGCTGGCGTTCTCCGAACAGCCCGATCTCATTCTCCTTGACCTTATGCTGCCTGTAAAAGATGGCATGGATGTATGCCGTGAGGTGCGCTCTAAGCTCAATACACCGATTATTATGCTGACAGCGAAGGATACGGAGCTGGACAAGGTCTTGGGCTTAGAGATGGGCGCAGACGACTATGTGACGAAGCCATTCGGCACGAGAGAGCTGCTGGCCCGTGTAAAGGCACATCTGCGCAGGCAGACGAAGGTGCAATCGACAACGAATGAGCCAGAAGCACAGCGGAACGGGATGCGCATTCATGCGTTATTCATCGATAACGATATGTATATGGTCTACAAGGACGGAACACCACTTGACCTGACACATCGGGAGTTCGAGCTTATTCAATATTTGGCTAAAAACTCAGGCAAAGTGATGACCCGTGAGCACCTGCTGCAAGCGGTGTGGGGCTTTGAATATTTCGGTGACGTACGGACTGTCGATGTGACGATTCGTCGTCTGCGCGAGAAGCTGGAGACAGATCCTAGTCGTCCAGAATACATTATGACGCGTAGGGGTCTCGGTTATTTGATGCGCAGTCCGAAAGCCGGAGGCTTCTAAACATGAAGGGCATCCGCTTCTTTCAATCGATTCAAGCGAAGCTAATTATTATTTATGTTCTACTGATTTTAATCGCGATGCAGCTGATTGGCGTGTATTTCTATAAGACAGTAGAGACATATTTCAAAAATGACTTCCTAGCTTCCCGCAATAGTCAGGTTACGCTGCTTGCTGGCTTCGTTGAATCGTATTTGACGGGGGATCAGGAGAGCAAGAATGCGACAGAAGGCAAGAAGACGTATGCGGATTTAAACGAATTCGTTAGCAATCTATTCTCTATTAATAATGCCGAAATCCAAATCATTGATGCGAATGGGAACGTGATCAGCACGTCGGTTGCGAGCCATTTGAAGCAAAAAAATACACAGCCAGAAGTAATTCGGGCGCTGCAAGGGATTAAGGATAATCAGCGGATTTTCACAGATGAGGATGGGTACCGGAAGGTGATTATCGCCAAGCCGGTCGGCAGCGGGGTACGTGTCTTAGGGGCCGTGTACATTATCGCCTCCATGGAAGATGTGTACAAGACGATTCGCTCGATTAACCGAATTCTCATTTCCGGTACTTTGATTGCTTTGGGGCTGACAGCGATTCTGGGTGTTATTTTAACGAGCACGATTACGAACCCAATTAAAGAGATTACAAAGCAAGCAACGGCTGTAGCCGAGGGTAATTTCGATCAACAAGTCGTGATTCAAGGGACGGATGAGATCGGTCAGCTGGGGCAAACCTTTAATTTCATGATGAATCGGCTGAAGGAAGCACTCTCGCTTAATGAAGAGGAGAAAGAGAAGCTCGCCTCGATTCTCACGAATATGAACGATGGCGTAATTGCTACAGACGATAGAGGACAAGTGATTGTGTTGAATCGTCGCGCGAAGCAGATCCTGCAAGTAGAAGAGGAAACAACGCTAGGTCGGGATATTGCTGAGGTTATCAGCATTCCAATCGATACGATTCGCGCTTTAGTTACTGGGCAAGTGAATACGACGCTGCTGGATATTCAGCTGCCAGACGACGAGGATGAGCAATTGTCGGTTCGTATTACGTTTACGCCGATACATAAACGTGGCGAAGGCCAGCACGGGATCATTGCGGTGCTGCAGGACGTAACGGATCAAGAGAAGCTGGAGCAAGCCAGACGAGAGTTTGTAGCGAATGTCTCACACGAGCTGCGAACGCCGCTGACGACGATCAAAAGCTATCTCGAAGCGCTCGATGATGGAGCGATCGAGGAGCCGCAGCTCGCGTCACGGTTCATCAGCGTGACACGCAGTGAAACGGAGCGGATGATCCGCTTGGTAACGGATTTACTGCATTTATCACGACTGGATTCGAAGCAGTCGATGATGAGTAAGTCCACAACACTTGTCAGCGAGATGCTGGAGGAGGTTGCGGACCGGTTTTCTTTTCAGCTGCAGCAACGAAAAATTCAAATAATGTTACACGTGGAACATGGCGTAACAAGCCTATTGCTTGATCGCGATAAAATTGATCAGGTCCTCGATAATTTGGTATCCAATGCGATTAAATATACGGGCGATGAAGGAACCATTCGGTTGGAAGCACGCAAAGTTGACAAAGACATGCTAGAAATATCTGTACAAGATAATGGGATGGGGATCCCGAAGAAGGATCTGTCGCGTATCTTTGACCGATTCTATCGGGTAGATAAAGCACGATCTCGCAACATGGGAGGCACAGGACTGGGTCTGTCCATTGCCCGGGAAATAGTGAAAGCACACGGTGGAACTATTGCTTTGGAGTCGGAGCTAGGTCAAGGAACACGCGTCCTATTTACATTGCCGATTCGGCAAGAAGAGGAGGGGGAAGTATGATAGAGAGCTTGAAAACGATCTTTCTTGTTCTGTTGATCGGGACAAGCTTGTATCAGAGCTTTATCCTTGCTTCCTACAGTCCTCCGAAGATTGAGCCGATTCAGCAAAGTAATTATGTACAGACCGAGACGTTGGGCAAGCAATCGGAGCTGTCGGATATGCTATTTCCAGATCAGCTTATTATCCACTTAGGTAATCAGCAGCATTCTGTGCTATATCCGAACAACTATTACTACACCAGATTGCTAGATAATATTAAGCAACGTAGCTTCAAAGGCTTTCGTAAGACATCAATGTACCTCGTGAATGTGAACTGGGAAGATGTTCGAACGAAGCAGCTTGGCGTGGAGATTCGGTTCCGGGAAGGCATTCCATTCACGATCCTGCAACAGTTATTCCGTATTGAGGGCGAAATCCCAGTTGAGAATGATAAAATCACGAAAATCTGGATTTACTCCAAGGGAACGAATGATGAGGTTCGTGCGTTTTTCTTCACGGATTCGCCCGGTGTTGGCTATGAGGTCATTGGGGCGGATTTCACGAGCAAGGACGTTGAGAATTTCGTAGCGTATGGCGAGCCAACTAACTTATACAAGACAACCAATAGCGGTGATTACTATTTGCCGTTGAAATCGCTGCATCTCCCGAGTTATACGTTCACGTATACGCAGCTTACGGCGGATCAGTTGAAGCAGAGCTTGTTCGTGGACCCTGGGATTACTCGGTATTTGAAAGAGCGAGATGGGTCGGAGATTTACACCGATAGCAAGCGCGGCTTCCAGCTTAATCGAGATCAACGATGGATTACGTATTTCGATCCGGTAGCACCTGCGGCTAGCAAAACCGAGGTGTTGGAAGATTTGATGGCTGGGATCAAATTCATCAATCAGCATATTGGCTGGGATGGAAGATACATGGTCGCCCGTACCCCAGAGAAGCAATTAGACAACCAGACATTCATGTTCCGTCAGTACTATGAATCACTTCCGATTGTCACCGCGCAGCCTGAGGGTTTTGGAACGATGAGAATGGAAGTGCAGAAGGGTGTTATTTCCGGATTCGAGCGATCCATGGTGATTCCCGATCTGAAGTCGGGGCAGCGACGCGAGAATGAGTTGATGTCGGGTGAGGCTGTTGAGAAACGATTACAGTACTATCAACGTCGATCCAGTATCGTTTCTATTTTTCCAGCGTATCGTCCTGTGATCTCAGATAAGACATTAACCCTAACGAGTGCGTGGGCACTGGAGCTGCGCGATGGCACGTATGATTTTATCGAATAGACAAATCACTGAGGAGGGTTGGTGAGATTATGAATTGGAGTAGGGCCAAGACGATTTTGATTGCTTCGTTTTTACTGTTAAATATGATTCTCGGCTTCCAGCTGTGGTCCACCAATCGCTCCAACCAGACGGGGACTTCCTTAGATCCCTCCAGTACGGTGGAGGATTTGAATCGTGCGCTCCGCAATAAAAATATTCGTCTGACAGACGAGTTGCCGACAGATTCACCAAAGCTAAAGGTTATAACCGTGAAATATGATGACAGTATCAAGCTGGGCGAGGTGAAAAAGCTCAAGACCCCAATTTACATGAGCACATTGCTCGGAAAAGGGGCAAGTAAAGAAGCGCAGTCACTTTCGGAGATTCCGAACTTCGCTATGTATCAACTAGATTCTGTTATGAGTCAAAATGGGATCTATGTCTTCTCCCAATTGTATGGCAAGGTTCCACTCTTCGATGTGACGGTCGAACTCAAAGAGAAAAATGGAGAAATTACCAGTTACCGTCAAGCTTTTGTTGAAGTAGAATCAGAAGTAGAACAGACGGAGCAGAAGTTAATTTCCGCCCAATTAGCGGTCCGCAGTTTAGTGGACAATTACTTAAGTGATGGCTCGATTATTACAGAGGTTCGCTTGGGGTATCATGGACAACCTTATAATTCGCAAACACAACCGATGTTCCCACAGTGGCGGATTACGATCGATAATGGATATGTGTATTATGTGCAAGCATTCAATGGGGCAGTAGAGTCACTGCAAAAGGGTTCTGAGCCCGTACCATTTGAATCAGAAGGTGGAGTAGCTTCTCCATCTCCAGGCGATAAGAGTACGCCTAAGAAGTAGCAAGGATTAACGAACTGGCACATAGGTAGGCATAGAGGAGTAGGGAAGATGGGAATTCGATTTACGGTATTATCAAGTGGTTCTACGGGGAATGCAACGGTTGTCGATAACGGTGAAGTTAAGCTGTTGATCGACGTAGGCTTCAGTGCGAAGAAGATGGAGCTGCTTATGAAGGAGCGGGAGCTCGCGGCGAGCAGTATAGATGGCATTTTGGTCACACACGAGCATTCTGATCATATTAAAGGGTTGGGTGCGTTCGCTCGTAAGTATGATGTGCCGATTTATGCCAATGAAAAGACGTGGGTAGAGCTGGATCGCCAAATTGGCGTCATCGCTGAAGGTAACAAGCGCGTGATGGACACGGGCGGCGTAGAGGAATTTGGAACGCTCAAAGTGGAATCCTTCGGGATTTCACATGATGCGGCGGAGCCGGTTGGTTACGTCTTTTATGAAGGGGAACAGAAGTTAAGCGTGGTGACGGACCTCGGCTATATGAGCGAAAAGGTGAAAGAAAAGATCTCGGATTCAGATGCCTTGGTCTTGGAAACAAATCATGATGTAGACATGCTGCGCGTGGGTCATTATCCATGGAGCATTAAACGACGCATTCTCGGAGACAAGGGACATTTATCCAACGAAGCCGCAGGGGAAGCACTCTGTGATATCATGACGAATAAGACGAAATCTGTCTATATGGCGCACCTTAGCCGTGATCATAACTTAATGGATTTGGCCAGGCTAACCGTGAATAATATAGTACAAGAGCGGGCGCCAGAGGCGAAGCAGCTGCGGCTGATGGATACGTATTTTGACCGTTCTACGAAATGGGATGTATTGGATTCGGAGTAAGCGCTGCGTCAAGCTCCTGGGATTTGAGCTGAAGTTCTTGTGCGGTAATGAGACCTTTATCAATCAATACTTGAATGAGAGATGAGAGAACGAGGGACTGGTGATAGTGGCTTTCCTTGAGGTCAGCTAGCTTACCGATCATGTTAATTTCTTCAAAATGAGAAGGAATACGGTTCATCTTGGCATTCTCCTTTAAATAAGGTCTATTAAAAATTTTCTATCACTCTAGTAATTCGGTAAGAGATTTGGTTTACTATTATTGTAGGCAAGAAGCGAGCGAAACATTCCTATTTTTTGCAAAAAAACAATCACAGGATGTCTTGAACGCGTCCACCGATTGAAATAAAGCAACGCGAGTGTTAAGTTGGCCCCGTCAGCGAGGAGGGATCCGAAATGAGTTTGTTTGATGATGATTTTTATTCGACCAAAAGATCCAGAAGGCGCGAGCCGGTTTGGCGTCCCAAAGGGACAGGGAATTTATCCAGTTTCACGAGTTTTGCTGGTCGAAGACGGTATGTTGCCCTCATCGCAGGGTTCATCGGGGCACTAGGCATGCTCATAGTCGTAGGGATCGTTCATGCTATCGGAGGAAGTAATTCGTCAGGGAACGCACTTGCGATTCCTGTGGTGGCCAAAGCGGATGTCCATCCAATGAATAGCAATGACTCGGTTGTTGCGGCAACGGACAAAATAAAACCAGCCGTGGTCAGCGTCATCTCCTCGAAGAAGGACGAAGCGGGGCAAGAGTCGGGCATCGGCATCGGATCAGGCGTTATGTTTGCGCGGAACGGGGATAAAGTTCGCATTGTGACGAATAGTCATGTCGTGGAGAACGGGAACCAGTTCGAAATCGTGAACTTTGAAGGCGAGCATCGCAAAGCTACGTTGGTTGGCCGCGATCGCATTACGGATCTTGCTGTGTTAGAGGCGGATGGCAAAGACATTAAAATACTTGCCGAGTTCGGGGACTCTGACACGCTGCGTGCGGGTGAGATGGCGATTGCCGTGGGCAATCCGCTAGGTCTGGGCTTCTCACCCACGGTGACGCAAGGCATCGTTTCTTCACCGAAACGGACGATACCTGTCTCCCTTTCCCGTGAGGGTACGGATTATGACTGGGAAATGGACGTCATCCAAACGGATGCCGCGATTAACCAAGGCAACAGTGGGGGACCGCTGGTCAATATCGAGGGCAAAGTCATCGGCATCAATTCCATGAAGATATCGGATACGGGTGTAGAAGGTTTAGGTTTTGCGATTCCGATTAATAGTGTCAAACCGATTATTGATAGTCTTATCAAGGATCACAAGGTGAAACGACCATTGATTGGGGTGTCGACACAGGAGTTGCAAGCTTTTAAGGGAACGGATGTATTAAAGCTGCCTGCAGATGTCAAAACTGGAGTTATCGTCTTTGACGTGTCAGGGCCTGCGAAGGAAGCGGGACTGAAAGCGCAAGATGTGATCGTACAGTTGGATGATCGCAAGATTGAGAGCACGATTGGATTGAGGAAGTACCTTTATAACGAAAAGAAAATCGGCGATAAGATCAACGTGGTGTACTATCGCGGCGGAAAGAAGCTGTCGACGGTGCTGACGCTGGTTGAGGCGACGGATAAGTAGTTTAGGAGAAAAGATCAAGTGAAAGAAAAGAAATCTACAGAGCCGCCAACGGATGAGAGGTACTAAACATGCATGTCGTTTGTAAAGATCATGTGGAAATAGCCATAGATGAATTTGTTGATGAGTACGAGGAAGCTCCAGACGTTGTGGATTTGCAGAAAACCCA
Organism: Paenibacillus sp. J22P165; assembly: GCF_059692015.1. NCBI lineage: Bacteria > Bacillati > Bacillota > Bacilli > Caryophanales > Paenibacillaceae > Paenibacillus > Paenibacillus sp. J22P165. Next base: position 366,078 of record NZ_JCAUAP010000009.1, on the reverse strand, counting down.
CTTTGCCCACTGGGCACCGCCTGAGCACTGCGAGCATTGCCAGTCATTATCACGTTTTCTAATCGTATGAGGGGGGCCTGAGGGCCTCTTTTTTCTTTGTCAGGCGTGTTTAGGCACACTAAATAGACACACCAAAAGTGCTTAATGTGTAAAAAGCCGAATCAGAGAGGTAATAAGCAAGCTGGGTGAGCTTATTTGCTGAAAGCGGGGGCAGATTGAAGCAAAATCATGAAATTAAGCATTTGGCGAGGTCTTATTACGCCTTTTGTCTGGAAAGAACAAAGAATAAGAACAATAAGCTTGCTTACCGTATGTGGCGTCGGGTGTTTGTTGTGTTAGTAGATCGAATGGTATGATGGGTAGAACGATGGAGAGATGAAAAGGGGCACGAAACGTTATGCAGATACAGATACTGACCGTTGGTAAATTGAAAGAGCGCTATCTCGTGGACGGGATCGCGGAGTATATAAAACGTCTTGGCCCGTATGCCAAGATGCAAATGATAGAGGTGCCGGATGAGAAGGCACCAGAGAACATGAGCCCTGCTGAGGAGCAGCAGGTGCGGGATCGTGAGGGCGCGCGGCTGCTGGCTGCGCTGCGCCAGGATGTGTACGTCGTGGCGCTGGCCATCGACGGCGAGATGTGGTCGAGCGAGCAGCTGGCGAGCTCGCTCGATAAGTTGGCCACCTATGGGCGGAGCCAGGTGGCTTTTGTTATTGGCGGCTCGCTGGGGCTGTCCAGCGAGCTGCTGCGCCGTGCGGATATGCGGCTGAGTTTTGGCCGCATGACGCTGCCGCACCAGCTGATGCGGCTGGTGCTGGTGGAGCAGATTTATCGCGCGATGCGGATAAATCGGGGGGAACCGTATCACAAGTAGTGGTAAAGCAGAGAGTTGAAGTGAGAGCTGATTTGATTGACATAGCAAGAAGTCATTCTCTTGTGACCTAACGATACGATGACTAATTGAAATGGCGGAGAGCCTCTTTGAGGGGCTTTTTTTGCGTTGAAAAGCATTATTGTATCTTTCGGAAAAAGTGTTCTGCCATTATCCTTAATTTGTAAGTTGATGCTATAATAAATAGGGAGCGAAGAGTCATTAAGAAAAGAATGAATTTATCTAGAAATGCGTAGGAAGTTAAGCTATGACTAACTCAAGATTTAGAGACACAGGTGAAAGAATATATGATTTTCTATTCAAATACGACATTCTCATTGAGTATCCCTATTGCATTAAGACCTGTAAATGGGAAATTCGGCTATTTGGATTTGTATGAAATAAAGAGTTGTCTACTAATACTTTTGATGATTCTAAGATATACAGTAAAACATGGATTTCATTTAAAAAGCTACTATGAAATTTTGAGGTGTATAAGAAATGTCTAAAAAGAAAGAGAAAATAGTTTCACCTGAAGAGTTAGAGATGCAAAAACTGGCTCTGGAAGAATCAATTAATCGTATTGAGAAGTCCCTTGAATTAATACCAGAGCCAACGTATATTTTTGATGTTGGAAGTCCTATAAGGATTGGGAATACTCAAGATATAAAAATTGAAAGAGTATTGTTTGATGGTAAGGCATATGAAATTTCATATACTACATATGAGCCTAACCAGCTAGGCTGGAGACTAGTTAAAAAGGAGAATCAAAAAAGAATAGTTCTCTGGACAGAAATTAGAAAAAAAATGCATGTAATTCCTGAACAAATGACTAAAAACCTTGATTTACATTTGGATTTTTCTCAGATATTTCTACAAGGAATTATTGATAAGGCTTATTACATTGGTGTGGATTTATCACCTAGTTATCAAAGCGAATTTATTTGGAGCTTAGATGAAAAGGAGAAATTGATTGACTCAATATTTAATGGATTTGGGATTGGAGAATTTGTCTTTGTTCGATTAGAATCAAAAAATCAAGGAATGTTTGAGTATGAAATCTTAGATGGAAAAGAACGAATTAAAACGATTCTAGAGTTTTATGAAGATAGATTTTCGTATAAAGGAATGCTTTATAGCGATTTGTGTGACAATGATCAAGGTAGTTTTATATTCTATTCAACCAGATTTGCAGTCCTGAGTGGAATTTCTGAAGAGCAGAAACTAAGATATTTTCTTAAACTGAACGGTTATGGAAGCAAGATTAATCAGGAAAGTCTTGAGAAGATACGCCAGAGGCTGACTAACTTAAAATAGGGTTAGCTTAAATAAACAGTAACAAGGTTCACATCGCGCGGAGGGACCCTGTTACTGCGCGAACTTCTCGGCGAAAGCCTTAATCCGATCGACGAAAATCCCTTGCAACTGATCGGTGCCTTCCTTTGGTGCTTTGTAGGCTTTATAGCCTCCGAATGATTCTATGCAGAGCGCCGCTTCTCTAAGGTCGGCTGGAATATTCCTCTGGATAATCTCTTCCGTCTCCTTGGGCTTCTCGTTACAAATAAAGTATCCCATGCCTTTCTTAAGGAGCTCGTCATGATTTTTTTTGATGAAGTCTCGAATCGGCTTATATATTTTCCCGTCTCTTACTCCCGCCCCCAGAATGATACGGTCAAATTCTCGTATGGCGGGCTTGTCCGTCTCCAAGTTGCATGTCGTGCAATTCGACAATTGCTCCGATAATACGTTTACGCATTGCGCCGTTGCTCCGGTTTTTGTTGCGAATAGAACGAGTACAACCATGTTTTCTTCACCCTTATCTCGTTATGATTTGTTACGCGCATTCGAATTAAGATGATGGATCTGATCCTCCAGGACCGCGCTTGCTTGGCCAAGGAACTTTGTTATGAGTGCGAGCTCTTCATCTGAGTAGAAAGTGGTTAGCTTTACGATCTCCGCATGAAGCTGAAAATATATTCTGCTTACGTCCTCATTATTCTCGTATAGCGGGACGATAATCACCTTGCGACGGTCTTGTGGATCAGGCTGTCTTTGGACAAAGCCGTGTTTTTCTAACCGATCGATTAACGCAGTAACGCTCCCTGTCGTGAGCCCGGTTAGCTTCGAGAGCTCGCCTGCCGTGATAGGGCCTTTCTCGTGTAAGATATCGATGGATAAGAAATCATTATTGTATAACCCGAGAGCGGTCGCGACGCTTTGCTGATAGAGCACCGTTCGAGTTCCTAAGCTTCGCATGCGCAATGTGAGATTCTCTTGCTGCACCGTTGGCTGTAATTGCTGATCACTGGACAACTGGTGGCCCTCCTCTTAAAATGTAAAGTGTCTTGATCATCAAGATACTTTACAATCAATATACTTGATGATGCGCTATAAATCAACTTTCTTATCAGAGGGAAGTATTGCTAGGATACCGCGGCCCATTAATGCCGGAGGGTGCGGAAAAACCAAGGAAGGTTGTGGTGGTATTGAAAAAACACCATGGATTGAATGGGAAGACGGCTGTCGTAACAGGAGCAGGAACGGGACTTGGCTATGCAACCAGTCTTGCACTAGCTGAAGCCGGTGCGAACGTGGTGCTCACGGGTCGTCGTTTGGAAAAGCTGGAATCCACTTCCCGTGACATTGGCAATTTAGGAGGTCATGCCCTGTGTGTTCAGGCTGATGTTCGCAAAGAGTCCGATACCGTAGATGTCATCAAGCGCACGTTAGATCATTTTGGTCAAATCGATATTCTTATTAATAACGCTGGCATAGCTATGGAATCCACCGTTTTTGATATGACTGTGAGCGAATGGCAGGACCAATTAGACACGAATTTGACAGGGGCATTTCTGATGATTCATGCCGCGCTTCCATTTCTCCGAGACAACGGAGGGGATATTCTGAGTATCACGTCTAGTCTGGCCACGCATGGCTATGCAGGATATGCTGCGTATAGTGCGAGTAAGGCCGGCCTGGAAGCTCTTGTACGCGTTATCGCTGAGGAAGAAGGGAGGCACGGTATTCGGGCTAACTTGTTCGACCCTGGTGTATTTATCTCGGAGATGAACCCCTATGGAAAAAGCCCGAATTCGATTGCCTTAAAAATTATTGAATGCTTGTGTATCGTGGACCCCTCTTATACTGGCAAACGAGTTGCTGATCATTCATCCCTTTAGACTCCCTTCTGCTCATCTTCTACCTCCAGAGAATAGGCATTGCGTGCCACGCAGTGTCTTGACACCTAATCGTAACCTGTCTGTCTTGCAGGTTATCCTACACCATCACTTTCCAACAAGGAGTAAAAATTGTCGCGGTCTTCATCATCGAATTTGCCAAGCGGCCGTACCCTGACAAATTCATGTCCGCCAAACATATCGATTTCCTCACCGTAACTATTGTAGAGCGCAATCATATTGCCATCCCGATTCAGCTCCAGATACCCGTAACAAGCTGCCTCGGGCGCTTTGTTGTATAAGAGCAAAAATCTGATTTTGTCCAGGCTATTCATGCAGATCCCCTTTCCTTATTCCACATCTTCTCATCGAACTGAATAATATTTTACGTGACACGGGATGAATTGGAAAAAGCGATATCGCCCTGCATATTCGCAATTTCATTCCTATTTAGAAAGCATAAGGGGGGATCTCCCGCTATGTCGCACATTCGCACAGTATCTCTTGACGAGACGCGATTTGGGGATTATGATATCGTGCCGGTTAATTCAACGAGGTAAATCAATAAACAGTTGAGGGATGGAAATACAAATAGATTGAAGTTGGTTGTAAACAGTGTTAGTCTAACAACGGTAAACTCAACATCTATGATTTGCAAAACACCTACTAATAGTCACTATTTTAGTTATAAAGAAAGGTAATACTATGATAAAAGTTGATAACTTATCCTTCTCATTTCCGCAAAAAGAACTATATACAAACATTTCATTTACGCTTGAAGAGGGACAACATTGCGCTTTCATAGGAACAAGCGGCAGTGGGAAAAGTACATTAATAGATATACTGATGGATCCAGAAAGATATTTGTTCGAGGGCAAGTTAGAAATAGACCCGGCTTGCAAGATTAGGCATGTAAGTCAATTCCCACAATTCGACAAAACGAAAGAAACAACGGTTTTTGAATATATCGGGGAAGAATTTATTAAGATACAAGATGAAATAACAGCTATTTGTACGGAGATGGAAACATCATCGGATATGGATACGTTATTAGAAAAGTATCAAGTAGCTTTAGACACATTTGATACAATCGGTGGGGCTGATTTTGAAAGTAACATTAATAAGAAACTAAATCTAGCAAACCTCATGAAGCTAAAAGATCTAAGGGTATCCGATCTGAGTGGTGGGGAATTCAAACTGATTCAAGTGATGAAGGAAATGCTTAGTAGTCCAGATTTAATGATTATGGATGAACCCGATGTATTTTTAGACTTTGAAAACCTAAATGCACTTAAAAATTTGATTAATTCTCACAAAGGTATGCTGCTAGTCGTTACGCACAACCGATATCTATTGAATCATTGTTTCAACAAAATTCTACATCTTGAAAACATGGAGATCCAAGAGTTTGATGGGCGATATATCGAATACAATTTCTCATTACTTCAAACAAAAATAGAGCTGCAAGAAATCGCAGTCGCTGAACAAGAGGAAATTGAGAGATACGATAACATTATTGATAATCTTAGAGCTATCGCAACGTATAATTCAGAAGCCTCTAGAGGTAGAGCGTTAAAAGCTAGAGTTAGGTTTCAAGAGAGATTGGAAGCGCGTAGAATTAAAGCGCCATTTGTTGATATTAAGCAACCTACAATTAGCTTTGGTATTGAAAATGAGATGGAAGACACCATTGTTGTAAATGTTAATAATTACAGTGTTACTTTTGAAGAGTTGCTTTTAGACAATGTTAACTTTGAGATAAAATCTACAGATAAAGTAGCCATTATTGGTCCAAACGGCACTGGGAAAACGACTTTACTCCGAGATATCTTTACTAATAATCATGCTTCAATTGAAATAAATGCTGATGCTAAAGTGGCTTATCTATCTCAGAATCAAGGCGAAGTGCTAAAGGATTCTAATACTATTCTAGAAGAATTCATCGATGCTGGGTTTAAAACGTATGATGAAGTTAGATCGTATCTTTCAAACTATGGCTTTGAAGGAGAAATCGTTAATCAAAAGATTGCATCTTTATCTGGTGGAGAAAAAAATATGCTTCAATTGGCTAAAGTTTCTGCTAGTAAAGCAAACCTGCTGCTACTTGATGAACCGACAAGCCATTTGGACACCTATACACAAATTGCACTGGAGAAAGCGATTACGGACTATAAAGGTGCGATTCTCATGATTTCTCATGATTTCTATTCTGTCGTTAATGGGATGGATTATGTGTTAATCATTGATGATAAGACGATTAGAAAGATGAGTATGCGCAAATTTAGACAGATGATTTATGCGAGCCATTTTGATAGAGACTATCTAGAAAAAGAACAAAATAAAAAAGCAGTTGAAATTAAAATTGAACTGGCTTTAAAAGATACTAATTTTGAACTTGCAAAAGTATTGGTTGAGGAATTAGAAGAGCTGATTAAGTTACTATAAATGTATGAACGAAGGGGCGTCCGATAGGGCGCCCTTTTGCGTTTAATTTTGCTTCACAGCAACCTTGGATTCCAACTTATTGGTCTAGAATAACGCTGGAACGATCATGACAACCATGAGAATGCTAGCAGTCAAGAAGCCAGACTGACAAGCGGATACCAAATGAGGGACATTTGGCGTTGCACGATCGAGTTGACTTGCGACAATGGTTGCCAATGCAGCCGAGACGAAGGCGCCGCCGATATTTTGAACAATGCGAGTGGCGATGCTGGCTTGAGGAATTTGCGATTTTGCCAAACCCGTATAGGCATCACTCATTAATGGAATTGCGACGCCACCAACGCCGATACCACGAATAAGAAGGATCAAGGCGAGGATCCAATAGCTTGTATGTTGATCGATCCAAATGAAAGGAAGGTGCCGACTAAAGAAATAGAATTGAAATGATGACAATCAGCTTAGCCCCAATGCGATCTATCATTTTCCCAATCAAAGGTCTAACAAGCAGCATGCCTACTCCCTGAGGGATTAAGGATAATGCAGCAATAATAATCGAATCGTTACGAACATTTTGAAATAGTGGTAAAGCGGAGAGTGGAAATAACAGTTGTTAAATAATTCTGTACACAGAGTTAATAATCTCTTGTTTGATCATCTCCATGCAATATTATAATGTTTGTGATATTGGAATGGCTGTGCCTACCTTATGACCTATAACGAAGAGGTGTATGTTTTTGTTACGCTGGTTCAAACGAAAAAGTCTCCTGTTCAGCAGCTCGCTGATTCTGTCTCTCGTTTTTTTACTTATCATCGGGATCATGGCTTTTCTCCTCTACAACACGCAGAAGAACGCCGCGTATGACGAGTTTATCGACCTCGGAAGCAAGCTCAGCGCCCAAGCACAAGCGAATCTTAACCATATTGGACTGCTCACACAAGCTGTCAATACCAAGGGGCCCACGCCGGATAACGATGTGCAAACCTTACAGCTCATGCTCGATAGCATGACGGATAAGGATATCATGACCAATGCTTATTTATTATCAACCGTCTCCATAGCTAAAACTGACGGCACTTACCTGCTCGACGTGCTGGCCAGTAAGGAGCTCGCCGCCGCGGGCGTAACCATCGGCAGCGAAGTTCTCCCTCCAGACGTGTTGCTGGATGCGTTCAAACAAGCGGTTAAAGGACAAGCTTCCCTTTCGGCTACGTACAAAGATGAATTTGGCACATGGATTTCTTACCTGTCGCCGATCGTCGACGCGCATGGCCAAACAATCGCCGTGATCGGGCTGGACTACGATTATGGGAAAGTGCAGAATCGAATACATCTCATTCTGGCCAAAGCCATTGGGGTCGGCTTGCTCGTCACTCTGCTTGCTATCGCGCTTGTACTGGTGCTCGTCCGCCTTGTCGTCCGGCCGCTCCGCTTGCTCGCGCAAACGGCTGCAATTGCCGCTCAAGGCAACCTAACTGTCACGGTGCCCGCATTCGGAGAGAATGAAATCGGTCAGGCGGCAAGCTCATTCAACGAAATGATCGGCAGCCTGCGCACCTTGACGGTCCATATTAAACAAACCGCCAGCGAAGTCGCCTCTTCTTCCGGCAATCTGAAAGAAACCGCTGGTCAAACGGCTATGGCCACAAACGAAATCACGCTGGCTATCCAACAGGTGGCGGAAGGCGCTTCCACGCAGTTGGTAAGCATGGACGAATGCCTGCGGGCAATGACTGAGATGGCCGTCGGCATTCAACGCATCGCGGAATCATCGTCGTCGGTCTCGGACTTGGCTATGGAGACGACGGAGCAAGCCGTAAATGGCGAGCAGGTTATCAACCGCACCGTGGATCAGATGCAGACGATCGAGGATCAAGTCGTTCAAGCGGCGGCAACAATGGAGGAACTCAATGCGTCCAACAGTAAAATCGGCGACATTCTTAATCACATTGCCGATGTCGCCAACCAGACGAATCTGCTTGCCTTGAACGCTTCCATTGAAGCGGCCAGAGCCGGCGAGCATGGTAAAGGCTTCGCTGTCGTCGCTCAAGAAATTCGCAAGCTGGCCGAGCGCTCCAAAGAGTCCTCGGAGGAAATCGCCGCTATTCTGCATGCCATTAGCTCCCAGGCTGGCGAAGTCAGCGAGGCCTTGTCCACATCCGCCAGACAGGCGCGCATCGGCACGGAGCTTGCCGGGACATCCGGTAAATCGTTCCGCGCGATTCTGGAATCGGTGAAGCAAGTCTCGGAGCAGGTGCAGGAAGTATCCGCCGCTTCCGAGCAAATGTCCGCTTGCAGCGAGCAGATTGCCGCTTCACTTGAGGAATCAGGACGCAACGCCGAAGCAGCTTCCAGCCATTCACAGCAAGTGGCCGCGGCGTCGGAGGAGCAACTTGCCTCCGTCGAAGAAGTCGCCAGAGCCGCTCGCCAGCTCCGTTCACTCGCTGGCGAGCTAGATGATGGCGTGAGCCGGTTTCAGCTGTAGTAAAATATGTACACCTATGTTCATTACTTGGAGCTAGAGTAAAACAGGAAAAGAACCGAGCGATGGCTTAGCGATGGCTTCGGTTCCTTTCCTGTGTAACTATGGAATTTCAGGGCACCTGGATTTGTTGAATAATGGCGAATTTAAAATTTATTTGTCTATAAATGGAAAACAATGGTACAAAAGATCTAGTTCCATGGTATTATGAAAATGCAGGATATCCTAAATTTTGAAGGGTTGTGTTGTCATGTCCACGGATGCATTGAGAGTGAAGATTATTCAGAAAGCTTGGGAAGACGCCGATTTCAAGGCACGCTTGTTGGCAGATCCCCGTAGTGCGCTGAAGCAGGACTTCGGCATTGAAGTTCCTGAAGATATTGAGCTAAGTGTACTGGCAGAAACACCAGCTCATTATGCGCTGGTCATTCCCCCGCAACCAGAGGAAATGGATCAATTGAAACCTACTGGGGCAGAAGTGAAGTTTTCTTGGAACTAGGGTTGGAAACTAGAGGGAATCGGACGATGGCTTCGGTTCCTTTTCCTTTTTCACTGTAGAATTCTAAGGTGCCCTCCATGACTTCGATGATACGAAAGGTAACCATCAGGCCAAGGCCGGTTCCTTTCGATTTCGTTGAGAAGTAAGGCTCTCCTAGTTTCGCGATCTGCTCCGGCTCCATGCCTTCACCGTTGTCTACAATTCGGAGGACTGCGGTTCCTCCCTCGGCCCAAGCGTTGATGGTAATGTGGCCATTTTCTTGAATGGCCTCGATACTATTCTTGATGATGTTGATCAATGCTTGTTTGAACTTGGATGAGTTGCCCAGAATGATTTGGGGTTCGGGCACGTGGACCTCCAGCTCACCATTGTTCAGCAAGATCAGCGGCGTCATCATGGTTTCGATCTGTGCGAGTTCATGCTGCAAATTCAGCTCTACCAGGGTATCCAGCTCTGGTTTCGCAAAGGTCAGGAAGTCCGTTATGATGCTTGACGCTCGATCCAGCTCCTGGATGGCTAAGCTAAAGTAGGACTTGTCGTGATCCACTGATTTTCCAGAGAGTAGCTGTAAAAAGCCTCTTGTGACCTGAAGCGGATTGCGCACCTCATGAGCAATGGATGCGGCCAGTTCGCTGATGATCTCCATTTTCTCCGTCCGTTGCAGTTGGTGATTGTAAAGCTCTAGCTCCTTGGAGTAGGATAGGAGCCGGGCATAGTCAGATGCAATGCGGCGGTTCAGGATTATCACTAGGGAAGCGATCAGAATGATGATGCCAAGCTTCCAAAAACTGAATATACGAAGTGTATCTATCGCGTACATCAGCGAGAGATCTGCCACACTGCAAAGGGTAAAGCTCAGAATACCCAGGGAGAGGATCAGGGAAAGCGGATTCTGCATGGCGTTCCGAAAGGCGAGGACGCTGACGAGAATTAATTGTCCGATAATGAGCGGTGCACCCAGCCAGAAGGTCAGAAACCCGTAAAGAGAATACAAGGGAGTTCCGATGATTTTATACAATACCATTATGCAGAAGCTAATCAAATAATAAACGACGAGCCAGCTGAACACCCGCTTAAACCATGGGTACCGACCTTCAAATATATGGATGACGAAGTACAGCAGGGCAGGAAACAAAATATAAATAGACGTATCAAATAGAAATACGAAAAAGTGTCCAAGCTCAGGAAAATAGTAGTAAGGCATAGCCGAGTAGGTCATGATTAAGATGCCGCTGCACATGACGAATAGGGTCAGCGCCAAGGCGGTGCTGCGTTGGGACCGGTTTAGGTACCAGGAGCAGAGAAGCATCAAGAATGACAGGAAAACGAAGCCTCCTCCCAGCAACAAGTTAGGCAGTTCCTTGCGGACAGCTTGCCGGGAGTTTTCAGGAAGCTCACCAAGCTGGACAGCACTGCTGATGCCTGCCCGTTCCTTTGCCGTGAGCCGTAGATAGAGATCGCTAGTTATCTCAGTATGATCAAGCGGCAGTTGGAGAAGGGTGCGCTCGAAGTCAAAGTTGTGATTAACCTGATAGACGGGCCTGCCGTTCTCATAAACCATTACGTTCATGGCGTATAGGCGTTCAATATACAAACCGGGTTTGGAAAGGTTGGACGTCGGGGGAACCGTCAGGTGAATCCATGCGCCGACATTCCCTTCGGGTATGGCATCGAACGGGTGCTCAGCCGTGGCAGACAGCCACTCTCCGCCTATGTCAGGTAGGGCCTCTTCTGGAGCTCCCACAGGAATCCATTGTACTTCCCAGGTGGTTATTGGAGTATTGGTGGAATTCTCCGATGAGCTTAAATTGGGATACAAGAGCAATGCCAAGAAGGCAGCTCCGCCTAATGTGAGTAGTAACAAGATTAATTGAAAACGCTTCATTTGCGCACCTCATGGGGGAATACCAAAATTTTCATGTATACCTATAGATTCGACAAAATTATGCATACATCCTTTCGTCTCCGACAAATTTTTACAAATCCCTTTATGCGCCAAAAGACCCACTTCACAACCGTATACGAACGGATAGAAGAGGGTCTGCATTTAGATTATGGCATTACATGCTGTCGGCCAGCCAGAATGGCATCAGCCAAGATATCGATCTGATTTTCTATGATGCTTCTTCTTCATTAATTATTTTACGTATTCCCCAAAAGAACCAATCTCTCCCGTAAACCTTCCATAACCTCTTTAGGCACTTCCCTAATCGTGATGTCTCCACCTAAGAAAAGCAGCCAATTTGTGATTTCGGCCAACTCATCTGAGTGATGAACATTGATAAAAGTTTTTAAAATACCCGTAGACTGATAAGGATTCGTGTATGAAATGGACATGTTTAACGGATGGTATTTTTTGAACTGAGCAATCGCTTTTGGACCAAGTTCAAGGATAAGATTGATGACTTTTTCCTGTTTGCTCAGTTGTTCTAGAATCTTCTTCTTGGTAATTCTTTTTTTCCCAGAGTAGGGTGTAACATCGGTGAGATTGTCGACAGGTATAATCCGCGGCTTCTCTTCCTCTAGGTCAAAGCCTTCAATTTGCCAAGAACTTTTTTCACGATATAAGTGCAAGAGATAAATGGGATAAGTTTTTATTTCCCTTCCTATTTCTACGGAAACCACTAAGTAGCTATCCATAATAATGATTTGGATAAGCTGTTCTAACATAGGATGGGGCAGATCTGACAGATCAAGCAGGTCGGGATTGAGGGGGTTGGTTCCCTCGAATAGCAAGATTTGATTTAACAGAACAAGATCATCTTGCTGGTTTTCCGAGATGAGTCCGAGTAATTTTTCCGCTAAAGAGTGGCGACTCTTGAGATAGGGGAGTTGTTGATTTCTAGTGGCCATAAAGGCAATAAACAAGGCTTTGATCTCATTATCGGTAAAGCGGACAGTTGGTAGGACGGAGTTTTTCATGACAAAATAACCCCCGTCCCTCCCGACTTCGGCGACAAGCGGCATTCCCATCGACTCAATTTCTCTGATATCTCTAATGGCTGTGGAACGAGAGATATGAAATTCCCGCATAATCTCAGAAATGGTAAAGTGGGCGCGGTTGTTGATATACCGCATGATGATGTTGATTCGTTCTACTTTTTTCATCGGGTCCTCTAAACAGTATCATATTTTGACATGGTTTATGGTTATTATAAACCTATCAAATAGAAAAACAAATCATCCATTTGAAAAGAGGAGATGTAAGTATGACATTGTATACCCTTGAGGAGAAAGACAGTTTTACTGTTCTAGGTATTGGCACGGAGCTGAAGAGCGATTACACGGATTATGCTGGCATGAATCAAGAGAAGGAAAACTTTTGGAAGGCAGTTGACCAAGATGGAAGGCTTGACGATTTAAAGGCTATCGCTACGAACGACTACATCTTTGCGGTGAATGAAGCCGTAAATCATAAGAGGATGTATTATGCTGGCGTTATGACAGGAGGATCTGTACCAGAAGAACACAGGGTGATCCAATTCCCTAAGGGACAATACCTCGTCATTAAAGGCGAAGGGAAGACGGCTGATGAGTTGAGTAGTAAGCTTACTGGCATTGCCTTTGGTCAAGTCTTGCCAGCAGCCGACAATTTTGCCTATGTTGGCGGGCCTAATGCAACGGTTGAGATGGGTCAACGAGATGGCTTTGTATTTGGGGAAATGTGGATTCCGGTTGTTATGAAGTAAACTAGATTAGAGGAGGAATAAGATGAGTACGATCATCAGTAATGAAAAAATGGTGAAAATAGAGACCCGCCCTTTTGGAAGTATGGCCGTTTATTGGACTGTTACAATCATACTCGCGTGCTCAATTGCCTTAAGCGGTATCGGGCAACTCATGCGATATGGGGGGAATGTGGATTTAGTGACCGATATAGGTTTCCCGTTATATGTTACTAACATTCTCGGGACTTGGAAGTTGCTTGGCGTCATTGCAATCGTAATGCCAGGTTTCCCTAGGCTTAAGGAATGGGCTTATAGCGGTATCTTTTTTCTAATGACGGGTGCGGCCTTATCTCATGTGTTCGCTAACGATTACGGTGATTACGGATTCCATATTATTCTTCCGCTTTTCTATGCGGCCCTAAGTATTGCCTCTTGGGCACTGCGTCCGAAAAACCGCAAACTTTAATAAGTAGTAGGGATTTCATTGGGTCCTCTAAACAGTATCACATTTTGACACTATTTAAGGTTAAGATAAACGTATCAAGTAACTCATCCATTAAAAAAAAGGAGATTTAATTATGACAATGTATACCCTTGAGGAAAAAGACAGTTTTATCGTTCTAGGTATTGGCACGGAGCTGAAGAGCAGTTACACGGATTATGTTGGTATCAACCAGGAGAAAGAAAACTTTTGGCGGGCCGTTGAGCAAGATGGAAGGCTAGAAGTTTTAAAATCGCTTGCCACAAATGAGTATATTTTTGCTGTGAACGAAGCAGTAAATCACAAGATGATGTATTATGCCGGAGTTATGACAGGAGCAACGGTACCGGAAGAACACAGGGTGATTCAATTCCCTAAGGGACAATACCTCGTCGTTAAAGGCGAAGGAAAGACAGCGGATGAGTTGAGTAATAGGCTCACTGGCATTGCCTTTGGTCAAGTCTTGCCAGCAGCCGACAATTTCGCTTATGTTGGCGGGCCAAATGCAACGGTTGAGATGGGGCAGCGAGATGGCCTCGTCTATGGAGAAGTTTGGATTCCTGTAGTTGGGAAATAAGCGAGGTCATGGGAGGGATGAGCGTGTCGAAGATCGTTGATTTTAAAAATGTGTCTACGGTTGGTTTAGAGTCATCACCAGTAGTAGAAGCACTTGCTGGTTTACGTGCGAATGAAGCCCGTTATTTTATGAACAAATACAAACATGAATTTACGGTGATACCCGCTAGTGAAAGTCAGGACAATCTTGATTATGTAAACCTCGTTCTGAAAGAACGTGATATTCAGTTTGCGGCTAAACCGTTAGAAACGTCTCGTTTTCAAGTGGAAAACATCCAATTTACCTACGTCTTTTATGAGGATGGTCTTGGGATCAATGTCATGTATACGGTTGATGACCCTAAGAAGCGGGCTGTTGGTTTTAAGCTTTCTGAGGGGATGGAAGTACCTAAGGAATTGGAAGAGAAGAAGTTTAAATTTGCTAGACAGAAGTCTAAACTAGCTGGGACGATTCGAGGTTCGTTCTTTGTGATTAAAGGACAATATTAAGGTTTCAAATGTGATTTCGACAAAGTGGAGCAAGAAGGAGAAAGGCCGGCATATTTCTGTATTAGACATAAATACTTCGAGGAATGAATAGCTGCTTACTGAATACAGGGCCATCATATGGCGTACGATCCCAGAAATGAGGTCGTACGCCATTTTCTTTTGAGACAGCCGTAAATTAGATTAGTCACTTTACTGCTTCGCAGCGACCTTGGAGGCCACCTTACTAGTTAAAAATAGGGAAGGAACGATCATGATGACCATGAGGATGCTCGCTGTTAAGAAACCGGCTTGGTAGGCAGATGCCAACTGGGAAACATCCGGAGTCGCAACTTTCAACTGATTGACGACAATGGTTGCTAATACGGCTGAACCGAAGGCGCCGCCGATATTTTGAACAATGCGGGTGGCGATACTGGCTTGTGGAATTTGCGTTTTGGCTAAACCTGTATAGGCATCACTCATTAATGGGATTGCTACGCCGCCAACGCCGATGCCGCGAATAAGGAGTACAATTGCAATCATCCAATAACTCGTATGTTGATCAAACCAAATAAAAGGAATTGTTCCAACTAAAGAAATTACGATCGAGATGATGACAACAATCTTGGCACCGATGCGATCAATCATTTTCCCGATTAGGGGCCTTACAAGCAACATGCCGACCCCCTGAGGGATTAAAGATAAGGAAGCGACGATGATGGAATCATTGCGCACATTCTGAAATAATAGCGGCAGCAGAAGCATTGGACCCATTGTGCCGATCCCAGTTAGGAATAAGCCGCAGAAAGATGCGCTAAAGCTTCTAAACTTAAATAAGTTTAAGGGCATAATGACTGTTTTCTCATTCCAAAGTGCGTACATGACATAAATGACTGTTAATACAGCGCCAATAAGGATGAACGTTATGGTTTTCGTATTAGTAAAACCCGCCATCTCCGCAGCTGCAGTGATACCGTAGATAAAACTAACCGAAATACCACCGAGCAATAAGATCCCTAGCCAATCAAGTTTCGCTTGGTGGTTGGCAGGGGGGAAGCTGGGCAGCTTTTTATGAATAAAGTATAGCGTGATGAACACGACGGGAACATTGATGAAGAAGATCCAATGCCAGGAAAGATAGTCGACAAGGACCCCGCCAATAACGGGTCCCAGAATTGGCCCTAGAACCATGGGAAGACCGACAATAGACATTAATCGACCGAGCACTTTTTGGCCGGCCGCTTGTATTAAAAGTGTTGTTAACAGTGGCATAATTAAACCTGCGCTAAAGCCTTGAATAAGACGGAAAGCAATCATACTAGCTAAATTCCATGAGAGTCCTGAGGTAACCGAACCAATCAGGAAAACGATCTGAGCGGCGATATACACCTTTTTCCCATCAAATCGCTGAATTAACCATCCCGAAAAGGGAACTGCTATTCCTGTAGCTAATACATAGCCAGTCACGATCCATTGAATGTTATCGAGTGAGGCACCGAAAGCCTTGGCAAAATCATTCAGTGCGATGTTCACCATAGTTCCATCCAACATGGGGGCAATCGCACCAAGGACAAGTACAAATGCCATAGTTAACAAGGGCCTAGGTATTTTTTCATCTTCTTTTGTAGCCATGATACAAGCTCCTTTCTATATAAGGTACAAATTGAACCTTATTTACATAATGAACTATACATCGCTTTGAACGAAGTTGCAAGGTACAATATGTATCTTAAATTCATGTTATACTCATTACATAGAATTTGATGAGGAGTTTTGAAATGCCAAGTATAAGAAAACGAGGGAAAGAGCTTGAGAGCGCCATATTGGAAGCAGCATTTGAGATTTTCCAAACGTCTGGCTATCCAGAGATGACATTCCAAAATGTCGCCAAAAAGGCGCAAACAAGTCGTACCGTCTTATATCGTCAGTATGAAAGCCAAATGCACCTGCTACATGCCATGGCACATTATCGCATATCACAAGTGTTCGGTGAGTCTACGTTACTTGACCTCATAGAAGACCATGGAAGCCTACGCGCAGATTTACTCGCGGCTGTTCATGTGTATCAACGTTTCTTGGATGCGATTGGCCCCGAACTGTTCGGTACTGTCTTGTTGGAACTGAGTCGAAACCAGGAAAGTTGGAAGGAAGTCTTGCTTCATGCGCACGAAAAAAACGTGCAAATCATTCAAAAGATTGGGGAATTCGCACAGAAGCGTGGAGAAATAACGGATAATTTCACGCCTATGCAGTTACAGATACCTTTTAACATGATGAGATATGAATTTATGATTCAAGGTGGCAAGCTGACCGATTCCTACTTGCGTTTATTGGTTGATGAGGTTTTGCTGCCGATTTACTTGAATAACGAGGATCCATCTCAGTCAACAAGTAGGAAGTAGGATAAAGTACACTCACTTATCGCTGTTTAACTTGGCCGCCGCTAATAACGAACGAGCTTTCTCCGGGTCGGTCTCTAGTGTTACTCGGTACGTTAACATAAAGTTAAGTGTTTCTAGCATCCGATCAAATTCCTCTTTCTTACGTTCGATTTCGTTTATTTTCTGTAAAATCCATTCGATAACTTGCTGATTGGTACGAGTGTTTGTATCGTGATCCTGCAAAATGTCCTTCAGTTCAATAAGTGAACAACCGATTCCTTGGAACTTTTTAATGAGTTTCAAACGCTCGATCGCTTCGTCCGAATAGGTGCGGTAGTTATTTGTCTCCCTTTGGACATGTCGCTCGTCTAGTAATCCTTCCTTCTCATAGTAACGGATGGTGTGGACCGATAATCCTATTTTTTCAGCTAATTCCTGTATTTTCATCGAGAGTGCCTCCTTCTAAATGCTTGCCTTAGAGTTCACTCTATAGTTTACAGTAGAGTTGTGGTTTTTCAAAAAAAGGCTTAGGAGGCACATAAGATGCGTATTTTCGTAACAGGAGCAACAGGATATATTGGTTCCGCTGTCGTTCATGAACTTATCCAAGCGGGTCATCAGGTGGTCGGCTTAACTCGCTCAGATCGTGGTGCTGCACAATTAGAGCAAGCAGGTGCGATCGTGCATGTCGGGTCGCTTGATGACCTCGAGAGCCTGAGCAGTGGAGCAGCCGCTGCAGACGGCGTCATTCACCTGGCGTTTGAGCATAACTTCGCGGATTTCGCTGGTGCGCTTAGGACCGATCTTCGTGCCATCGAAACGATGGGCGAAGCGCTGAAAGGCTCAGGCAAGCCTTTCGTGATAACGGCTCACGCCAATGGCGAAGCGTCGGAGAAAGCCGCGATTGCGTTCGGGCAGCAAGGCGTGCGCACATCGATCGTTTCGCTAGCACCAACCGTACACGACGTAGGTGATAAGGGATTTGTGCCGAGATTGATCCAAATCGCGCGGGATAAAGGTGTGTCCGCTTATATCGGCGACGGAACTAATCGCTGGCCGGCTGTACATCGTTTAGATGCAGCGTCTTTGTTCCGCTTGGCGCTGAAGTCAGCCCCAGCAGGGTCACGTTTGGACGGTGTGGACGATGAGGGCGTGCCATTTCGCGACATCGCAGGTGTCATTGGTAAGCATCTCAACCTGCCAGTGGTGAGTATTTCACGTGAAGACGCGAATGCGCACTTCGGCTTCCTGGGCATTCTTACGGCACTCGATATTCCTAGGTCGAGCGTAGATACAAAGGTTCTTCTAGAGTGGCGTCCAGTCCAAGTCTCGCTCATGCAGGACCTTGAGCAGGGACACTATTTTACAGTGTGATCGGGACTGCTACAGGCCTCATTGGTGAAGACGCAGGCAAATCAATAGTTTTTTTTCTAGTCTTGTAGAAATCCAAACATCTTGAACGACATGATAGTGAAACTAAATTTCAATATGATTTTATAGAGGAGGCGTTTTGAATGAGATGTAGAACGGATCAGATTTTATGTAGGGGCACCCACGTAGGGTGCTCTTTATTTTACTCTGCAGGCAAGCTAGGAGGGCTTGTCATCCTATGTTCTTTTAAATACGGCATGGGAAAATTATGGTAATATATTTAGAGAGTATCATTCCTATTATAATTTATGGAGGCGCTTACTTATGGATCAACAGTTGCAGCAAGAGGGATACTTTGGAGAGTTTGGCGGGAGCTTCGTTCCACCAGAATTGCAGGAAGTGTTGAATTATTTGAGTGAGCAGTTCAACAAGTTTAAAGACGACCCAGAGTTTAAGGAAGAGCTTCGCTATTACTTGAGCGAGTATGTCGGTCGCGAGAATCCACTGACCTATGCAGAGCGCTTGACCAAAGCTTGGGGAGGACCGAAAATTTACTTAAAGCGCGAGGATTTGAATCATACCGGAGCGCATAAGATCAACAATGCCATTGGCCAAATTCTGCTCGCTAAGCGAATGGGGGCTAAGCGGATCATTGCCGAGACGGGTGCGGGTCAGCATGGTGTGGCTACGGCAACAGCTTGCGCTATGTTTGAAATGGACTGTGTCATCTACATGGGAGCTGAAGATACGCGCCGACAAGCGCTAAATGTATTCCGCATGGAGTTGCTTGGCGCAACGGTCGTACCGGTTCACAATGGCCAAGGCAGATTGAAGGATGCAGTAGATGCGGCGCTAGACGATCTGGTTCGCAATTATACAAATACATTTTATTTGCTCGGTTCGGCAGTGGGTCCACATCCGTTTCCGACGATGGTCAAGCACTTCCAGGCTATTATTAGTGAAGAATCGAAGCGTCAGATTATGGAAAAAGAAGGCCGTTTACCAGATGCGGTCGTCGCTTGCGCAGGTGGCGGTAGCAATGCGATTGGTGCATTCGCTCATTACATAGATGAACCGACTGTTCGCCTGATCGGTGTTGAGCCGGATCAAGCACCATCTTTAACGCAAGGTGTCCCGAGCATCATTCACGGCTTTAAATGTCTTGTGTTGCTGGACGAAGAAGGCCAACCGAGGAAAACCTATTCGATCGCAGCGGGCTTGGACTATCCTGGTATTGGGCCGGAGCATAGCCATCTGAAGGTGACGGGCCGCGGAGAATACGCAACGGTCACCAACGAGGAAGTGTTGGAAGCCTTCCAAGAGCTGTCCCGCACGGAGGGAATTATCCCAGCATTAGAAAGTGCACATGCGGTTGCATACGCGAAGAAGTTGGCACCGACGATGGGTCAAGATCAGATCATTATCGTTAATCTGTCTGGTCGCGGGGATAAGGATGTTGAGCAAGTGTATCAAATGCTGAAATAGTGTAACGGATGCATCAGTTAGTACAATACATATATGCAGACTTACATGAAGGAAAGGACGTCCAATGGGGCGTCCTTTCCTCGTTTCTCGTGTTATCGAAGGCCGAGTGGATCACAAGGGCAATGAACGCTTTTTTCTATACGATTAATAAGGTTTGACATGAGCATCCATGCTTCGCATTTTTATCGATTATGACGAATTGTTTGGCTGGATTAAGATTTCATCATCATCCCAAAACGATGCCATTTTGAAGTAAGCCCCTTCCCGATAAGATGAAAATAACGAAGGTGAAGGGAGGGAAGTTGAACAGCTGACGACCGCGTGTAGCGAAACGGGTATAACTAGCGCAGGTGCAACGGAGCAAGTGATTTGCCAATAGGAGAGGAGACGATTGACAATGAGAAACCCTTTTTCACTCCGAATGTCCAAGCTTACAGCAACGATGATGACGGCTATTCTGCTTTCCGCCTGCTTCAATTTTTCTTCAGCCGTTCAGGCAACATCCACCTATGACACGGCCGTATTGGCTGACAATCCCGTTGGATACTGGCCTTTAGCTTCCGCGGTAACGACGGATCAATCTGGTAACGGGATGAACGGCACCTTCACCGGAAGCCCGACGAACACGACGATGCCGAATGGGGACGCAGCTCCGGTATTCAACGGGACGAATCAATATTTTACAATTCCTGATAACGACTATCTTGAGGTTACGCGCACAGGCATCTTGACCGTCGAGGCTTGGATGCGGCCGGATACACTGCAATTTACGAACTATGAGAGCAGCGGGTATGTGCATTGGATGGGGAAAGGGACATCCGGACAACATTCCTGGGTGGCGAGGATGTACAATCAGACAAACACCGAAAACCGTCCAAACCGCATCAGCGGGTATTCATTTAATTTGAGCGGCGGCTTAGGTGCAGGCTCCTACTTCCAGGATACGGTGACCGCCGGTCAATGGATTCACTATACCTTGGTGATTAATACCGTAAATACGAGCTCCACATACACAACAGGTTACACCAAGGTGTTTAAAAACGGCGTCCTGCGTGATCAAGACAAACTATCGGATTACAGCATCGTTCCAGGCAACGGAACGGCTCCGATGCGAATCGCCACGCGAGATCTCGCTTCGTACTTCCAAGGCGCAATCGGCAAAGTTGCCGTGTACGATTATGAGCTGACGCCTACCCAGCTGGCTGCGCATTACAGCTCGATGACCAACTAAGCTATATAGCAGCTTAGACAGTGAAAAGGACGATCCTCCGAAGCGATTCGGTCAGGATCGTCCTTTTTTCACTGGCACCGAGCTCGCCTGAACTCGCTCGGCGTAATGCCTGTATGCTTTTTAAACATGCGGTTGAAGGAAGCAATCGTGTAATAGCCGACAAGCGTAGAGACGTCTTGGATTTTGAGGTCCGTCTTCTCCAGCAGCTCCATCGCTTTATTCATTCGGACTGTATTCACATAATCGCTAAAGTTGGTATCTGTTTTCTCTTTGAAATAGGTTGATAAGTAAGCGCCTGTAATGTTTAATTTATCGGCTAGTAAGTCCAGCGATAGATCGCTGCCGAAATGCTCATTGACGTAGTTCGTTACGAAACTGGTAATGTGGTCGGTCGCTTCTTTCTTCTGACGAATATCCGAGGCGGACTGTGTTAGGATTTCTTTAAAAAACTGCTGAAATTGTTCCAGTGTGCGGCAATTCTTGAGAATATCCGCTGGGCTCCTCTTGTCATCGAGCAAGGAGATCGGATTATGGCTAGAATAGAGTGTTTTAATAATCAAGTTGACGATTTCCTTGGCAAGGTCATGGATCTGCGCGTAGGAAGCGCCGCGTTTAACGGCGAGCTCTAGCGTTTTCGAAACGATAGGAATGGTGATCGCTGGGTTACCCGAAGTCAAATTCGCCGTAAATTCTTTCATATTAGCCGTTGTGAACCAGAGATCCGGAGGCAGTGTTTCCTTTTCCCGAATGATTTGGACACCTTCCCCAAGCTTCCGTTGTTTGGCTAACAGCAGCGTGTTTTCGAAAGCTTCGTTGAAAATGAACGCATTGTCATGGACAGGGCTCACGGCTATGGTTACTGAACAATAGGACGCATCCAGTTCAAATATTTTTTTGATATCGATTAACAGATTGTCCAATACGGAAAGCTCGGAATCGTTTGTAAAAATAATGGTCAGAATTTGATCCTTCTCAATTTGGAAGGTCAAGGCATCTTTATAGGCCTGAATAAACTGCGATTGAACGAATTCCTTAATGTAATACGAAGCGCGATTAGGGTCCATGTCCATAGCGGCTAACTGGTTGTCGATATACATGAGCTGGTATAGGACGATGACATAAGGTTTATCGGAATCAATAGATATTTTTGCATCCTCAATATCGGTATGAATCATTTTCACCTTATTTAAGTAGGCGTAGTGCTTGAGCAAGGAATTTTTGCTTAGTAAGTCCCGGTTAATCGTTTCGTTGGTTAGAAATAAATCATGCAGCTTCTGGCTAATGACATTGAACTCGCGAATTGGACTGACAAAGGGTGCACTTTGGGGACGATCCATCTGTTGAATGGAACTAATAATGGTGGTGAGCGGGTTGTTAAACCGTTTGGCAAAGAGAATGGACATGCCGACTCCGATGATAATGGAAAGGAATATTAGTCCAACCATAAACACATTTAGCTTAAAGAACTGTTCGGAAATGGTAGCAAAAGGCACGATCAACACATAGGTGTTCCCGGTCACTGCCCCTTGTTTGTAGAAATAATAATTGGTGCCTTCCAAATAATAACCGGAACTGCCAGTGTGCGGCTTCAAATGCAGAGGATCCTTGCGACTGCTTACGGCGTACGTTGTGCCCTCAGCGTCATCCAAAATATAGAAGTCGGAATCGGCCTGAAAATGGCTGAATGCCTCAAACATTTGATCGCTGTCTAGCAAGGCGATAATGGATAAGCCGTCCGTTGCGGCGCTTTTGAAAAGAACGGGGTTAAAATTCCCAAAACTTCTAGTAGAGAAGCTTGTACGTTCTTGAAATTCCGCAGAAGGGTACACCCGGAAGGAGAGCGAAGATTTTCCGGTTTCCGTTGACCAGAACTGCTCTGGATACGTGGGGGACGTATAAAATTTGCTAAACATCATTTGCGCATCTCGGGATCCATCTTTATCGATAACAAAGTCACGGTTCGGAAAGTAATAAATGATGTTATATAAAGAAAGCTGATTGTTCGCTAACACATTTTGCAGTTCGCGTTGCACCTGACTTGAAATAATAAAGTCGAGTTTCTCCGGATTATTTTTGAGCGCTTCGGTATGGGTGTTGAAATATAGGCTGACTAACAGACTTTTGATTAACGAAATGTTTTTCTCATAGCTGGCAACGGTCGTATCGAGATTCAGACTACTGTTCTTAATAATTTCTTCTCGAATGCTGCTTCGAAAGAAGGTAAAGGAGGCTACATTAAAGGATACGAGTAGCAAAATGATGATAATGAAACTGATCAATAGTCGGTAGAACAAGGACGTGCTGTATCTTTTTCTAGGGACATAGGCGGTTTGCATAGTCGTCTCCTTTCGCTAGCCAGTAGTATGTGGAAATTATAGCATGGTGAAATTTATGGTGTGAGAAAATATTTACAATTCCTTATATGAATTTTTACGATTCTTATTATTATTCTCGATTTTGAGAAATTTGCGAATGAGTTGATGAGGAAGTGGATAGTCGGCACGGCATTTTTCCGATACGATGGGCTTGTCGATACAGAGCCTCAATAACCAGAGGGGGGCAACCCACATGGAGAAAAAGGAGAGATGACTATTGCGTACGAACCCATCGGCCGCCACGACACAGACGTCTGTTTCGCAAGCGAATCTCCGGTCGAAAAGAAGTACCTATCTGAAGCAGTGGAAACGAGGGAAATATTTATTTCTTCTCTTTCTGCCTACCTTGCTGTTTTATTTACTTTTCAAGTACGTTCCTATGTTCGGCTTGGTCATTTCTTTTAAAAATTACAATTTGTTTAAGGGTGTCTGGGCAAGTGAATGGGTCGGCTTCAAGTATTATAAGTTGTTTTGGGAAAATCCCGACTTCTTTAAGCTCATCTACAACACGTTCATGCTCGGAGTCTACCGGCTAATCTTCGGTTTTCTTGCACCGATTCTATTGGCGCTCCTTCTAAATGAAGCAAGGCACGCGTTCTTCAAACGATTCGTACAAACGGTCAGTTATTTGCCCCATTTTATATCCAATGTGGTGGCGGCGAGCATGGTGCTCATGTTCCTTTCGCCTTCCAGTGGTATCGTGAACCACCTGATTCAAGTTCTCGGCTTTGAGCCGATTAACTTCATGGTGATGCCTGACATGTTCCGCTCGGTCTATGTCATTTCGGAAATCTGGCAGCATGTCGGCTGGGAAACGATCATTTATCTGGCAGCCTTGACGTCTATTGATCCTCAATTGTATGAGGCGGCGGAGATGGATGGCGCAAGCAGGTGGAAGAAAATAACGAATGTCACGCTCCCGGGTATTACGCCGGCCATTGTGATCGTTTTTATTCTGAATGTTGGGCACGTTCTCGATATCGGTTTCGAAAAAGTGTTTCTGCTCTATAATCCCGCCATCTATGAAACGGCTGATATTATTAGCACCTATGTGTACCGTACAGGGATCGGTCAGGGCAACTACAGCTATGCGACGGCCATTGATTTGTTTACAGGGATCGTCAGTTTAGTATTCATATACTCCGCCAACTGGATTAGTCGAAAAACGGGAGAAACCAGCTTGTGGTAGAAAGGAGGTACGCTTTATGAAAACGAAATTTGGTGTGACTGACCTACTGATCATCCTAGTGCTGCTTGGGGTCGTCGCCGCAACGCTGTACCCCTTTGTGTATATGATGGCTGTCTCGTTCAGCGATAGTACGCACATTTTAAAAGGCGAAGTTACGCTTTGGCCAAAAGGATTCAACGTGGAGATGTACAAAATCGTCTTACACGATCCGCGCATTTCCTCCGCCTATATCAATACCATTCAATATGTGGTAGTCGGCACCTTGGTTTCACTAATTATGACAGCCATGGGCGCGTTCGCGATTTCCAAAAAGGAGTTGCCGCATCACAAGCTGTTCACACTGCTCATTGTGTTTACGATGTTTTTCAGCGGTGGTATGATTCCGACCTTCCTGGTCGTCAAAAGCTACGGATTGGTAGACAGCCTATGGTCCATGGTGCTCCCTACGGCGGTCAGTACGTGGAATCTCATCGTGATGCGAACTTTTTTCTCCGCAATGCCCAAAGAGTTGGAAGAATCGGGTAAAATGGACGGATTAACCGATCTCGGTATTTTCTTTCGGCTCGTGCTGCCGCTTTCCAAAGCGGTGCTTGCCACCATCGGACTTTTCTATGCCGTTGGCATCTGGAATAACTTCTATTCCGCCTTACTCTACCTGCGCAACCAGGATATGTTCCCACTCCAAGTTGTTCTACGCAATATCGTCTTGCAAGGGCAGATTAACTCAGCTAACGTATCCAGCGTAGGCGGCGATAATTTGGTCGTTGATGATGCCTTGAAATTTACAACCATCCTTGTTTCCACTGTACCGATCCTCCTTGTGTATCCGTTTCTGCAAAAATACTTCGTCAAGGGGGTGATGATCGGTTCAGTGAAAGGTTAGTTCATATTCAGTAATAAAAAGGCAGTGGGTCTAAACAAATGAAAAGGGAGATGGGTTCTATGAATAAAACAATAAAAGGGATTTCAATTTGTTTAGCTTTGGGACTATCCATGACGGCAATCGCCGGTTGTTCGACGAGTACGAACGAGACTTCGACGGCAGCGCCTGCTGCCAGCGCGGGGTCAACGGCCGCAGCTCCTGCGCAAGTGGTTAAACAATCCTTTACCGCGCTCAATTATTCAAATCCAAGCTGGCCTTACAATAAAGATAATATTGCCTGGAAATTAATCGAAGAGAGAACTGGTGTTTCCCTGAATGTGCAGCTGCCGTCCGGGAAGCTGGATGACGCGCTTAGCGTTACAATTGCTTCGGGTAATTTGCCGGATTTGATGATGACGCAGGACAAAAAGTTGGCGGATAAGTACGGACAGCAAGGTGCATTGGTTAATATTTTGGATTATGTAAATGAGATGCCGAATTTAAAGAAATGGATGGAAAAGTACCCGGTTGATACGCAAAATACGATTTCGTCGGATGGCAAAATGTATATGTTCCCGAATGCAGGAATCGGGGAAACGAATCGCATGATTTGGATGTATCGCGATGATATATTTAAGAAGCTGGGGCTCTCTGAGCCGAAAACGTGGGATGAATTGTATGCAGCGCTTAAGAAAATAAAAGAAGCTTATCCGAAGAGCTATCCGCTTTCCTTCCGGAACGGCTTGCAGCGTCTCTTGAATTTTGCTCCAGCCTTTGGCACCGGTTCGGATGTGTACTATGATTTTGATAAAAAAGAATGGCGCTATGGTCCGCTAGAAGACAATTACAAGCAAATGATCGTGTATTTAAATAAATTTTATAAAGAAGGCCTCATTCCTCCTGATTTCTTATCTGCAGATACGAAGCTTTGGCAAGACCTGATGTCTACGGAGCGGGCGTTTGTCACCGTCGATTACATCGGACGGATTGATTTCTTCAACTCCGCTTTGCGCAAAGATAAAGCAGACTTTAATCTGGCTTTCATGGGGGCGCCGACCGGATTTGCAGGGGCACCAGCTAAAAATGCGTACACGCAATATTTGGACGAAGGCTTCATGATCGCGACATCGTCGAAAAAAATTAAAGAGATTCTGAAGTTTATGGATTTCTTCTACAGTGAAGAAGGCAAAACGTTGGCCAGCTGGGGGAAAGAAGGCGTCACGTACAAAACGGAAAATGGCAAGAAGCAGTTTATTGAGAAATATGCGGATGTCGCAGACATGAGAAAGAAAAGCGGTATTTCTACGGACGGCACGTACGCGTGGTTCGATTATGATGCGCATCTTTCCCTCTCATCGCCTGAGCTGCAGAAGGCTTATCAGGAAGCGCCGAAATATGATAGTCAGCAGCAGCCTCGTCCGGCGTTCACAAGCGCTGAGATGGAAACTCTCTCTCTAAGCGGGGATACGATTATGAAGAAGCGCGATGAGAATATTTCCAAGTTCATCGTTGGTGAACGCAGTCTGGAAGATTGGCCGAAATATGTGAGTGACATGAAGGCGTTAGGCGTTGATAAAATTGTAGACATTTACAAAAAAGCGTATGATCGAGCTTTGAAAAAATAAAGTCGTTTTCACAAGAAGGCAGGATCAGGGAGTGTCCCTTATCCTGCCTTTTTGTGTTCTATTGAACTAAATGTTCCAAATCAGGCTGCAATTTGGTCCGTAGAACATACAGCATGATAGCACCAACAAGGAATGCGACGGTGTCTGCAATGACAAGCGACCAGACAACCCCGTGGAAGCCATTCATGCGATTGGCGATATACAACACCGGAATAAGAGTAATACCTTGAATGACGGACATAATAAACGCGGCAGTCCCTTGCGCAGTTGCTTGGAAGATCCCCGTAAACAAAGTGGTCATTCCCGTGATGAACAAGGATAAGAACGTCACATGTAGAATATAACTGCCCATTTCAATTAACTGCGGGTCATTCGTAAATAAACCAATCAAGTGATCGGAAATCAGGTAGACGATGATACCGAATATGACGGCTAACGCTATAATCGCTTTGATCATAAATCCTATGGTTTGCTTCATACGTAATTTATTTGCTGTAAAAGAGAAGGCAATCAGCGGTACGACTCCCTCGCATAAGCCCATCAAAATAAACTCAGGAAATTGCAATAAACGTGATGAGATTCCAAAAGCCGCTGTAGCCTGATCTCCATATTCGATAAGAAAATGGTTTAAAATAAGTGACATTGCACCCAAGAATATACTCATAACAAAGACGGGAACTCCGATTTTGAATACATTGCTCAGAATGTCCTTAGTAATCTTGAACCATTGTGCAGATATCGTTAAGAACTGGCTCTTATATCTCATATGAAAGGCGTAAAAGATACTTGCAACCAAGTTAGAAATGACCGTAGCAGACGCAACACCGATCACGCCCCAATGGAAGACGAAGATGACTAGGGCATCGAGAATAATATTCACAACAACACTCAGAATCATACCGACCATAGATGTGATTGCGGCACCCTCCGAGCGTACTATATTTTCCAATGTGAAGAATAAGACGACGAATGGTGAACCGATAAGCATAATTCTGACATAGTCTTTTGTAAATCCGAAGGAGTCAGGCGTTGCCCCCAGGCCGTGGACAATGGAATCGATCAACGGGAGGCCAACAGCCATCACGATAAGACCTAGAACTAAACTGCTGAAAAAGGCGAATGAAGATACATGCTTAACATCATCATATTTTTTCTCGCCTAGCAAACGGGAGATGAATGTACCGCTGCCCATGCCAATCAGGTTACCTAGTGCCATAATGACCGCGAATAAGGGCAAGGTTAGTGCGAGTGCGGTTAACATGGCCGTATTGTTCAGTGTACCAAGGAAATAGGCATTTAAGATGGCATATATGACACTCATTGACGTGCCTAGCATCATCGGTACAGCGAAATGAGCGACAGCTTTAGCAATGGGCGCTTTTTCAAAATAATGGAGGTTTTGTGCATCCATGTGAGTCACTTCTTTCTTCGTTGAATTTGTCTAACAGCGTTAGATTGAACCTTACAGTGTTAGATGATATCATGAAGCTATGAACCTGTAAAGAACAAACTTACACTGTTAGATAAAAAGGACGGATAGCAATGAAAAAACAGCAGCCTCAAATTTCGGAGGATAAGATTTTAGAAAGTTCGTGGGAACTTCTGGAGGAGGAAGGCATCGAGAAATTCAGCATGAGGCGGTTGGCCGACCGGCTTGGCATTCAGGCACCCTCTCTGTACTGGTACTTCAAGAGCAAGCAAGATCTCTACCAGCGTATGGCCAACCATGTGTCGAAAATAATTCTGGAGGAGTTCCATTCCGACGGAGACTGGAAGGAGCAAATGGCGGAGTTCGCGGTAACGGTACGGAGTGTGCTCCGACGGCACTCCTGTTCCACGCAGCTCATGATGATGACGCTCCCCCACGAGCCGGACATCATCCGGTTCACCAATCGTATGTTAGTCTGTATGGAATCGACGCCGCTCGAGCAAGAGCAGAAATTGCAAGCAGTTCTTACGCTTGTGAATTATGTGTTCTATTTCGTTCTAGATGATTATGAGCATCAGCGCAATGTGTCCGCTATCCGTAAGGAGCAAGGAGATCATCCCAATGGGGAGATGATCCGTCTTCTGGACTCCATGAGCGAGACAGATGCTGGCCTGTTTCGGAGAATGTACATGAGCCGAATGTTCGATCTGATGGGGACTGACGAGGCGTTTCAGTTCGGTTTGAAGTTAATTCTGTTGGGGATTGAACAGGTAATAAAGGAGCAGGGAAAGTAGTATAGGCTAGGGGCTGTCCGATAAGTAGATTCTTCTACTGTAGGGTGGCCTTTTTTTGTACCGTACAGAATGGCCACTGTTTCCAGCGTTGATTTATACCAAAATAATAAAGAAGAAGGAAATGGGTCGAAAAATAGCGAAAGTTAATATTTGGTAGGTTTAGGAATTGTTGAAGTTAATAACGTTATGACAATCACACAGGGGGAACGCGTCAATGGTTTTCGGAAACAGATTTTTAAAAGTGCTGCTTGGTCTTTTTCTAGCAGTTTCAGGGCTCTTTATGGCTCAGCCACAAGCTGAGGCGGCATCCTATTCTTCTTATTGGTATCCACAAGGAAAAGTTGGATTAATGAAACCAACGATCGTGCTTGAAATTATGAAAACGGATATTACACCTGAATTCAAAAGTTTTACGATGAAAATCGATCAAGTTAAAGTGGATGCGAAGTGGGAC
This sequence comes from Paenibacillus sp. J22P165, assembly GCF_059692015.1. Classification (NCBI taxonomy): domain Bacteria; kingdom Bacillati; phylum Bacillota; class Bacilli; order Caryophanales; family Paenibacillaceae; genus Paenibacillus; species Paenibacillus sp. J22P165. The sequence goes on along the minus strand of NZ_JCAUAP010000009.1, from coordinate 336,215 downwards.
ATGGGCAGAATGATGATGTCGTATACGCCATCCACTGACTTAAAAGTGGGCGAGCATACCGTTCATATTGTCATGGAGCTAAAAGATGACAGCTACTTACCGCTTGAGAGAAGTTGGACATTTATTGTTGACGAAAAAGCAATTTCTGATCTGCCTTCTACGCCTACAGCCCAGCAATTAGAAGGCATTAAGGCGATAAACGATTATCGAGTTATTCATGGTTTGAATCCACTTACCTTCAACAAAAATCTTACCTATGCGGCAAAGCTGCATGCGCAATATTTAGAAACGAACAAGGTCGTCGAAACAGGAGTATCGATGCACGAAGAAAACAGTAAACTCCCGGGCTACATCGGAAGTAAACTATACGAGCGCGGCCTATACGCAGGTTACGCGGGTAATTTTTCAGAGGACGTATCTTACAATGGAAGCTCGAAAGTAGCGATCACACAAGCGATAGATGGTCTTTTCGATGCCCCTTATCACCGGACTCCGTTCTTAACGCTGGATGCCGTAGAGATTGGTCTCGATAAACAAGGTGATTATACAGTGATTGAATTTGGACTAACGAATGAATGGAACTCGCGATTAGTCGTTTCTCCGGCTCCTGGCGATCCTTACGTTCCCATTAATTTTGATGGTCACGAGACGCCGGACCCGATACGCGGCCATTCCGGTTCAAAGTACCCTGTCGGTTATCCGATCATGGCACAGCTATCAGGAAGATTTGTTAGAGATGTCAAATTAGTAGAATCCAAACTGACCGACAGTACAGGCAAGAGCTTGGAGTTATTGCTGAATACGCCGGTTGATGATGATCATCTGCAGACCGAGGTTATGTTGATTCCGACCAAGCCGCTCTCTCCGGATACCGTTTACACGGCATACGTTAAATTGTCCGTTATTGAAGATAATAAACCCAAAATCTATGAAAAGAAGTGGGAATTTCGTACGGAACCTATTGCGTATTTAGGGAAAAATAAATTACATAGCGATTCATCGCTGTATCTGAAGAAAATGAGCGAACCTAGCAAGTTACAGCATGTGGTTTCTTTTGGACTAACCGATAATAAATTCATCCTGGATGATGTTAAAGTGCCAATGAAGCAAAAGCCTATCATTAAAGAGGGAAGCTCTTACCTTTGGATTAGAGATTTAGCAGGGGCACTCGGGGCATCGGTAGAATGGGACGATACTCAGAAAGCAGCCATATACACAAAACAAGGCAGAACGATCACACTTTTTACGTCTAAAAGTGCGTATATGCTAAATGGTGTAGAAGTTACAACGGACTCTCCGGCTATTTTGGACAACGATTCTACGATTATCCCGGTGAGACTGCTATCTGAAGTGCTCGGCGCTAAGGTTGAATATGAGGAAAAGACACGAACAGTCAGAATTAGTTACTAACTCAGCAGCGAAATATCGCATAGGCGTTTATTATATTGTAATCTCTTTTGAGATCGTAATATTTTGGTATACTAGTAATAGATAAGAAATATGGTGAGAAAACGAGGGATGGAAATGTCGTATATCGTTGATTTTAAAAATGTGTCCACGGTTGGTCTAGAATCTTCACCTGTAGCAGAAGCGCTTGCTGGTTTACGTGCGAATGAAGCCCGTTATTTTATGAACAAATATAAGCATGAATTTATTGTTGTACCTGCTAGCGAGAGTCAGGAGAGCCTTGACTATGCCAACCAAATTTTGAAAGAACGTGATATTCAGTTTGCGGCCAAACCGTTAGAAACGTCTCGTTTTCAAGTGGAAAACATCCAATTTACCTACGTATTTTACGAGGATGGTCTTTCAATTAATGTGATGTACACAGTGGATGACCCGAAGAAGCGGGCTGTTGGTTTTAAGCTCTCTGAGGGGATGGAGATACCAAAGGAGCTAGAAACGAAGTTTAAGTTCGCAAGGCAGAAGTCTAAACTCGCTGGCACCATTCGGGGCTCATTTTTCGTCATTAAGGGTCAATATGAGTAAGCTTTCGTAAAATAGTAGCGTACAAGATACAAGCCTCTATTCCGAGTTACGGAATGGAGGCTTTATTTCATTTGTGGTGGGCAAATCCATTTAAGATTCACTAAAGGTTCGGAACCTAAGATAGTGACAGGATCCTTACACAGCTGATTCTGAATTCCAAATCATAAATGAAAGGCGATGAGAATGATGTTTAAGAAAACACATTTTGCAATAATACTATTGTTAATTTTAGCGATAACTTCTATGTTGACCGGGTGTACGACGACTTTACCATCTGCGACGCAATCTACACAATCTGAGAATACACCGACTACGCAGAGCGGAGACACACAGGCTACAACGCTTAAATATGTAGGTGAGATGGATAAAACCAAAATCACGACCTTTGATATAAAAGTAGGCGAAGCCGAATGGCAGGCCATGTTGGACAACGCGGCAGCGGAAGAATATATTTCAGCCAACATTACTATCAATGGTACGACAATTACAAATGTGGGCATTCGACCCAAAGGTAATTCCAGTCTTTCTTCCATTGTGCGTGATGAGGATACTGACCGATACAGTTTCAAAATAAAATTTGATGAGTATGTGGAGGGGCAAACGTGGCTTGGCCTAGACAAAATCGTGCTTAACAGCAATTTTTCCGATGCAACTAGCCTGAAGGAGTACTTATCCTATGACATTATGTCTTATATTGGCGTGGATGCACCGCTATTTACGTTTGCAGACATCTCACTCAACGGGGTGACATGGGGCTTTTATCTAGCTGTCGAGGATATCGACAGTAGTTATCTTGAACGTGTGTATGACGGCGAAGGCGAACTGTATAAGCCCGAAACAGCAATGGGCGCTGCGGGTAAGGACAGAGAGCAGTTGCCGGATGGTGCGAACGCAGAACAGGGAGAGAAGGGTGCCCAACCTCCTGAACAGAATGAGGGCGGTATGAGAGGCATGGCGAATAACGGCGTCTCCCTGCAATATACGGATGGAGAGAGCAGCAGTTATTCGGCGATCTTTGACAACGCGGAAACGAAGACCGATGAAGCTGACGAACAGCGCGTTATTGAAGCTTTGAAAAACCTCAGCGAAGGCAAAAATCTTGAAGCAAGTGTAGATGTTGACGCTGTGCTTAAGTATTTCGCCGCGCACACGGTGGTTGTCAATCTGGATAGCTATGTTTCTAATATGGGGCACAACTACTACCTTTATGAAAATGACGGTCAATTGAGCATCCTTCCTTGGGATTACAATCTTGCGTTCGGCGGCTTCCAGTCGGGTGATGCGTCAAATGTCGTGAACTTTCCAATCGACACCCCGGTTTCGGGGGTAAGCTTGGAAGATCGCCCTTTGATTGCCAAGCTGCTGGAAGTACCCGAGTATGGGGAGAAATACCATCAGTATTTACAAGAGATCGTTAACGGTTACTTCAGTGATGGTAAGTTCGAACAGACGATTGATAAGCTAGATGCGATGATTTCTGATTATGTAAAAAATGATACATCTGCTTTTTATAGCTACGAGGAATATGAAGCGGGGATTGCAGAACTGAAAAAACTTGGGACACTGCGCGCAGAGAGCATCCAAGGCCAGCTGAATGGAACAATACCAGCAACGACTGAAGGTCAGAAAGAGGACTCAAGTGCACTCATTGATGCATCATCTATTACGCTGAAAGCTCTAGGCTCACAGGGTGGTGGAGGTGAAGGAGGCCCAGGCGGTGAAGGTGGTTTCCCTGGAATGGGCGGACTGGATCGCGAATTTATGCAACAGGCTATGCAGCTCATTCAAGATGCTGGAGGAACCATTACGGATGAAGTAAAAGCCAAGCTTCTTGCGCTTGGACTGACGACAGAACAAATCACCATGTTTTCACAGAGGGGGAATGGTCAAGGAGGTCCGAATGGCAGGAAGTAATACAACTAGCGATATACAAATATCCTTTATTTGTAAATTAATGCTATACTAAGAGATATTTCAAATAAGGAGCTCAAAATGACAATAAGAACAATCATTCAGGCATTCCTATTCTCTTTGTTGTTGCATCTCTGCTATATGGCATTTCAAATCATCAGTGGTATCCTATTAACGACTCGCTATAAGCCTGAAATTACGGCTAATCTAACTGCTACGTACCCGGAAAGTACGATAGCCTTTGGAGTCAAGAACACGACCAGCCCCTTAACTATAGTAGTAACGATGGTGTTAGGTATGGCTCTATTCGCTGCTGCAAAGGTTGTCCTAGTAAAGGTCAGGAAGGCCTAAATTTAAAATAAACATATACGAAAGAGACCGTTGATTGTGGACGGTCTCTTTTTCATTATTAAGCTCCATACGACAAAAAAGGCAGATAAAATCGACTCTTTGACCGTCGCATGAGGGACCACAGACATAGAAAAAGCTTGGCAACTGGAAGTAGTTCATTAGAAATGATAGGATAACGGGCTCAATATCTCAACGCCAATAGATGATATCGGCCTATTTTATAAGAAAGAAAAAACCGATTAATTTTTTGAAAATAACGAAATGTACAGTAGTTTTAATAAAAAATAGAAAAATATGGGTCAAGCGTCATACTTTTTAGCAGTGCTGTTGTTTATATACGACATGCAGTGGTAGTAAATTCCCCCTAGGTCTTTTGAAACTGGTTAAACACTTAATAACTGGCTAAGATTGGAAACTATAATCCTATTACAGAATGCGAGGAAAATCGACATGGTCATTACGCAACAATCCGTATGGGGGAAGCTGGGGTTAAGCTCCCGCCCATTTAAGCTTGCACTTCTACTTGGGTTCCTGGTAGTAGCGCTTGCTTGCACATTTGCCTTCTCGAGTAAGGCTTCTGCTCATGGCTACATCGAATCGCCATCTAGCCGTACGCTGCTATGCCAACAAGGGACTAATAAGTCTTGTGGTGCTATTCAGTACGAACCACAAAGTGCGGAAGGCAAAGGAGGATTCCCAGCATCAGGACCGGCAGACGGTCAGATTGCGGGAGCGGGCAAATATGTTGAGTTGGATGCCCAGACAGCTGATCGTTGGAAGAAAGTTGAGATGAAAGGTGGCGAAAATTCGTTTACCTGGAAATTCACAGCGAATCACCTGACGAAGGAATGGAAGTATTACATAACGAAAATTGGCTGGGACCCGAATAAGCCGCTTACACGCGACCAATTGGAATCAAAGCCTTTCTGCACGGTGGATGGCCATAATATGAAGCCTGACATGACAGTAACGCATAAATGCAATGTGCCGACAGACCGAACTGGTTATTATATCATTCTAGGCGTGTGGGAGATTGGCGATACGGGCAATGCCTTCTATCAGGCAGTTGACGTGAATCTAACACAAGGCGGCAGCACGACGCCACCAGATCCTGAGCCGCCATTTGTGCTGCCGAACTTTCCAGCAAGTGCTTGGTGCTCTACGCATACAGAGAGCACCATAACGATGGCATGGACAGCTTCAACGGCTTCAGCAGGGATTAAACAATATGAAATTAGTCGGAATGGTAACGTAGTAGGTACAACGACGAAAACGGAATATACCGATACCGGACTGCCAGCAAACACTACATTTGCTTATACGTTGGTAGCGGTGGATAACGCGGGTAATCGTTCGCCATCTAGCCCAGCTGTATCGGCAAGTACGCTGCCTGCGGCGGTTATACCGACGCCAGATAAGGAGGCACCATCGCGGCCGACGGGATTAGCCGCCAGTAACGTGACAGAATCTGCTGCTACACTAAGCTGGTCAGCCGCTGTGGACAATATCGGCGTAACGAAGTACGAGGTGTATCGTGACGGCAAGTTAATCAGCACAACGGCTTCAAGGTCGTATGCAGACAGCGGTCTGAGCGCATCAACAGCATACGCGTACACGGTAATTGCTTTGGATGCGGCTAACAATCGCTCCACGGCAAGCGCTGCGCTGACCGTTACGACGAAGTCAGCAACAGTTACGCCACCAGCACAGGGAACGGCATGGGACAGCACCAAGATTTATTTGGCAGGGGACAAAGTCACTTTCAACGGCATTGAATATGCAGCCGGATGGTGGACCAAAGGCGAACAACCAGATACATCAGATGTTTGGAAGGCTGTTGCCAAAGACGCCGTTCTGACTTGGAACAATGTGAAAGCCTACAATGGCGGCGATAAAGTCGTGTATGCAGGCCATACGTATCAAGCGAAATGGTGGACCAAAGGTGAGATCCCAGGTAAAGCTGGGGTATGGACGCTGATCAACGAATAGAAGTCAAACCTCTATCCACATGTGGATAGAGGTTTTTTACTACTTATACACAGGTTGAGCATAAGTAACCCTTCGACTTTGCCATAACTCACAGAGATGACAGGCATCAGTAGGTTAAAAACGACAGATAGCAACTAGTAAAGCTAACGCGAAAAAGACTACATTCACGCCAATGTCTCGATACTCTTTACGAGCAACATGGAAGAGGGCGCCGAGCAGAACGACAGCGGCAAGAGCAGTTGCAGCAATCGGTGTCCAAATCGGTGCGATATTCGTCGCTTGAGGTAGAATGAGTCCAAGTGCCCCGATCAATTCAGCTAACCCGATAAAGACGACGAATGCTTTCGGAACGTCTTTTACCCATCCCCAAGATGCTCGGGCTTTGTCATACTGAAACGCCTTCAACCAGCCAGAATAAACAAAACCAAATGCTGCAAGACCTTGAATGATCCATATGATGATATTCATGCTACGATTCAACCTCCTGACTATGTATGGGCTATCTACTAATGGTATAGTAGACCCTAGGAATCCATTCAAGCAAGTAGGCACTTTATCTAGACTGAGTAACGAAAAAGTTACCTAACCATGCAACGGGAAGTGGGAGGAGTTCAATGAAAGAGTATTGTAAATTTGAATCAGCGCTAAGTATCCTGGTAGGAAAATGGAAGCCTGTCATCTTACTTCAGCTTATTTCAAACGGCACAATGAGATTCAGCGAGCTTCAAAAGTCGATACCAGACATCAACAAGAAGATGCTTACCCAACAGCTAAGAGAGCTAGAATATAATGATATCGTGCACCGTGAGGTTTACAACCAAGTTCCTCCCAAAGTAGAGTACTCAATTTCGGAATATGGCAAAGGTTTAAGCGCGGTGTTACAGCCATTGAACGATTGGGGCGCTACCCATATTGCGCATATGAATGCGTTATATGGAGAAGATCGTGCAGGGAATGAATCGAAGTAAATGAAGCGCTAAGGACGGATAATCATGACATTGCAGCAGTTAAAATATATACTAACCATTGTGAATTGTGGTTCCATAAGTGAGGCTGCCAAACAGCTTTTCATCTCGCAGCCAAGTCTGTCTAGTGCGGTAAAAGAAATCGAGCAGGAAATCGGCGTTGATATTTTTCTGCGTTCATCGAAGGGTATTGCCCTATCGAATGAAGGGGCAGAATTTCTATCCTATGCTCGGCAAGTCGTAGAGCAAGCAGAGCTCCTTGAGCAGAGGTATATGAATAAGAAACCTTCCAAAAAACTGTGCTCAATCTCCACACAGCATTATGCTTTCTCGGTTCAAGCGTTCGTCAGTCTACTGAAAGACTTGAACACAAATGAATATGAATGTACGTTGCGCGAAACAAGAACGCATGAAATTATTGAAGATGTGCGCAATATGCGCAGCGAGCTTGGCATTCTCTATCTCAATGATTTTAACCAGAAGGTTATTCAGAAGATGTTGAAAGAAAATGGCTTGCAATTCCACCCGCTTTTCGTGGCGGAGCCTCATGTGTTCATTAGCTCGGAGCATCCGCTTGCGGCGAAGTCTATACTGGAAATCGAAGATTTAGATGAGTTTCCGTGTTTAGCGTTTGAACAAGGGGAATTCAATTCCTTTTACTTTTCAGAGGAAATCCTAAGCACCAGGACGCATAGGAAGAAAATATTAGTTAGTGATCGGGCGACGTTATTCAATCTCCTCATTGGGTTAAATGGCTATACAATCAGCTCTGGCGTCCTGAATTCAGACTTGAATGGCGAGCAGATTAAATCGGTGCGCCTGCGTACGGATGAGCATATGCAGATTGGATACATCACGAATAAAAAGGTCACGCTGAGCCTGCTAGCCGATGATTATGTTCGGAAGCTGAAAAGTGTAATTTCAGATTTCGGCTATACGATTATAAGCCAAGAGGATGAACTCGGCTGAGTTCATCCTCTTAGGTGATGCTGTTATAGCGTAGCTCTTACTTCCTTCGCTGCCTGAACCAATTGTTTCAAGCTAGCCCACGTTTCTTTGTCGCCGCGTGTTTTAAGTCCGCAATCGGGATTGACCCACAACTTCGCAATATCAATTTTCTCCAACATGCGATTCAGTCCAAGCTTGATCTCTTCTACACTTGGAATACGCGGAGAATGAATATCGTACACCCCTGGACCGACTTCTGTTTGGAACCCGCATTCATTGATTACGTCGATAATCGCAAGGTCTGATCTAGAAGCTTCGAAGGTAATGACGTCCGCATCCATGGCATCAATATCGCGAATAATATCGCTAAATTGGCTATAGCACATGTGGGTATGAATTTGCGTTTCGGCTTGAACACCGCTGTGCACCAATCGGAATGCAGGGATTGCCCAGCTTAGATACTCACTTTGCCAATCAGACTTTCTTAATGGCAGTTTTTCTCGTAAAGCAGCCTCATCAATTTGGATAATTTCAATATGGTTTGCCTCTAGGTCTAGTACCTCATCACGAATCGCCAGCGCGATCTGGAAAGCACTATCCTTAAGGCTGATATCCTCGCGAGGGAAGGACCAGTTTAGAATCGTTACAGGGCCTGTTAACATCCCTTTAAGCGGTTTGTTGGTCAAGCTTTTGGCGTAAGCCGAATATTCAACGGTCATCGGTTTGGAACGGGAAATATCTCCCCATACAATCGGCGGCTTCACACATCTTGTTCCATAAGATTGCACCCAAGCCTTCTCAGTGAACATGAATCCATCCAAGCACTCGCCAAAGTATTCAACCATATCATTGCGTTCAAATTCACCATGAACGAGAACATCAAGCCCAATTTCCTCTTGGCGTGCAATACACGCTGCAATTTTCTCGAAATTAAACTGCTTATACTGCTCCTCGCTAATTTCGCCTTTCTTAAAAGCAAAGCGATTCGCTCGAACTTCGGCTGTCTGAGGGAAGGAACCGATCGTTGTAGTCGGCAGCTGCGGCAAATTGAATTTCACCTTCTGAATCGCTTCTCGCTCACTGAAGGCCGGCAGTCTAGTAAAGTCAGCTTCCGCTAAAGCCGCTGCTTTCGCCTGTACAGCTTCATTATTCGTAAACCGAGCGCTGCTGAATAGTTCCTCATTTTGCAAATAGCGTACAGCGGCATAGGGATCTGCTTGAGCTCCAATCACTTTAAGATGTGCGAATTCTTGCAGTTTTTCCTCTGCGAATGCCAGGTAACGTTTGGACGCATCCGACAATTTGGTTTCATGCTGCAAAGTGTAAGGTACATGCAGAAGCGAGCAGGAGGAGCTAAGCACGATGTGCTTTACATGTGCGCTTAATTCATGAAGAACCCCAAGCGTTCGTTTGTATTGATTTTTCCAAATGTTTTTACCGTTCACGAGGCCAGCAAACAGCACCTTATCGTCTGAAAACCCATATTGCTTCACAAGTTCTAGCGATTGTTTACCTTCAATAAAATCGATGCCGATCCCGTCGAACGGAAGTGCTTGAAGCGTTGGATAGCAGTCGCGAATATCGCCAAAGTAGGTTTGAACGAGAACCTTAACGTTCCCTTTGGCAGCTAGAATACGATCATATAGCTGCGTGAACAGCGCGACATCCTCTTGGGATAAGTCTGTTACTAATCCTGGCTCGTCAAGTTGAACCCACGCTGCGCCAAGCTCATTTAACTGCTCCAATATAGCGGCATACGCTTCTGCGGCGTCATGGACAAAGTCATTGGCTTGTTTGACACCTGTGTATTTGGCTAGCTTAAGCAGAGTGAAGGGACCAATCACAACAGGTTTCGTTACAACATCTTGCTGTTTTGCTTCTAAGAACTCATCGAACAGCTTCGTTCCCGCTAAGCGAATGCTAGTAGCATCTGTTATTTCAGGAACCATATAGTGATAGTTGGTATTAAACCATTTTTTCATCGCTAATGCTTTCACATCGCCTTGCGCACCTTGATAACCTCTAGCCATGGCAAAATACGTTTCTAACGAGCTGAGACCAAGCGCTTGATAGCGCTCTGGAATGATATTTAGTAAGCAAGCGGTATCGAGTAAACCGTCATAGAAAGAGAAATCATTGGATGGAATGTAATCAATGCCGTTCTCTTGTTGGATTTTCCAATGTGCTGCTCGCAGGTTGGCGCCTGTCTGGTGGAGTTCATCAATCGAAATCTCCCCTTTAAAGTAGTTCTCGGATGCGAATTTAAGCTCTCGCAATGCCCCGACTCTCGGATAGCCTATAATGGATGTTTTCAATGGTAACAGCTCCCTACGCTTCATTTTGATCTAAGTATAGGGTGAAAAGTTAGCTATAGAGAAATACATAAATACTATGCTAAGGTATAGTTTTTTTATATGGGAAGCAACGATCCTATCGATTATAGTAGATTCGAAAAAAAATGAATTTAATATTTTAACTCTATGCTAACATGGAAATAATAGGTTTATAAGAATAGAGAGGACGTACATATGCAAATTAAACAATTAATTTCTAATAATATTCATCTACTAGATGCGGCCCTACCGGTTGATAAATCTTTAGGGATCGCGGGATTATCCGGATCTGGTAAAACCACTTTTTGTCAAACGATAGGCGAAGAATCCAAGAAACGTCTCGTTTCTTTATTGCCTAAGGCGGAGTATCAGTATTTATTTCCCGATATTATGGAGACTAATTTCAGTGCCATCAAGATGGAAGACATGCCTTTAGTCCTTTTTCTCGGAAAATCATCCATTTCATCCAACCCGCGTTCAACCATTGGTACGCATACCGGCGTGTTTAAAGAGATTCGTGAGCGTATCGCTGAAAAGTTTGATCTTTCTCCAGAAGTGTTTTCCTTCAATAATCCCCTAGGCTGGTGTCCAGATTGTAAAGGGCGCAGCACGACTCAGAATGTCGAATGTCCCAAGTGTCAAGGGAATCGCTACAATCCAGAAGTTGAACAATATAAGCTGGAATTACTGAATAAACCGCATAGCATTTCTGATATCAACCGTCTAAGCATTGAAACCATTCTTTCCCTAGCCGAGGAATTACGCATCAGTGAAGGCAAGCAGCATATTCTCCAAAATATCATCAATATGAATATTGGTTATTTATCTTTAAATCGTATCATGGGGACATTGTCAGGTGGGGAGATCACACGGCTTTACTTGGCAGAATTCATGGCAACAAGTGAGAATACGGTTATTATCATTGATGAAATCTCTGTAGGTCTCGATCACGAAACGCTATTGAAAATTTTAGAACAGATTAAACAGCTAGGGGAGAAGAATCAGATTTGGCTGATCGACCATTCGGATACGGTGCTAGACACGACAGATGATCAATTGTTCTTCGGTCCTGGCAGTGGCAAATATGGTGGGAAAATCGTGGAGGAATCACCTCGTCCAGCACCTATCATTTCAGAGCGAAATGATGCCGTGCCAACAGAATACTACCAATTCCAAGATCTGTACTGTCGTAATATTCAAATGGCGAGCATTGAGATTCCCAAGAATAGACTTGTAACTTTTACAGGTGAGTCGGGATGTGGGAAATCTACGCTTGTTAATGAGTGTATCGTGAAAGATTTTCAGAAACGTTATCCCAAAGATAAGCTGGTCGTGGTAGGGCAGGATCGCAACCAATCGATTTCAAGTCGGTCAACCGTTGCAACCTTTCTGGATATTAAAAAGAAGCTGACCAAATATAGCGAGGATATTGATGATATTTTCCAACGCTCCATCGAAGATATTATTGAAGAATTGCCGAACGAAGACATCGCACATAAACGGTTGAGCCTATTGATCAAGCTTGGACTTGGTTATTTGACATTAGAAAGAAAAACACAGTCCCTATCGACGGGTGAATTTCAATGTGTCCATTTAGTTTCGGAGCTGTTTGCCAACACAAGAAACCCGCATATGCTGTTTATTTTCGACGAACCATCCAAAGGGTTATCCCAAAATATTCTCAACCAGTTTATCGATAGTGTGAGGGACATTCTGGAGGATGAATCGGTCTCGATCCTGATGATTGAACATAATGCTTATATGCTTGAAAGCTCAGATTTTATTGTTGATTTTGGAAAAAGGCAGCTTGAGCCCGTACAACATCTGGATGTTGCCTCTCATGATGACTATTATCGTCGTAAAAGCACGGAAGAGCATACGACCCCAGCGCCTATTTCTTCCACACTTAAGCCACAAGCAGGTATTCAATATGTGCAAGAAAATCAGATCGCCTATTTCAAAAAGTCGGAAAATATCTATAAAGGTGGTATTTTAAAAAGCTTATCGCCAATTGCTCGTGTGATTTATGGGGAATATGAATCCGAAAAAATTGCACCTGTTATCGCGATTGATCTTGAACGACATCTCTATAGTCAGTACAGTTTTCTCTATGAAATCGGTGGACTGATCAACCATATTGTGGCTGCTCATCCGACGAATAAAGATACAAGCAGCTTTGATTTCTATTATCAAGATAATCATTGTCCGAGCTGCTCGGGGCGTCGTGTGATTGACCGATTTGATATGGGTGTTCTCATTCAAGACAAAACAGTCCCATTCTGGGATGGTATGCTGCTTCCGGAAGTGATGGATGTCTTGAAATATTACCAGCATGCTAAATTACATTTCCTTTTTGAAGAAATTAAGAATGAGCTTGGCCATGATATGAGTAAAAGCTATAACGAGATGTCAGAAGCCGAAAAGCATACGTTCCTATATGGGTATTGGGAAAAGTCATTCTACGATAAAGCCGGGAAAGCTTCGAGATCATGGGAAGGGTTTAATCTTGTCCTTGGACGGTACATGGTTATTTCGAAAAACCTGCCGCTGAAAGAGGCTATGAAAGCTTCCAAAGAAATGATTAGCTGCCCCGTTTGCCATGGAACCGTGTTAAAGCATCATAAGAAGCTTAAGTTTGGTGGTACGGATATTCGTGAGATTATTCAGATGCCGATTGATCAGGCCATACAAACCGTAGGGAAGCTGCCAGTGTTAGAAAAGTTAAAGTCCATTGTTGGCGGCGATGTCGCACTTACGGAAGATGTGTCCTTACTCCCGAGGGAAACACAGGTTGCCTTGAAAATGCTCGAGTTAGAGCTGGCAAGCTTCGTGGGCTATGAAGTTGTATTGCAAAATGCTGTACCTTTTTGGGAGAAAATTAAAAGTAATCTTGAGGCGATCAGCAGGAAAAATGTGATCAGCATCTGTGATTTTGCCAATATCGATGAAACAAGAGAGACCATTATTGAAAAGTATTTCACTAATGGGAAATATAAAAAGCTAACTTATGTCTATGAAGCGTTTGGTTACAATAAAATTGTTACCCAAATTAATAAGATTAAGGCAAGTCATCCATGCCCATTCTGTGGTGGTAAGAGGGTCATTTCGGAAGATGGACTCCATGATGGCGTTCAGAAATTGTCGGTGCCTTGTGTGAGTTGTTATGTAAGTGGCATCAATGATGAGGGTCGTAAGGAAATTGTCGAGGGTATCGATGTACAGACTTGGCTAACGGGCAAAGTAAGAGATGTTGTCGCGGAGAGCGCACGAACGGAAGAAGTGGCGGATATTCCGATTTTCAACCGGATTCGTGAGCTGAATAAACAAGATATGATGGCTGTTTATCATAGTTTGAAGTGAGATAAGCTAGCTTAGTGAAATAGCACTGACCTTGGGGTCGGTGCTATTTGCGTAGCTTCAGTGTATTTTTATACCAATTTAAAGTTTAAATTTTAACTGTTAACCAACTAAACTTTAACGTTTAAACTCTAAACTTTAAACGTTAAACTTCACTTCCTCCTCCAAATCAGAAATGTTAAAAATTCCTAATAACCCTCTTAAAACCCTTGCGCAGTGCGAATCTATTATACTATCTCAATAAGGTTGGGAGAGGAAATAGACATGGCTAAACACGATATTCTTACTACAACCATTCACTTATCCATCGATAATGGCAGCAGTCATATCAAAGGCATATTTGACGATTTGAGCAACAGCTTTATTTTCCCTAATGTGGTCGCACAACCGTTTGGGGAGCGATTTTTATTGATGGAGCAAGGAGATCCTTTGGATTTCTTAGATGTGCAGATTACATCGCCGGCGATCGATACCGAGCAATACCGTCATGTCTATGTTGGGAATTTGGCCATTGGCGACGAAGGGATTGTTCATGAGATTGTAGGTGATAAAGCCGTACAGAAGAAGGCGCAGCGACCAGAAACAATGGTTACGCTCCTAACGGCTGCGGCCTATGCCATCGCTACGAAACATGAGGATGCTATTAAACGCGGTAAGAATCGCATTAAGGCAGCGGTACGACTAGGAACGGGGTTACCCATCCGAGAGATCACGAAATTCAGTGAGGAGTTCGCACATAAAATAACAGGAGGCATCCATTCCATTACGTTTGTTACGACCCCTGTTTTTAAAGGAGTAACGGTGGAAATGGAATTCACACTACCCTCGGATATTAGTATTGATGATGTGTCAGGTGTCTATGACATGGAGGCGACCTCCAAATCGCAGTTGTCACACAAAGGTTTTGGCATAGCGGATGTTGGTGGTGTTGATATGGACATCGCGTTTTTCAGACCGGGGTTAGATCTGGATCAACGGCATTCCACGGGAGCCAAAATCTACTTAAACGATGCTTTGGAAAGCATACGTAATGAAATCAATTCCGAAGGTGAAGAGTTAATCTCCAGCACAGCGGAACTGACAATCATGCTCATTAACAAGGAATACGAAATTTATGCTGAGGGTAAAGTTGCTTTTGACATGACCAACCTCGTAAATCGCCATATGCGTATTCTAGCTGAAAAGGTGTTAAAATACGCCCGTAACGCATGGAAACATGCTCGGTATGCTAATGAGTTCTGGTTTATCGGTGGCGGAGCGATTGTGCTTCAACCATGGATCGAGAGATTAAATGCCGAGTTAGGCTTGCCGCTCCGTTTCGACCCTTCCGAGTTTAGTCAATTCCGCAATGCTCGCGGGACCTTCTTCCTGCTAGAACATGCCTTGAAGCACAGCGCTGACGCTGAAGCAGCGGCAAGCCTGGAAGCTAAGGAAGGATCTGATGGTGGGAGCGGGAGCGGATCGGCTTGAAGAAACGGAGATCGACTGTGCTGGTCTGCCCTGGTAAGGATGTGACCCTCTATATCCCATCGGATACACCGCCAGAGGTTATTACTTATATGAACCAGTTAAAAGCGGAAGGTATGTTTAGTCATGGCATCATGGAAATTCTGACCAAGCATATCCTGCAAGAGCGATCGACGACGATGTGGGATAGTGAGGACGCTCCCAATCATCTCAGA
Organism: Paenibacillus sp. J22P165; assembly: GCF_059692015.1. Lineage (NCBI taxonomy): Bacteria > Bacillati > Bacillota > Bacilli > Caryophanales > Paenibacillaceae > Paenibacillus > Paenibacillus sp. J22P165. The sequence goes on along the minus strand of NZ_JCAUAP010000009.1, from coordinate 320,690 downwards.
GCCACTTTGGAAGATAAGGAGTATGAATCCGTGCTGGAAGACCAGGAACCAAGTGAGCTCCCCGCTTTTAACAGCAAGAACAATTTGAGTTTGGAAGATATATTTCGGCAAGCTAGCCGCAATGCGGGTAAGCTAATGTAAGTTTATAACTGGGTGGGGTGAACTCCGATCATAATGAAAAGGAGGACATCGAAATGTCTAACGGAGAAACAAACGAAGGTACACGGAGTTTTGCGCTGTCGGATGATATTTTTCGTCAACCAGGGTTAGATCTGTACTCTCAAATGGTCTATATTATTTTGAAAAGTTGTGGCTCAGAGTCCAATTTTCCTGAGTTGCCAGTCATTTCGAAGCTTGCCCGAATGACGGACAAGCAGACGATGAAGGCGTTGCAAGATCTTGTTGAACTGAAGATTCTTCCGCACAAATTATATCGCCGAATGGTTGGTGATTTCCAAGATGACCGCCTCTCCTGGGCGGCGAAGGGCTTGCTCATATTCTGCAAAGATAACCCGCATATTCATTTGCAAGACTTGATGGAGTTAACGAGTCAATCTGGTGAGGACGAACATAGCATACGAAATTCGCTGAAAGAGTTGAGCCTGTACGGGTATCTGGATGATTATCCGGAATGGAGACAGATCGCGAACTGAGCTGAGCCAGAATGGTTTGGCAGCGACAGAATGAGGAATAATGGATCAGGTGACAGATTCATAGAAAGCGCAACCTTTCGGGTTGCGCTTTATTCTTGTAACAGGTGCTTAGCTTAAATAAGAGTCTAAATGTGAATCCCCTACTTAGGGGATTTTTTTCATAGTGTGTTGTTAGTCTTCTTTCCTGAAAGGTGCACCTTCAAAAGCTTGTTGGACACTATCGATTGTGAGCTCTGAAAATATATCATTTTTTAAAGACTGGTCATATAGCTCCATCGGAGGTTTTAAGGTTGCATACAATCCGAATCCAGAAAAAATAAGTAGACAAACGACAAACATCAGGATACCTCCTGTTCGGTAGAGTGTAACTACGTACAGTCCACGTTTATTACCTGACAAATGACTTGAATCGTTATTTATACTGCATGTATATGTCACGTGTACAAGAAAGCTCTAGGGGATAGCCCTATTTCTTCTACTTGGCAGTTATAATTCTCAAAATGTGCTCTTTCACTAGAACAGGCTATTTTTTAGGTTCATACACTGATACTGCAACTACCCAACTAGATAAATGTTCCCTAGTAACAAATGTCTAGATTTTTGAAAGGAGGGTAACGTTATCATGAATCGAGCAAAAGTATTTTTTAATCCTAGTGCTATTGGTATGAAAACTTTTCGGGTAGAAAAAGTTATTCCTAAGCTAACGCACAAAGTTAAGGAGAAAACAAACATCCCATCGTTACAGGTAAATGGATTAGAGGATATTTGTCTAGTATGTAAAAGAAAAGAGCCATGTAAATGTCCGAAGCATAAGAAAAAGAAGAGAAAATTGGTCTGTAAAAAAATCAAAAAAAGAAATAGGTGTAAAAAACATCATTGTAGATTATGCGAAAGGGGTCCAGCAGGACCAGCAGGGCCACCGGGACCAGCAGGACCAGCAGGACCAGCAGGACCGGCAGGACCGGCAGGACCGGCAGGACCAGCAGGACCAGCAGGACCAAAAGGGCCAGAAGGACCAAAAGGACCAGAAGGACCAAAAGGGCCAGAAGGACCAAGAGGACCAGAGGGACCGAAAGGATCAAAAGGTCCAGAAGGACCAAGAGGACCAAAAGGACACGAAGGACCAGAAGGACCAGCAGGACCGGAAGGACCAGCAGGGCCAGCAGGGACATCTGGACCACCCAAACCGCCAGGACCACCGAAGCCACCTGGTCCGCCAAAACCGCCGGGGCCTCCAAAACAGGAGGATAGGTCCAGTAAAGAGGATTGTAAATGCTGTCACAAGGGGAATGACAGCATGCAAAATCTAATAAGTCAGCTCAAGAATATTAAGCTGAAAGAGCTGCACACATTAGACTATTCCACTAGTAAATATTCAAATGTAAAAATAATTTCTGCCGAAAACGGTTTATTAAATTTTGCAAGCAATGGCGTTGAGCACTTCGTACCTATGGATCTTATTGCAGGTGTAGAGGTCTGGTCAGGAGATTATGATAGCAAGATGCTAACTGAAACAGAAAATTCCGATAGCAGTGAGAGCTCGGGTATGGTGAGCTTGTTCAATTCATTAGTCGGCAAAGCCAAGGTTGACTTTAGTACGTTGGCTGAACAGTTAAACGATATATCCAATGCGGCAGTTATCGGACTAAACGAAGAGATTGTTGTATTATCCACGCGAGATACCGTGTACGCTGTTGCATTGAGATGTATTTCCGAAGTATCGAATGTGAAGACAACGTAACGTCTGAAATTTGTGCAGATCCCTTCCAGCCTATTAAGTGGAGAGGATCTGTGTTTATATCCACGTACAAATACCCTCTAGTGATATTCGTGGAGTTTTTAAGAGACGGGTCATTCGTTGAGTACAAACCTTTGCCATGTGAGTATATATACATCATGCAACAACAATTAACTACCACCTGAAGGGGGAAATGATTATTATGGCATTCGATTATTCTTTGCTAATGGGTAAACAAGTAAGATTGGATCGCGGGGGTCCTGAGTCTCGACAAGGCGAGATCGTTGCGGTGGGATTCGATTATGTGGGTATTTACAATGAGAAGGATGGACTTATTTACTACAATACAAGTCATTTGAAAAGTCTCACACTGAATACGAAAGACTCTGCAGAGTATTTGCTAACACAAGCGAATGTAGCTCCATTAAAAATTATGGAAGCTGACAATTTTGTTGGTCTATTGAAAGGTATGAAAAACCTTTGGTGCCAAGTTAACCGTGGGGGCCATGAAAGTGTTCAAGGCGTTTTAGCCGATGCTAATGATGATTATATTACGATGGTTGTTAACCATGAACTAGTCACTATTTTCAACTTTCATGTTAAAAGCATGTCTTACGGCGTTAAAAAGGAAAATCAAGAGGAAAAGAAAGAACAAAATCAGGAACAAAAGAAAGATAGTAGTAACGAGAAAAAATAATGCATCTCTGAATCTTAATTGTAGGTGGGAGGAGGGGGAAATATGCTGATCATATTATTCTTTGCTGGATCAACATTATTTAAAATTCTCACCCTCCCTAACACTGTACTGAAACTTGGATCATCATCTGCCAACCCTTGTGAGGTGCAAGATCATGTTTGATATAACAACTGCGGTAATCTCAATCGTTTTTGTTACCGTTACGTTGTTGATAATTTGGAGGCCATTCGGTATTAACGAATCTATTCCAACAACCCTAGGTGCTCTAATTTTCTTGGCTTTAGGCATTGTGCCCCTTACAGGTGTATACCATATAGCCTCCATTGTTAGTGGGGCAAGCATAACCATTATATCAACAATTGTAATGTCTATTGTATTAGAGAGTATTGGGGTGTTTAAGTGGGCAGCTATTAATTTGGCTGTTCGGGCAAAGGGATCCGGTCGAGCACTCTTCTGGCACATTAATATTTTATGCTTTTTAATGACGATGTTTTTTAATAATGACGGAAGCATCCTAATTACAACCCCCATCATTATCCAAACCCTATCTATTCTGAACTTAAAAACGAGGCAAAAAATCCCCTATCTTATCTCTGGTGCTCTAGTTGCAACTGGAGCAAGCGCACCTATCGGTGTCAGTAACTTAGCCAATCTGATCGCGTTAAAAACAGTCGGTTTAGATCTTAACACATATACATCTATGATGTTTGTACCTGCCATGATGGGAATTATTGCGATTACGTATTTGCTTTTTGTTTATTTTAAGCGAGAGATTCCAGAGAAAATTATGTCCTTGCGGCCCTCTTCAATAAACGCTATTGTACACGATAATTCCTCAACTTATCATCCTCTTAAGGCAGATCCTAAGGACGAGGGATATATAGACTGGGGACTGTTTCGAATTTGTATCTTGGTCGTCATTTTGATACGATGCAGCTTCTTCTTGCTGACACCTTTGGGTGTAGCTACAGAATGGCCTGCAATCATTGGTGCTATCCTATTAATTGTAGTTAGGTGGATGCGTAAAGGCATTGGGCCAAAGGATATTCTAGTAAAAACACCTTGGCATATTCTAATATTCGCTTTTAGTATCTATGTCATTATTTACGGGCTTCATAACTCAGGACTGACTGACTTTCTCGTACAATGGCTTGGTGGAGCGGTTGCCGAAAATCACTTTAATGCCATCTTTCTAATGGGGATATTACTTACTGCAATGTCCAATTTGTTTAATAACTTACCGTCAATAATGATTGGTACCTTATCTTTGCAAAATATGGGTTTAGATTCTTTTACTATGCATACAGCATATTTGGCAACTGTACTTGGTGCAGATATCGGCTCATTATTGTTACCAATGGGGACACTTGCCTCATTGATCTGGATGCATATTCTAAGAAGACATCATATCAGACTTACCTGGAGCCAATATATTAAAGTGACGATTATGATCGTTCCTATCGGTCTTTTTATAAGTCTCCTTTGTTTATACGTGTGGACGGGCTGGTTATTTAAGTGAAAGGAGGTGACATTGATGGACCTTTTTCAGAAGAAGCTAGGAGCGGTTATTGATGTTGAATTGCTCGGTGATAAATGGCACACGGGCGTTTTGGTAGATGTGGGGCAAGATATCCTAGTTATATATAACGGCGAGAGATATATCTATATTCCTTCTTTCCATATTCTGACCATCAATATGAATACCAAAAAAAGTTCAACGGACTTCTCTGCTCTTACTGAAAAGCCGATCAATGGTGATAAAATTTCATATAGAAAAATATTAATGAATTCCAAAGGGGTCTTTTCAGAAATTTTTGTTTCAGGCTTTCAGCCTGTACATGGCTATATCACCCACATCATGACAAATTACTTCGAATTTTATTCCCCTGTTTATAAAACGATGTTTATACCGTTAAACCATTTGAAGTGGTTAATTCCATATACGGATTACAATACACCTTACCTTCTGGATAAAAAATTTTTCCCTGTAAATCCTTCCGATTTGCCCTTATCTCGCTCTTTTGAGGAGCAACTGAAAAAGCTGGAGGGTAAAATAGTTGTTTTTGACTTGGGGAGAAGCCCTAGTAAGATAGGATTACTCAAAGAAATTGAAAATAATATTGTCCACATGATTACAGCGGAAGGCAGGACCTTTTATACGAATATTCAGCATATAAAAAGCGTCCATTCGCCAACGATGTAACTATATAATTAGGAGGTAATGCGCATGCCTGGAGGTAAAGTTCCTGGTAAACACGGCCATGAACATGGTGAACACAAGAATGAGAACGGCAGTAAAGAACAAGAAGTGAAAGAAACAAAAGGAACAGAACAGAAAGAAGAAAAAGGTAAGGACGCAGCAAAAGGACAAGAGCATAAAGAGGAAAAGGGTAAAGGTAAAGAAGGCAAGGGTAAAGAGGAAAAAGGTAAGGAAGATAAAGAAGGCAAGGGTAAAGAGGAAAAAGGTAAGGAAGATAAAGAAGGCAAGGGTAAAGAGGAAAAAGGTAAGGAAGATAAAGAAGGCAAGGGTAAAGGGGAAAAAGGCAAGGAAGATAAAGAAGGTAAGGGTAAAGGGGAAAAAGGCAAGGAAGGTAAAGAAGGTAAAGAAGGTAAAGAAGAAAAAGAAGAAAAAGGCAAAGGCAAAGAAGGCAAAGGTAAAAAGTAAGATGGCTGAGATTATTTGAAGAAAACCACTCTCAATTAGAGGTGGTTTTTTACTCATTTTCTCATATGTGAAATGCATCGTATTAAATTCAGCCAAATGCTCATAATAAACACGCTCTATCTAACCTAGATTTCAAGGAGTGTGACAACATGTCAGGCCACAAACAGCAAGGACAATCTAGAAAAAATACAACCACGCGGACACAGGACCAGAGCAGCAATAAGGGTGGCAAATAGCGCGTGTAGATTTGAAAAAGCGGTAGCTCTCAGGCAGCGTAACTAAACATGCACAAAGTAAAGAGCGCTCACCTCTGCGGGGAGCGCTCTTTACTTTGTAATCAGCCCTTCGTCATGCGACTAAGATCGGATGTGAGCTTATCGAGTTGAAGGAAGCTCTCTTGGATGTCGCTGATTCGGCTGTCCTGTGTCGTCATGCTTGCAGACATTTCTTGGATGGACGCCATGTTTTCCTCGGTAATACCAGCAATTGTAACGATTTGATCCGTAATGCGAGTGTACTGTTGGTGAAGACTCTCTGCGGACTGTTCCACTTGAGCGGACTGGCTCTCCAAGTGGCCTGCGTCGGTCGCCAGCGCATGCATGACTTGTACGACTTTCTGCGCCGCATCACTGCCATTCGCTACAGATTGCTGCCCCTGCAACACTTGCGCCGCGGCTAGGGTTGTTTTGGAGCGAATATCCTCGAGAATACGCTCGATCTGCTCCGTAGATTGTTGCGAGGTTTCGGCTAATTTGCGAATCTCGTGCGAAACCACGCCAAATCCTCTACCGTGCTCACCGGCACGTGCGGCTTCAATGGCGGCATTCAACGCGAGTAAATTCGTTTGCGTCGAAATATGCTTAATCGTTGCGACGATATCGCTAATATGCGAGTTCTGGCTGTCGAGCTCGTTCATTAACTGAACCGATGAATCCATCGTTACGTGGGCACTCTTCATTTGAACCTCGAGGGACACGGCTTCTTCACTACCCACTTGGGTTAGTTGTGCAGAGCGGACAGAAAGATCTCTCATTTCCGTTGAGCGGTCCGCCAGCGAAGTGACCGATTGCTCGATATGGCGAATAGATTCGCTGATATCACTAATACTGGATGTCTGCGTTTCGGTGCTTGCCGTAATTTCCCCGAAGGCTAAGGTAACTTCTCTAGAAATAGAGCCCGTAGCTGTCGCATTTTGCTTCAGATTTGAGCTGAATTGTGTAAGTGAAACAAGAGATGCAGAGACGAGATTAACTAAATCGACGGATTTGTTCTTCTCTAGAACAGCTTGTTCCTGCTCGGAAAAAATAGCCTTTTGCAATTTCTCACTGAATTTCGTCGATACGAATAAAGGCACAGCGATTAAAGCAAGGTACATGAACATATTAACGATATCGTTGTCGCCGAAAATTTCTGTTTTATAAGGGCTAATGAAAAAGTAGGCGGTTAATACAACACCCAAGAAGCTGGAGAAACCAATCGCACGCGAGCTGCCATACAACGTCATAATGGCTATATTCACGTAGACAAGAAGATAGGTTGTGAAGATGGGACCCGTCAGTATCAACAACCAAGTCAGTAGTGTGATGATGGCGGATATGATATACATGATGTAGGTGGTTAGCCAACGTTTGTAGGTAAGAATAGTTGCCAATCCGCTAGTCAATGTGCCTACGACGAGAAGGACGATGATCGAATCCATGCCTGCAGCAGTCAGGAAATCGACAGCTATGCCTAGGACGAGCATTCCCCAAATAATATTGACAAGCAATTTGTTGCGGCGGTGCAATGTTTCCATATAATTCATCATCCGTCCACCTTTTCCATATATTGTTACGTTAAGATGATAACATAAAACGACAAATTTTTACATGGAAACCGTATCGTAGGTCTCAACCAATAAGGAGAATTCAACCCATCATGTCTAGCAGGAAACCTTTTGAGTACTTGAAACAAATTGAACAGATCGAAACGGAGCTCACTCAACTTAATGCAAGCAGATCACTGACCGCGGTGCCAAGAAATCTCGAAGTTACACAACGAGGTAATTGTACGCTGCTAAAGGATATATCAGGCCAATCATCCGCTTACTATAACCGGATCAAAGGTTTCGGTCCCGAGGATATGCAGCATTTGCCTACCCTTATCAGCCAATATAAGCCTGCTGTTCCCTCATTTGATATGACACCGAATCATATGACCGAAGAGGTGACAAGTGCGTTAATCGCCCAAGGAATGTTCCCCGTGGAACAACTGGTCTTTATGGTGATTCATCCTGGTAACGCCAATTTAGCAGAAAATAGGACTTCTCACCTCATTGAGCGGGTTACGGAGGCGAATGCTGAGCAGCTGATCCAGTGGATTCAGTTATCACACGAGAATATGATCGTGACGGAAGAGATGATTGCACGCGCGAAGCCGTATTTCTACAGCCCTAATTTCATCAATTACCTGATGACCATGGAAGGGGAGCCTGCGGCAATGGGATCTCTCTTTCGGAGTGGGGAAGCGGGATACATCGCGAACGATTTCACGTTCCCCGCTTTCCGAGGCAGAGGCTGCCAATCAGCGCTGCTAAAGCAAAGGCTAGCATATGCTGAGCAATTAGGCTTGAAAACGGTGTTCACAGACGTTGAATTTGGCTCCATAAGCCACGCGAACATGGAAAAGGTAGGCTTCAAGACGGTATACATGAATACATTGTGGATTAAGAAATAAGAGGTGGAACGCTTCTCTGTAAAGCCCGGCGGGGTAGAGGCACAGATAGCGCCCCAAAAGGGCGCTATTGTAGTGGTCGGGGCTAAATAGCCGCGGGATAAGGCCCTTTTTGGGTCTTAAAGCCCTGCGTGCCAGAGCTGCGGCGCGGTAGAGGCAGGAATAGCGCCCCAAAAGGGCGCTATTGCAGTGGTCGGGGCCAAATAGCCGAAGGATAAGGCACTTGTTGGGTCTTAAAGCCCCGCTTGCCGCGGAATTATCACGCGGCTCCCGGTAAACGAAAAAGAGCTAAACGCTTAATAAGCCGCTTAGCTCTCAAATAATCTATCAAGGGAGCTGCACATAAAACGACGTCAGCTCATGCTGCACACTTTTGGCATAAATTTTCCCCTTATGCTGCTCTACAATGGACTTCGCGATAGCTAAGCCCAGCCCGTAGCCGCCATGCTTGCGTGAACGCGAGGGATCGGCACGGTAGAAGCGATCGAAGATCCGTTCCACATGCTCCGGCGGGATCCCTTCCCCTGTATTCGTTACGGTGAGAAGCGTATCGTTATGATGCTTCTTGAAGGTGAGCGTGATAGCGCCTTTCGGTGGCGTGTACTTGATCGCATTATCCAGCAGAATCATGATAACCTGTTTGATTTGCTCGCTATTGCCGTGCAAAATCAAGTCAGGTTCGATTTCATAGTCTAACGAGAGATCCTTCTCGAACACGACAGCTTCCATGGTCAGAAGGACACTTTCAACCGATTCACTCACATTGAAATCACTGTACAGCATACTTGCCCTGGAATCATCCATTTCAGTGAGGTAGAGGAGATCATTCGTGAGCGTCTTCATCCGTTCCGTCTCCGATTTGATGCGATGCAGCCATTTTGACTGGCTTTCGATGGTATCCTCACTATTCGCTAAGAGAACATCTGCATTGGTATTGATGACCGCTAATGGTGTTTTCAACTCGTGGGAAGCATCCGCGATGAATTGTTTCTGCTTCTGGAAGGCTTCGCGGACTGGCGCGATGGAACGATTCGCGAAATATCGGCTCGTAAAGAAGATAACAATCAACATCACCAAGCCGACGATCGTGAATGTATAGACGAGATTCGTAAGAATGTTTTGCTGAGCCGTAACGTCGAGATAGACGATGCCATAACCTGCGTTATTTTTCTGCACCATATAGGCCCAGCGGTTGCCATCGAGTGTGAACTGGCCGATATCCGATTTGCTGGTGGCAACTTTGTCCTTTGCAAGCTCATAGAATTCCGTGTCCATGTCAAAACGGGAGTTGGTTCCCATGAGTTCCCACTGCGCATTCGTCTGCAGTTGGAAAGAAACAGACCGCTCTGGCGGTGGGTTCGTAAACCCCTGATATTCCTGCGGAGGATGGCCTCCTCCAGGTCCATTCTGTGGATTCCCCTTTTTCCCATCAGGCTTCAAAAAGAATTCAGAAACGCGGTGCAGCTCCATATCGATGTCGGTTCGCACGTTCTGATAAGTAATGAAATAAATCGTAGCGAAAGATAAGAGCATGATACAGGAGATTATAACGAGATTCACAATCAGGAATCGGTTGCGAAGCTTACTGAACATTAGGATGTCACCTCCTCCAGCACATATCCGACGCCTCTTAGTGTGGTGATGCGAACAGCCGCGTGTAAGAAGGTTAGTTTTTTGCGTAAAAAAGAAATATAAACCTCCACGTTGTTATGCTCCACCTCAGAATCGAAGCCCCATAACTTCTCAATGATCTGTTCCTTAGAAGTTACGGCCTGCTTTCTCGTCATGAGGAGCTCCAGAAGCTCGCTTTCCTTCAAAATCAGCTTTAATTCTTTCCCTTTGCAGGTCAACTTGAGATTTCCCGTATGCAATTCGATATCCCCGAATTTCAAGGCATCCTCTGGTACTACTTCGCCCTTGCGTCTTAACGCCGCGCGTATCCGAGCTAAGAGCTCTTCCGTTGAGAACGGTTTGGCGACATAATCGTCGGCACCGTAATCCAACCCCGCGATTTTATCCGAAATTTCTCCTTTAGCCGTAAGCAAAATGACAGGTGTTGAAATCCCTTTGGCACGCAGTGTCTTGAGAATCGTGATCCCGTCCATCTCAGGCAACATGATATCGAGCAAAAGTAGATCATATATACCGCTTAACGCGTTATCCAGCCCGGATTGGCCGTCATGAACGGCGTCAACGGAATAATGGTGTTTTTTTAAAATTTGAGTTAAAGCTTCTGCTAAATGTACTTCATCTTCCACGATTAGAATTCTCATGGTCGTTTCCCCCTCAGTGCCTCAAGGTGCTTGCAAATGGCATGGCTTCATTATAGGCGTGTGAACCTTTAATCAACCTTAATAGTAGCACTACCCATGTGGATTTACGAAAAAAACATAAACCATCTCCCATTTAAGCTTCACTAAAGGTTCGGGGGCTAAGATACAGACATGAACAGCAAGCGACACGCAAGGATGAACAAGAAGGAGGCGCATCACAATGGCGATTGAAGTATTTAATCGGTATGAAAACAAGTATCTGATGGATACGAAAGCCTTTTATACGATCTATAATCGACTGCTCGAATATATGGAGATGGACGCTTACAACAAGAATGAACAATTCTATTCGATCAGTAACATCTATTTTGACACGGAACATGATTCATTAATTCGAAATTCGCTGGCGAAGCCGAAGTACCGTGAGAAGCTGCGAATAAGAGCTTACGGGGTGCCGGATCGAGATGCGAAAGTATATCTGGAGCTAAAGAAGAAGGTGTTTGGTCTTGTGAATAAAAGAAGAACAGCGCTGAAGCTGAATGAGTCGTATGATTTTGTACGATCGAAGGTCGAGCCTGAATTCAAGGACTATATGAACAAGCAGGTTATTCAGGAAATTAAGTATTTCCTACAGCGTTACGACCTCGAGCCGAAGGTGTATCTGGCATATGACCGGATTGCGATGTTTTGCAAAAATAATCGAGATTTGCGGATCACATTCGACACGAATATCCGTTCCAGACGGTATGATCTCAAGCTGGAGAACGGCGATCATGGGGAGCAGTTGATGGGTCGCGGGCAATGGCTCATGGAAGTGAAAGCAGAAAAAACAATTCCGCTCTGGCTGTCGAAGATGCTGTCTGAGCACCAGATGTTTCGAACGAGCTTCTCGAAGTACGGCAACGAATATAAGAAAATGCGAAATGAACAATTAACGGGGGAGAGGATTCCATTATGATCGATTCGATTTTTGCACAAGTCACAGCAGGCACAGAATTAACACTCATGAATGCTGTATTAACGATAATTATTGCGATTCTACTAGGTGCCATGATCAGCTTCACCTATATGAAAACACAAATTAACTACACACAGAGCTTCACATTAACCATAATTGTTTTGCCAGTTATCGTAGCCATTATTATTCTATTAATCGGCAGCAACATCGCAAGAGCGTTCAGCCTTGCAGGAGCATTCTCCATCATTCGTTTCCGAAGCGCTCCGGGAGATCCAAAGGATATTGCCTTCGTGTTGTTCACAATGGCAGCAGGTCTTGCCTGCGGCGTGGGATCGTTTGGTTATGCGGTACTTTTCACACTTATCCTGTGTGTCCTGATGTTTGTCTTGAAAGTAACCAATTTTGGTGCCAAGAAGGCAGCACAGAAGCTATTGAAAGTGACAATTCCCGAGAGTCTGGGATATGAAGAAGCGTTTGATGAAGTGTTCAAGATGTACGATATTGCCTATGAATTGAAAAAAGTACGCACAACTGAGTTAGGCAGCCTATATGAATTGGTTTACATCGTGACGATTGATCATTTGACGAGTCAAAAAGAGTTCTTAGACGCCATTAGATGCAGAAATGGGAACTTAGATATCACATTAACGATGAGCCCTACAGCTGCTGAATTTTAAAGATAATGCGAATGTGAGAGGATGAGATTTTTATGAAAAAACCGTTGAATATGAAAGGCGCAGGTGTTCTGCTATTATGCACTGTTGTGCTAGCAGCATGCAATGAAACGACTGAGATAGCTTCGACTACGACCGAGGTTGCAGCAACATCAGCGGTAACGGGAGCGACGGCTACAAGTGGAAAAGAAACGACGACAGACATCATCCAGAAAGTTAAGTATGCAGCGGATGATGCTTTTACAGACTGGGCCTCTGCGAATCCGACGAAGATCTCGTTGACGGGGAGCAGCGCAACGATTGAGGGCTCTGGCGCAGCGGCAAAAGACGGTAAAATTGCCATTACGGCGGCTGGAACGTATGTCTTGAATGGTAAATTGACAGATGGTCAAATAACGGTGAATGTGAAGGATAAGGGCGTCGTTCGTTTGGTTTTAAACGGCGTGGAGATTTCGAATAGCACGTCTTCTGCAATTTTTGTCGAAGAAGCGGGTAAGGTAATTATTAGCTTACCCGAGGGGACAGAGAACCTTGTTTCGGATGCAACGAAGTATGTGTATCCGGATGCGGCGACAGACGAGCCTAATTCGGCGATCTTCAGTAAAGACGATCTGACGATTAATGGCACAGGGAAACTTGTCGTGAAAGGGAACTACAACAATGGCATTACCAGCAAGGATAAGCTGAAAATTACAGGAGGCATCCTGGACGTTCTCGCAGTGGATGACGGTGTAATGGGCCGCGATTTGGTCGCTGTCCAAGCGGGTACCTTGACCATCGATGCGGGTGGACACGGCATCAAAACCTCGAACGATACTGCGGGTGAGGAAGGCTATATCAGCGTTGCAGGTGGAACCTTCACGATCAAATCCGGCGAGGATGCGCTGCATAGCAGCGGCGGCTTAGATGTGAGCGGTGGAGATGTTCACATTCATGCTGGCGATGATGGCATTCACGCTGAGGTATCCCTTGCTATCGCAGGTGGTACGATCGATATCACGCAAAGCAATGAAGGGATCGAGGCACCTGCGGTTCTGATCTCTGGTGGTACGACCAATGTCGTCTCTACGGACGACGGTGTGAACATCTCCAGCGGCGACGCTGAGTCCGCTGAGGGTGGCGGCGGGGCTCAGGGAGCTGCCGCCGGCAAGGCTGGGGCGGCTCCGGCTGGGAGGTCAGGCGGTGCACCAGGCGCATCCGGTGCAAATTCGACCAATATGCTGACGATTACTGGGGGCTTCCTATCCGTCGACTCGAAGGGCGATGGGTTGGACTCGAACGGTTCCATCACGATGAGTAGTGGTACAGTAGTAGTCAACGGGCCGACGGAGAACAACAACGGCGCTCTCGATTATGACGGCACGTTCGTCATGACTGGTGGCTTCCTCGTCGCAGCGGGAAGCTCCGGCATGGTGCAAGCGACGTCCGACAAGTCGACGCAAGCCGGCGTGCTCATGACATACACCAAGACCCAGCAAGCGGGGGCGCTGGTTCATCTCGAAGATAGCGCAGGCAACGCCATTATCACTTTTGCGCCAGCGAAGAACTATCAGTCCGTGTTCGTCAGCTCACCGAACCTGAAGCAGGATGCTTCGTATACGCTCAGCACGGGCGGAACATCGACAGGCACCGCTGCAAAAGGCCTTTATGACGGTGGCACGTACCAAGGCGGAACAAAGGTCGTTGATTTCAAGACATCAACCTTGATTACGTGGTTGTCCGAATCGGGTGTTACCGCCGCGAGAAGCGGGATGATGGGTGGTCCCGGTGGCGGAGGCCCTGGCGGGCAAGGCGGAGGTGGAGGCGGGATGCCGCCACAAGGTGGTGGACAACGTCCGCAACGAACCGCACAGTAAGTTGAATGTTGTTTAAGAAGCTGTCCTCACGTAGATCATCTATGTGGGGACGGCTTTTTCGCTCATACACGCACGCTAAGAGGATTGAGCAGCGTTCTTTTTGCATGTTGGAGAGCGAGGCTTCCCGCTAATTAGCAGGGGGAATGACGCATGTCAAGCTGGTTGTGTGTAGAACAGGAGTAGCAGTTGGAGCAGTAGCAGATGTAGTCAGTAGAAATAGAGAAATTTGAATTGCTGACCCATATGAAAGGGGGCAAGAAAATCCGTGAATCTACTGTGTTCTAGGCAAAAAGATGGATTTTATACAGTTAAATTTCAGCATTTTCCCACCAAATGAGGAATAGATGGATAACCTACAGTTAATTTTATACAGTTTATCTAATATAAGCAAAATTGGCGGTTTTAACTACATATTTTACAGTTAAATCGGGTTTTCGAAGAAATGCCTCGAAAATAGCTACATATTTTCCAGTTAATACAACTGTGTAAGGCACGTTTCCCTCATTTCCCCCAAACGCCACCTCCACTTCCACCCCCACTCCAATCCCCACCTCTATCACCACCGTCCCAGCTCCCGTTTTCCCCCCAAGAGGGCTTACCACCCCACACTTTTCTCTTATCTGGAAAAAGCCATTGACAATTCGTAAGGATGCAAATATTCTTATAGTGCACTAGTTCAATAGTGCACTGGTTTGCGGTGAAGAGGAGGGTAGGACGGTGCAACTTAATTTTAATAGCCCGAAACCGATTTATTTGCAGATGGTCGATGAGGTCAAGAAGGCATTGGCTAGGGGCGAGTTATCGCCAGGTGATAAAATTCCGTCCCATAAGGAACGGGCACAAATATCACAAGTGAATCCTAATACGGTGATGAGGGCTTACCAAGAGATGGAGCGGGTGGGTTTGACGGAGACGTTACGAGGGCAGGGTACTTTTATCAAGAATGATCCGGAGATGCTCCTATCCATTCGTTCTGAAATGGCGCAGGCTGCGGTTCATCAATTCATTGAGGAAATGCGCGGTTTAGGCATTAAATCGGACGAAATGGCGGATATGCTCCGCGATACTTTACATATGGAACGTAAGGAGGGATAGACCGTGTCGATCGAGGAGAATCCGTACATGATTGAGCTCAAAGGCATTCAGAAGAAGTATTTATTAAAACAAGCCATAAAAGGCATCGACCTTCAGGTTAAGAAGGGGACAATTGTCGGCTTACTGGGGCCGAACGGGAGTGGCAAGTCAACACTGCTCAAGATGATGGCCGGTCTTATCTATCCAACTTCGGGGACGATTCTTGTAGGCGGCAGGAAGCCGGATGTCCACAATAAGCAGCATGTCGCTTACTTGCCGGAGATTGACAATCTCTACGGGTGGATGACAGTGAAGGAAACGCTGCGATTTATCTCGGGGTTCTACAAGGATTGGCAGGCAGAGAGAGCGGCGGAGATGCTTGTCAAAATGGAGCTGGATGAGAACCAGAAGGTTCGGAATCTGTCCAAAGGGATGCGGGCGCGATTGAAATTGATTGCAGCCTTATCTCGGAAAGTGCCATTAATCCTGCTGGACGAGCCGTTCTCTGGTATTGACCCATCGTCTAGAGCCAAAATCATCCGCTCGATCATTAGCGAGTTTCAATCGGATGAGCAGACGATTATACTCTCAACCCATTCCGTGAATGAATCGGAGCCCATGTTCGATGATGTTATTTTTCTACAAGATGGGCAAGTTACGATATTCGATTCAACCGAGAATTTGCGCGAAACGTACGGTTGCTCGCTAGAGAACATTTGGGAGAAGGTGTACGGGTAGATGGCACTCTGGAACCTATTTAAGAAAGAAATAAAGAGTATTTTTCCCTTATTCGGCTTTTTCGCAGTGGGCGTTATTGCGCTGCACGTAATTGTTTTGTACAAAAGCGCCGATTTCCAAATGGATGCGACGATGGTATTGGCACTCATAATCCCTTACTTATTCTTAGTCGCCTTAGCGATAGGAACGGGCTACTATCAACTCCATGTGGAGTGGAGAACGAACTCGATTTACCTCCTCCTTTCCTTGCCTATTCGAGGATGGAAGGTGCTAGCGGCTAAGCTAGCGGCAGTGCTATCCTTGCTGATTGCAACGTCTATTGCGATTGCAGTAAGCTTTGCGAGCTTGTTACTCCGTGTGATGTGGGAGAAAGTAAGCACAAGCGAGGATTGGTCTGAGCTAGGGCCCAACCTTATGAGTCTAGTGCTCAATCTCTACTGGATCTGCCTTTTCGTTATGTTGTTCTTATTAATTGTCGTGCAGTTCACGTTTCTATGTGGGCAGCTCGTAGCAAAATTCAAATGGTTTGTGATGATTAGCGCCTTTTTTGGCATCAGCTGGCTGTGCCTTCTTATCAGCCCGCTGTTATCCAACCTATTGGTATGGACGCCCGAGATCGTGATTGGGCATAAGGATTCAGATATGGCTTTCTTGCATTCGGGACCTTTTATTGTCCTCGGCTTACTCTGTATAGGGTTAATAGCGCTGAATGGTTTCATTTTCGAGAAAGAAGTGGAGGTGTGAGGATGTCGTTCCGGCAAAAAAGAAGTGTTCTTCTCATCTCGGTTGTGATGCTGTTCCTACTTGCCATTCTGGATGTGTTCATCCGTAAGGAAGATGTTTTTCAAGCGTTCGTCGAGCAATTCGTGAATGAAGAGAAGACAGAGGCCTATATCGGCGAGAAGCGAGCTGTAACGGCAACCGCGCAGCATCTAACAGAAATCAACAAGCCAGAGATAAAAGAAGTGCTGCTAACAAGCCAGCGGGGAAAAATATCCGTGCAACGTTCAGAGACGTCCACGATTCAGTTAAAGTATACGGTAACTGTTTCAGCCGCGAATACAGAGATAGCTAATCGCAGGAGAGAAGCTGTTAAGGTCGAACAAGAACTCCAGAATGGACAACTCACGTTTGTTACGACAGCGAACGGAAAGGCCATTGATCCCGACTATGTATCTATCGATTATGTGCTTGCTATCCCCGATACGATGAAGTCGACGATTGAGAATGAAGATGGCGCTGTACGAATTAGCGGGATTAACGGGAATGTTACGGCTACTTCTACAAATGGTCTCTTGGAAATCGTAAATGTAAAGGGAGATCTCAAGGTGAAATCCTCCTATGGAAGTCTATACATGGCCGACATTAAGGGAAATGTGGAATTGGTCAACCGATCTAGCGATACCAACGTTGATCACACACAAGGTAATTTGGTCCTCGATCATCAATCAGGTGATACGTATCTAACCGACATTACAGGCGGAGTTACAGGGAATGCGAAATACGGATCCGTGTTCTTTCGTGAAATAAAAGGTGCTATATCCGTTGTAGGACATGGTTCCGATATGAAATTTGACCATATCCAGGGAGACACGCAAGTGGTGTCGGACGAGGGCGGTCATATAAGGTTCATTTTGGCCAAAGATGAGGGGTATACGTTGGATGCTGCCGTGCGTGCGGGACGCATACAATCCTTGCTGCCATTACCCATCCAGAAGGTGACTGACAACGAGTATGGAACCCGAATGAACGGTGTCATAGGAAAAGGGACAAGGAAAATAGACGCCAAGGCAGCATCAGGCTCTCTCATTTTTCAAGTTAACTAAATCGAGAAGGAGGCTTATCTGTGAGCAGTGAACCTATTGTAAGCCTGCGCGGGGTTACGAAGCGTATCGGGCGAACAACCATTATTGATAATCTAACGTTTGACGTGCCGCAAGGCGAGATCTTCGGATTCCTCGGACCCAATGGTGCAGGGAAGACGACAACGATCCGTATGATGGTTGGCTTAATGTCTATCACGCAGGGCGAAATTATGATTAAAGGGAAGAACATTAAGCATGACTTTGAGCAAGCGATCCGCCATGTAGGTGCGATTGTTGAGAATCCGGAAATGTATAAGTATTTAAGCGGCTATCATAACCTCATTCATTATGCACGCATGGTACCTGGTGTGACGAAGGAGCGGATTGACGAAGTAGTTAAGCTGGTGAAGTTGGAGACGCGGATTCATGACAAAGTGAAGAAGTACTCCTTGGGTATGCGCCAGCGACTAGGTGTCGCTCAGGCGCTGCTGCACAGGCCGTCGCTGCTCATTCTGGACGAGCCGACGAATGGCCTGGACCCTGCAGGGATACGTGAGCTGCGCGATTACCTGCGTTATCTGACGCGATCAGAAGGCATCACCGTCATTGTATCCAGTCATTTGCTCAGCGAGATGGAGCTGATGTGTGATCGTGTTGCCATTCTTCAGCAAGGTAAGCTGGTTGATGTGAAGACGATTGAAGATTTCATGGCGGATTCGCAGGATGGGACGCAAACGTACTTGATCGAAGCTACACCTGCAGAGTTGGTGCACTCAGCCATTGTTAGTATGACAGGTGTGAAAGATGCGAAGATTGTTCCGCAAGGCGTAGAGGTTGTGACAGAGAGAGACTGTATTCCTGACATCTTGGCAGATCTGATGCGTAGAGATATCCGCATTTACGGTGTCCAGGTGCTGCGTCAATCCCTAGAAGATCGGTTCTTGGAAATGACAGGAGGTGAACAAGTTGGTTAGTTTGTTTCTGAACGAAAATATGAAGCTTTACCGTCGTGTACGTACTTGGCTTATGGTCGCTATCATGATTGGTGCCGTTTTCTTAGGCAGTTTCATGGATTGGTACTACGATGACAAATCGGGAGAGGTCGATGCGTGGCGGAATCACGTGATTGAGCAGAGGCAGGAGCTCGCAGATGCACTGAAGGAGCCCAAACGGAGTGCAGAGAGCAAGGCAAGCATCGAAAAGCAGATCGCTAGGTACGATTACCATCTCGAGCATAATATTCACCCGGAAGGGGGGACGATGTGGAGCGGAATAAATGATTCGGCGCATTTGATTATCTTGATCACCTTGTTCACGGTTATCGTTGCGGGGGACAGCTTGGCTGGGGAATTCACAACCGGGACCATCAAGCTGCTCTTGATTCGACCTGCCAATCGAACAAAGATCCTAGTGTCCAAATATATATCGATGATTGCTTTTGGTTTGTTCTTATTAATTATTCTGTTCATTGTGTCTATTCTTGTAAATGGAATTCTATATAAGTTCGGGTTGATCGACCTGCCCCTAGTGACCACGAATGCGGCAGGCCAGATTGTAGAGAAAAGCATGGTGGCTAACCTCTGGAAAACCTACTTACTTAATGGCGTATCTACGATTATCTTCGTCACCATGGCCTTCATGATTTCCTCTGCCTTCCGCAGCAGTATCATGGCAATTGGATTCTCCATTTTTGCCCTATTTGCTGGGACGATCTTCTTGGAGCTCTTACAACCTTACGAGTGGAGTAAATACCTGCTGTTCTCTAATATTGATCTGTCTCAGTACTTGAGTGGCCGCCCGTATCAACCAGGAATGACATTTGAATTTTCAATTATCGTGTTGAGTATCTATTTCATCCTGTTTAATCTAACCGCGTGGCTTGTATTCACGAAGAGAGATGTGGCTGCGTAAAAAGTGGATAATAGCTAGAATAAAGAGGCACCCCGCTGGGTGCCTCTTTACATTTCGTAATCAGCTATCTATCCATGTAGAACTAAGAAATGATAGTTATATCACAATCTTAATAATAGTCTTTTATAACTGTTACAAGCTTCCCGATTAATTGCCCTTTGAAAGCTTCTGAAATAGATTGACCTGCTGGGTTTGAATAATGATAATTTTGCATCTCTATATGATAAGAAAAACCTAGTGTGAGTAAGAAGTCATGAAGTTCGGTGGGGAATTGATCGAATCCTATTGTGTTCTTATAATAATCTGTAGCGCTGATGGTTACATCAATATCGCCTTTTCCAGTAATGAGACTTATAAGATCCGCAGGGTCTTGTAAAATCCATTGACCTTTCGAAAAGATGGATAACCTAGCGTTATCCAAAGTAGCGATTCCTGCTAGATTGACACCGAAAATGTCATTGACGAGACTTCGAATCTCTGCACCTATTATCGTAGGTCCATAGGATAACAGATATCTATCCATAGCTTCTATCTTTGTCATAGACATGATTTCAGCATCGCGATCCGTAGAGGCAGGGTCTATGCCAAGTGATTGCCTAATAGGTTTCATGATTTCGAGTGGATATAAGGCTAATATACTGCCTTCACCTTTAGCGGAGATGTCATCTAAGCTAATATGATAAACGATTTCGATAATTTCTCTAATCTTAGGGCCTGTTAGAATTTCGAGATGGGATGCCAAGTGGCTGTCCATGACCGCTATCTTCGACATCGTGCGATCCTCTTTTCATTGTTGGTGGTAAGTTTAATCTAAACTAAGCAATCTAGTAAGAATCGGAGGAATTTCTAGCGGATCAACCATTACCTCGATGACAGTAGCTGTATTGGACTGCAAAGCTAACTGAACCGCGTTCGTAATGTCTGTTTCATTTTCACAGCGAAACGCCATTGCTCCCATAGATTGGGCAAATAAGCTAACATCCAGCGGTCGCTCAAAGATAGCTCCAACTGACCGTCCCGTGTTATAAGACATACCCTTTTCTACCATATCTAACCGACCGTTATTCAAAACAAAGAAAATAACCGGAATCCCATGGTTAACTGCTGTCGATATTTCTGTGCCGTGCATCATCATGCAGCCGTCGCCGGTCACACAGACGACAGGGCGTTCGCGCATGCCAATTTTCGCCCCGATCGAAAAGCCGATCGCTGCTCCCATGGTTATGAACATTTCAGCTAAATAAAATGTCCCAGGCTCGATGATTTCGAAATTTTGTACGGCATGAAAAGAGTGGCTCCCTGCATCCCCGAAGATAACCGCCTCTTTCGGAAGCACAGCCCGCAAACTTCTGAACGCCGCCCCCGCTGACAATGCGGTTTCCATTGGAGCGCTCGTTGCTGCCGCTTGTGCACGAGCTACTAGCACTTCATGCTCTTTGAGGGATGCTCCGCTTTGCAAAATGAGTTGATTCAGGTTGTATGCGATATCGCCTAGGATGACTTGCGTCGGCGCTTGGATGGTTTTACCTGCGAACGTAAGGTCATACTCGAATTGCAATACCTTCTCTGGCTCCATGTCAGCCGTAAATCCGGACAAAGACATGTCGCACAATTTGCTGCCAACAACAATCATCAAGTCAATGCCGGATTTCATATATTCTGTTGCATATATGGAACCGCCGAGGCCATATCCGCCCAAGTATAAGGGATGGTTAGTGGAAAATGCCCCTTTCCCACCAGTTGAAGTTACGACAGGAATCCCCCAATGTTCAGCAATAATCCGCACTTGGTTGTATGTTTCCGCTGCGACGGCGCCTTTGCCCAGAAAGAGGACAGGTTTCTTAGCCTCATTGATTAAGGATACGGCTTTATCAATATCAGGGGATACAAGTGGTGAAATATGGTCCGGTAAAGGCAAATAGAAGGAATCCACTTCTTCCATCAGCACATCAAATGGGATACAAAGATGAACTGGACCTTTTTCACCCGTGTAGGCTTTTTCTAAGGCATGTTTAAGGTATAGGTGAAGAAGATCGCCTCGCTCGACGCGAGCACTAAAGAGGGTCACGGGTTCGAACATTTTAACCAAATCTACTGAAAATTGGCTTGAATCCTGACTTAAAGCACGTCCAGTCTCTTGCATCGAAGGCTGTCCGGTGATAAATAATACAGGTAGCTGGAACTCTTTGGCATGCCCCGCGCCTGGAATTAGATTCGTTCCTCCAGGTCCGGAAGTGCCAATCGCAATTCCCATCGTTTTTTTCGCCAGTGCATAACCTGACGCTTCAAACCCGCAGCCGGCTTCGTGGCGACCTAGCACATATTCGATTCCGTAATTTTCAAGTTCCAGCATCAGCGGGGAAATAGACTTCCCCGGAATGCCGAATACGTGAGAAATACCCCAATTTTTAAAATGTTCGACTAATAATGTATACACTCTCTTTTTCATCATATCACCTTTACAATTTGGTATCGATTTCCACTGTTTTCATCAACAACTGCTCAATTTGTTCTGCAGGTAATGGTCGATGATAATAAAAACCTTGTACTTCATGGCAGTTCTGACTACGCAGAAAATCCAATTGTTCCTTAGTTTCTACACCTTCTGCGATTACATCAATTCCAAGGTTATGGGCCATAGCGATTATTGTAGCTACAATATCTGCGTCATTCGAATCCGTCATAATATCCCTGACAAAGGATTGATCAATCTTTAACCGATCAATGGAGAACAATTTTAAATAGTAGAGATTGCTGTAGCCTGTCCCAAAGTCGTCGATGCAAATTTGTATACCTAATTCCTTCAGTCTTCCGAGTACCTCAATCGCGACTTCAACATTCATAGTCATCGACTCCGTAATTTCGAGCTCAAGGTATTGGGGATCTATGTGAGTTTCGAGTAAAATCTCAGTAATAGTCTTTACCAAATTCTGCTTTGAGAATTGGCGAGAAGAAAGATTGACCGATACGCTCATAGGAGGGTATCCTTTTTCTTTCCATATTTGATTTTGAATGCAAGCGGTTCTAAGTACCCATTCCCCAAGGGGGACAATGAGTCCTGTTTCTTCCGCAATCGGGATGAACTTAGCTGGAGGGACCAAGCCGAGTGTCGGGTGATTCCAGCGAACGAGCGCCTCGGTACCAATAATTTTCCCTGTCTGCGTATCGATTTGGGGCTGGTAATATAACACGAATTCCTCTGCGCGCAACGCTTTGCGGATCGAATTCTCCAATGTAAGCTGTTCAATACCGCTGCTGTTTGGGCTAGGTTTGAAAATGGTATAGTTGTTCTTTCCGTCTTCTTTCATACGGTAAAGAGCAATGTCAGCGTTCTTCATCAGCATCTCGCCATTCATGCCATCTTGAGGATAGAAGGCAATACCGATACTAGCTGTTATATAGAACTCATAGCCTTCCACTGCAAACGGTTTCTCAAATGCTTTTATAATTACTTCCGCAACATGAATGGCTTCTGTATGATCCGTCATCTCTTGCAATAGGATCGTGAATTCGTCCCCACCCATTCTTGAAACCAATTGATTAGGAGCATGGCAGCAAGTTTTTAGACGCTCGGCAACTAGCTTCAAAAGTGTGTCACCATTGTTATGACCTAGCGTGTCATTAATCTTCTTGAAGCTGTCCAGATCAAGAAACATGACGGCAAAGATACTTTGTTCTTGTACCCCGTGTCTCAGCAATTCATCAATATGCCGGGTGAAAAATCTTCGATTCGGTAAACCAGTTAAATCGTCATGATAGGCCAAATAATTGATCTGCTTTTGCGTATGATAACGCTCCGTGATATCGCGAAACTGCGCAAATGCACCCATGATCTGCATATTCTCATCGCGAATAGGGAAGGCGTCGAACAGGCAAACCAGCTCGTCTTGCCCCTTCTGAGGGAGAAGCATCAATTCCATATCTTCGTATTCTTTTCCCGTTTGAAGGACCTCTTGAATGAAATCATTTGTTTTGGCATCCGGGATAGGTTTATTAATGACATCCTGTTTTTTGGAACCTGTTAAAATTTCAGCAAACTTGTTAAACTCGGTAATGATCCCATCCCGATCAGTAATAATAATGCCGTTTCTTGTTGTTTCGATGACCACCTGATTCAAAATGTGCAATCGCCTATTTTGCTTTTTCAGCATGAGTTCTCTTTCGATCGAATCTACGACTGTGCATAGCATCGCTAATAAAAATGGATTATGCTGATCAATCGCTGTCATGATCGATATCGTTCCGAGCAAATTGTTGCCATCTGAATACTTGAAGGGTACAGTATAGCAGGCAGAATATCCCAAAAATTCGTAATAATGATCGTCCCCGATAAGTTGAAACGGCTGACGATGTTCCAAAACTAAATTAACGCTGTTGGTTCCTGCTTCATATTCGTTAAATACGAGACCAACCTTAATGCCCGATTGCTCGATCACACTCTTAATCGCTTCATCTCCGGCCATTTCCAGAACGCAGCCATTCTCATCAGTGATTAAGATCAGTACAGGTATCCCTTTCATGAGCTCTAGCATTTTATGAACAAAAAAAGTAATAACGGATAATATTTCTTCGTATTCGGCTCGTTTTAGAGTCAAATTGCCTTCTGATAAAATGTTAGAAAAGGTGGGAATCCCCCGTGGATTAATACCTAGCTTTTCACATCTCTTTTTTGACTCCAAGATTAAAGATACATTGCTCAAAGCAATCCCCCTTCGCTACCATGAAATTGCAAAAAATTATATTTGAAAAATCTAGAGTAACCCCAGTATTTATCGTTTCATTTTCATTATGTCTATTTATCTCGTTTTTTGTCAATTTATTTATATTTAGTTTTGTAAAAAAAAGTAAACACTAAAGTGGTTTTACAATTTTTCACTTAAACCCCGTTAGGGTGATGAGTATCGCCAATAGTGATTTGTCATAAACGAAAGATTAGAGTAGAAAAAGCTCATCTTCACAGATGAGCTTTTTAGTCGTTCTATTTTGTAAAACAAATCGCGTCTTCTTTAGGCTGCTTTATCAACATTAGGTTCTTCGGCTGGAGTAGTCTTTCTAATAAAGAAGGCTAGCACCAGCGCGGCGAGCGTCATCCATGTTGCGATTTCAAAGGAGAAATTGATCCCATATACCGTGGCATGATGCGTAACGTCAGCCATAGCTGCCGCGTCTTTTGGGTCGATTTTACCTGCTACAACAAGATCTTTCGCTCGGGAAGTTGCCGTGTTCGTCATAATTGTAACCAGAATTGCTGTACCGAGTGCACCAGCGACATTTCGCAGTGTCTGGGACATGGCCGAACCATGCGCGTTCAAGCGTCTTGGCAGTTGATTCAAGCCTGCTGTTTGAATTGGCATCATCAGCATGGACATACCAAACATCCGAAGAGTGTAAATCAGCATGAGATGGGAATACGTAGAATCCACAGTAAGGTGACTGAATTCAAAAGTTGTAATCGTTGTAATCGTCAAACCGATAACCGCGAGCCAACGTCCACCGATTTTATCGAAAATAATACCCGTCACTGGGGACATAATGCCCATCAGGATGGCACCAGGCAGAAGCAATAGTCCAGAATCTAATGGTGAGAATCCACGGATATTTTGTAAGAAGATCGGTAGCAAGACCATAGCAGAAAACATCGCCATCGTAATGATGACATTAATGACAGTAGTTAAAGAGAACATGCTGTATTTGAATACGCGTAGTTCGAGAAGTGGTTTCTCTATTTTAAGCGCGCGCCATACGAATAGAAGCAAGGCTACCGCGCCAATAATTAAGCAACTCACAACCGTAGTGCTGCCCCAACCATCGGATCCAGCATCACTAAATCCGTACAACAAACCACCGAAACCAAGCGTAGAGAAAATGACGCCAAGAATGTCGAATTTAGCTCTAGACGTTTTGATCACATTTTTCATGGAAAAAGCGCCGAAAACCAATGCAAATAAAGATAATGGCAAAATAATATAGAACAGCATACGCCAAGAATGATGCTCAACAACCCACCCAGACAAAGTCGGTCCAATGGCAGGCGCACAAATCATAGCAAGACCCATAAGGCCCATGGCTTTCCCGCGTTCAGCTACGGGGAAAATCGTTAGGAACACAATCGTCATCAGCGGCATGAGAATACCAGCACCGATCGCCTGAACGAGACGCCCGGTTAATAAAAGGCTAAAGCCTGGGGAGAAGGCACAAATGATGGTGCCTAGTGCGAAAAATCCAGATGCGACTAAGAATAACTTTCGCGTTGTAAAGCGAGAAATCAAGAAGGCACTGATCGGGACGAGAACACCGTTCGCGAGCATATAACCATTGATTAACCATTGAATGGTGTTTTCATTGACATTTAAATCCTTCATCATGCTCGGCAAAGCAACATTTAGCAAGGTTTGAGCTAATAGGGCAACAAAAGCCGCGATCAGCAGGGATGCGACGATCGGGCCTCTTCGTAGGGTGTTCGTAACAGCATTACTCATACGTAGAATCTTCCTCCAGTTCTTGGTGCAGAATGCGCACAATTTTTTGGTGAATACGAAGCAAACTGTCGATTTCTTCATCCGACATTTGCAAGAGCGGAGACATGCGCTCCACTTGGTTTTCTCGCACGCGTTGAAGCAACTGCTCGCCTTTGTCTAGCAGCTTAAGGGTGACCGACCGGCGGTCTGTGCTGGATTGTTCGCGGGATACCAGTTGATCTCTAACCATGCGATCGATAATGCCGCTCGTCGTGCTTTTGCCCAATTGAATGTATTCGGCTAGCTCTGATAGCGTGATGCCAGGCTTCTCACTTAGCTTTCGAAGGACGAATGATTGAATCGGTGTGACGTTCAAATGTTGGTAAGCTTTACTCATCACCTGATGAAAAGCTTGTTTGACCTCTCGTGCGGACTGAATGATTTCGATTGTACGCTGTTGTTGCTGATCGTCCATGTTCATTCCTTCCTTCAAATTAAATTTCGCACGCGAATAATTCGTATGCGAACTATTATAGAAGTTTTTGCAAAGTACTGTCAAACTAATAAATTTGGTTGTTTATCCTATTTTGTGTATATAGATGAATAGAGCCAACCTATAATTGGCTCCTTCGCACGCCTGCGTACGCCGTAAGAACCCCGAGCGCAAAGCACAATAAGGCTGCCGTCATGAAGTTTCCATACCCATCTTCGACGGAGAGGTTATTGACAATAACCATCGCGGCATTAGATAGGAGAAAGGAACTTATGATTAAGGCAGGCATCGTTTTGCGGATCATGCCGAAATAGAGCGGAATCAGCGCTACACTTGAACAAGCGAAAGCGAAAATCAGCATGCGAATCGCTTCTTGCTGAAGCCGCTCGGTGGTGAGCGTTTCGGTAATGTAATGGTAATGTGAATTGGCAATCAGAAGTGAGATTACCACGAAAATATTGTTGAGTAACTCCGTGACGAATGTCCAAGTTCCGATAATGATCAATTTTGCCAAGAAGATCATCTTCCGAGGCACAGGGTAGGCGAAGAGAAGACTAATCGTTTTGTTCCGATACTCATCAATGATCATGCGTGACATCAATACGGAAGCGAAAATGATGAAGGTAACTCCGGAATAGTTCATAATACTCTGGAAAACGCGGTCATAGGTTCTGACGCCATTGTTCGGTACGTCGCTGCTCACAACCCATAGCGCTACCATGAGATTGGTAATCACGGCGCTAAGAAGCAGCCCTCGCCACTTCGTTTTCTTTAGTTCCAGCTTAATGAGCTTCCAAAGCATCACGGTTTCCTCCTTCGATGACCCCGAGGAAATAGTCTTCGAGCGAGCGGGTCTTCTTGTTCAGCGCCTCAACGCCAATCTCATGCTGTACGAGTAAGCGATTTAGCTCTACAGGTGCAAGTCGGGGATCATAGATGCGTATGGCGCTGTTGTCCATAATTTTATAATTAACGATAGCCAGCTTATCCTCAAGAACAAGTACAGCCCGCGGCACATCGGTCACGACAATCTCTGTATACTCGTTATGCCGTCCACGAACCTGTTCCATGGAGACCTCTTCAAGCAGTCTGCCATGGTTGATGACGCCGATCGTATCAGCCAATTGCTCAATTTCCTGTAAAATATGGCTAGAAATAAGCAGCGTCATGCCAAACTCTTTGCTCAACATGCGAAATAGATCGCGGATTTCACGAATCCCCGATGGATCCATGCCATTCACAGGCTCATCGAGGATGAGCAGTTCAGGCTTTGTGCAGATGGCCCGGCCAATGCCAAGACGCTGCTTCATACCTAGCGAGAAATCCTTCACAGGCTTATTGCCAATGTCGGATAGTCCAACGAGATCCAGTGTTTCGCGAATAGCATTTTTATCGTAATAGCCCATATATTCGCAGTGCAGCTCCAAATTCGCACGTGCAGTCAGATGGTCATAGAAGATCGGATACTCAATAATGCTGCCCATCCGTTTCATCGTTTCGTAAGAGTGGGGGGTTAGTGGAGCCCCGAATAATTCAATCTCTCCACTAGTAGGCGGGATGAGATTCGTAACCATACGCATGACCGTTGTTTTGCCCGCACCATTCGGACCGAGGAAACCGTAGATCTCGCCACGACGAACATGCATGTTGACATCGGAGACAACTTCGGCTTTTTTGTACCGTTTAGACAATTGTTTTGTTTGCAGAATAAGGCTCATCACATCGGGCTCCTTTCAAAAGCGGAAGAGTGGAAAACGTACCGTAAATACGGTTTTCACATGGGGAATGCTGTGCAGGGAAATGCTCCCCTCCATGAGTTCAACTAACCGCTTCGTTATCGTGAGACCTAGGCCGCTGCCTTGATAGGTCTGGTTTCTTGAATCCTCCAGCGTATAAAGCCGCTCGAAGACGTTCAAACGATCGCGCTCATGAATGCCCTTGCCTTGATCCCACACCTCGATATAGACACTAGTTTCATCCTGTCGTAATGCAATGCCAATCAGACCTCCATCGTTTCCATAACGAATGGCGTTGGAGAGCAGGTTCTGCAGCACCCGTCCGAGTGCTTCCGCATTGCCATAGGCATAGATCGGCGTTTCAGGTATCGCGACATCGACTTCGAGTCCATGTGACTCAATTAATTCGTAGTAGAAAAGAATGCCGTTCCGGCAAGCCTCGCTCAGATTGATTTTGGATAAAGGGAGGGGGCGATCGCCGGATTCCAGACGTGCTAGATCGAAAAACTGGTTCGTCAGATTCAGGATGTCGAGCGTTCTCTCATGAACCTTGAGGGAGAGTCGCTTCCGTTCCTCCTCGCTGGCCGTTAGATCATGTGCAAGGGTCTCTGTCAGACCCAACACGACCGTAAGCGGCGTTTTCAGATCATGAGACATGTTCGCAACCATCTTCTTAATCGCATTTTCCATGCGGGTATAGTCGACTTCCACTTTGCGATTCGCATCGAGGAGTCGGTTTATAACAATGAGTAAGTGCTGGAGCTGGGTGGAATTGGTATGGAGATGAACTTTCTCGGAAGATTCCTGATCGAGAATATCGGTTAATTTCGTCTGCAAATAGCGGAGATGACGCGATTGGTCAATTCGGGTCTTCACTTGAATGAAGATAACGATTCCAAGAAGGATACACAGGCAGGGCCACACAACATGCATATCAGAAATCCCCCATTTTGTAACCAATCCCCCAAACGGTCTTGATGTACCGCGGGTGCGCAGGATCGTCCTCAATTTTCTCCCGTAAGCGTGAAATATGGACCTGAATCGCATTCACATCGTCATAATAAGCATCATTCCATACAGAGCGATAGATTTGCTCCTTAGAGAAAGCACGTTTGGGATGAGACATCAACAGTTTTAAAATAAGAAGCTCCTTCGCCGTGAGGTTGAGGGGCGTGTCGTTTTTGGTCACGAGATGCTCATCGGGATGAAGCGTCAGCTCATGGATGCGCAAGCTGGATTGCTCAGCCTGTATAGCAGAAGGAGTGGCATATTGGGAAGCTCGCCGCAGAATCGCTTTGACACGTGCCGACAACTCAATAAGAGAGAATGGCTTCGCCAAATAGTCATCTGCTCCAAATCCAAGACCTAATGCTTTTTCAACATCACTATCCTTCGCGGACAAAATGAGAACAGGCACCGTACTTCCGCTCCGCACCCTCCGAAGCACTTCCATGCCATCAACCCCTGGCAGCATCAGATCGAGCAGTATCATATCAAAAGCTTCCTCGGCAAAGAGCCGCAGTGCCGCCTCCCCATCTGGGGCATGTCGAACGGTGAGACTCTCTTTGGCTAAATGGCCCAGGACCATTTCAGCAATAGCCGGGTCATCTTCTACAAGCAAAATGTGAGTAGGCATGTAATTTCCACCTTTATGTCATATGCTTCCAGTATACCGCTTTGTCCGCTTATATTGAAATGGATGTGGTTTATATAGAAACATCACGCTTTGCGAACACATACCAAGCTAGAGCGAGGAAAAGCAGTTGATAACAGGCTAACACCATCAATGAAAAAGATAATGACATACTGCTTATTAGCGGCCTGCCGTCCACGTAACTCAATAAATTGGTATTGGCGAAAATTAGAAATTTGGACCATTCAAATTGTTTAAGAACATAGGCTAACTGACCACTGGTTAGTAAGAAGAACAAGGAAATCCCGATGGCCATGGAGCTTGCACGAAATACAGAAGAGAACATGAAGGCAAGTGTGACCATGACGATCATTTCGATACCGCTGTAACCGATAGCTTTCCAGGAGTAAGCGGCATTCGAGAACGCAGCCCCGGTATGAAGCTCGGAAGCACCGTCAAATCCGAAAAATATGCCACCTGCAAGAATAGTGGTTAATAAAAGCAACAGCATAAGACCCAACCCGAACAACAGGACTGTTACAAATTTGGAAAGTAAGATTGTGGAGCGGCTGAAGGGGCGGATGAGCAATAATTTGATCGTACCGCCGGAGAACTCGGAGGCAACAATGCCCGCGGCGACGATAATCGTGAACAATGTCACAATATCCATGAGATTAGGAATAGCCGAAAGGCACAGATCTAAGAACTCCCATACATTGTTCGCGGCAAGCTCATCTTCGTTCGCATATTTACATAGCAGGGCTACCGCGATAACCAGTATCGGAATGAAGGCAATCATCACCCAAGTTCCGATTTTGGTGAAGATTTTAATACCTTCATTTTGCACGAGTTTAATGAAATTACGCATAGTTGGCGACCTCCGTTAAGCGGATATATTTCTCTTCAAGTGTCTGTGTGTCAGTCTGGGACTGTAGGTCTGCAAGCGAGAAGGTGGTACGTAAACGGCCATCGATGACGACGCCAAAACGGTCGCACATTTGCTCCATCTCAGCAAGTAGATGTGAGGATACCATCACAGCAATGCCTTCTTCGGCGGCCAATTGACGGACGAGCTGGCGCATTTCACGAATGCCTGCGGGGTCAAGACCGTTAGTCGGCTCATCGAGGATGAGCACAGCGGGCTTATGGAGCAGAGCCTGGGCGATCCCTAACCGCTGGCGCATGCCGAGCGAGTAGGTCTTCACTTTGTCGTGAATGCGGGCTGTCAGCCCGACGAGCTGCACGATCTGGTCGATACGGCTTTGCGGGATATCTCCCACCATGCGAGCGAATTGCTTTAGATTTTGCATCCCGGTGAGATGCTTGTAGAGCTCGGGATTCTCGATAATCGCACCGACGTGCTGAATCGCTTCCCGGAAGCTTGTGCGAATGCTGTGACCGTTAATAACAACATCACCGTCGCTCATGCCGATGAGGCCGACCATCATGCGGATGGTTGTTGTTTTGCCGGCGCCATTAGGCCCGAGGAAGCCGAAGACCTCGCCAGGGAAAAGATCAAATGTAATCTGATCCACAATGTTCTTATTTCGAATCCGTTTGGTCACATTGCGTACTTCAACAACGGGATGTATGTTCAAATTGTTCATGTGTGTACCTCCAATAAGTTTCATACGCTTATCTTACTAGAGACATCATGCAGGACTCTTTCCAAAACCTTAAGAAAGTCTTTCGATGTGCGAGGTGATTGGTTCCCTGACCTAGAACGAAGTATAGGGCACACCTCGTATTTCTTGATTTAAACCTGCATCTACAGGTAAGATGAAACTAGGAAACTCGGTTGTGCTTGTTGATAGGACCAAATGGAGGAGGCATCGTATGATAGCTGATCTGCAACCCGTGCAAGGTGGATATTTGGCTCGCTATGAGCGTCATTGGCAGCATGATGTGCAAGAAGTATGGTCATGGTTGACGGAAAACGATAAGCTTACGCAATGGTTCCCCGAGCTTGAAGTGGAGGAACTCCGAGCGGGCAGCGTGATCAATTTTCATATGCCAGACGATACGTCCATTCCCATGGAGATTCTTGAGCTTACGACACATCGTGTATTAGCTTTCACCTGGGACGAGGATCGCGTTCGATTTGAACTCCAAACGGAGGCAGACGGCGGATGTCTCTTCGTGTTTAGTGAATTTTTACATAGAATTACGGAGCACACCCCAAGAGATTTGGCTGGTTGGCATGTTTGTTTTGATGTGATTGAGGCGTTGTTGGAGGGAAGAACCGTTACTTCGCGCAAGGAGATGTGGAATGCGTGGTACGGGGAGTACAAACAACTGACAGATGCCGTCTTGACGAATGAGGCGTAGTACATTTAGTAATGGAGGCGACATAATGAAAGCACTATTTATTGGCGGAACGGGAACTATCAGCTCGGCAATTACGAAACAATTGCTTGCTACAGGCTGTGAGCTTTACCTATTGAATCGAGGCACACGCAATGCAGATTTACCTGAAGGTGCGCGTATCCTGCAAGCGGATATTAACGATGAGGAGCGCGTTGCAAAGCTGATTGAGGACTTATCGTTTGATGTTGTCGCGGATTTTATCGCCTTTGAACCGTCTCAGTTGGAGCGGGACTATAGATTGTTTCAGGGGAAGACGAAGCAATTCATTTTCATAAGTTCAGCTTCTGCCTATCAGACACCATTATCCGATTATCGCATCACGGAAGGCACGCCATTATCCAATCCTTTATGGGCATATTCCAGAAACAAAATCGCATGTGAAGAATACTTGATAAAACAATATAGAGAGCAAGGCTTCCCCATCACGATCATTCGTCCTAGTCATACCTATGATGAGCGTTCGATCCCACTTGGTGTACACGGCACAAAAGGCAGCTGGCAGGTAGCGAAGCGGATGCTGGAGAATAAGCCTGTAATCATTCACGGTGACGGTACATCCTTATGGACGATGACGCACAATAGTGATTTTGCTAAAGGTTTTATTGGCCTTATGGGCAATCTTCATGCCATTGGAGAGTCTGTTCATATCACGTCGGATGAAACATTAACTTGGAATCAAATCTATGAAGCTATCGCAGATGCGCTAGGTGTGAAGCTGCACGCCGTACATGTAGCGTCGGAGTTCTTGGATGCTTGCAGTGCGCAGGACTATCGGGGTGGATTGCTTGGAGACAAAGCCAATTCTGTTGTTTTTGACAACTCGAAGCTAAAGCGGCTTGTACCTGAATTCGTGGCTACAACACGGTTCGATCAGGGGATGAAGGGGACGATTGCGAACATTTTGGCTAATCCAGAGCTGCAGCGTGAAGATCCCGAGTTCGATGTCTGGTGCGATAAAGTAGTTGGCGCGCTAGAGGCCGCTCGTCAGGCAATACTGGACTAATTGAATGGATAGAAGAATAGGAGACACCCAAATGGGTGTCTCCTGTTCTTTTATAGCGCTAAAGCGGCCCGCATCCCCGCCAAAACAAAAGGCAGGATATTCGCCACCAACGTCTCTGGCGCTTCTGGTTGTTTTTCCATAATCCACAACTTTGTAGCGTCAAAGATGGAGCTGCTGATCATGGTAGCAACCAACGCGATTTGATTGCGATCTCTTCCCGTGAAAGAAGGATTGCTGTTTAGCATATTTAGTACCATTTGTTGGATGTGTGACCGGACGGTGGACTCGACCACGGAAACCATCGATGGATAGGTATCGAGCCTACATTGCTTATAGACAGCATCTTGATAATCACAAATCGCCAAAATGAGTTCTCGACCAGAGGCTTCCGTTAAGATTTGGCTAGACTGGAGCCGGTTAAAAACCATCATTTGGAATGCCTCAGAGATGAGGTGTTCTAACAAAATGTACTTATCTTGAAAATGAGCATAGAAGGTTGCGCGATTTACCGTAGCTCGCTCAGAAATATCCTTCACTGTGATGGTCTCAAAGCTTTTCTCATTAATCAAAGTGAGGAAGGCATCGATGATCAATTTCCGTGTGCGTAGGACGCGCGGATCTGTTTCAGTTACTTGCATCTGATTCCAATTCCTTTCTATGTTAAACGACACAATGCTCTTCGTGTTTAATAAGCAACACAAGGGCAACATTGCTGGTTGTATTGCCGATCTTAATGTATTAAGATCCTATCATACACGAGTTGCTTTCACAACAGATGTTCAATAGATGGGGAATCTTAATCATAGAAGGAGATACAAATAGATGTCAGCTACAGGTGAGCGGATTTTGATTTTTGGAGCAGGTGTGATCGGTGGCGCATATGCCGTGAAATTTGCCAAAGCTGGCTATCGCGTCACCCTCCTGGCTCGAGGAAAGAGATTGCAAGATTTAAGAGACCATAAGTTGCGCTACTACGAGAAAGGGTCTATTCGAAGCGTCCATGTTGAAGTCATTGAACAGTTGGAGCCGACGGATATTTACGACTATATCTTTGTGCCAGTTCGCTATGAACAAGCAGAATCTGCGCTTAGGGCACTCCAAGATAATCAGAGTACCAACATCGTGACGATGATCAATAATCCGATAGGGTATACGGCTTGGGAACAGATCGTAGGTGCAGGGAAGCTTATACCCGGCTTTCCAGCCGCTGGCGGAGAAATTAAAGACGGCATCCTATACGCCCAATTTGGTCCAAAAGCGCTGCAGGCTACAATGTTCGGCGAAATCAACGGTCAGACAACCGACAGACTGAGAGCTTTGGGCACGATCTTCATGAGGAGTCAGCTGCCCTATACGATTTCGAGCGATATGGACGCTATGCAAAAGACGCATGTCGCGGTAGTCGTAGCCATATCGAAAGACCTCTACGCTGAAGAGGGATTTAAAGATCACGCTGGGGCGACGAGCAAAGCTTCCGTGCGTGAGATTACGGTGACACTTCAGTCGTACCTGCGCTCCTTAGAGCAGGCCGGCGTAGCGATTACCCCATCGAAGCTCAAAATCCTGCAACGTATCCCAACCTGGCTGTTGGCATTTGTGCTGAGGAAGGTTTTGCAGACCAAGCTTGTGAAGGATATCCTCTTCAGCAGTCACGCCATGAATATGAAAGCGGAAATAGAGGCTTTGCATCGAGATTTAGTTGGTTTTCTGCAAAGGACAAGATGAGCGAGCAGAGCAAGTAGAGCAGGTAGGGTAGGCAGAGGAAGCAGAACAAGTTAAGCAATCCCGCACCCGCGCTGCTGTAAATAAATAGATGGATTTTCTGTAGCTAATTTTGCCGAATTGGGCTTCTTTAAGAGAATAGCTGGATTTTCTACAGGTAATTCAAGGGGAATTCTGTAGAATGGCCAAAATCGGCTGAACTAACTGGAGTTTTTCCAGTTAGTTGGCGCTTTTGGCGAAAAGGGCAGAGATTAGCTGTAGGTTTTACAGCTAATCCGCCAGCAGCCCCGCGCACCGCTTCGCGTGGCCGCGCTCGGGCCCGTGCCCGGCTCCGCCGCGCCCCGCGCGCTAACCCGCCACCCGCACCGCGGCGGCAGCTCAAACCAAAAAGGCACCCATCCAGGGTGCCTTTCCATCCTAATAGCCGTCCGTCCGCTGACCGGCGTCCTCCGCTAGTTCTGCTCCGGCTTTTGCCGCGACGGAGCCCAAATGCTCTTGCTCAACTTTCGCGTGAGCAAGTCCCTCAGACACACGCCGTCCGTAATCCGGATCGGCCTGCTCGAAATAGCTGATCATGTTCGCCTGTATCACAGGCTTACAGATCTTCAATGCATCGACCAAATTCGCGATCAACTCATCGCGCTCCCAATCCTCGAACTTGCGGTACGTATCGCCCGCCTGTCCAAAATCGTTCGGGCGGCTAATCTTCTCCCGAACCAACCGGTCATTGTACATCGGCTGATGCTCTTTGCCCGAAGGAGCCGCTTCCTGCAACCCGCCCAGTGAGGAGGGCTCGTAATTTACATGTGGATTTTGGCCAGGGGCCTTGTCCACCATGATCGTCATCTGCCCATCCCGCTGGTTCGTCGCGACAGGCGACTTCGGGGCATTAATTGGCAGCTGCAAATAATTAGTTCCCACGCGATACCTTTGCGTATCCGAGTAGGAGAAGGTCCGACCTTGAAGCAGCTTATCGTCCGAGAAATCGAGGCCATCGACGAGTACCCCGGTCCCGAAAGCGGCCTGCTCCACTTCAGCAAAATAATTCTCCGGATTGCGATCCAGCACCATTTTGCCTACTTTCCGAAAAGGGATTTTCTCATGGTCCCACAGCTTCGTCGGATCGAGTGGATCGAAATCGAGCTCGGGATGCTCGTCGTCGCTTAGAATCTGCACGCACAACTCCCACTCTGGATAGTCACCGCGCGCAATGGCTTCGTACAAATCTTGCGTGGCATGACTAATATTTTTACCCTGAATCGCTTCGGCTTCGGACTGCTTTAAGTTCTTCATCCCTTGCTTTAGCGGCTCCCAGTGGTATTTTACGAGTACGGCATCACCGTTCTGGTTTACCCACTTGTACGTATTGACGCCCGACCCCTGCATCTGCCGATAGTTAGCCGGAATCCCCCATGGCGAGAAGAGGAAGGTGATCATATGCGTCGCTTCGGGTGAATTGGAGACGAAATCGAACATTTTCTCCGGGTTCTGCAGGTTCGTAACAGGGTCAGGCTTGAACGCGTGCACCATATCTGGGAATTTCAACGGATCGCGGATGAAAAAGATTTTCAAATTATTGCCCACTAAGTCCCAATTGCCATCCTCTGTATAAAACTTCGTCGCGAAGCCGCGCGGATCCCGCAATGTTTCTGGTGAATACGTGCCGTGTATCACGGTCGAGAACCGAACAAACACAGGGGTGCGCTTCCCCTTCTCCTGAAAAAGCTTAGCCCGCGTATATGTAGAGACCGGCTCGTCCCCGACCGTCCCATACGCTTCAAAATACCCGTGAGCCCCAGCGCCACGCGCATGCACCACACGCTCTGGAATACGCTCCCGATCAAAATGGGAAATCTTTTCGATGTAATGGTAATTCTCGAGTGTGGACGGGCCACGATTACCAATCGTGCGGATGTTCTGATTATCCGAAATCGGATGGCCTTGACGGTTTGTTAAGGTCATATTTGCTGGACTTGTTTGATCGTTATTACCCGACTGTTCATTGTTCATCTGTCTGGAGCATCCTCTCATCCTTAGTTAAAAGTAACTTTTACCAAGATGAGGGAAATTATTCCTTGAAAGATCGGTTGGAGAATGGGGCTAACAAAGTAAAGCAAGCATGACGACATCTAGCATTTTTTTCGTTACCTCGTGCATCATATATTGCCGTAAAAGGCCTTCCTCTTGGAAACCAAGTTTTTTCAGAAGTTTAAGTGAAGCTGTATTCTCAGGATACACTTCGGCTTGTATTCTACGGATCTCAACGTGCTTTCGTGTAAAATCGATAACGGCTTCCAGTGCTTCGGACATGATGCCTTTATTCCAATATTCTGCTTGAAGCTCATAACCTATGGACACGGGAAAAAGGGGATTATTCTCGAAACTGCCTCGTGTTGGCATTACCAGAATGGTTCCCACAATGTCTGAACGGGTGTTTGTACCCAAAGAAACTCCCCAGGGTAACAGTCTTTTCGCGACAAATGCCTGATTCCAAGATGTAATTAGGTTTCGAGCTTCCTCAACGGAAGCGGGGCCCTGCCAATCCAAATGCTTGGATATCAGAGGGTTTGTATAATAACGGTATATATTTTCTGCATCGGATGCATCCATTTGCCTCAATTGGAGTCGTTTGGTGTGCAGGGAGGGGAAGGAATGAAATAATTCTGTGATAGACATCGGTCACGTACCTTCTTCTAAGGATAGTAGTTACCGAAATTTTACACTTAGGGGATTAAAGAAGGCTTAAAAATAAATAAATTTTAAGAAAAGCCCTTACCCTCTTTCTGAAGAAAGGGGGCAGGGCTTCATCACCATTCGTCGATTAAAAATCAAAATTATCCGGATCCGGACCGACACGCAGATTCTGATTCATGCCATCGATCGCCGCCATATCCTCGTTCGTAAGCTCGAAATCGAAGATCGAACTATTTTCCAAGATACGGTGTTCTTTCGTTGACTTAGGAATTGTGACGATGCCACGTTGCAAATCCCAACGAAGGATAACTTGAGCGATGGATTTACCATATTTAGCAGCGATCACGCTGAGAACGGGATTGTCCAGAAGCTGACCTTGCATCAAAGGCGACCATGCTTCCAACTGAATACCATTCACTTTGCAAAAGTCATGTACATCTGTCTGAGTAAGTAGGGGATGAAGCTCTACTTGGTTGACCATCGGTGTAATCGTCCCCGTACGAATTACGTCCTCTAAATGATGAATTTGGAAATTGCTCACACCGATCGCCTTCACGCGGCCCGCTTGATATAGCGTCTCTAGGGCTCGCCATGCCTCCACGTATTTTCCTTTTACAGGCCAATGAATCAAGTAAAGATCAAGATAATCCAAGCCCAGCTTCGCTAAGCTTGCTTCATAGGCAGCAAGGGTGGACTCATAGCCGAGATCCGCGTTCCAAACTTTTGATGTAACAAAAATTTGATCTCTAGTTAAGCCATTCTCTGCTAATCCCTCGCGAATTCCTTGTCCTACGCTGGCTTCATTGCCGTAAATTGCCGCGGTATCGATACTGCGATAGCCGATTTTTAAAGCTGCTTTCACGGCTTGCACGACTTCTGGACCGTCTTCTACTTTAAATACACCAAGACCGATATAGGGCATGGTTACGCCATTGTGAAGGGTAATTGTTTGCTGAAGGTTAGTTGTCATTGTGGTATTCCTCCTAGAATAATGGGTTGTGATTGTGTTGTTTGATCTGCTTTTTCGAGTTTAATGCTCCACATCGTAAGAAGGACGGCTCCTAAAACCATTAGTCCCCCGACCCATGTAGTATGAATTAACCCGATGGAGTCGGTAATCAGACCGCCGAGGAATGCTCCGCCAGCAATACCAAGGTTAAAAGCTGCAATGTTGAAGGCGGATGCGACATCTTTGGCCTCAGGGGCGAATCGCTCAGCCAGCTGAACGACATAAATCTGCAGCCCGGGCACGTTCATGAAAGCGAGTAATCCCATGAAAAATAGGGTGATTAAACCCGCAGCTTTGAAAGGCGCTGTGAACATAAACAGGAACAGAATCAGAGACTGTAATAAGAACATGATGAGCAATGCTCGGCTTGGTTTTCGGTTCGCGGCGCGTCCTCCGATGACATTCCCGATCGCGATGGCAACCCCATAGAGGAGTAGTATTAGCGCTACGGTATGCTCTTTAAACCCAGTAATCTCGTTTAATAACGGAGATAAATACGTGAACACCACGAAGGTTCCACCGTAGCCTAAGGCTGTAATCGAGAAAGCGAGTAACAGTCGGCCATTGGTGACCAACTTCAGTTGTGTGCTAAACCGAGTTCGCGTGCCTTTGCGTAAATTCGCAGAAACCAAGATGAGGTTCGCGATGAGAGCAACGACGCCGACTGCGACAATGGCGAAAAAGGCAGCCCGCCAACCTAGCTGTTGGCCGAGGTATGTGCCGATCGGCACACCGGTTACGGTAGCGACGGTAAGCCCCGAGAACATCAGCGCAATCGCGCTGGCTCTGCGATTCTCGGGTACGAGATCCGCGGCGATGGTCGAGCCAATCGACATGAAGACGCCATGCGCCAGCGAGGATACGACCCGAGCGATGAGCAGCATAACGATGCCGCTTGCTGTGGCAGCTAATAGATTGCCTGCGATAAAGACAAGCATGATCCAGAGCAGCAACGTTTTGCGTGAAATGGTGGAAGTCAGGGACGTTAAGATCGGTGCTCCGAAAGTAACGCCTAGGGCATATAGTGTCACCGTTAATCCTGCGCCTGTGATGGATATATGAAGGTCTTCAGCAATGAGCGGAAGCAGTCCGACACTGATAAACTCGGTTGTGCCAATGGCGAAGGCGCTAACCGCAAGGGCAAGCAGCGCCAGCGTATTTCGATTCATATTTTGTTTCATAGCAATCACTCCAAACTTGTATGTCCCGGCCGGTAAGTGCTATTATCAGACATTATAGAGAAATTGACTAGTACGTACTTTTATGTGCGGTAGGTACTTTTTAGTGCCTATAAGATGTGATAGGAGGAAAGCGCGCATATGGGAAAAAAACTGTACAATATTTCCGTGGAAGCCACCCTGGAAGTGATAGGCGGGAAATGGAAATGCGTCATACTTTGCCATTTAACTCATGGGAAGAGGCGCACAAGTGATCTCAAACGTCTCATGCCGAGAATCACACAAAAAATGCTGACCCAACAGCTCAGAGAGCTTGAAGATGACGGAATCGTGAAGCGAATCGTGTACAATCAAGTACCGCCAAAAGTGGAATATGAGCTAAGCGACTACGGATTAAGCTTGAAGCCCATTCTGGATTCGCTCTGTATGTGGGGAGAAACGCATATCATTAAGGAATACGGCGATAAATTCGCTGTACTTGAGGAAAATGTACTGAATAGACGGGATGATGAAGTCCTAATAGATGAACTAATGGAGAAAGAGGTAGAAATGACATGAATACAACGATCAATCAGAGGGGCGATTCCCAAATTGCCATCGTAGAGAGTACCGATATTCTTATCAGTAACGGCCAGGATGCACTGGATTTAATGGCGACGGTTCGATATTTGTCGGGATGCGATAAGTTTATTATTCATCAGTGGAATGTGACCGAGGATTTCTTCGAGCTCAAAACGAAACTCGCTGGCGATGTTCTGCAGAAATACACGAACTATCATATGAAAATGGCCATTGTCGGCGATTTCGATCAATACGACAGCAAAAGCCTCCGCGATTTCATCTACGAATGCAACCATGGTAAGCAATTCTTTTTCGTCAAGGACGAGCAGGCTGCGTTGGACGCACTGCACGGTGTGTAGTAGCGAGGCGATCTCAAAACAGTAGCTACTCAAAAAATGTCCTTCTACTTTTTCAGCACCAGCATCATTTTACTGGTTAGCAATCACCGCGGAAACGACTAACTGGAAAATATACAGCTAATTCGGCAACTTTTCCTTTGAAACGCGATTTAACTGGAAATTATGTAGCTAATGTCGTGCATTTTGGGCAAAAAGGTGAGGTGCGCCGAAATTAGCTGTAGGAAATCCATTTAATTGTATTTATTATGGGAAATCTGCAATATTACCTGTACTTTTTCCAGCTAATTTGTGTGGCGGGGCTTTGCGAGGCTCGGGCTTGTGGCTTCTGCGCCGTGCTCGTCGCCCGAGTGGCGGCCGTGCGCTCCAGCCGTCCTGCCACAGCCACGCTCCGCCATCGCCACGACTTCGGTCACTCGCTCCGCCGCGCCTATGCCCGCTGCCGTCTCCTCCTTCACCGTGCCATCCGCGCTTCGGTAGCGCTCGTCACCGCCATCGTCGTCGCACCTCCAGCCGCTCACACCGTCAACCGCCTTCTCGCTCCGCCATCGGCACTTCGCTCGCGCTCGTCACCGCACCCGCACCCGCACCCGCCATCGCTGCTCGCTCGCCACCGCCATCGTCGTCGCGCCTCCAGCCACTCACACCGCCAACCGCCTTCTCGCTCCGCCATCGGCACTCTTATCGCTTTCTACCGCCGCCGCGCATTCGGTCGCTCGCTCCACACCGCGCCGTCGCTTCGGCACCACCAAAACAAAAAAAGCAGCGCAGGGATCACCCGCGCGACCTTCTTATCGCCCGAACTGGCCGGGACGAATTTTTTTCACATCAAACATACTCACTGTCGAGGAGATGACGTATTCTGGCCGCTCCTGACCTTTGCTGTTACGGTGTCCAGCGAGATGTTCGGGACTTTTCTCCCAGTTTTTCCACGCTTGTTCGGATTCCCAACGGATGAAGACGACAACCTCTTCGGACTCTTTACTGCGTTTATTGACCATCACGGTCACATCAATGAGACCTTCCATGCCGTCTAATGGGCCTTCTTTACTGAAACGTTCCACGACTTTGTCACTATTACCAGGTTGTACAATAATAGTTCTTTGTTGAATTAGCACGAGTGTCAGCTCCTTTTCAATTGACTATGAGAATCATTATCAATTATAAAGGGGGACCCGTCAAGACGCGATTCAACATATCCCGCAGCGCAAGCTCCGCCAAAGACTCCAAACGATGCGGCTCCCCGTCGAAAGTTAAAAACTTCGTAACCGGGTTAGGCACCACGATGTAGTGCATGCCTGCCGCAGCCGCGGCGCGGGCACCGTTCGGCGAATCCTCTATCGCTACCGCCTCATGCGGTTGAACGCCAAGGTCTTGCAGCGCTAGCTCGTAGAGCGCAGGGTGAGGCTTCACTAGCTCGACATCCTCTGCGGTGCGAATGGTTTCAAAATAGTGAGCAATTCCCAGTTGCGCGAGGTATTTGTCGATCCAAGAGCGCTTAGAGCTGGAGGCTAAGCCAATTCGCAGACCTAATTCTTGTGCTCCAGCCAAGTAGTCAAGAATACCTGGCCGAATACCTTC
Source organism: Paenibacillus sp. J22P165 (assembly GCF_059692015.1). NCBI lineage: Bacteria > Bacillati > Bacillota > Bacilli > Caryophanales > Paenibacillaceae > Paenibacillus > Paenibacillus sp. J22P165. Next base: position 278,145 of record NZ_JCAUAP010000009.1, on the reverse strand, counting down.
TTGGGCCATCATTTTCGTATGTCGCGTATGGACATGCTTGTTAAGTGTTTCGCGATCCATGGGTACTTGTTTATCCGTAATCAAATAGTCATAGGGATCAAACACATGCAGAGAAGTGCCGATACATTGCCCGTACATGTCTAAGGTGAGTTCAATGTCATGCTCAAGAGCAATCTCGCGGAAAGCCTCATACCAAGCGGTCTCGGTATCCAGAATCGTACCGTCAAAATCAAAAATAAGTGCTTTTATCGTCGACATACTGCCATCCTCCTCAGGGTTTTCATAGAACCGTTAGTCCTTTTGATGCCAACTCTCATAAAACTTAATCTCTCCCAATTCCATTGGACATAGGAATACCTCCACGAAGTGTGGATTGAAAACAAATTCTACATAAAAAAGGGAAGGGTTTCTAAAAACTTTGTCGAAATCTAGAAGATAAACGATATGACCAATATTTTCCCTATCTGCAGTGCTGTACAATTCTGGAGGTGTTTTTGTTAATCATGTCACAAGCTAAATCACAAGGCAAGCAAGCATCTGTAAGGTTTTTTCGATCTCTTTCTTTCAAAATTTCAGCCTGGACAGCGGCCTGCTATATTCTGCTTTGCGTGTTGCTTACCTTCGTTTCGTATCAACAGCATCAACAGCAAATGGCAGATAATTTAACCGCACTTGAGGGGATTTTCCATGCACCACTCCTGCAGAAACTTGATTACATTGAGAAAGCCAAGACAGAATTAAAGAAAAATCAAGAAGCCTACAAATATGAGCCTGCTATCATGAACGTTCAGGAAGATATGGACCGCGTTTCACAAGGGGATTTGGTGGAGAACGCGTACCTATTTTACCCAGAATGGACAACGGTGGATGGAGAACCAGCGCTCTTGAATCTGTTATCCAATTCGGAGCTATATGTCGATGAGAAACCGGCAGATCCGTATGTACCAGTTCCGGAGTTGCGCGAGGCTCTCGAGCAAGCAGAAAAAACAGGCTTCGCTATCACGGGTACTTACCAAGATTCACTAGGAACATGGAAGAGTGCAGTAAGTGCAATTCGAGATAAGGATGGCAAGCTCGTTGCTTTTGCGGGGTTAGATTTCAATTATAACGTTATTAAAACACAGATGAACCAATATACGTTGCAGTCGCTATGGGTTGGATTAGTCGCAATTGTTATCGGGACGCTTTTCATCGTCATCATTGTACGATTGTATCTGCGTCAGATCAGCCCTCTAGTTAGGCTGGCGCAAGCGGCGGCGGCAGGGGATCTTTCAGATTCAGCGCTGACCAAGAGCAAAAGCAAGGATGAATTGGGGATATTGGGCAATCATTTGAAGGATATGGTCGGCAATCTGCGGGGACTAATTGTTCAAATTGCACAAGCAGCGCAACAAGTATCAGCGGCATCGGAATCCTTACAAACAGGTGCGCAGGAGACCAGTCAATCTACTGCATCTGTCTCGGATATGATGGGGCAGCTTGCTTCGCACTCGGAGCAGCAACGTCAGGGCACAGAGGAAAGCAGTCATGCTATGAATGAGATGGCTGTAGGCATTCAGCGCGTAGCGGAATCCGCAGGGCATGCTACAGATATTTCTGGACATGCGCGTACGCATACCAGTGAGGGTAATGCTCGAATGGGGCAAAGCATGGAGCAAATCAGTGAAGCGCTGCGTTCCGTCCAGCAGGCGGTGCAAGCGATCCAGAGCTTAAAATCGATGTCTGAGGAAATCGGCGAAATTACAGTCCTCATCACGAATGTAACGAGACAAACCAATTTGCTCGCGTTGAACGCATCGATTGAGGCAGCGAGAGCAGGCGAGCACGGCAAAGGCTTCGTGGTCGTGTCCACGGAAATTCGCAAGCTTGCGGATCAGTCCCGACTTGCAACGGAACGTATCGCGGAGCTCGTTGAGCGTGTTCAACATGAGACAGGCGCGGCTGTTATCGCGATGGATCGCGGCCTTGGTGAAGTAGAGGCCATGCAGGCTGTCGTTGAACAAACAGACGGTACTTTCAAGGATCTCTCCGGCACGGTTCAGGAAGTTGTGGACCAGATGACGGATGTGTCGGCTGTATCTGAGCAAATGTCTGCAAGTTCAGAGGAAGTCTTAGCTGGTATCGTGGAAATGGCCGAATTAACACGGATGACGACGGAGCTTACGCAAGCTGTTGCAGCTGCAACAGCGCACCAACTGGCGACGATTTCGGAGGTTTCCAGAACGGCTAATGAGCTGAGTGGTATGTCGAATGACCTACAATTGGCAGTAGCTCGATTTAAAGTCTAAGCGTCAAAGCGAATGGAAGAAGTAGGATGCCTGTGGGCATCCTATTTTTGTATGAAAAGTCTTGACTTTTTCATTGATAATGATTATCATTTCTATTTAATGGAGAGAAATTATACGATCATTTAACCCTATATACATATTGGAAAAGGGGATGTTCCTCATGGCGGTGCCTACACGAATATATACTGAACAGCTGCATGTTTCTTATGATAAATTGAAAATCATTAATGATTTGAGCATTGAGATTCCTACGGGCAAAATCACGGCTTTAGTTGGTGCGAATGGTTCGGGAAAATCGACGATTCTGAAGGCGATGTCGCGATTATTGAAGCCAACGGAAGGGACCGTATTCCTTGATGGTCATTCCATTCATCATCAATCAACGAAAGAAATTGCGAAGAAATTAGCGATTTTGCCACAATCACCCTCGGCTCCGGAAGGCATTACCGCTGAAGAGCTAGTCGGATATGGCCGGTTCCCGCATCAGCGCGGCTTCCAGAAGATGTCCAGCGCCGATCGCGACATTATCAATTGGGCGTTCGAAGTGACAGGAATGACACCGTTCAAAGATCGTCCAATCGATCACTTGTCTGGCGGACAGCGTCAACGTGTATGGATCGCGATGGCGTTAGCACAGCAAACGGATATGCTGTTCTTGGATGAGCCGACGACCTATTTGGATATGGCGCATCAGTTGGAAGTCCTGTGTTTGTTGAAAGAGATCAACGAACGTCACCAAACGACTATCGTAATGGTTGTGCATGATTTGAATCATGCGACGCGTTATGCGGATCATTTGATCGCGATTAAATCAGGCAATGTTGTCTATGAAGGCGCACCGATGGATATTGTAACACCGAAAATGTTGCTCGATGTCTTCGCCATCCATGCGGATGTTATCGTGGATAAACGGGCTGGTGTCCCGCTCTGTATTCCTTATGGCTTGGTGTCTGATGATGAAGTCGCGATGGAAGAGGAACGTAAAGTAGAAGTAACGATCGCTTAATTCACTTAAAATGAACGGAATACGAGGTGCCCCCGGGATTCGGAGGTGCCTTTTCTTTGTTGGAATGAGTCTTCCCTTGTGTTCAGGAAGGATTTTTGGCACAATATGAACTATAGATGGTACGCTTCGGCTGCTTAGAAAGAATTAGACTGCACGTGATAGTCTCGAAAAGAGGATAACCCAATGAATACTTCATCCATTTATGGATTAACATTTGATCAATTGGTCGCTTGGCTGGCCGAAAAAGGCTACAAAAAGTCACGCGCCCTACAAGTATGGGACTGGCTGTATCGTAAGCGCGTCGCTTCGTTCGCAGAAATGACGGATGTAAAAGCGGATTGCCTTGCAACGTTAGAGGAGCATTTTGCCATCCACACCTTGCATGAACATACGAGACAAGAATCGGCCGACGGTACGATGAAGTTTCTGTTCAAGCTATCGGACGGTAATTTGATCGAAACGGTATTAATGCGTCATAAATTCGGCCTATCGGTCTGCGTGACGACACAAGTAGGCTGTAACATTGGATGCAGCTTCTGTGCGAGTGGATTATTGGCCAAAAGTCGTGATCTCTCCGCGGCGGAAATCGTGGAACAAATTATGAAGGTCCAATTCCACTTGGACGCAGTGGGTAAAGATGAGCGCGTTAGCCATATTGTTGTCATGGGGATTGGCGAGCCGTTCGATAACTTTGTGAATATGGTTGATTTTATCCGTGTCGTAAAGGATCAGAAGGGTCTGGACATTGCTGCCAGACACATTACCGTATCCACCAGTGGTCTTGCGCCTAAAATTAAAGAGTTTGCAGACTCCGATTTAAAGGTGAATCTAGCGATTTCCTTGCATGCTCCGACGAACGAGCTGCGTACGCGCATCATGAAAATCAACAAAGCGATCCCGATCGAGACGTTGATGGAAGCGATCGAGTACTATTTGGAGAAAACGAATCGTCGAATTACGCTTGAGTACATTTTGCTCAAAGACGTGAATGATGGCAGAGAGCATGCGCTTCAACTGGCTGAGTTAATTCAGCATATCCGCCAATTGGCGAATGTGAACTTAATTCCGTACAATCCGGTGGATGAACACAGTCAATATCAGCGAAGTGAGCGCGAATCCGTGCGAGCGTTCTATGATACACTCAAGAAGCAAGGTATCTCCTGCAGCGTGCGTTTGGAGCACGGGACGGACATCGATGCCGCTTGTGGACAACTGCGAAGCAAACAAATTAAAAAAACCACAGGGGATAACGTTGTGGCAGGTTAAAAGTAAGGTCTGTGGATGAATAACATTCGCAGGCCTTTTTGCATACATTGAACGGCTGATGTGGACAGATTTGGCATATAATTGAATTAGCAGTAACTTCTTCATTAAGATGCGTAGCGAACTTTTCAAGTTAGAAGAGGGAGAGTGGTCGTTTGTGAAGGCATGGATCCTCGGTGTGATCTGCGGTGCTGCTTTAACAGGTGTAACAGTGGTCTCTGCGTCAGATGTGGTTCATACGAGCCGACAAGTTGCGGTAAATGGGACTGTGCTCGATACGCAAGTTCAAGTAGCCGAAGATGGGACGACAATGACCTCTACGCGGGCAATTGCACAGGCGCTTGGTGCAGAGGTGAACTGGAACGAACCTTTGAACAGAGTTGACATTCGGAGTAAAGAGGACAAAGGTTTGTCCTACGATAAGTATGTATCCTTACTTCTTCATGGTAGATATAGCTTGAAATTTGAGGTCATGGGAGAGAACCTCGGCGCTCAATCAGATACAACGGTCGTGTTCGCAGACGGTTATGTCGATGTACCCGAAAACACTGATTTTCAGAAGCTGTATCTCTTATTGCTAGTTGATCAACTAGGGGATTTACCGAATAAGCGCATCGAGTTTTGGGCGAATAAAGAGCTAGCTCAGACGTATGTTTCTGGGGATTATCAAGATGATGGGATCGATGGCTGGTTAGGGAAGAACGCAAGGTTTGGTTTGTTAACGAACGAGGGAGGTCGTGTATCACTCTTCCATATATTGAGCATACATGAACGCGACAGTGTCTTGCTTGGCAAATATAAGCTCCAATGATACAAGAAGCCGTCCTTACAGTGAACCTGCGGGACGGCTTTCTCGTTTATGACTAGTTACGACCACGAATGACCATCATTAGGCCGCCAACGACAATGAGCCCGATTGCGATGATCGAATTGTTATGGAAGAGCGTTCCAAAGATCGAGCTGATGGAGAATATCGCAAAGAACAGCAGCGACATCACCGTAAGAATATTAATCGGTATGAGCAAAAACTTATTGCGACCACCGAACCAATACAATTCGAACAGGCCGACAGCGACAGCCAGCATGAAGCCTGGCCACATAAGATGCCAAATATTGAAGAGGGCGGAGATTTGACACACGATTCCTGCCGTTAGTAAGATACCACCGGGAACGAGTACGCCTACACCACGTCGTTGCATGATGAAGAAGTATAACCAGTGAAAGAAAACTCCGATGGGTATAACGAACAGTGTCGGCCAGAAATACTGAAATATTGTGCCTGAGCTGAACGATACATCCCCTTTTAGAAACATAAAAACACCTAACAGAATTAAGATCGGGCCGAGAAAAGCGCTGCGATTCATATTCATATTCAATTGGTTCACTCCTACTGTTTGGATTCATTACTCTAAGAATACCATGACAGGGTACACGTGTCTTCCGACTATAGGGAAGGACGAAGATCGGTCTGAGGACTGATTTGTTGGGTTCATGTTTAGGTGTAGATGGGGGGGAGTTAGGCTTGAGCATGGAGAAAAATATCCTGATTTCGCCTTTGCGGATGCTCTTCCGTTGCGATTAACTGGAAAAACTACAGCTAAATTTTCTCAGAACATCGTCAAAAAGAAAATAACTGGATTTCCTACAGCTAATTTTGCCTAATCTGGTCTATATAGGGTTAAAGCTGAAAATTAGCTACCTATTTTCCATCTAAATGAACAAATGCGATCATTTGCCCTGTATTAGATGTAGTTTTTCCAGTTAATTCAATTACAATCTACTCAAGTTGCTGGCAGGGGAGCTGGTCGTGCAATTGTTAGAGGAGCTTGAGGAGGAGTGGACGGGATGGATGGGGGAGTAACTACTACTGGTGGGAGTAACGGAGTGAGCAGAATATAGGGAAATACAGGTAGAGTAGAGGTAGAAGAGAACGTGAAAGTGGGCATGCAGGTGGAGTGGGTTCCGTAGCGGTAATGGTAGCAGCAAGCAGCTCCCCCTCACGCCAAAAAAGCCCTCCCCCCACAAACATGGAAGGAAGGCTTCTATAGATGGACCCTATAACCCCTTACTAGAAAAACTTCACGAGCTCATCCTTGATCGCATCGTTGGAACCGCCAACCACCTTCTGGAACTGTGGTTTGTCGAACAGTGCTTGGATTTGCTCCGGATATGTCTGAGCAATACCGCGCAAGCGAATCGACTCATCGAACTTCGCCGGATGCGCAGTGGACAAGGACACGGTCACCTCGCCAGGAGCAGCGAGCTTGTCTGCAGCGGCCACACCGCACGCTGTGTGCGGATCGAGCAGGTACTCGTACTTCGCGTGGTAGGCGCTGATCGTGTCGAGACACTCCTCGTTCTTCACGCCATACGCAGCGAAGTCAGCCTGCACCGCTTGCAGCTTATCGGCAGGAATCACCACGCGGCCTTCGGCCTTGAATTGCTCCATGATGGCATTAACAGCCGCAGCGTCTTCGCCGTACAGATAGAACAAGTAGCGCTCGAAGTTGCTTGCCACTTGAATGTCCATGGACGGGCTGTAGGTGCCGCGGAACTCGCCAGGTTGGTACACGCCTTCTTGCACGAAGCGCTCAAGAATATTGTTTTCATTCGTAGCAAGAATAAGCTTATGGATAGGAAGGCCCATTTTTTGAGCTAGGTAGCCAGCAAAAATATCGCCAAAATTACCAGTCGGCACACTGAAGTTCACCTTCGCTGCTTGTTGCTCTTGTGGTAATTGGAAGTAGGCGTAGAAATAATACACCGTTTGCGCCAAAATACGAGCAATGTTGATGGAATTAATCGCACGCAAGTGATAGCGATGCTTGAACTCGACATCAGCAAAAAGTTCCTTGATAATGCGTTGGCAATCATCGAAGGTGCCTTCAACGGATAGATTCAACACATTTGCATCATTGACAGTTGTCATTTGCAATTCTTGTACCTGACTAACCTTTTGGTGCGGGTGCAGGATACAAATCCGAATGCCTTCTTTGCCGCGAACGCCCTCGATCGCAGAAGCACCTGTATCACCGGAAGTAGCGCCGAGGATATGGATGATCGAATTCGTTTTACGTGAAACGTAAGCATATAGATTGCCGAGGAATTGCAGCGCAATATCCTTAAAAGCGAAAGTAGGCCCGTGGAACAATTCCAACACATACGTATCATCGCTCAGGCGTTTAACCGGTGTTACGGCTTCGTCGCGGAACGTTGCGTAGCTTTCATCAACAAGCTGTTTCAGCTCATCGCGAGGAATTTCATTGTTCACATAGAGAGAGAAAATTTCAAGAGCCAGCTCTGAGTAGGAGAGCTTCGACCAGCTTTGAAGTGTTTCAGCAGATAGCTGTGGGATGTTATTCGGTACGAGTAGACCGCCGTCATTGGCCAATCCCATGAGGATCGCATCGATGAAGCCGATGGGTGCTACTTTGCCGCGAGTGCTAATGTATTCCATATGAGTCCCCTTATACGATTGAATTTTCAGTTATTGTATCAAAAAACAGAACATTTGGACAGTGTACATCCATCATGGATGCGCTTCTTAGAAAATGAAAAGAACCCTCCCGAAGACGAATAGGGAAGGTTCTAATCTAAGCTTACTCTTCTTTAGGCGCTACAACGATTTTCCAAGCGTTACTGATGGGCGGCAAGCTTTTCGTCATGACAGGACTATAGAACCCGATCACTTTCGTGCCTTTAACGAGGGAGGATCTCTCTACAGGATCACCTTTGCCATCAACAATAGCGGTATCTTTTCCGATTTGCAGAACAATTTCATCTTGCGCAAGGTCGGTAAGACCTTCACCTTTGATAAGAATACTGCCATCTTTACGCACATCTTCAATGATTCCTGCAGTTCCTAGCGCGCCCTTGTGGCTAGTGCTGTCGAGCACAGTGATCTTAGATGCGGACGTCTGCGGCGGCAAGCTCATCGTCATTGCCATGGAATGCTCAGCAGTGATCGTCAAGCCTACATGAAGGTCTGCAAGCGTTAGTTTGGAACCATCTAGCATTTGGTACGTTGTTTCTGGGCCTACATTGAGGACAATACCACCCGTGCCGGTGTCTTGAATCTGGATCGCTGCGTTATCTCCATTTGTACGGATTGAAGTAATAACGCCAGTTGATTGCACCTTTTTAGCCTCCTCTTTCATCGACATCGCAATCGTGTGCGAATTAGGAATATCAGGTGCAATTGCGGCTGCATAAGCCGTTCCAGTTGTCAGCATGCTGGATAGGGAGAGGATCGCGAGCGTTTTACGTATCATCGGTTTCATTGTTGGTAAACTTCCTTTCTATATGTAAAATATAGGTATAGTCTGTTCCCTTTGGCGTTCGTATATGTAAGAAGATTGCGGAAGAGGCGAAAGTTTTATTTTATAAGAGAGCGGGTGTGGACTTCACTTGTCTTAAACTATAGAATCAATGAGTATGCCAAGAATTCAAAAAGAGGTGGGAAATGTGTCTTTTGTTATGAAGCTTCGCTGGTTTTTCAAAGAGAGATGGAAGTATTATGTACTGGCAGTCTCCCTATTAATCGGTGTGAATCTATTAGCGACGATTCCGCCTAAAATGATTGGGAATATAGTTGACCATATTCGTACTGAGGATTTAACAGCTTCCGGGCTTCATCATACGGTTTTCATGCTGATTGGACTTTCACTGCTTCTGTATGTCATGACCTTTCTGTGGATCACGAACCTATTCGGCAACTCTGCTTTAATAGAGAAATTGCTTCGAGGGCGTTTGTTGACGCATTTGTCTAAAATGTCTCCACCGTTTTTCCAACGCAACTCAACGGGACAACTGATGGCACTCGCGACGAATGATATTCTAGCGATTGGTCAAACCTCCGGTTACGGGGTGATGACGCTCGTATCGACGATTGTAGGTGCTTCAGTTGTCATCGTTATGATGGTGTCGTTGATCTCCTTTAAATTAATGCTTGCGGCGCTAATTCCGCTGCCTTGTCTGGCTTTGGTGATTAATCTATTAGGCAAAAAGGTCCGCGTACGCTTCCTAGCAGCACAGGCTTCCTTCGGTGTCATGAATGATCATGCTTTGGAATCGATCTCTGGCATAAGAGTCATTCGCTCCTACGTGCAAGAGGCGCAAGATTTGAAGGCATTCGATGCTGTTACATCGGATGTGATGAACAAAAACCGCCGCGTCTCGATGCTCAATGCGCTATTTCAACCGTTGACCTCGTTGATCGTTGGCATCAGCTATTCGATCGGCATCGGATACGGCTCGTATCTTGTGTTTCAAGGTGAAATCACATTGGGGCAACTCATTTCCTTCAATATTTACCTCGGTATGCTGATCTGGCCGATGATTTCCTTCGGTGAGTTTATTAACGTTCTGCAACGTGGTAGTGCCTCGGCGGATCGTTTGGATAAGGCGCTGATGCAGAAGGCAGATCTCGTCGATGCCGAGAAGCCAGTCCATATCGCTGTACCAGAACGTATTGAGATGAACGATTTGACGTTCACTTATCCGACAGCGAACCATCCGAGTCTCGTTCATGTCTCTTTTCAGCTAGAGCGAGGTCAAACACTGGGTATCGTCGGTCGGACCGGCAGCGGTAAAAGCACGCTGCTTAAGCAACTGCTGCGCCAATATCCTTTAGAAGCAGATAAGCTGCGCATTTCGGGTGTACCGATTGAGCAAATTGCGATTGACCAAATGAAACGTTGGGTCGCTTATGTGCCACAGGAGCATTTATTGCTCTCGAAATCCATTCGGGATAATGTAGCGCTAGGCAAACATACGGCTACACCAGAAGAGATTGCGCACGCCGTGGAAATGGCCTCTTTTACCCAAGACATTGCTCAGATGCCAGAAGGTTTAGCGACCATTGTCGGTGAGAATGGTGTGATGTTGTCCGGTGGTCAGAAACAGCGCTTAGCGATTGCGAGAGCATTACTGATTGATTCGGAGATTTTGCTGCTCGATGATTCGCTCTCTGCTGTAGATGCACGTACGGAAAGTCGCATTCTTCAACACATTCGTAAAGAGCGCGCGGGGCGTACAACGCTTATTTCCACACACCGTCTATCTGCGGTAAGCCATGCCAACTGGATTCTCGTTCTTGATGAGGGCAGAGTCATTGAAGAGGGCACGCACGAGGAGCTCATGCATTTCGGAGGTTGGTACCGCGAGCAATGGGATCGTCAACAGATGGAAGCAAGTCTCGAGGATTGAGAAAGGAGGACGATTATTTTGTCTAAACCGACAACGGCAAGACGACTGATTTCTTACGCGCTCGTCTACAAGTTCAGAATTCTCGGAGCGCTGCTGATTCTTTGCTGTTCAGTAGCTGCCGAGCTGGGCGGGCCTTATATAACGAAAACAATTATTGATAAATACCTCTCCACCGGTGCTCATGAAATGGCGCCTGTGCTTAAATTGCTCGGTATCTATCTGGGATTACTGTTGGCAGCGGGTCTATGTAATTACTCGCAGGCTTATATCCTCCAATCTACCGCGCTGCAAATTATTAAAAACATGCGGATGGATCTGATGGCGCACATTCAACGCATTTCGTTGCGTTACTTCGATAACACACCGATCGGTCAGGTTGTATCTCGTATCGCGAATGATACGGAGGCTGTTCGTGATCTCTTTATGAGCTTCATGGCAACTTTCGTTGTTAGCATGCTGCAGTTAGTTGGTATTTACATCGCACTTTTCTTGTTGGATTGGCAACTAGCGATGTTCTGCTTAGTGCTGCCGCCGATATTTGTGATGATTATGTATATCCATCTCAAATATTCAAAGGTTTTTATTACCATCATGCGTGCTAGACTCAGCGATATGAATGCGATGATCAATGAGTCGATTGTCGTGATGCCGATCATTCAGGCTTTTCGTCGGGAGAAAGTTACGCTGGATGAGTTCGAAGTGCTGAACATGGATCGTTATGTCAATCAACGGAAGCAGTTTCGAATCTACGGCCTTTCTACTCGGAATGTGGTGGGCACGATAGGTAGTTTGGTAACGGCAATGGTGATATGGTATTTTGGCGGAAAATCTTTAGAGAGCGCGATTTCATTCGGCGTATTCTATGCCTTTATTGATTATTTGGGTCGGATTTTTCAGCCGATCATCGGGATATTCGATCAGTTGACAAATGCTCAGCGGGCTTTCGTGTCAGCGGAGAAGGTATTCACTATCCTTGATATGGACGGTCAAGATGTAGAGGAAACGGATCACGTTCGTCGTCCTGAGGGGATCGTGAAGTTCGACAATGTTACCTTCGCTTATAAAGAAGGGGAAAACGTATTGAAGGGCATCTCCTTTGAGGCGCGAAAAGGGGAAACCATCGCCTTAGTCGGGCACACGGGATCAGGCAAAAGCTCCATTCTAAACCTGCTCCTAGGCTTCTACGAGCCCAATGAGGGCGCCATCACGATTGATGGGCATAACATCAAGGGAATGTCGAAACAGGCGCTGCGCAAGCATATGGGGATCGTGCTGCAGGATCCGTTCCTGTTCGCGGGAGACATCAAGTTCAACGTGAGCCTGTACAATCCTGATATCTCGTTGGACAGAGTGAAGGCTGCACTGCGTGATGTTGGAGCTGCTGGCTTTATCGAGCAGCTGCCGAAAGGCTACGACGAGCAGGTCGTCGAGCGGGGAAGCACGCTGTCCTCCGGTCAGCGGCAGTTGATCTCGTTCGCGCGCGCCTTGGCGTTCGACCCGTCGATCCTGATTCTCGATGAGGCCACGGCCTCCATCGACAGTGAGACGGAAGGGCTCATTCAGCAGGCGCTGAAAGTGGTTAGCGAAGGGCGGACGACACTCGTCATCGCGCATCGGTTGTCCACGATCCGCGACGCGGATCAAATTCTTGTGCTGCACCGCGGCGAAATCGCCGAGCGGGGCAATCACGACACGCTCATGGCGCTAGGCGGGCGCTACGCGAAAATGTACCAACTGCAGAAGGGTTCTTCGGCAGTTGTAGGGTAAGGCAGGGCGCTTCCTCGGTTGATGAGGAGGCGCCTTTTGTGTTTGTGGTCGGGCCTGTGCGTGACGCCGGTCAGAGGGATGGAGAAGGCGTCTCTCGGGAGCGGTGGAGTGGCTTCTTGCTCTGAGATTCATCTGGCGTTGCCCGTGGCTCTGGATGTCAGCAGTAGCGCCAATTCTAACGCTGAAGCGACTACGCCTCCTATCCAACGCCCTCGGCGTCAGCCTCCGCCATCGTCAACCGTCGGATTAACTGGAAAACCTCCATCTATTTTCGGGGATTTTGCCCCTGATGGACGAATAGATGGAAAACCTCCAGCTAAAATCGCCGATTTTAGGTTTGGTGGGCAAATACAGCCAAAATAACTACAAGAAATACAGTTAAGTTCTCTGAAGTGAGGAAAGTGGCGAAATTAAATGTACTTTTTACAGATAAAATGCGAGCGTGAGATGGAATTGTGGGCAAGGGGGAGTGGATAGCGAATAGCGTAAGTAGTGTGTAGAAGAAGCCCCCGCTAGCCAATGATCACACGAAAATCGAACCAATATTTACAAATTTTGTTTGACATGCAACTAAATTGTTGCATATAATAGGCGCATGGACAAACTTTTTAAAGCACTCGCAGACGGAACACGCAGAGAATTACTAGACATCTTGTTCGTGAATAACGGACTATCCTTAACAGATCTCTGTCAGCAAATGACGATGAGTCGTCAAGCTGTTACCAAGCATCTTTTGCTGCTGGAGGAGGCAAATCTGGTTACGGTCATATGGCATGGCCGCGAGAAGCTTCATTATCTGAACCCGGTGCCCATCGGGGAGATTTACCATCGCTGGATCGGTAAGTTTGATCAACGCCGAATCGAGGCGTTAACCAATTTGAAGCAAGCCCTTGAGGAGGATTCGAATCATGAATAAAAAGTCTTTCGTGTACGTGACTTACATCGCTACCACACCTGAGAAGCTGTGGGCAGCCCTGACGAGCAGTGAATTTACGAAGCAGTATTTTTTTGGTCGGGAAATCATCTCAGATTGGCAAGTCGGTTCGAGCTTTCACTTAATGAATAAAGACAAGACGGAGCATTACGGTGAAGTTCTTATCTATGAGCCGTACCGCTTGCTCGCGATTACTTGGAGCATCAAGGACGCGGAAGGTGATCGGATGTCCAACGTGACATATGAATTAACGCCATTGAACGGTACGATCAAGCTGACACTTCGTCATGAAGAGCTGTTAGAACAGGATATTCGTAAGGATGAAGGCAAGATCGAAGGATTTAACAATGGCTGGCCTGTCATTCTCAGCAATTTGAAGAGTCTGCTCGAAACAGGCAAAACACTACCAGCATTCTAAAGGAGAGCGAAATGATGAGCGCAAATCCATTGAATTACTCCGTTAACAACGCGGGTGCATTTTCTGATTTTGCAAGTGTGACGGAAGGCAGGTTGAAGGGTAAATCCTTTCTAAAAGACGCCTTACAACTGACGAGTATGGAAGTTTCACTTAATCATTTATCCCCGCAAGGGGAGATCCCCTTTTATCATAAGCACCAACAGAATGAAGAGCTCTACATTTTTCTTCAAGGGCAAGGTCAAATCCAAGTGGACGGAAACGAAATAGATGTGCACGAAGGCACGTCCATTCGCATTGCACCTGACGGTGTGAGAGTGTTGCGGAACACGTCGAAGACAGAAGGTCTGCATTTTATTGTCATTCAAGCCAAGGAGAACAGCCTCACCCAATGGGTGGAGTCAGACGGAATCATTCTGGAACAACAAGTCGAATGGGCGAATACGCACTAGTTATTTACCTACAAAAAAAACAGCGGCAAGCGAAGACTTATGTTTAAGTCCTAGCTTGCCGCTGTTTCGTTATTTTCTTACTTCACCTTACGCTCCCGCAGATAGCTCCACAGTATTAAGACAAACCCCGCACCAGTCAATCCCGCGCCGATCCAAGGCAGAGACGCCAGGCCTGTGTGCGTAATCGCCCAGCCGCCAAGGAAAGCACCGCCGGCATTACCAAGATTCAACGCTGAGTGTGTTGAGGTAGCTGCCAGCTCGGGCGCCTCTTTGGCTAGATTCATAATGCGAATCTGCAGGCCAGGCAAGATCCCGAACGAGGCAATTCCCCATATGAATAGGGTGATAACGGCGGCAACCGGGAATTGATCGGTATAGGCGAATACAACTAGAATAAGCGCCAACGCTGCAAAGTTAATGATGAGGGAAGGCATGAGCTTCCAGTCCGCCATTTTTCCCCCGAGTATGTTACCTAGAGTAACCCCAAAGCCGAATAAAATGAGAATCCACGTTACGCTGCTCTCTTTAAACCCTGTAATGTTGATAAGGATTGGCGCGATGTAGGTGAATACCGCAAACAAGCTGCTGCAGCCTAATGCCCCAATTAGAAAAACAAGTAACAAACGCGGTTGTAGAAGAGAACGAACTTGCTTCACAAGGCTGCTGTTTGTTTTCTGAGCAATCTGTGGAATGAAAATGAGAATACCAATGAAAGAGATGATCCCCATGATGACAACGGCACCGAAGGATGCCCGCCAGCCGAGATGTTGACCGATGTAGGTTCCGAGCGGGACGCCAAGAATGTTCGCGATGGTTAGACCAGCCATCATCACTGAGATGGCACTAGCCCTCTTTTCAGGCCGAACAAGATTCGCCGCGATGACAGAACCAACCCCGAAGAAGGTACCGTGAGCCAAAGCAGTGATTAAGCGTGCTACAAGTACGATCCCGTAGGACGGAGCTAGCGCGGCTAAGCCATTGCCTAGGATGAAGATGAGCATCAGCACGAGTAGAAGGCGTTTTTGCGGGAGTTTATGTGTCAACATAGCGAGAATTGGCGCACCGAATGCTACGCCAAGTGCGTAACCGGTGATCAATTGCCCCGCTTGCGAAATGCTAACGTTCAAATCATCGGCCACATTAGGCAGAATCCCCATAATAACGAACTCCGTCATACCAATGGCGAAAGCGCCAACCGTTAGGGAGAAAAGGGAGATAGGGAACCGCTCTTTCTCGGTCACTGTCCCTTGTAAAGCTTGTGAAGTGTTCATAATTGCGTAGAACCCACCTTTCTTTCTTAAAGCCTTAATCATAACACGAGTCGTATGGGAAAAGGTGTGACATTCTGTTCATTATTTTTCCATTTGTAGAGAAAGGGGGATAGGGCAAGCTAGATTTAGGTGATGTTCAAATCGTAAAATACCTGTTGACTTTTATCTCTAAATAAAGTATCTTTAAATTAAGATAAACGAGGCAAACAAGAAACGAGGTGAGGCAAACATGAGCGAAACAAGAAATAATTCTCTAGATCTTTATATCGCCCTTTCTAGAGCGAGTGAGTGGGTGAATGCCCACGGGGATCGAGATATTCGCAAGCATGGACTGAACCGAACAGAGTTTGGTGTTCTCGAACTACTGTATCATAAGGGAGCACAAGCCATTCAACAAATTGGCAGTAAGGTATTGATGAGTAGTGGGAACATTACCTATGTCGTAGATAAGCTAGTCAAGAAGGAATTCGTCGTGCGCAATACATCGACGGAAGATCGTAGATTGATTTTTGCTGAAATAACGGAAAAAGGGAAACATTTTATTGTGGAAGTATTTCCGAAGCACGCCGAAGTGATTGAACAGGCCGTGGCGGGGCTGACGGATGAAGAGAAGATGATGGCAAGTCGATTGCTGAAGAAACTCGGCAGGTATGCGCAAGAGGGATTTAAATAGAAGAAATGTCCCTCATTGCATGTCTCGCATTTTCTTAGATCTGGTATCTTAAAATAAAGATTCTTAAATATGAAGGAGTTGGCTATTATGACAACAACACAACAACAAACCGCAGGTATCCACCACATCACCGCTTTCGTTCAACATGCACAGGCAACTGTTGATTTTTATTCAGGTATCTTAGGACTACGTTTAATCAAAAAAACAATCAACTTCGATGCGCCGGAAGTTTATCATCTCTATTTCGGTAATGAAGCAGGCAGCCCAGGTACGATCATTACCTTCTTCCCTTACGCAGGTTCTCGTAAAGGTCGGGTCGGCGGCGGTCAAGTTGGTATTACGACTTATGCAGTGCCAACAGGCAGTTTATCTTTCTGGGAAGCACGCCTAACACAATTCGGTGTTGCTTTTGAGAAAAATGCTCGATTCGGCGAAACATATGTACAGTTTAAAGATCCAGATGGTCTAAGACTAGAGATTGTTGAGCGCGAGCAAGGTGCGCCAAGTCAGTGGGCATTTGGCGGCGTCCCTGTGGACAAAGCGATCAAAGGCTTCGGCGGGGCTGTTCTTTACAGCACAGCACCTGACAAAACTTCAGAGCTCCTTGTGAATGTCATGGGTCTGAAAAAAGTAGGGCAAGAAGGCGCCTATGCACGCTTCACTTCCTTCGGGGATTTGGGGAACATCATCGATATTAACGTAACGCCAATGGATTACGGTGCTGGCGGAGCGGGAACTGTTCACCATATCGCATGGCGTGCGAAAGATGATGCTGAGCATGCACTTTGGAGAAGTCATGTAGCGAATAACGGCTACCACCCAACACCAATCGTGGATCGTCAATACTTCAATGCGATCTATTTCCGTGAAGAAGGCGGCATCCTATTTGAGATTGCTACTGATCCTCCAGGCTTTGCTAGAGATGAAGCTCCGGAAGCACTTGGTGAGAAATTAATGTTGCCAGAGTGGTTCGAAGCAAGCCGTGATCAAATCGTGAAAAATCTACCGCCAATTGAAGTGCGCGTATTGGAAGGTGACCGGAAATGAGACATATCTATCAGCAAGGATCTGATTTGACTGCTCCCGTGCTCGTTCTGTTTCACGGAACGGGCGGGACAGAGAACGATCTGCTGCCTTTGGCGCAGGCAATTTCACCAACTTCCTCCGTACTTAGTGTACGGGGGAACGTCCTAGAGAACGGCATGCCGCGGTTTTTCCGTCGGCTAGCTGAAGGCATTTTCGATGAAGAGGATCTTATCTTCCGCACGAAGGAAGTGTACGATTTCATCGATGAAGCAGCGATAGAGCATGGCTTCGATCGCAGCAACGTTGTTGCGATCGGCTACTCGAACGGCGCGAACATCGCGGGCAGCCTCTTGTTCCACTATCCGAATGCGCTTCGCGCAGCCATTCTGCATCATCCAATGGTGCCGCGCCGCGGCATCCCGCTGCCTGATCTCTCAAATACGCCTGTCTTTATCGGCGCAGGCAAAAACGATCCAATCTGCTCCCCAGAGGAGTCAGAGGAGCTTGAGCGTTTATTGAGCGATGCGGGCTCGGATGTCCATGTGCATTGGGAAAACTCCGGCCACCAATTGACCCGCTCAGAAGTTTTTGCAGCAGCAGAATGGCTTAAAGGGCTCTCACTCTAATAGAAAGGGGGGATCGTCACAATGACAATGGTAGGTATCGATCCGTCAGCTCAAAGCGAGCGAGAGAATTATAAGCTGCTCATTGGCAGCATTATTCCGCGGCCGATCGCTTTTGTCTCGACGCTATCCGCGGAAGGCGTCTTGAACGCTGCTCCCTTCAGCTATTTCACCATCGTGACGGCAGATCCCCCGATGGTCGCCGTTTCCGTGCAGCGGAAGCAGGGTGTCCGCAAGGACACCTCCCGCAACGCGGTCGATACAGGCGCATTCGTTGTTCATATCTCGGACGAATCCTATATCGACCAGATCAACCAGAGCGCCGCTGCGCTGCCGCCAGAGGAAAGCGAAGTGACGCTGACAGGGCTAACGCCTGTTGCGAGCCGACACATCGCGGTGCCTGGCATCGCTGAAGCGAGCATCCGCATGGAATGCGTCCTCGAGCAGGCGATACCGCTCGGTGGAACTCCGGACGTACCCGCGGCAGATTTACTAATCGGACGTGTCGTCTATTTTTACATCGATGACAACTTAGTTGACAACGGACATATTGACCCGCACAAGCTGAAGCCCGTAAGTCGGCTAGCGGGCAGTTCGTATGCGAAGCTTGGAGAGCTTTTTGCCATAGATCGCCCGGTATAATCGAGAGACGAATCGCTTCGTTCTAAAAGCAGAACGAGAGGCGATTCGTCTCTTTTTTGTTATAGATGCGTAACATTATGAAAACACCTTATTTACCAGTTTGGGAGAGTATTTAGGAGAATAACGTTATTATATATCGCTATTTGATCCAAACGGCCATATTTCTCTCGTTTTGATGGAAATAGCGCTGTTTCATCGCTCTATTTCTACATAGAACCTGCATGTAGAGCAAATAGCGTTATGGCACACCCTTATTTAAATTCCTTCCCTGCTGAAAGTCAGCATAGCTCGATTTTTGCAGCGACTTACTTAAATTGCATTTTACAAAAAGGGGTTACCCACTTATGATGAGATAGCTGTGTAATATTTGTTACCGTATAACGGGAACTTATTTCGATTCGTCACGTACTACTTCAAAGGTTTTAAACTTACGAGATTCGACACGACGTTGAGAGAGGGAGTTCTAACAGGATGAAGCATGAGGATAAGGGTGGGTGGCGGAAAGATATCGCGCCTTACGAAAGACCACATATGAAGCATAGTGTGTGGCAAATCATCAATACAGTGGGACCCTTTTTCGTGCTTTGGTATTTTGCTTTTCTAAGCCTTTCCGTTTCCATTTGGCTCACTTTCGTGATTGACTTAATTGCTGCTGGATTTTTAATCCGGATATTTATCATTTTTCATGACTGTTGTCATAAATCTTTTTTTAAAAACAAACTCGCTAATGAAATTGTTGGCACACTAACAGGAATATTAACCTTCGTACCGTACCATCAGTGGCGCCATACACACTCTGTTCATCATGCATCCAGCGGTAATTTGGACAAAAGAGGCGTTGGTGACATCTGGACGCTTACTGTAGATGAATATATGCAAGCAACATGGCTCAAACGTATGACATATCGCTTATACCGGAGTCCGTTCGTAATGTTTATTATCGGACCGATCTTCATTTTCTTGATTGATTATCGGTTTAACCGCCGGAAGGTAGGCATGAAAGAAAGAATCAATACGTATATAACGAATATCGGTATTGTTGGCAGTATTGCTTTACTTTGTTGGGGGATCGGCTGGCAGTCGTTCTTGCTGATTCAAGGACCGATGTTCTTCTTCTCAGGTATGGCTGGAATTTGGTTGTTCTATGTACAACATAACTATGAGGAAACGTACTACGAGAATAATGAAGAGTGGGACTATGTCAAAGCGGCGATGCATGGCAGCTCCTTCTATAATTTACCGCGTGTTCTCCATTGGATTACAGGTAATATTGGCTATCACCACATTCATCACTTAAGCCCGCGCGTGCCCAACTATCATTTGCAAGAAGTGCACAATAAGAATGCAGCACTACGTAATGTTCAGACCATTACACTGAAAACGAGTCTGGAATCGCTGAAATTCCGTATCTGGAACGAGGAGACCAAGAAGTTCATTCAGTTCAAGGATTTGAAGCAGTTCCGTGTGAAAGTGAAGCCGCGTATTATTAAAGCCGTAGATGTTGAATAAGAAATGTGTCTGACCTGTGATCATCTTCAGGTTGGGCGCTTTTTTTTATCACAATAGCGTTGAAATGCCCAAGTGGGCACTGTATAATCCAACTATAACGTCAAAAAGTGAACAGGTGTTTATTAATGCAAATTTTAAAAGATGAAGTCAAACAAAGTATCCGCCAAGCGGCATTGGCCGAGTTTAAGAAGCATGGGTATTTGAAAGCCTCCATTCGGCAAATTGCAGACGCCGCAGGCATTACACCTGGCAACATCTATCGCTACTTCAAGAGCAAGGATGATCTCTTCGATGAGCTTATCCAACCGATTCAAGAGCAATTGGCTGAGGTGCTTAGAGTTAGTAAGCAAGAGGTAGATAATACCCTTTGTACCGCTTTATCTAATCATTTGGTCATTCTTCGCCGGATTGATGCCTCTCTAATGATTCTTTTCAAGGAGTCCAGTACGGAACTAACCATTCTGTTGAACTTAAGTGAGGGCTCTCGATTCGCATCGGCGAAACAAGACATGATTACACTAGTACATCAGATTATTTCGGAAGTATTTACCGCGGAAATAGCGCCTTCAGGCACGTTACCACAGAGGGAACAGCTGACTGCACAGATGATTGCGACGACAATGATTGAAAGTATTTGTCTGATTTTGCGTGACCATGAAGATGGCGATACGATTAAAATGCTTGTTGATGAACTGTTGTACCTGTATTGCACAGGTATTTCAGAAAAAATAAAGCTAAGCCAGTCTTAAAATTTTTTGCCCCAATAATGAACGCTTGTTTACTATCAGGGTGAGTGGAGGAGAAGAGAGAATGAAATCAATTATTAAATGGCGCTGGGCGATTCTAGCCGCATGGTTGGTGGCGACGGTATTGCTGTCGGTTTTCCAACCGAATGTGAACGCGATTCTTGGCCTAAGAGGGCAGGATCCGTTGCGTAGTGATGCACCGTCTAAGGTTGCCTCAGCGATTTTGAACAAAATTAATGGGGTCGAGGGCACGAGTGATATCGTGGTTTTCCATAACCCAAACAAACTGTCGGATACGGATATGAAGGCGATCGAGGCAGGTATTACGAATTTGAAAAGCCATCAAGCTGAGCTTGGTTTCGATCAGTTGATTGATCCATTCACCACGCCGGAGGCGAAGTCATCACTCATTTCTGGGGATGGCACAACCTTAATGGCAAGCTTCTCTTTAGACAAAAGAGGGCGCCACGTCGAGGACATTAAGGAAGAATTTGAAACTGTTTTGAAGGACGTAAAAGTGGAGTATTACCTCTCTGGGGAGGATTTCATCCAGGATGATTATATTAAAGTGTCGGAGTCTGGTGTTGAAAAAAGTGCCGCACTTACGGTTATTTTCATTCTAGCTGTTCTGATAATTATGTTCCGTTCTGTTATTATTCCGGTCGTTTCCTTGCTAGCGGTCGGTATTTCGTACCTCGTGTCCATGGGGATTGCCGCGCAGCTCATTGATAAGTTTAACTTCCCTGTGACGAGTGTCACACAGATGCTGTTAATTTTGATTTTGTTCGGGATTGGTACCGACTATAACATTCTTTTATTCAACCGTTTCAAAGAGGAATTATCCCATGGCTTATCCGTGGATGAAGCGATTATTGTGACCTACCGCACAGCGGGTAAAACGATTTTTTACAGTATTTTGACTGTATTCATTGCGTTTGCTGCATTAACATTCTCGGATTTCGGAATTTATCAGTCAGGGAATGTCGTGGCGATAGGTACGGCCATACTCCTGCTCCAAATTGTAACGGTGACACCATTTTTCATGAAAATGCTTGGCAATAAGCTCTTCTGGCCTTCCAAGGGAACGACCGGGCATAAAGAGAGTAAATTCTGGGCGGGCTTGACAAAAATCGCGGTGAAAAGACCGATTATTACGACCGTCATCATTCTGATTATTACGGTTCCACTTGCGCTTGCGAACCATCAGAAGCTGTCTTTTGACCAGTTGAAAGAGCTGGGGAATGATCACCCATCCACGAAAGGCTTTAGCCTTGTGGCGGAGCATTTTAGCCGGGGTCAGGCGCTCCCTACCATGGTCGTCATTGAGAATGACAAACCGCTTAACACGAATGAAGGTTTAGCGGCGATTGATAAGGTGACAGAGAAGCTGAAAACCATTCCTGGTGTTGATATGGTATCCAGCGTGACACAGCCGCAAGCGAAGCCGATTGATGACTTCTATATTTCTACGCAAACGAAGACGGTTGCCGATGGTATTACAGCCTCACAAAACGGTGTAAATCAAATACGTGATGGACTTAAGCTGATGCAAAGTAAGCTAGATGCGCCAGATACGTCTAGCGTTGGCCAACTGGTAGATGGCACGAGTCAAGTGCAGGAGGGCTATAGCAAGCTGACGACTGCGCTTGATCAAGTGGCTACTGGTATCGCACAAGGAGCCGGCGGTGCAGGTGAGCTAAGCTCGGGAATTGCTGCGCTGAAGGATGGCATGGCTCAAGTGAGTACCAATAGCGTTAAGATTACGGATGGTTTGACGCAGCTTGGTCAAGGCTATAACGCTATGAGTGATGGTTACAGTCAGATTGAGACGCAACTTGGAGGCATCCAGCAAGGTTTGGTCGGCATGAATGGTCTAATTGGCGGGCTTGGCAGCAAATACAGCCAGCTAACAACAGATGCTGATTACATTAAGCTGAAGCAAACGGGTGAAGGTCTTGCCTCCGGTTTGACGCAGTTGAGCGGCGGCTTAGGAGAGCTTGGCAAGAATGCTGCGAAGTTGAACGGTGCTTTTGCCGATGCGACGCAAGGCCTGGCGCAAGTGAATGGTGCGCAAGCGCAGCTTGCCGCAGGGCTTACGCAGCTGGAGAGCGGAGCGGCTGAGCTCGCCAAAGGGCTGAAGCAAGGCAGCGCGGGCAGCCGTGAGATCGCTGCGAACATGGCGAAGCTGAACGCTGCGCTAGGCAGCGTCAAAGACGGTCAGCAGAAGCTGAGCGAAGGCTTGTCGGGTCTCAGCGGCGGCATGGGCCAGCTGAAGGACGGCCTTGGTCAGAGCGGCAACGGACTCGGTGACGTGTCCGAGGGGTTGGGTAAAACGAGCCAGTTCTTGACGCAACTGAATGGCTCGAAGACGTTCTTTATCCCGAAAGAAGCGCTGTCGAGCGCAGATTTCGGGAAGTCCTTGGACAATTTCATGTCCAAGGATCGGACGATGACGAAGATGATCGTCATCTTGAAGGATGATCCGTATTCATCGGCGGCGATGGATACGATTGAAGGGATTAACACGGAGCTGGCTGCCAGCGTGAAGGGCACAGTGCTCGAGCATGCGAAGTTCGGCGCAGCAGGACCGAGCTCGACGACGTACGACACGAACAAGGCGCAGCTGAAGTCGTTCAATAGCACCGCGATTATTGTCATCATCGGTGTGTTCATCGTCTTGCTGTTCGTTATTCGTGCCTTCTGGCCAGCTGTCTACATCATTCTGAGCCTAGTCATTTCCTACTACGTGGCGATGACGGCGACGAATGTCGTGACGGATAAAATCATCGGTGCCGATGGGGTTTCCTCCTTCGTACCGTTCTTCTCCTTCATCATTATTATTGCTGTTGGCGTCGACTACAGCATCTTCCTGATGATGCGCTACAAAGAGCTTGGCGATCTATCGCCTTCGAAGGCGATCGTGCAAGCTGCCAAGCACATCGGCGGCGTGGTAATCTCGGCGATGGTCATCCTTGGCGGAACCTTCGCCACACTGGTGCCATCCGGTCTCGTTCTGTTGATCGAGCTAGCTGTGGCCGTCATCGTTGGCCTCATCGTGCTCTGCTTCGTCTTGCTGCCGATGCTGCTGCCTGCGCTGCTGGCTATGCCAGAAGCGCTGCGGGCAAAGCGCGGCGTCACGGCGCACAAAGTGTCGACGGAGAGCCGTACAGCGTAACGATCGTATAAAGAAGTGCCTTCCCACCTTTGTGGGAGGGCACTTTTTTGCGTGTAAAAGTTAATCGCGAAGTGATGATTGGATAAAACTAGAAGTAAAAGCAGAACCTACTCGTAAAACACAGGGGGGGAATGACTATGATTTCTCTGTTTGTTGCTCTTATTCTGTTTGTAATCGGTCATCCAAAGAAAAGTGTTCGCCAGCAAGATCGCAGAATGATTCCTGCTTATGTCACCTTGCTGCTAATCGCTCTCATTCTTGCTGTCCTACATGCAACGGGAACCTCTTATGTGCTAACGGACACTATGCAAATCATAATGAATAGTCTTGTTGAAAAGGTAGGCGGTTAGTTTGTCGTTCTTGGGAAAACTCCTCAAAAAATCAGCCTCCAGCTCAACGCACGGACTGCTATTTGAAGCTCTTGATGCTCCTGATCTCGTAGAACAACAATTAAGTGGTAGTCTCGATAAGGACTTGCAGTTAATCCTCTCGACCACTCAGCATCCATCCGATCTTATTGTTCGTGAACTTCTCCTCCAGAGGGGTGATGGGTCGGAGATTCGTGCAGCTGTTCTCTATATCGATGGACTTGCCGAGAAGGATATTGTCCATCAATGTGTCATTCTCCCCTTGATGCAAATAGATCATCAAGCGGAAGTTACTTTAACGTATATCGAGAAATTTGTGATAACGGCTAGCGGTATCAAGCGCGTAAACACGCTTGCGGAGAGCATCAAGGGACTGCTGTATTCGAATACGCTCGTTTTACTGGATGGGGATGCGGAAATCTTGCTCATCACCTCGGAAGGATGGGAGCATCGTTTTGTAAGCAATCCGACCAGCGAGCCGGTTATTCGGGGACCTCAGGATGCGTTTAATGAGGTGCTTCGCACCAACACGGCCTTAGTCAGAAGAAAAATTAAAGATCCTAAATTGGTTCTTTTTCCGATTCAAATTGGCTCGCGCACGTTGACGGATGGAGCTATTGTGTATTTACAGGATGTAGCCAATCCAAGCATTGTTGGTGAGGTGAAGAGAAGACTGATGGCTATCGAGACCGAGGGAATCCTAGATAGCGGACAGCTGGAGGATTATTTGGAGGATTCACCACTCTCGCCATTTCCGCAAATTAGCTCGACAGAGCGAGTGGATAAAGCGGCTGCGGCCATCTTGGAAGGTAAAATTGTCGTTCTAGTGGACGGCACACCTTTTGCCTTAACCATGCCGATCACCTTTACAGAATTTCTACTCTCGACAGAGGATTACTACACGAGTTATATCGCAGCTACCATGTTGCGCTGGGTGCGATTCTTAGCGATGATGATGGCGCTTACGATGCCATCGATCTATATCGCAATTACGACGTATCATCAAGAAATGATTCCGACGGAATTGATGCTTGCCATTGCGAGCAACCGCAGCGGTATTCCATTCCCTGCTTTTGTAGAAGCGCTGATTATGGAAATCAGCATGGAACTGTTGCGGGAGGCGAGTCTGCGGCTGCCTGGCACGATGGGGCAAACGATTGGTATCGTTGGCGCGCTCGTGATTGGACAGGCGGCGGTTCAGGCGAATATTGTTGGCCCAGTACTGACCATCATCGTTTCTTTTACAGCGATTGGCGCCTTTGCCATACCTAATTACAATGCGTCCTTAGCCATCCGTTTGCTGCGTTTTCCTATCATGATTCTAGCCGCTGTTTTCGGTATTTTTGGTATCGTATTCAGCACCAGCGCGATACTCATTCACATGATTCATCTGCGTTCTTTTGGCGTCAGTTATCTGGCAGCATTGACTCCGCAATCGCTCAAAGCAGTCGATGATTCCATTGTCTTCAAGAAACCGGCGCCACTACTCAAATATCGTCAATCATTTCTTGGTCCTAAGAAGCAAAAACCTTAAGTGAGAAGAGGAACATCCTTGTCATCTGCCCAACTAACAACTAAGCAAATTATGATTCTTCTCTGCTTTACTGTGTTTGGTACGATATTTTTTACACTTCCACGTACGATAACACAGGCCTCGGGACACAGTGGATGGGTGTCTATTCTGCTCGGCGGCCTGATGGTTATTCCGTTTCTCTGGCTAATCACACAAATCGGTTCGTCTATGCAAGAGATGAGCATTATCGCTTATTGTCTGAGCTTATTCGGACCGTTCTTTGGCCGCGTGTATGCACTCTTCATTTTGGTGCCGCTGGTCTTTCTTTCTGGTACCTCAATTAGACTTGTTGGCGAATTATTCGTTACGCTGATTCTTCCAGAAACACCATTGGAGCTGATTGCAATCATGTTGATTCTCCTACGCTACTATCTGGCGAAAGGAGGGATGGCATCCATTGCACGCTGGGGAGAAGTGGTTATGCCCGGTGTTGTCGTATTGATTATTATTATGTTTGGTCTCTCTTTTCAAAAAGTGGATATGGAACGCATACTGCCACTTGTGAATGCCTCCTTTATGGATGTGTTTAGGGGTTCTTTAGCTATTTGGAGTGTTTTCTCTGAGATTAGTGTGTTGCTATTTATTTATCCGCAAATCAAGCATAAAAACCACATGTTCAAGAAGCTGATCTGGTGCACGATCATTGTTATGTTTCTATTCGAGGTTATCTTTCTAGTTACGATAGGAACCTTTGGCAGTGCGTATACGCAGAGGCTTTTGTTTCCGGTCGTCGAGTTAATCAAAGATATTGCGATCTTTGATTTTATCGAGCATCTGGAGAGTATCTTCTTGGCGCTATGGGTATTCATCAATGTGTCAAAGGGGGCATTAACGTTCTATGCCTGCTGTATCGGTACACGAGATTGGTTCGGCACGAAAGATTATAAGGAATTGATGATGCCTGTTTCCGTCATTATGTTCTATATTTCGTTACTACCTGACAATATTTACGTTTCCATTGTTAGTTTTGAAATTGCGAAAGGAGTTACATTTTGTTGGTATGCCTTCATCCTTCTCGCCATTGTTTGGATTGCAGGTAAGATGAAAGCAAGGAGAACCGCGAATGAACAGAATACTTAGAACGGTGCTATCGCTGGGCCTCTTGCTGAGCGTAACCACAGGCTGTTGGAATCGCCAAGAACCGGATAAGGTCGAATACGTCCTTGCCGCAGGCATTGACCTTAATGATAAAGGACAAATCGTCCTTACCGTGCTTACGCCTGTATTGGAGGCATTAAAGCCGATGAGTGGTTTGAAAGGGGAGCAGAAGAAGACCTTGAGTGTCGTTGGGAATACAACATTCGAGGCTGTACGATCCTACATAAAAATAACAGGAAAAAAGCTGTACTGGTCCCATTTGCAAATGTTATTAATTGGGGAATCCGCTGCAAAAACAGATGCGCGTTATTACTTTGACTTCTTCTCGTCGGATCCCGAGCTTCGGGGTACGGCTTATATTGCCACGGTAAAAGGACGTGCGCTGGATATGCTGGAATCCAGTCCAGACATTACAGCTTTATCGTCGAATTATTTGAAAGAAATCATAAAAAACTCGGATTTGGAAGGGAAAGCTGCCCAGGTGTATCTATCTGAGTTTGCTCGAAAGCTTGCACAACCAACAGGTGCTCAGCCCTTCAGTCCGATTATACGTTTAATTGATCAAAGCGAGTACGTCAAAACGATTGTTGGTGTGAAGCCCTATGAGCAGGGGGACACCCAACAATCCACGTTATTTTATGCTAATGGAACAGGCGTGTACTCTGACGGGAAGATGGTAGGGACATTGAATGGGACGGAGACAAGGGGCTTTTTATGGGTCATGGGGAAATTAAAATCAGCACTTGTCGTCGTGCCCTGTCCGGATGAAACCGATTGTCACATATCCTTGGAATTATCCGGTGAAAAGGTTAGTAAACGAAGAGTGGAGTATCAGGATGGAAAAGCCAAAATTCAACTGCGAATTACCGTGGAGTTCAATATCGGAGATAAAGCGAGCACCAAGTTTAAAACAAATCCCCAAACGATCGCCTATGTCCAAGATCAATTTTCCAAAACGATACAGAATGAAGTGAAGATGGCTTTTCACAAAGTTGCTGTCGACTATCATTCGGACATATTTGCTTTCGGCAATAGCCTTGAAGATCGAAATCCTAAACTATGGAAGCAAATTAAAGATCGGTGGGAGAAGGAGATATTGCCAGAGGCCGAACTGGACATACAGGTCATCTCCAAGCTTCGCAGAACGTCAAGAACGCTCTATTCGCCTTGGGTGAAGTCTGATCATTCTTAATTAGATGTAAGTGAGGGGGGCGTATGATGCACGTAATGAAGCATGATCGTCCTCTTTGCTTTTTCCCGAAAACCTAAAAAAAACACAAGTCGGTGAAAAGCCATTCCATTGTTGAAAGCGCTACATCCGGGTACGATAGACCTATAACATCGACGATGATGAGTGAGGGGGGCCAGAGGATGGCGGTCAACGCACAAGCGGTAAAGCAGATGAGTGAGCGAAAGCAGGTAAGTAAGGGAAAGGCCTTGCTGCGAACGTTTTGGAAGTATAGGGCGCTATATTTAATATCGCTGCCAGGCATTATTTATTTTATAGTTTTCAAGTATGTACCGTTGTTAGGCTCTGTTATTGCGTTTCAGGACTACAACATTTTTGACGGCTTCACAGGCAGTAAGTGGGTGGGACTTGAACATTTTACCCGGATGTTTGCTCACTATGATTTTCTCAATATTTTAAAAAATACAGTACTCATTGGTGTCTATGATCTATTGTTAGGGTTTCCGGCACCGATTATTCTTGCCCTGCTCTTGAACGAGCTTCGCATCGTGGTGTACAAACGTGTGCTTCAAACGGTCGTATACATGCCGCACTTCCTGTCCTGGGTTATCGTGAGCGGGATTGCGATCGGTATTCTATCCCCGTCTACAGGGGCAGTTAACCACTTCATTACTTGGTTAGGTTTTGAACCTATTTATTTTATGGGTGAAGAATCATGGATTCGTACCGTGTTGATTTCTTCAGGGATTTGGCGTGATTCTGGTTATGGAACCATCATTTATTTAGCCGCGCTAGCTGGGATTAATCCAGATTTATATGAAGCTTCCGAAGTGGATGGCGCTAATCGGTGGAGACAAACGATATCCATTACGCTACCTTCCTTGTTGCCGACGATTATGATTTTGTTCCTCTTACACATTGGTAAATTCCTTGACTTTGGCTTCGAGCGTGTGTATGTATTCTTAAATCCGCTCAACAAAGAAAGTGGAGAAATTCTAGATACGTATATTTATGCGCAGGGTCTGCAAGGTCAACAATTTAGTTATACGACAGCTATTGGGCTTTTCAAAGCCGTTGTAGGCGTCATCTTTATTGTTACAGGAAATATTTTAAGCAAAAAAACAACGGGTGAAAGCTTGTACTAAGACGGAGGTGAACGCTATATGAATCGCAAGCCGACAGCCGGCTGGCAAGTGTTTAACGGCTTTAATATATTATTTCTATCTATCTTGTCACTAGCGATGCTCCTGCCGTTCTTAAACGTGCTGGCTCAATCGTTCAGTTCTTCAGAGTCAATTGTGAATGGGAAGGTATTGTTCTGGCCTGTTCAGTTTACATCAATCAATTATCAATATGTATTTAGTGATGCGGCAATCTGGCGTTCTTTCGGAGTAACTGTGTATATTACAGTGGTGGGAACACTCATCAATCTGATTGCGACGGCCTCACTGGCTTACCCAGTATCGCGTCCAGAGTATGCGGGTCGTAATGTGGTTGTTATTATGGTCCTGATTACGATGGTTTTTACAGCACCGCTTATTCCTAACTTTATTTTGATGAAAAATTTGCACCTTACAAACTCGCTCTGGGCTTTAATGATTCCAGGTGCGATCAGTGCTTTTAACTTCTTTATTATGCGTTCGTTCTTCATGCAAATTCCGAGTGAGTTGATTGACTCTGGACGCATCGACGGCTGTTCCGAGCTCAGAATGATTTGGAACATTGTATTGCCGCTATCGAAACCGGTTATGGCTTCTCTAGGGATTTTCTACGCGGTCAGCCATTGGAATACGTTTCAAGCCGCATTGTACTATGTAAATAAGCCAGCTCTATGGCCGCTTCAAGTAAAGCTCCGCCAACTGATTGTTTCCGAGGATATCAGTATTGATCCGAATGCCTCACAGTTTAGTGGACTAGCTCACATGGATCCAGAAGGAATTAAAATGGCGACGATTATCATTGCAACGCTGCCAATCATTATTATTTATCCATTCTTACAACGTCATTTCGTCAAGGGTATGATGGTTGGTTCGGTTAAATCCTAATCGAGACCACAGAATTATACAAATCAGTGATTTATTAACTCTTTTTACTGAACTCTAAAAAAAAGACAATTCGAACTAAAGACAGTCCATAGTCGCTAATTGTAAACGCTTTTACAATGAGGTTGTGAACGCGCACGTTACTTAGTCGAAATGAAAAGAGGGGTATAAATGAAAAAATGGATTCCCACGACGATGGCTACGGTGTTAATGGCCAGTGCATTGGTTGCTTGTTCGGCGAAGACAGAAGATAAACCATCATCTAGTGCAGCTGCCAGTCCAGGTGCTGCTAGCGCAAAGCCAGCTGAAAAAACGAAGTTCTCCATCTCCCTACGTACACTTGCTTTCGGACATGTTGAGAAATCTCCTGATATTAATCAAGACAAATGGGTGAAGAAGCTTGAAGAGTTAACTAACTCTGATCTGAATATCGTGCTTGTTCCTCACAAAGAATATGAACAGAAAATGATTCAAATGTTTGCAACGAATGATATTCCAGATGTTGTACAAGGCAGCGGTGGAGTAAACGGGAAAGAAATGGCAGGATCTGTGAAGGCAGGCGTATTCCAACCATTGGATGAGCTGCTTAAGAAGTTTGGTCCTAATTTGCTGAAAAAAGTTCCGAAAGACGCGTGGGATAACGTTACGTACAACGGTAAAATCTATGCGATTCCAGAGTACTTGTCGAACCCATCCCGTCGTTCAATCTTTATCCGTAAGGATCTGCTAGATAAAACAGGTTTAGGCGTTCCGAAAACTGTAGATGAGTACATGGCTGTTCTACGTAAGTTCAAGGAAATGGGTGTTGAGAACCCATACATGGGCCGTGAGAACTTCAAATATGCCGATTCCTTCTTCGGTGCTTATGATGTGTATCCATACCTATCGATGTTCGAGAAGTCTGGCGATCAAATCTTGCCGAAATTCTTCGATACAGAGAACATGACGAAAGCCCTGCAAACGTATAAAACCATGTTTGACGAAGGCTTGATCAACAAAGAATTTGCAACAATTAACGCGACAGTATTCAAAAACACGATTCTTGCTGGTAAAGCAGGTATGTGGTCTATGAATGCAAACGAAATGCTGCAATGGGAAACACAATTGAAAGCAACAGTTCCAACGGGTGATATCGAAATTATTTCTTCCCCGACAGGACCGGATGGCAAAGGTGGTCACTACTTGTATGGACCAGCGCCGCGTGCTTATTTCATCAATAAAAATGTAAAAAATGCAGAGCAAATTATTAAGTTCTATGACTGGATGATGTCCGACGAAGCAGAGAAATTCTTCACTTTCGGTATCGCAGGCGACACGTACACAGAAGCTAATGGCAAAATCGATTACAAAGCGCCAACAGACCCTGCTGCTGTCGATGAAGAGCGTTACCGTCAATCCTTCTTGTGGCTTGTCCAAGATACAACATATAATAAGGGTACACTTAGCTTGACAGAAGATGGTAAAAAACTTATGAACGTGTATGACACGACATTGAAGAATGAAGGACGCGATGGTATCAACTTCGAGCCTCGTCTAGAATCTTTGATGAAAAACCCTGATATTTCACCGCTTTCTGACCAAGCGCCTCCAGTTATTCTTTCCCACATGGTGAAAATGGTTTATGGTAAAGAACCGATTTCCGATTGGCCGAAAGT
The DNA here is from genome assembly GCF_059692015.1 of Paenibacillus sp. J22P165. NCBI lineage: Bacteria > Bacillati > Bacillota > Bacilli > Caryophanales > Paenibacillaceae > Paenibacillus > Paenibacillus sp. J22P165. The sequence continues at coordinate 246,223 of NZ_JCAUAP010000009.1, read as the reverse complement.
ATTGGAAGAGTGGAAGTCCAAAGGTGGAAACGAAGTTATCAAGGAAGCAACAGAGAAATTTAATAGTAAAGATTCCGGTACGACTGTGTCGATGCCAAGAAAATAAGCTCAGTTCCTGAGCATGCCGCCTCCTCACGTACCCAACGGTGCGTGGGGAGCGTGCATTTCATCCCATTTTGAAAGGAGAGTTTCTCATGTACCGCATACTCATTGTCGATGACGAACCGATGATACGCAGAGGATTACAGAAGCTTGTGGAACAATCGGAGCTGCCCATTGAAAGCTTACGAACAGCTGAGAATGGTGTTGTCGCAATACAGCGGATTCAAGAGGAACGACCTGACTTCCTTTTTACAGACATACGCATGCCGAAGATGGATGGTCTGGAGCTGTGCGCGCAAATTGCTAAGATGGATGCAGACATTCAAGTGGTTGTGATTTCTGGCTATGGGGATTTCGAGTATGCCCAGAAGTGTGTGTCTTACGGGGTGAAAGAATATTTGTTGAAGCCAGTTAATATTAAGGGTTTTCAGCAGGTGTTGGAGAAGCTCATTGTGAACAAAAGCAAGGTGAGTTCAGAATCCTTCGTCGCCGTTACAAAGCTGGAGAGCTGGGCTACCCGATTGGAGCAAGCGGTATGGATGCTGCAGCAAGAGGAACTGGAGCGCATTCTAACGGAGATTCAATCCGAGCTGAGTACCTATAAACTAAAGCTGAATCGCATCAGTGATATTGTGCAGGAGATTTATACACTTGTTCATGGGCGGTTAACCGTTCGCGATGTATATGTGATTCAGGAGGAACTGAAGATCTCCGCTTCGTTTAATGAAGAAGATGTATGGCGTTGGTTTGAGACGTCCGTAAAAGGACTGCTGCAAGAGCTGAAGAGTAAGCGTAAAGGTAAACAGAAGGACCCCGTTGAAGAAGCGAAGCAGTACATGGAGAAGCATCTCGCTGAGGAAGTTTCGTTAGAAGAGGTAGCCGAATTCATTGGACTGAATCCTTCTTACTTTAGCCAATTGTTTAAGCAAAATACGCAAGAAACTTTCGTGCAATATCGCACACGACGACGGATGGAGAAAGCGAAGAAACTGCTGCAGCAGCCGCATTGGCGTATTACCGATATTTCCGGTGAGGTTGGTTATGCGGATCATCCGCATTTTACGAAAACGTTCAAAAAGTATGAAGGCTGTCTACCCTCGGAATACCGTCAGCGAATGGGGATTAGATAATGAAGAGAAAGTCGCTATCGCGTCAAATTTATGCGTATTTTCTCATCGTCATCGTCCTATCGCTGTTGTCTGTAGGTGCTGTTTCCTACGTGCAGTCTTCGCGGGCGCTGGATGACCAAGTCAAGCAATATATGGAGCAGATGATCGATAGTGCGAACTATCAAACGGATAGCTATTTACAGGCGTATGAGCTGCTCAGCAATGCCTTTTCGTCGAATTCTGACGTACGAGCGTTTATGGAAATTAAGCCGGATGATGGATATGAATACTACGTGTATTCGGAAAAAATCAAGGAGTTCGCCCGAATCTCGGTTACTTCAGTCATTACCTTGTATAAACAGCTAAACATGAGTTACGTCGTTGGTCAGCACGGTCGATCCGTGATTTATGAGAATCAGAACCTGCTGAATTTTGATCCTGTGCTTGTACGTGAAAAGTACGATTACTTGATGAAATCAACGCCTGGTGATGGCAAAATTGCACTGCTCAATATGAGCATCCGCCCTGTTGATGAAGGATCCGTTGTCACGATGGCACGTAAAGTGAGAGGCCCTTCGTATGGGGATGCCAACCGCGGAGTTGTCGCTATTGAAATTAAGCTAGATGAACTTGCGAAAACGTGGGACCGTGTTAGCTTGGGGAAAGAGGGATTTTTCTTCATTGTGGATGACGCTGGTAATTATATTTATCCGCGTAAGATGAGTGAGCGCAAATCGCAGGATGAGTTAGCTTCACAAGTGCTGACAAGTGGAAATCAAACGTTTTTGTCCAAATACAACGGGGAAGAACGTATGTTTGTATCAAGGAAATCGGGCTACTCCGATTGGAATCTTGTCGCCTCTATGCCAGTCCAGGAACTACGCCGTCCTGCCAACACGATTCGAACAACGACGATTATTGTAGGTTTAGTCACGTTGGCTGCTTCACTATGGCTCTCTTTCCGCTTCGGTCGCTCCATTATTAGGCCGATCCGTGATCTCAAAGACAGTATGCGTGAGACCGAGAAGGGGAACTGGCAGTATATCGAAGATGCGGGCCGAACCGATGAGATTGGTGGACTCATTCACAGCTACAACCTGATGGTGACCCGATTGTCCGATATGATCGAACGTGTGTATGAAGCAGAGCTGGATCAGCAGAAGAACGCGCTGGAGCTGGGGGAAAGCAAGCTCGAGCGTCAGAGGGCTGAATTTCAGGCCTTACAACTGCAAATTAACCCGCACTTCCTATATAACACGCTGGAAACGATCAACTGTTACGCCATTGTACAAGATTCTAATGAAATCACGGAAATGGTGGAAGCGATGGCCTTCATGCTTCGCTATTCGGTTCAAACCAATCTGGAGGAAATCACAGTTGCCAATGAGCTGAATCACGTACGGAACTATATGATTATTTTACAGCATCGTACGGAGCGGGAATTCGAGATTGATGTTGCGATTCCTCCGAGCCTGCTGCTTGAGAAAATGGTCCGTTTGACGTTACAGCCGTTGATTGAAAATATTTTTCAACACGCGTTTCCAGATGGTGTGGAAGAGCGTCATACCATTCGAATTGATGCCCGCAAAGAGGCTGGCTTGTTCCAGGTGTTCATTGAGGACAATGGAACGGGCATGATGCCAGAGAGACTGGCTGAGTTGCGTAGGAAACTACAGGAGAACCGACTGGCCGAGCCGGAAGAAGCGAGCTCCGGGGTCAAGCGTGGCGGTGGTATTGGTCTGATGAACGTTCATCGACGGATTCAAATGGTGTTCGGCGAAGCCTACGGGCTGTCTGTCGACAGCGAGTGGGGACGCGGCACTTGTGTCACGATGACGATGCCAGAGACAGTGCGGCCTCGGCTGCGGAACTCTTAAGACAGGTAGTTACGCTGCACAAGCAGCGATCAAATAAAAAATATAGATTTATATCCATGGGAGGATAACACAATGAACATCAACTTAACGGGGAAAATTGCACTTGTAACAGGATCGAATGCAGGGATTGGACGCGCAATTGCGCTAGCTTTGGCTAGTAATGGTGCTAAAGTTGGCGTTAACTGTTTAAATAATGTAGCTCAAGGGCAAGCAGTTGTTGAAGAGATCCAAGCATTAGGCGGGGAAGCTGTCCTCGTTCAAGCTGATGTAACCAATATCGAGCAAATCGACAGATTAGTGAGTGAAGTAGAGCAAGCGCTTGGTGGAACGATCGATATTCTTGTGAATAACGCGGGTCACCTTGTACAACGCGTTCCAAATGTAGATATGTCTGAAGAAATGTACGACCGCATCATGGATGTCAACTTGAAAAGCACGGTATTCGTGTCCAAACGAGTTCTAGGTGGTATGAAAGAGAAAGGCTATGGCCGCATCATTAACATGACATCTGTAGCTGCTCATAACGGTGGCGGACCTGGCGGAAGTGTATATGCAGCAAGCAAAGCAGCAGTTCTTACTTTCTCTAAAGGTTTGGCAAAAGAAGTTGCAGCTAGCGGCATTACCGTGAACAACGTTTCACCAGGTTTCATCGGCAACACGATGTTCCACGCGACATTCACAACGGATGCTGCGCGACAAGCAACAATTAACGGTATTCCCTTGCAACGCGAAGGTACACCAGATGATGTAGCAGGCGCTGTCCTTTACCTAGCTTCCAACCTAGCTAGTTATGTAACAGGTGAAACGATCGAAATCAACGGCGGGATGATGATGCGATGAGTACCGCGATCCCCTTAGCCGCTAAAGTAGAGACATTGACGTGGGCGGGTCAGACCGCCCAGAAGCTTAAAGAAGAAATCGACAGGCTGCAGCAAGCAGGCAGCCTGATCGTTCCTAAAGAACCTGGTGGTTGGTGGCACCAGTATGTTTGTCCACACCATCACACCGAACTGTTGTTCGATGAAGTCGGTGTAGATGCTTCAGAATTCCTATGCCCACACGGTTGTGTGATCACAGGTGAAGCCTACCGCGGTGCGTGGCTCGTGTTTAAGCACCAATCCTTGGCGCGTGTGGCGCTTCAGTCGGCAGCTGTTTATGCGGCTCTGGGTGACGTTTCCTATGCACAGATTAGCAAACGTTTGCTTGTCGAATACGCGGAGCAGTTTCCGCTCTATCCGGTGCATCCAGAAGCACAGAGCTGGATGCTGAAGGGACGCGCATTTCATCAAGCGCTGACCGAGGCGATTTGGTCTACAACGCTAATTCGCGCTTATTTACTGCTTCGCGATGGAGGTATTACCTTCGATGCGAAGGAACAAGTGGCGATCGACGTGTTCTTAGGTTTGTTGGCGGGAAGTATGGAGGAGTACCGGCATATTTTGATCCATGAAAGGAACAATGCGGAGAACAATTATACGGCTTGGCTGAATGCGTCCTTATCTTGTGTGTATGCGGCTCGAGGCGAGCAGGCGCTGCTTGAAGCACTTATTGAAGGCCAAGGCGGCTTCATTCATCATCTTTCCATCGGCGTGAAAGCCGATCAATTCGAATTCGAAGGAAGCACGTACTATCACGTATTCGTGCTTCGTGCTTATCTGATCGCTGCCGAAATGGCGCAGCGCTTCGGTATTGATCTCTACGCCACGACTGGCGCAGAGGGGCAATCCATGCGCGGCATGCTCGAGGCGTTGGCCGACTTGGCCGACGACCAGGGCGCGTTGCCGGCCCTGCATGACGGGCCGCTTGCGCGGGGCGCTTACGCCCGCGAAATCGCCGAGATCGCGGAGCAGGGGCTCACGATCTACGGCATCGCGGGCCTTGCGCCAGTGCTGCGCGAAGCGTCCCGGCAGCTAGGCGCTGCCGGGAACGAGCAGCTGGAAGCGCTGCTCTACGGCGGAGGCGCTGACCGCGCCGCTCAGGCAGAGCCGCGCAGTTCGCGGCTCTGGCCGGATGCCGGCTTCGTCATCGGCCGCATAGCGGGGAACCCGCTGTCGTTCCTCGCCGACTTCGGCGAGCACGGCGGTTCCCACGGCCACTTCGACAAGCTGCATCTAACGTTGATGCACCAAGATCAAACCCTAACCCCCGATCTCGGGATGGTGCCTTACGGCTCGTCCATGCGCAGATCGTGGTTCGCAGAGACGGCCAGCCACAACACGGTCTCGCTGGCAGGCCATTCACAAGCGCCGCATGAAGGGCGCCTGAAGCATTACGAAGCGACAGATACTTCGGTATATGCGTGGATTCAATCGACAGAAGGCTACGAAGGTTGTACGATGAATCGACATCTTTTGCTAACGGAAGATTGGATGTTGGACTGGTTCCAAGTGGAGCTTACTGGTGATCAACCACAAGCGATCGAATGGTGGATGCATCCTGTAGTAGCCATTGATGGCCTACAGCAACCGCTTAGTCCTGAAGCAGCTTATCAGCTGTTTATCGCTGAGAAAGCAGGGGACGTTACAACGATTAAGGAGCAGCAACTACCGATCATTGGACAATTTGTTACAACAGGTGATGATGCTGGTCAGTTGCAGGTTGCTTACAAGCTCAATGAAACAGACGCTGTTATTTCCCATACGGCGCTTGTTCAAGCTGGTGACGAGGTCGTGGCCGTGCAGACGCCAGGTGATGCAATTGATCCTAGCCGCTCACTTACTGCGATGCTTCATCGCCGGAATGACCGTAAAGCAGATTTTATTCACGTCTATCGTGCGGGAAGTGCCGTTCAGCTTTCGCAAATGGCTACTAATGAAATCAGTATTACCGTGCCTGATCAATCCGGTACGGCTGTCCGCATTCAGTTACGAACAGATAACGGATTACAAATCCTTTAATTATAAAGATAGTCTGGAGGGGGAAATCCCATGACATTATCTCCACTTTACGAACCGCAGAGCGGTGTGTTAACCGTACAATACGAGCCGAATGAGAAGACGGTGTTGCTGGAAAACCCGCCGCGCTTCACATGGATCCCAGCACAATTGGAGCATGATCGTTATGTGCTGCAGATTGCGCAATCGGAGGATTTCTCGCCGACATCAACACAAACCATTCAACCAATTCCCTATAATTTATATACACCAGATTCCGCGCTTGAGGCGGGCACGTATTACTGGCGCTATGCGTTACTCGAAGACAATGGAGAGCAAACCGCATGGAGCTGTACTCGCCGTTTTGAAGTTCCGGCAGATTTGCCAGAAACGCCGCTGCCAAGCAGAGCTAAGCGATATGAAGAAGTATCTTCTCAGCATCCAAGATTATGGCTCCAAGCTTCCGAGTTAGACGCCTTTCGCTCCGCATTAGAGACGGATCGATCGTATTGTGAATTTGATATTTTCTTCGAGAAGTCCGTTAGACCTTGGATTGAAAGAGATCTGATCGCAGAACCACTTCATTACCCAGGAAATAAACGCGTGGCCAAATTGTGGCGTCAAATGTACATGGATACGCAAGAAGTGCTTTATGCTGTGCGTCACCTTGCCGTAGCGGGTCAGCTCTTGAACGACGCATCCTTATTAGATCGCGCCAAAACCTGGCTGCTCCACATCTGTCAGTGGGACATTAAAGGCACAACAAGCCGCGATTATAACGATGAGGCTTCCTTCCGTATGGCAGGAGCTATCGCTTGGGGTTATGACTGGCTTTACGACGAGCTATCCGAAGATGAACGCAAGCAAATTCGACACGTTCTTCTCGAACGTACACGTCAAATCGCTCAGCATGTCATCGAGCATTCCAAAATCCATCATGTGCCTTATGACAGTCACGCTGTGCGATCCTTATCCAGTGTACTTGTACCTTGCTGTATCGTACTCTTGCAGGAAGAGCCGGAGGTTCAGGAGTGGTTGGACTACACGCTTGAGTACTATGCAGGTCTATACTCCCCTTGGGGAGGGCCGGACGGAGGCTGGGCGGAAGGTCCGATGTATTGGACAACAGGCATGGCATTCGTCACGGAAGCGATGAATTTATTAAAGAAATTTACGGGCATCAATTTCTACAAACGACCATTTTTCGCTAAAACAGGTGATTTCCCGTTATATGCGTTCAGTCCGGACACATTGCGAGCAAGTTTTGGTGATCAGTCCACTTTGGGAGATCCCGTCAGTTTGAAAACAGGCTTCAACATCCGTCAATTTGCAGGCGTAACAGGAAACGGTTTGTATCAATGGTATTTCGAGCGTGTTCGCGAGACCGATACAGATTCGGAGATGAAGTTCTACAACTATGGTTGGTGGGATTTCCGCTTCGATGAAATGGTGTACCGCCACGATTACCCGCAAATTGAAGCAATTGCACCTACAGATGCGAATATTCAATCCGTAAAATGGTTCCGCGACATCGATTGGGTTGCCTTCCATTCCAATATGGCAGACCCAGAACGGCACATTATGCTTCTCACGAAGAGCAGCAAATACGGTTCTGTCAGCCATAGCCATGGTGACCAGAACGGCTTCTTACTGCATGCCTATGGTGAGCCGTTAGCCATTGAAAGCGGCTACTACGTAGCGTTCAGCTCCACGATGCATATGAATTGGCGCAGGCAGACGCGTTCGACCAATAACATTTTGATTGACGGTCTAGGCCAATATGCGGAGAAGAACAAAGTGCTGAATATGGCGGCCAACGGATTCGTTGAGGTTGCCGAACAACGGAAAGGCTACGGTTATTCTCGTGCGAACGCAACCGCGGCATACCAAGAATACGTGCCGTACCTGGAACGATATGTGCGTGAACTATACTTCTTCGGTACGTACGTTGTGGTCGTAGATCATATTGATCTCGCACAAGCAGGTACTGTTGACTGGTTGTTCCAAACATTATATGAGATGAAGCTCAACGGACAAACGTTCAAGGTCCAAGGCCGCAAAGCAGATATGGACGGTCGTTTCGTCTACTGCTCATCAGGCGAGTTAGAACTGTCACAGCATCAAAGCTTCACGGACATCGACCAATCCGAGATCGAAGGGTTACCACCTCATTATCATTTGAAAGCAACTACGAAGTCAGCACGAACCCACCGTATCGCGACGCTTCTTGTGCCAATCAAACATGGCGAACCGAAATATGTGTCGTATTTTATGGATGATCAAGGCTTTGACGTTCATATCTATTTCACGGAAGATGGGATTACCAACCGAGTAGAAGTACCAAAGGCCTATTAAAATAAGCATTCTACCCAAGCGATTCCAAGTCAGCGCGAGCCGGCAAGGGGTCGCTTTTTTGTGTCTTTTTTACCTGGCAGATGGATTGTAAGGTGGATCAGCTCATAAAAAAACAGCCTAATGGGAAAGTTATTGGAGTAGATAAATCTATAGAAATCAAACATGATACCTAAAGTTCACGCATTGTAAGGGGTGCCAATAAAACGGCATAATAGGAACATAAAGACATTCACTCAAACGAGGGGGATTTACATTGGTGAAAAAGTATAAGTCACTACAAGTCATTGCGGCAAGCGCACTAGCCATTAGTTTAACAGCGTGTGGTTCAGGTGGAGATAGCAAGAGCACTGCATCACCAGCAGCAGGAGCTTCAGCTACGCCAGCAACGGGCAAGAACATTACTATCACGTTCCAAAACATATATCCGGATCCTACGGATCCGAAAAATGGTATGTTGAAGAAAATCGTAGCCGACTACCAAGCTAAAAATCCAAACATCAAGATCGAGCTTGATTCCTTGAACACGGACCAACAAAAGCTTAAATTGAAAACTCAAGCAGCATCCAAAGAAGTTCCTGATATCACTGTCGTGAACCCAGCTGCTCAAATGCAACCTTTCGTTGATGCGGGCCTTTTCGCTCCATTGAATGATATGGTTGAGCAAAACGGACTTAAAGCAACGTTCCAAGAAGGTATCCTTAACTGGTACAGCTTCAAAAACAATATCTACGCATTGCCAGACGGTAACAACATCGGTGTTGTTTACTACAACAAAGACTTGTTCAAACAAGCAGGTATTGCTGACGTTCCAAAAACCTTCGAAGAAATGGTCGCGGACGTGAAAATCCTGAAATCCAAAGGCATTCAGCCAATGGCGATCGGTGAAAAAGATTCCTGGACGGGTTCCTTCTTGTTCATGAACGTTTTGCTTCGCACGAACGGCGGTCCTGGATTCTTGCAAGCTGTTGTTGATGGTAAGAAAACATTTAATGACCCAGCATTTACAGATGCTGTTAGCTCTTTCGAAGATTTGATCCAAGCTGGCGCATTCCAAGAGGGCGCAACATCCTTCGACTACAACGCTGGTGAGAACTTGTTTAAAACAGGTAAAGCTGCAATGTACTACATGGGTAGCTGGGCAACTGGCGGTATCGAAACTTCTTCCGTTAACGGTAAAGTTGGCGTATTCCAATTCCCAACAGTTAAGGGCAAAGGTAACCCAGATGAGTTCATGTTGGCGCCAGGTTCCGCATTCGCAGTATCTGCAAACAGCAAAAACTTGAAAGAAACAAAAGATTTCTTGAACTACTTCATGTTGAACTTCCCTAAAGAAGCTTTTGCAGTTAAAGGCGCTGTAGGTCTTGCACAAAAAGTTGACGGCGACTTCAAAGCTGCTGGCTATTCCGACATGGCAATGGACGTTCTTGGACTGTTCAAAAAAGTTAAAGGCGGCGACCTTGCGTTCGATAACACAATGAACCCAGGTACAGCTCAAGGCCACTTATCAAGCATTCAAAACCTTTTCGTACAAAAAGTAGATGCTGCAACGGTAGCGAAAGAGCACCAAACAGCTTACGACACGAACAAAAAATAAGTTCGATCCAATACTAAAGTAATAGCCCAAAGGGAATTTATCTCGAGTGCCTCGAAGGTGCTCAAGGTAAGTTCCCCATGGGTATATCCCCATGAAGGAGGCGAGCCAAGTGAATGTGTTAAGAGTCTCCAAGTGGACGATTGCCATGTTTGTACTGCCCTGTTTGTTGATTTACGTATGTCTTGTGTTTGTACCTATCCTTGTGTCTATGTACAGTGGATTACTGGAGTGGAATGGGATTGGCGCTTCGAAATTCATCGGATTAGAGAATTTCCGCACCATGTTGTTTCATGATCCCTTATTTTGGCCATCTGTCAAACGCACATTGATGTTCGCTGTATTTTCCATGTGTGAAATCCCAATTGCATTGGGTGTAGCTATTTTGCTAAATCGCTTTATCAAAAAACCGAATTTCCTAGTATCTGCTTACTTTTTACCTGTTATTCTGTCAGTTGTTATTGTTGGGCAATTATGGAAAACTATTTACAATCCGGCGTCTATGGGCGGTATGCTCAATCAGGTTCTAGATTTACTTAACCTACATAGCTGGACGAGATCATGGTTAACGGATCCGAAAATCGCTATGTACTCTCTTTATTTTGTTGCCCTATGGCAGTACTTGGGTTATCACACATTGATTCAATTTACCGGCATTCAGAACATTCCGGCTGATATTTATGAGGCTGCGCGTCTCGATGGAGCAGAAGGCCTTAAAGCCGACTGGTATATCACTTTCCCTATGAATATTCCGATTTTCAAAATATCGATTGTCCTTGCTTTTATCGGGTCTCTACAAGCGTTTGACATGATTATGGTCATGACAGGCGGCGGCCCAGCTCATGCAACAGATGTGATTTCTACCCTGATGTACAATAATTCGTTCCTATCCCTGAAATATGGTTACGGAAGTGCAATTGCGGCTTTCTTGGTTGTTTTATGTCTTGTAGCAACAGTTATAATTAACTCCATCTTTAATAAACTAGAGAAAAAATATACCTGAGGAAGGGAAGTGTCACCATGCTAAACGCCAGGGATGCAGCTGCGGCTAAACCTGCCATTATTCGGAGACGCAAAAGCTTCTCTATCCTGAAAGTGATTGTGATCATATTCCTATCCTTACTTGTGGTGACACAAGTATATCCATTGCTTTGGCTGTTCATCTATTCACTCAAGACGAATGAGGAAATCTTATCTGGTCGGTTTTTCGCACTGCCGCATGTGCTGCAGTGGAGTAACTTCTCAAATGCAGTTAAAGCGGGGCATTACTTCCAGTACTTGAAGAACAGCCTTTTTGTTACTTTAGTTACAATGGTTAGTGTTTTGTTCTTGAGTTCCTTAACGGCTTTTGCTATTACACGATTTAAATGGAAATATGGTCCACTCGTCATGGTCATTTTCCTTATCGGGATGATGGTTCCAATGCAAGCGACATTGCTGCCGCTGATGCTCATTTTCAAAAACCTAAGCATCTTGAACACACATCTGTCCATCATACTGCCGTACATTGCTTTTCAAACGCCAGTTGCGGTTTTTATCCTCAGCGGGTTTATGAGATCTATCCCGGCAGAGATTGAAGAGTCAGCTGTTGTGGATGGCGCAGGGATTTTCAAAATATTCACGGGGGTTATTCTTCCGATTTCGGTTCCTCCAATGATGACAGTATGTATTCTTACTTTTATCAACATCTGGAACGAGTACATCCTCGCAGCAACGTTTATCTCGTCCGAGCGCCTCAAAACGCTTCCTTTCGGGGTTAACAGTTTCGTGAGTCAGTATTCCGTTAACTATGGTGCCATCGGCGCATTCCTTGTACTAGGTGCGTTGCCGGTTATTATCGTGTACTTCTTATTAGCGGACAAAATTACAAAAGGTATGGTAGCGGGAGCGGTGAAGGGTTAACTTCACCCCTCTCTTTTTTCTATTTATGCCGAGACTATGTTAAAATAGCAAATACTGCCTATCGAAAGGGGACCACGCAAGCGTGAAACGGGGCCTTAATTCCATTCATAATCGGCTATTTATGCTATTCATTACTTCCATGCTCGTACTCGTACTGCTTGTTAGTGTGTTGTACTACCAGAAGACAACGCAAATTATACATAGTAAGATCAGTGACTTAGCGCAAAAAAATATTTCACAAACCGTAGGTTTATTTGATTTGCTCTTACAGGGCTATGATAGTATTACAAAATCATTGAATAGTAATTATGAAATGCTTCGTTTAATCCAGGATCGTGATGTCAATCCAGATCTGACAGCCAGCATCTTAAATGAACGTACCATCACGAATATTTTGGGAGCCATCTATTATTCGCGTGACGATATTATCGGTATTCATGTTATTACGAACGCAGGTAAAAACTATAACTACGAACGCGGCTTTAATACCGTCATCGATATGAATTATTCGAGCACGGACTGGTACCAGAAGTTGCAAGACTCGACAGGGGAGATGGTCTGGCTAGGACTTGTACAGGGCTCGGTAATCAACAAATTTCAACGAGATCCGCTCTTCGTTTTTGGCAGGAAGCTCTACGATCTCACGGATCATCGGGTTATTGGTGTTATGTTGATCGAGACCAATCCGCAGCCGATCCTTGCCGCGCTCTCCAACGTGACGATAAGCCCTAACTCTCGCGTATATATCGTAGATCGAGAGAATCGTATGATCGCTACGACAGCCGAAGATAAAGCGCTGTTTCCATCGTTCAGTGGGCTTCCACGCCCGCAACAAAACGACATTATTATTGATGATCGCACAGATCAGCTAATCGTAGCGGCGAAAGCAAAAATGTCGGATTGGACCGTATTTGGGTTAACGCCGAAAGAAGATATCAATGCAGAAGTCGTCAAAACAAGGGAATACTTATACGTCGTCATCGTTGTCCTTATCATCCTTTCTACGGCCTTAGCGAGCCTAATTTCGCAGAATATTGCGTCCCCGCTAAAGTTGCTGATCCGTGAGATGAAGCAAGTGGAGATGGGGAATTTTAAGGGTTCCGTGACGGTTAAATCATTTGAAGAAATTAATTCACTGGTATCCTCATTCAATCGCATGGTGAATCGGATGGATGAACTCATTGAACGCATTACGCTTGCTTCCATGAGTGAGAAAAATGCTGAACTACAGGCGTTGCAGTCCCAAGTAAACCCTCATTTCCTCTACAACACCTTAGATATGATCTATTGGATGCTCGACGAACGCGAGAATGATCGTTTAGGCAGAGTCATTCTGGCGTTGTCTCATATGTTCCGTTACAGCAGTGATTGGCAGGAAGCATCCAAAACAACACTGCAGCAAGAGCTGGATCAGATGCGTCATTATATGACGATCATCGAGAACCGTTTGGAGGGCAGGGTGAGCACGGAGATTGACATTGATTCCGAATGGCTGGATGTCGTTCTGCCGAAGATGACACTGCAGCCCATTATTGAGAATGCAGTCAAGTATGGATTGGAGCCATTGCGAGAACTCGGTGTGCTGCGGGTATGTGCGGAGGTGCATGAGCAAGAGTTACATATTATTATCTCTGACAATGGCGTGGGAATTGAAGAGGATCTCCTTCGTCAAATGCAGGCGCGGCTAGAAGAAGACTCGCGTATCATTGGGGATTCGTACACGTATAAAGCGGAAGACAGCGCTGGCGAAACGAAGACTGATTTGGGCAGCAAGATGACGAGAAGAGGTATTGGTTTGACCAATGTGCATCGACGTATTGTATTGCTGTTCGGGGAAGCCTATGGACTCCGGATACAAAGTAAACCAGAGGTAGGGACAACGGTTATCATCGCGATGCCGCTTCCTCGTAGGGGGGTATAACAGACCATTATGGATATTCTTATCGTTGATGACGAGACCATTATTCTACAAGGTATTCAACGCACCATTCAGAATCGGTTCCCTGAACACATGATTCATCTGGCCACGAATGCGGAGCAAGCGATCAATATACTTCGCAGCCATACCATTCATATCGTGCTTACGGACATTCTGATGCCAGGGATGACGGGTTTAGAATTGATGAATATGTCGCGGAGTCGCCATCCCCATGTGAAGTGGGTTGTGATTTCCGCCTATTCGGAGTTTTCCTATGCCCAAGAAGCTGTGCGATTAGGTGCGAAAGACTATTTGCTGAAACCGATTGGAAAAGAAGTGCTGAGCGAAATGATAAGGAAGCTGAGCGAGGAAATCGCACATGATACTGAACTGAGCGAGGAAGCGGAGCTACTCAAAACGAATCGCAAATTTCTGCAGGAAGCTGTTTTTCAGCGATGGGTGCAAGGTTTGGATACGGGGCGTATCGACATGGGACCCTTTGTGGAGCAACATCCGTATTTTTACCTTATTATGGTCAAAATGGAGACCGATAAAGCCGTTTTCTTAGAGAATTTCATTATCGAAAACGTCTTGTTGGAGCTGATTGAACGCTATGGCAAGGGATTCGTGACGGTTCATGATAGCAAAAGCTTGCTAGGGCTCGTCACTCCGCCTGAAGGAACGACTACGGCACAACTCATAGAGGAGCTGCGCAGTCATCTCATTAAATATTTAAAAGTACCCTTCCAGATCATGAGCACGGAACGAATTGAGCATTTCCAATCAGTACCTGCGGAGGTACAACAGATGCGTCAGGCCTCCACGACACAAGTCTATGAGCATCATGCAAGCGGCAGTGATCGTTCCGTTGAAGTGGCTATTCAATACATGCGCACGCATTATCAAGAGGACCTTTCCCTAGAGAAAGTGGCATCAATTGTGTATTTGAACCCTGTATACTTCAGTCAGCTGTTTAAGCAAAAAACGGGCCAGGGCTTCAAAGAATTCGTGATAAACCTGCGCTTGGAGCAGGCGAAGCAGCTGTTGATGAATCCGAAGCTGAAGCTGGCAGACGTCGCTGAGCGTGTGGGCTACCAGGATATGAGGCATTTCTCACAAGTGTTTAAGAAGAAGTATGGCGTGACCCCGTCGGAGTTTCGGCAGGAACATACTGGTGATAAAGCGGATTCATTGGTGTCAAGAGATTGAGTCTCAGTGAATTCTCATGGAATTCTCAGAATAGTTCCTACAATGAGGCGTGACGCGACTTTCCTCCTTTTCTGTTAAATATTAGGGTCTTTGGTATGTGCTATGGTAATAGCAGGTCCAATAAACTCGCATTTAATACCAAAGGAGGAAATCAATCATGATTTTTGTGAAAAAGAACCGCCTTCAACAATCTGTCCTAGGTCTAAGTCTTTCCCTGCTAGTCGCAGGAACTGCGTTGTTAAGCCCTCAGGCGGCTTCTGCTGCCACGACAACCACGAATGGGGCGGTAGCTGCTGCGACAGCAACGGCAACGAGCACGTCCCGTGCAGACAGCATTGTGCGTACAGCGAAGTCGTACATCGGAGATGTCACTTACCGATATGGTACTAGAAATACTAGCCGTCTTATCCTAGACTGCTCTGCCTATACGCAGCTTGTTTTTAGTAAGCATGGTATCAAGCTTCCATGGGGCTCTGGGGCGCAAGCGAAGCTGGGAACCAAAGTCTCGAAGAAGACAAGCCTAAGCAAAGGCGATCTTGTGATGTTCAGTGTATCGACACCAGGTCGAATTAATCATGTAGGTATCTATATTGGTAATGGGCAATTTATCAGCAACACAACAAGCTCAGGTGTCGTAATACGTTCCATGACTTCAGGTTATTGGAAAGATCGTTTTATTATGGGGCGTCATTTTTAAATAAACCCCGGACATATTGACCACAACTCCCTCCTAATGGTATATAGTAGAAAACTATTATTAGGTTAAGGGAGCTACTATATAATGACATTAAAGCTAGCCTTTGAGGCTGTTAAGAAGTTTCATGAGACGTTTGAGCATCCGGTGGGCGCATCACCGCAGCGCCTATCCGCTCAGCGTAAAGCCGCGCGTTTGGCGTGGATGCAGGAAGAGCTGAATGAATTTGAAGAAGCAGCTACATTAGAAGATGAAGTTGATGCGATGATCGATGAATTGTATTTTGTATTGGGGACACTTGTTGAAATGGGTGTAGAACCTGGACCCATCTTTGATATCGTCCAACATGCGAACATGTCCAAGGTATGGCCCGATGGCAAAGTTCACAAGAATGAAATGGGCAAAACCATCAAGCCGCCAACCTGGGAAGACCCATTCGACAAAATTAGAACTGAAATTCATAGACAAAAAAATAAAGAAAGTTGAGGTGAGGCGATCGTGGCCTTCCATATTCGGCTCAAAGAGTTGCGGCAACAGCAAAATCTCACTTTACGCAAGCTTGGAGAGAAAGCGGGAATCAGCTATTCTATACTGAATTCAATCGAAAATGGTCGAATCGTACCGTCGAAAGATGTCGCATTAGCACTAGCTATAGCACTTAAAATTGAGGACAGAGAATCCTTCATCGCTTTAGCAATAAATCCCTCTCAGGTATAATTGCAATACCTAATATTGTGTGGTACAGTATTAATAGTCTTAAAGGGAAAACCTGAATTGCGTATTGCAAAGGGTTATCATTTAAGTAAATGAAACCTTTTCCAATGTGTAATTTTTTTGTTCGAAACAAGAAAAAAGACATGTTAATAAAACTTTGGAGGTATTACCCATGGCAGTAGGAACAGTTAAATGGTTTAACGCAGAAAAAGGATTTGGATTTATCGAAGTTGAAGGTGGAAACGATGTATTCGTACATTTCTCCGCAATCACTGGCGAAGGTTTCAAATCTTTGGACGAAGGCCAACGCGTTGAGTTCAACGTAGTTCAAGGCAACCGCGGACCACAAGCTGAGAACGTTGTAAAACTGTAAGCTTCAGCTTGCAAATATAGCATTCTCTAGAAAGACCCTTAACTTTAGTTAAGGGTCTTTCTTTTTTTTTCGTTCTTCCGTTACCAAAGTGCCTGGGTGATCTTTCCCGTGATGGGGGTGGAGCTGGCAGCCAAAGCTTTCCTAGCCGATTCTGAGCGGGCAGCAGCGGGCGATCTTTGATCCGCCCAGCTGTTGCCGGTCAAGCTGCTAAACGCGTGCTACGCGGTCTTGTGGGCCAACATTCGCTAATGCGGGGCGTGAAGCCTGCCCACCGTTGAGGAGGCGCTGATCGGCAAGGTACAGCCTACTCGGCGAAATAAGGCATCTACGTTCCCTTCGACACGGGTTGCGACTAGCGCAGGTTCGCCCTCTTCAACAACCGCTGAATTGAGCGGTTGGCCTCGGGCAGGACGATGTCCTTATCAACCGTCCGCATGATGCGGTTTTCCATGACGATGCGACCATTAATAATGGTCGTTTCGACATCAGCACGCGTCGCCGAGTAGACGATGCGCGAGATCGGATCCACGTCGTAGGACGGATACGTGTGGAAGTTGTTGAGATCGAGGATCGCTAAGTCGGCTTTCTTGCCGACTTCGAGCGAACCGATCTCATCAGCCATGCCCACGGCGCGAGCGCCGCCGATGGTCGCCATGCGGAACACCGTCTGCGCATTCATTGCCGTCGGGCCGTGTACGGGCTTCTGGATGAGCGCAGCGAGCCTCATCTCGTTGAACATATCGAGATTGTTGTTGCACGGCGCTCCATCTGCACCTAAGCTGACAGAGATGTCCAGCTTAAGCATCTCAGGCGTCTCGGCGATCCCTGAAGCTAGCTTCAGGTTGGAGCCGGGACAATGGCTGACATGCACGCCACGCTCGTGAATGATGCGTTTTTCTTGCTCGTCTAGCCAGATGCAATGCGCCAAGATCAATCGTTCATTCGCTAGGCCGAGATGATCGAGGTAGACAACGTTGCGCATGCCTGTTTCGGCTTGCACGATCTCGATTTCACCGAGATTTTCAGAAGCGTGCGTATGCACCTTCACTTGGTACTGTTCTGATAAGCTGCGCACCTCGCGCAGGAGCTCTTCCGTACACGAAATGACAAAACGCGGAGAGAACGCGTACTGGATGCGGCCGTCGTCGTGACCATGCCATTTTTCCAGTAAATCAACACTCTGTTGAATGGAGTCTGTGGTATTTTCCTGTAAGGCAAAAGGAACTTCATCCCCTTTGTCCATCATCACCTTACCAGACAACGCGCGAATCCCACTCTCTGCAATCGCTTGAAAAGCGTAATCCGTGTGATGCACAGTCTCCATATCTACGATGGTTGTTGTTCCGCTTTGAATCAATTCACCGATGCCAAGCATCGCCGAATAGTAGATCGACTCTTCGTCATGCGAGGCTTCAAGCGGCCAAATCCGCCTTTTTAGCCAATCCATGAGCTCTAGATCGTCCCCTTTTCCACGAAACAATGTCTGGCAGAGATGAATGTGTGTTTGAATAAAGCCCGGAATAATCGTGCGATTCTTGGCATTGATGATTTTGTCAGCGTGCGGTGGATTCAAGTCTGGTCCAATTGCGGTAATGCGGTCATTTTCGATCAACAGATCACCAGTAATAATATCCCCGTTGCGGTTCATGGTCACAATCTGTGCATCTTTAATTAAAATAGTTGTCATCGTATGAAACCTCCTACTCCCTAATATATGAAAATATAGGCACAAAAAAACTAGCCATGAAAAATATGCCTGTCAGCGCACATTTTTCGTAGCTAGAAATTTACGGTTTCTAAGTAGAGACCCTTAATCCAATTATTAAGGTTATACGAAAGGAGTCATATGCAATTAGGTCGTGCCTGCTTCT
Organism: Paenibacillus sp. J22P165; assembly: GCF_059692015.1. Classification (NCBI taxonomy): domain Bacteria; kingdom Bacillati; phylum Bacillota; class Bacilli; order Caryophanales; family Paenibacillaceae; genus Paenibacillus; species Paenibacillus sp. J22P165. The sequence goes on along the minus strand of NZ_JCAUAP010000009.1, from coordinate 227,635 downwards.
TTTAGAGTAAACGGCAAAGGGGTATTTTGTCAACAATGTGTAAGTTAATATGACATGCCCTCCCTCTTTTTTGAAAAAACAGCTTTCAATTGTGCGAATTGTGTGGCCAGATTAGAAAATGGGTGATTCCTCATGCTGCGGCCAACCAACCTCGTACGTCTCACCTGCGGCAACGTTCAATGTATCCACCCACCAAGGACTTCCGGTTGAAAGCTGCCCGTTGCGACTAAGCACCAACATATGATATCCGTACAAATGCATCGGATTAGGGGATCCCAAACCTCTCCCCCCTCGCGCAACATATCGCTGAAGTCACCCTCTCTTCCATCTGGGCTCATTAGCAAGGCAGCTTGGTTGCTGTTTGTCCTCTCAGTCTTTGGTCCTAAAAACACATCGCCTTCAGACATCGTAAAAGTTATGTCATAACGCCTCCTGCTGCGAGGAGAAGATCTTTTTTACTAGATCTGTAGGCCCATGAAGGCTCGTGCCGTCTATGGCGGCCACTTGAAAAGGCGTTCCTGCTAATAGGAATGTCAGTGGTGAATTGTCTGCATTAATAAGACGTAAGCGAACCGGTGTACACGACGAAATCTGCTGGATTTTCTGTGTATCCGACGCGCCAAAAGTTATCGTGTTCGAGTCGCCATCTAGGGTTGAATATGTGTGTGCCATAATCGGGGTGTCTAGTTCTTTTGTCTTGGTATCAGAGATAGGTAAAGCTGGCTCTACAATGGAAGAACCGAATAGTCCTTTCCCAGCACCCACATACGATTGCTGATGAGAATGGTACCAATAAGTACCTGCATGGCTGGCCATCCTGTCGGCCATAAGGTCAGCATGATGACCGCTTTGGTAAGGGCAAGTACCTCACTTAGCAGGATGAGGGTAAGTAGACCTAAAGACCTGCGCCGCAGCTGTTTGTATCCTGAGCTGTAGGGCCAATCGACTGCTCAAATATGCGAGGATAGACCCTAAAAAAAGGAGACCAAAGGAACTAAAACCCGCGGCCCCAAATAGATCTTCTGTCATGTGTATAGTTCCTCCATGCTCAGGTTATTCCGGATGATTCTGTGTACCGCTTCCGACGGAAAATGGCGTCGTCACCCCTTCATACATCAAATGCATCGACATCCCATCAGCGGCATGCGTAAGATTGTGGCAATGATCCATCCATAAGCCTGGATTATTCGCGATAAACGCGATTTCATACGTCTCACCTGGCTGTAAATCAAGCGTATCTGACCACCACGGACTGCCTGTGGAAGGTTTACCATTGCGTGAAAGAACAAGGACATGATGGCCATGCAAATGCATCGGATGCTCGACATTTCCGCGATTGATGATCGTTGTTTTGACCAAATCCCCTTCTTTCACCATGAACATCGGGGCATCTGGGAACACTTTTCCGTTCAATGTATAGAGGAAATTAAACGTACCATTAAAGAAGCCAAGTTTATTATCTAAAATGAGTGTAAAATCTCTCGCAAATTTACTATCAGCGTTAAAAGGTGTTTCCTTAGGCGAACCATAAATTAGCGGATCAAATCGGACAGTTTGCGGGAGTACAGGAAGTTCCCCTTGGCCATCGGGAGAAAGCAGAATGCCTCCGTTTTTGCTTCCTTGCACATCTAAATAAACCGGATGTTCCGGCATAATGAAGGTAAGATCATAGCGACCGCCAGTAGGAACCATGACATTCGTATTCGTTAAAAGATCTGGCTTATTTAAGTCCGTTCCATCAATCGCAGCCACCTGAAAAGGCGTTCCAACTAATGTATACACCTGATCTACCCAGTCATCAGTGTTAATGAGACGCATGCGTACAGGTGTCCCTGGTGATACGGACTGACGGTCAAGTTGATCATTGGCACCGATTGCGAGCGCACCTTTCCAACGGTGAGTCAGCACCGTAATATCTTTTAGCGGCTGTGTAGAAGTAACTGTTGTGTTGCTGACTTGTGCTGCTTCCTGCGGCTCCACGATTAACGCTCCGAAAAGGCCTTTACTGACCGCCTCTTGGGAATCCTGATGCGAATGGTACCAGAAGCTGCCTACTTGCTCAGCGCGGAAGCGATAAGTGTAAGTCTCACCAGGCATTACCGCATTTTGCGTGGCGCCGGCAACACCATCTTCTGCGTTGGGTACATCTAGTCCATGCCAATGAGCCGTAACGCCAACATCGATATCTTTGTTCGTTAATGTGACCTCGATGAGCTCGCCTTCCTTCATGCGAAGCTCAGGCCCTGGGATTTGTCCGTTGTAAGTCCAAGCATCGACGGTTTTGCCTGAGCTGAGTGTTGTTGTCTTTTTTTGTGCTACGAGTGTAAAACGGCGATCTGGCGTCCCCTCTTTAGGACCTGTCAGGTCGGTGACAGACACCATGCCTGCCATTGCGGTCATATCATGATGGGCATGCTCTCCAGCTGCTCCACCGCCGTAATCATGCGTTCCGCTGGCCATATCAATCTCGGCTGGGAGTACACTTTTATTCAATGCAAAAGTAAACAAATAAAAGCCAATTCCTGCGATCACGACGAGCACGCCTATCATGGTACCAATGCGTCTCCAAATGCGCGGTGCTTGATAGTTGTCAGCTTTACGTACCTGCTTGGACCGAAGGTCATGCCGCAACCACATTCCAGCTGCAAGGATAACAAGAATAGCGAGAGGAACGGCCGTCCCTACCCATTGGAATGGAACCGACGGTACCAAAGAGAAATACAGAGAAGTTATAGCGCTAAGCGCAGTTAATTGATAAGGAAAAATGATGCCAAGACTAGCCGCTCTATGAAACATGGCAGGTTCGATTGCGATTCCACTCTCTGCCAAGCTTTGCTTGGTAAGTGAACGAAGCTTCAACAGCTTAGGAACGGCCACGAACCATATGCTCAGGAGAGGAACAACGACTAATGGAGCTTGCAAGAAGATGCGGTCTTTCCAAAAAATCGGGTCCATGTTCACCTGCAACCAGCCGATGGCAGCTGCAATTGCTCCTGCAGGAAGAATGGGAAACCATGCCCAGAATAAAAGCTTGCGTGTTTTGCGTTGCAGCCTCTCTAAGCTGCCGCTGTACAATAATCGGGACGCTTTGACGCCTCCGATCCACGTGAAAATGACGAATAAAACACTTGCTGCTAATATCGTTTGAATACTTGCGTTATACATGCTCAAAACCCTCCTAAACTCTATACAACAAGTATAGTTCGCCTCCTTCCTGCCTCAAACCGTCTGGAGACCAAGAGGTATCCTAGACTAAAGTTGGGGAGCTCATTTTAGATTTTATACTTGTAAACTCTGGAAATAGTTTGCGTTTTCATAAGTGGTGTGTTATGATAAATTCAATCGACAAATAGAACCTGAATTCACATATTGTAAAGGGTTTTCATTTTTGTTAGTGAACCTTATACAATGTGTGAATTTTTTCTCTTTGAAGAATAAAAAACATGTTAATAATTTTTGGAGGTATTTCACAATGGCTACTGGTACAGTAAAATGGTTTAACGCAGAAAAAGGTTTCGGTTTCATCGAAGTTGAAGGCGGCAACGATGTATTCGTTCACTTCTCCGCAATCCAAGGTGAAGGTTTCAAAACTTTGGACGAAGGTCAATCCGTTGAATTCAGCGTAGTTCAAGGTAACCGCGGACCACAAGCAGAAAACGTTGTAAAACTGTAATATAATTAAAAAGACTGCCTTTACTTAAGTAATGGCAGTCTTTTTCAATTTAAAGCTAGCTGACGCTTAGTACTCTAAGGAGGTTTATCCATGTATTCCAGAAAAAAGTCGCTTGAAGAGATGCCTCTAGAAAATGTGACGGTATGGTCTTGTGAAAATGAAGGCTGTAAAGGCTGGATGCGAGATAATTTTGCATTCGATCACGTGCCGACATGTCATTTGTGTCAGTCCACAATGATTCGAAGTGTCAAGTTACTTCCATTAGTTAATAACACGAATAGTGATCAGAAAACGCTCAAAAAGGGCGTACAAATATAGCGTCGTAAAACCCGGAGGCATAGCTGTCTTCGGGTTTTTTGTGTTACCATGAGAAGAGCAAAATCAGAAGACGCAGGCGTTGCGCAGCTGGACAACCCGTCGTCATTCAAGGAGGTAGAAACATCTGTGAGACCAAGAAAAAAGCGTCAGTGGCCACTGCTGGTCGGCGCTTGCATCCTTGCGGCATGTGCGGTGATTCTTATCGGGAAAAACCCTTTTGGATCATCTGCTACACTGAAAACGAATGTACCTGACAAGGTAGCTGCAACCCCAGTGCCAACGCCAACACCGCGTGAAGCTTTGGAGTTTCGGATGTTTGATTTCGATCGCGGCTGGGTGAAGTATGCGGACGGGATGGCTCAAACTTCGGATGGCGGCGCGCATTGGAAGGAAGCTGTGGCGACGGAAGCTCCAACCGTGGATGGCGGGGCAGACGCGATGGGAATTGACACCATTGCCAAACTGTTAAGCTTAGAAGCTGAAGGGACACCGGCCGTGCCGGGAGCAGCAACAGTTCAAAAGCGTGTAGATATCGTTACGCTGAACGGGACTGTTTTTGATGTGAAGCAGTCGCAGTTCGTGACGCCGAAGGTTGGGTGGGCTCTTTTACCTAGTACAACGAATAGCAAAAGCCCGCTCGTGCTCACCGTGGATGGCGGACAGACGTGGATAGATGGCATGACGGAAGACGCTAAGGCGATTATGTTGGGTGAGAAAACGCATCTGGCCAAGCTCAAATCCGAGGCTTCTTTATATATAGATGAAGCGGGCGCAAAGGCGGTCATTGGATCGAGCTGGAAGCTAATACCGGAGCAGGCTTCACCCGGTGATATCGTGCTTGTGCGTCATAAGGAGCCAGGCAGCATTAGTTGGCAGGGAAAGACGTATACGCTTCAGCCTTATGAGGCGGGGTACTTCACTTATCTGCCAATCCCGATGAGTGTCAAAGTAGGCACATATCCGCTTGGTGATCAGACGCTGACCATCAAGGCGAAGAAGTTCGAGACGCAGTATTTGAAGGTTACGGAGCAAATGGAAAGCATGAAACAAGATACGGCGCGCATCAATGCCGATCAGAAGAAGATTGATCTAGCGCGCAGCAAGTCGGAGCCAACCTTTTTGTTCCGCGGACCATTCGTGAAGCCGATCGAGGGGATTTTGACCACGCCGTATGGGTACACCCGTTATGTGAACGGGAAATACGACAGCGCGCATATGGCCCTTGATCTGGCCGCCAAAGAAGGCACACCGATCAAGGCAACGAACGATGGGATCGTGGCGCTAGCCGAATCGCTGTATTTGACCGGTAATTCCATCTATCTCGACCATGGGATGGGGCTGTTCTCGCAGTACGCGCATCTCTCTGAGCTGCGTGTGAAAACGGGCGACCGCGTCAAGCAAGGCGACATTATAGGGCTTGTCGGCACGACGGGGTTCTCGACAGGGCCGCATCTGCACTTTACATTTTGGGCGCATAATATTCAGGCTAATCCGGACTTATTTTTTAATACAACCCCGTTTCAGTGGGTGAAATGATCGTGAAGTAAGCCATCAACAAGACATCCCCTTCTGCGTATGAGCTAGGCTCACCGTGGAAGGGGTTTTTGGCTTGTGGGGGTTGGAGTTTGGAGGTACCATCGCCACTCATTGATCTATCGATACTCTTCCGTACCACACACTCTTCACCCACTCATCCATAGTGCACTCCCCTCCATCCACATCCTTTGCACACTTAAATAAATGGAAAAAATGCAGCTAATTTACCTGTAATCTACCGAAATTTACGTTTAGATGTAAAATATGCAGTTAATTCGGCGGTTTTTGAATGTTTTCTTCAGTATGCTCAGATTTAGATGGATATTTTCCAGTTATTATGCTGAATTGAGATTAGAGAGACGAAATTAGCTGTACAAAATCCAGTTATATTATCGAGATGGCAAGAGGGGGGGAGCGGGGAGCAGGTTGGAGTATGTGTGAGATGGAGCATGAAGGATGGAGTATAGCATGGAGCATGGAGCATGAAGGATGGAGTATAGCATGGAATATGTAGTATGAAGTATGTAGTATAGCATGGAGCATGTAGTATGAAGTATGGTGTGGAGCTTGGTGCTTGGAGGATGGAGATAGAGATAGAGATAGAGATAGAGATAGAGATAGAGATAGAGATAGAGATAGAGATAGAGATGAAGCAAGCCACAAGAAGGAAAGGGCAGTGAAGGAGTAAAAGAAGCGATAAGTAGTGTTTCATCTTTACACATGGTATAATAAGGAACAAATGTTCTAATAATGGAGACGTGGCATGCTACCTCTTGTTCAGATATCGGTTCGTTCGCTTGTGGAATATGTGTTTAGCAGTGGTAGTATTGATACGGAATTTCGGTCAAGTAAGGCACTGAGAGATGGCACGAAGGCGCATCAGAGGCTGCAAAAGCAATATGGAGAATCCGATGAACATGAAGTATATGTTTCTGCGGAGATCGCGTATGAGGGGCTTTTATTTAAAATAGATGGACGCTGTGATGGGCTGCTTGTCCAGCCAGATAGCCATGCGCTAACGGTGGATGAGATCAAATCAACGTCTTCGGATATTGCCCTAATAGAGGAGAATTCCTATCCTGTGCACTGGGCACAGGCGATGTGCTATGCGTACATGGTGGCCCATGATCGTCGGCTTAACCATATGGGTGTGCGGCTTACGTATACGCAGGTGGATACGGAGGAGACTCGGCATTTTGTGAGGGAAGCCACTTACGAAGAGCTGGAGCAGTTTGTGCATGAGGTCATTCAGGCTTACTATCCGTATGCGCAAGTGAAGTTTGACCATGAGCAGCGCAGAAATCTGAGCATCAAAGAGCTGCCCTTCCCTTTTCCACAGTACCGAGAAGGTCAGCGTAAACTGGTTGGGGCAGTGTACAAAACCATCCAGGATGAGCACAAGTTATTTGCTAAGGCACCGACAGGGATTGGAAAGACGATGTCGACGCTTTTTCCGTCAGTGAAAGCGATGGGGGAAGGGTTGCTTCAGCGTTTTTTCTATTTGACGGCGAAGACGATAACGCGTACGGCAGCTGAGGAAGCTTTTTACCATTTACAGGACAAAGGCTTGCACCTGCATGTGGTTACGCTAACGGCAAAGGAAAAAGTGTGTTTGAAGGACGAGGTCCGGTGTACGCCAGCGCACTGTGAGTTCGCGAATGGTTACTATGATCGGGTGAATGGGGCGGTGCTGGATCTGCTCAAGCAAGAAACCGTGATGACGCGTACTGTCATTGAGACGTATGCGCAGAAACATCGGGTGTGCCCATTTGAGTTTTCGTTGGACGTGGCCTATGCGGCGGATGCGGTGATTTGTGATTATAACTATATTTTTGACCCGCGTGTGAATTTGAAAAGGCTGTTTGAGGAGCAAAAGCGCAAAACAGCCTTGCTCATTGATGAGGCACACAATCTGGTAGATCGAGCACGGGAAATGTATGCAAGTGAGCTTCATAAATCGGTTTTCCTTATATTGCAGCGGGAGTACAAGGGTGTTCTTAAAGAGGTGCATGACGCGGCGAAGGCGATTAACACATATTTTATTGCGCTCCGCAAGCAGATTGGGGATCGCGAGATGATGGTGGAGTCGGCGATGCCGGAATCTTTATTGGTGCATGTGGAGGCATTTATATCGGAGGCTGAAAAGGGGTTAGCAAGATCAGCTGGTGGTAACGCTGTGAGTGCGGTACTCTTAGATGCGTATTTTGGTGCGCAAAATTTCGTGCGCATTTCCAAGCTATACGACGAGCGATATGTCACGCTAGCTGTCAATGATCGGAACGAGGTCAGCGTGAAGCTCGTTTGTCTAGATCCCTCTCATCTGCTGCGGCAAATGGGAAAAGGGTATCGGGCGCATGTGTTTTTCTCGGCGACGCTATCCCCCTTGTCCTATTTCATGGACACGTTAGGGGCAGGAGAGGACGATTATTCGGTAACGGTGCCGTCGCCTTTTGCTAAGGAGCAGCTGGAGGTTTTCGTGCAGCCGCTTTCGACCCGTTACCAAGATCGGGAACACAGTCGTACGCAGATTGCTCGTTCAATCTATGAGCTAGTCACGGGACGAGCGGGTAATTATTTCGTGTTTTTCCCTTCGTATGCGTATATGAGTAGTGTGTACGAGGCTTTCACGGATCTTGTAGGCGAAGAGGCAGATGAGTCTCAGCTCAACGTAATCGTTCAGCAGGCCAAAATGACAGAGGAAGAGCGGGAGCACTTTCTATCGGCGTTTCAGGCAGGAGCAGAACAGACTTTAGTGGGTTTTGCAGTGATGGGCGGCATCTTCTCCGAGGGCATCGACCTCGTTGGCGATCGCTTAACGGGTGTCGTCGTTGTGGGCGTTGGTTTGCCGCAGTTAGGACCGGAACGCAACCTGATCAAGGAGTATATGGAGGGTACAGGCAAAAACGGCTACGACTACGCCTATGTCTACCCCGGCATGAACAAAGTCCAGCAGGCTGGTGGACGGTTAATCCGCTCCGAAACGGATCAGGGCGTACTGCTGCTGATCGACGATCGCTACCTGCAGCCGCGTTATCAGCGTCTGCTGCCAGAAGAGTGGCGCGACTATAAGGTGCTGCCTGTGCAGCGCTAGAATCATAAAATAAAAAGCCGCACTCCCAAGGTTGACCTTGGAGTGCGGCTTCTTCATGCTCGCTATGCTTATAGCGACATCTGATAAATCTTCACGACATCGGCGCGAGTCAGCTTCTGGAAGTTACCGAAATCGCCGTAAATCATGGCTTTATCGGCCATAAGCTCAATCGTGGAGTCATCGATGTTGTAGTCAGCCAGTCGGCTAGGTGCGCCGATACTGGTGAAGAACGCCCGCAATGCCGCGATGCCTTCCTCAGCAACTTGCTTGTCGGATTTGCCTGCGGCATCAATGCCGAAGACACGCTGTGCGAACTGTTTGTAGCGTCCCACGTTGGACTCGAGGGTGTGGGTCATCCAGTTCGGGAAGAGGATGGCCAAGCCACCGCCGTGCGGGATATCATGGACAGCGGAAACCGCATGCTCCAGATTATGTGTCGCCCAATCCCCGCGAATTCCCATGCTTAGAGTTCCGTTCAATGCCATCGTACCGCTGTACAGAATGGTTGCGCGGTGCTCTAGATTGTTCAGATCCTGCAACAAGAGTAGGGCTGTGTCGATAACCGTGCGCAAAATCGTTTCGCTGAACCCGTCCTGTATAGGGGAATTCGTGCCATGATGGAAGTATTGCTCAAAGACGTGAGACATAATATCGACCATGCCGTACACAGTTTGGTTTTCAGGCAAGGATGTCGTATGAGCAGGGTCGAGAATTGAGAATTTCGGGAATGAAAATGGACTTCCCCAGCCAAGTTTATCTTGGGTCTCCCAATTGGTAATAACGGAACCAGAGTTCATTTCAGACCCAGTAGCCGCAATGGTCAGCACGGTTGCTAACGGAAGCGCACCTGTGGCTGCTGCTTTGCGGGTTGCGATATCCCAGAAGTCGCCATCGAACTTGGCGCCAACTGCGATAGCTTTGGCACAGTCAATAACGCTGCCGCCGCCTACTGCAAGGATGAGGTCGATGTTGTTACTACGGCACAGGGCTACGCCACGGTGCACAGTCGTTAATCGCGGATTAGGCTCAACACCGCTAAGTTCTACGATGGTTGCATCGAGACCTTGCAAGAGGGTAACGACTTTGTCATAGAGACCATTGGCTTTGATGCTGCCTCCACCATAGACAAGCAAAATATTTTTCCCATACTTCGGTACTTCGGTCGTTAGTTTGTCTAATTGTCCTTGACCGAAATGTAGGGTAGTTGGATTATGGAATGTGAAATTATTCATGATCATACCTCCTCGAACATAACTAGGGAATGATTCCCTCTTACTATTGTATAGTAACCATCAGACAAATACAAAACTAGCGAGCGGTGCGAACTCACGAAGTGTACGTTTTTCTAACCAAGTCGCACACCTCCGTGATGCCTTAAACGCTCCTTTTAAACTGCCCTTAAGTAGCCTGAAATACGCCTACCAAGGCAATTCTTCGCCCGTATCGGCAGCTAGATAAAGCGGTTGTTCACGAATTTGATCACGATAAAGCCTAATAGTATGCCTGATATTGTCTGCAGCCTCTTCTGGTGTATAGGTACCTGTATCACTCCAAGTCCCGTTCATCGCACTCTTTACCCAGCCAGGGTGTACCAAAAGAACACGTCCGCCTTGTTTGCGAATCGTAGTGTGTATAATGGTTGATCCCATATTTAACGCTGTTTTCGCCATGCTGTACCCGAACCATGACTCTCGATGGCTTTTCCGAATGCTGCCTGCTTCTGATGAAATATTCACGATGAGCTGGCCTCCATGCATGATCGGTTCAATTAAAAAGTTCGTTAAGCGGATAGCACCGATGGCCGTGATATTATATACCCGCTGAATCTCATCGAAATCGATAACATCCACTATGGATTGCTTCATATCTCCGAGAATGGCCGCATTGTTAATGAGCAGGTCAAGTTTGTCGGTCTTGCTTGCGATGAACGCGGCGAACTCCTTCACACTCTCGTCACTACCTACATCTAGGAAGGACGTATGTAGGTGATCTGGAAATAGGGTGCTAAGCTGAGCTAATGCGTCATTCTTTGTCGAAATACCACCGGCAAAAACGGTATACCCGTCCAAGAGATAATTCTTCACGAGTGCCAAACCGATGCCTCTGTCTGTGCCGGAAATACATACGGATCGCTGAACTGTCATCTCGACTCTCTCCTCTAAAGAAAAGAGAGGTAAATTTGCCCCTCTTGTTCTGAACTTATTTACCGTTCTTGGCGTATTGCGCACTGAATTCTTCGATGACTTTGTCGCCCCCTGCTTTTCTCCATTGGTCAATCGCTTGCTTCCAACCTGCTTCATCCAGCTTGCCAAGGATAAATTTCGTGCGAGCATCGTCAATGATCGGCTTCAATTCCGTGCCTTTCGTTGTTTGCGTTTCGGACACGAGCGGGTTCGTCGGATTGTTAACCGCAATCGTTTCGTTTTCTTTGATCATTTTTCCGTATTTCTCCATCAAAGGTGTTTCTTTACCTGTTGTTTTGGCTGTATATTTGGCGATCTGTAATTGCAGGTAGCTGGAGCCTACTTCGGTGTCTTGCAACTTTTGATCAATAAATACCGGCTTGCTGTCTTCGGTCTTATAATGTTTGCCTTCAATTCCCCAGCCAAGCAAATCCAGCATCTTCTGATCGGAAAGCTTGTCGTAGAAGCCAAGGATTTGTTTCAATTCGGCCTCTGTTTTCACACTTGATTTCGGGAACATGAACACACTGTTATAGCCTACGCCGCCAGGCAGTCTTTCGCCCTTAGGACCTTGAATGCGACTTACAACGTCGACATCGGAGCCCGGGAAGGATTTAGCAAGCGTTGCCTGATAAGCGGCTCCGTCAATTAAATTGGAGATAACGGCCCCAGCCTTACCTTGGTTGATATCATCCTTCTTCTGTTGGTTATTCAGCACAGGAAAGTCTTGTTTAATCAACTTTTCATCATACAACTTTTTATAAAATTTCATCGCTTCAAAATACTCTGGCGCTAAGAAATCCGGGCTTAATTTGCCGTCTTTCACTTCCCAGCTGTTCGGTGCGCCCATGATCGAAGCTATGACACCAAACCCGTCCATGGTTTTCTCTTCGGTTAAGCCAACGGTATCTGCTTTGCCGTTCTTATCCGGGTCGTTTAATGTGAACGCTTTAAATACATTGTACAAATCATCTATGGTTTTCGGTGCACTGAGCCCGACATTTTTCAACCAGTCGCTGCGGAAAATAACGCCGTACGTCGCTAAATCGCGTGCCCGATACAAGCCGTATATTTTGCCGTCCACTTTAATATTGTCGAAGACAGAGGGGTTCATTTTCGATAGATTCGGATAGTCCTTCAAGTAAGGGCCAACTTCCCAGAATACACCCGCACGTACAGCGCTCAAAATATTGGAATCCTTATTGTTCTGTACAAGCAGCGCCTTTGGCAGCTCACCAGAAGCAATCGTGACATTCACCTTTTCCTTGTAGGAGGAGTTGGGGACCCAGGAGATGTCCAATTTGGTATTCGTGTAGGCTTCGATCTGCTTCTGAACTTCACTGTCCGCTTTCGGCGGCTCGGCATACATGAGGGTCATGACACTCAGTTTCAGCGGCTCTTTGGTGGCAGGTGAACTTGCTGCGCTTGTACTCGTGCCTCCTGTTGCAGGACTTGCGTCGTTTCCACAGCCAGTAAGCAGTGCAGCAGCGCCTACCATCATACCCATCGTTGCAATTCCGGCTTTTCTCATTCCTGCATGTGTTCTCATCGTGGTATTGCCTCCCCATATTCTTATTGTATATGAATGCATCCCAATCACAATAGCTTTCGGGAGCCTTTTCAACCTTTCACAGAACCGAGCATGACACCTTTGGCAAAATGCTTTTGCAGAAATGGATACACGATCAAAATTGGCACCGTGGAAATGACAATGACCGCCATTTTAATGATTTGGGACGGAGGTGCGATGTAGTTCTGATCGAACTGCGTAGAGTCACCGATTCCGCCTTGTGATAGGATGACGATTTGCCTTAGCCAGACCTGGATGGGCCACATTTTGGAATCGTTGATGTACAAAATGGCGTTGAAGAAGGTGTTCCAGTGTCCAACGGAATAGAATAAGGCGAAGGTAGCCAGAACCGGTGCTGATAAGGGTAAAACGATACGGAAGAGCAGTCCTACGTCACTGCAGCCATCAATCTTCGCCGCTTCCTCCAGTCCTTCAGGCAATTGTCTAAAAAAGCTAACGACGACGATTAAATTGAATGCACTGATCGCATTCGGGATGAGCAGGGACCAGTAGCTGTTGAGCATCCCAAGCGATTTAACAACCAGAAATGTAGGTAGAATACCGCCGTGGAACAGCATCGTGAATACAATCATCATCATGAAGAGTTTTCTGCCGGCGAAATCCTGTCGAGATAGCGGATAAGCGAGCAGCGTGGTGAACAGCAGATTAATGAACGTCCCGACAACCGTGATTCCGATGGTAACGAATAAGCTGTTGACGATGATGTGTGTGGAGAAAATATAGCGATACCCTTCCAAGGAGAAAGAGGTTGGGAACAGGATAAAACCGCGTTTGAGTACTTCTGCTGGCTCTGCGAACGAGACGGATACAATGTAGATAAACGGAAGTAAGGTAATTAAGGCGAATACGGTTAAAAAAGTATAATTGAAGCCGTCAAAGATGCGGCTGCCTAAGCTCTTATTGATCATTTTGCTGAATTCCCTCCTTAATACAGACCGCTTTCGCCCATTTTTTTGGCCATCCGGTTAGCACCAACGACCAACGCCAGTCCGATAATGGATTTGAATAAGCCGACGGCTGTGCTATAGCTGAACTGACCTTGCTGAATACCGACATTGTAGACATACGTATCAAATACCTCGCCTACGTCGCGGTTCATGGCGTTCAGCATGAGGAAGATTTGTTCAAAGCCTGTATCCAGGAATGAACCTAGTCGCAAAATAAACAGAATCACGATGACACTTCGTATAGCTGGAAGCGTGATGTGCCACAACTGCCGGAAACGTCCGGCCCCATCAATTTTCGCTGCCTCATATAATTGAGGGTCAACACCTGCTAATGCGGCGAGAAAGATGATGGTTCCCCAACCGGTTTCTTTCCAAATGACCTGCGAAATGATCATCGTTCGGAACCACTCACTGGAAATAAGGAATTCGATTTTGGGAAGTCCGATGGAGGCTAGCACATCATTCACAATGCCGCCTTCTGTTGTAAAGAAGATGTAGGAAATACCCACGACTACGACCCATGATACAAAATGGGGAATATACACAATCGTTTGGATCGTTCGTTTAAAGACTTCTCGGCGAATTTCGTTTAATAACAAGGCCAAGATAATGGGAAGCGGGAAGAAGAATACCAAATTATAGACAGCCATAATAATCGTATTCTTAAATAACATGGCGAAGGAGGCATCGAAAAAGAAGCGCTCAAAATGCTTTAGACCCACCCATTTGCTATGAAGCATCCCTAATGCTGGTTGATAATCTTGGAAAGCAATTAACAGCCCCCACATTGGAAAGTAGCGAAAAATAATGAAGTAGAGCATACCGGGTAACGCCATTAGATACAGCCATTTGTTTTTCAACAGACGGTTTAACCTGAGGCGTGCCTTGCTCTTAGCAACCGCATCTGATCGTAACGGTTTGGAAGTCAGTTCCACGAGTCATCGTCCTCCTTGATTGTTTGACAGCGTTAGCATATCGAAGCCCAGAATTGCCTTCAATAATCAGCAGCGCTCCACATGCAAGACGGACCGAAAACAAGCGTAATTACGCCATTTATAATCATTAGCGACCTCGGCCATAATCATTTGGAATGGACTCCATGCTGCACCACAACACAAAAAAACCTGGCGAGTGGCCAGGTTCTTGTCTACTTATAACGTATGAGGGAATGATTATTCAGAAGTCTTTTTGAGCTCTCTGTACTGACCAGGTGTCATGCCTTCCAGCTTTCGGAAGTTGCGGATGAAGTTTTGCGCATTCGTGTATCGCAAGCGTTCAGCAATTTCTGTGATTTTCATTTCCGTTCCACTGAGCCAGCTGGTCGCCATGTCATGGCGGTAGCTGGCTAGATAATCACTGAAGTTCATCCCGGTTTCTTTCCGGAACATGCGGCGAATATAATGTGTGCTGTAATTCATCCGTAAGGCACACTGATCCAGTGTCAGGTCACTGTCGTAATACTCATGGACCAAATCCATGACCGAGCGGGAAATGCTTTTGCCAGATGATTCATGCCGCTTGCGGACGAGCTCAATCATCGGATGAATGATGTGTGATTTGAACCAGCCTTCGATTTCTTGCGGTGTTTTGAGGCTGAACAGCTGCTCATATTCATTACGTCGATCATGGGAGAAGAGCTCCCCGGTATCCCCCATCTCATATACAATGCGAGCTAGATCAGTCAACAGCATCGCAAAGGAGATGCGATACAGGTTAGGATCGGTTTCTACGCGGAGCACCTCTTGAATGAACTGCTGGAGCAGATCGCCAGCCTTGTCCTTTTCCAAGAAGGCAATCGCCTGTGTTAGCTCGGAAACGAGATGATGCGGATAATAGTGACGGGACGCTTGCTGCGGCTTCAAGTCATCTAGATGCAGAATGGCTTTCTCCCCGAGACGAATCCGATATTGCAGCGCTTCTTTGGCTTCAAGAAACGCTTGCGGCGTTTCATCAATGGCTTCATAGGGGCGACTGATCCCGACGCTGACTTTAAGCTCCAGAAAATCAGCCGCCGCCTTCTGCACAGACTCGGCAAATTCACTCAACTGACTAAGCAAATCCCGATGATTGTCCATTTCACTGCCCACCAGCGTCACCTGATAGTTACCAATCGGCATGGCGTGAATGCGGTGGGGATGCGGGATGAGTTCTGAGGCGATATTGTTGATCGCAAACAACAATAGGTCCTGCTCACCGGGCTTATAGCGCGTGTGCTCTAAGGTATCAATCTGCAAAACCATGACCGCATAGCGCCGCCAAACGGGAATATGAAACTGGCTTGCTTTTTCCTGCAGCTCTCCGCGATGCATCTCACCTTGGAACAGTTTTAACATGAAATAATCAACAAGCTGGCCGAATTGGCTCTTCATTTGACCTTCCAGCTGTTCCTTGGATTGATGCAGGGATGCGAATTGAGTGCCAACCCACTGTAATTCATCCTTCACAACCGTTCCGCCATTAGCTGGCTTGCTGTGACGCATTGTAAATTCCACTAAGCTGCGTATGGGAACGGACATCCGTCTGGACCCCCAATAGGCGAGCAGCGCTGTAAAAAGAAGCAGAAGCAGACAAGCTGTTAATGTAGCCCAGCCGATCGAGGCAGATTCCCTTTTTGCTTCTTCCAAAGGAATAATCGATACATAGGTCCAGTTGTTATATCTGGATTGATTATAGATCACGCTATACTCTTTACCTTGCATCGTACTGTTGAAATAGCCCTGCATGCTGCCCGTATTCAGCAATTCCTGTGACCAAGCCTCGGATCGAACACTTTGACCCGCCTTATTCGGATTACTGTCAATGATAACATTCATTTTGTCATCTAGAATCATGGTCTCACGCGTCGAAAATCCGCCGGTCAACAGTTTAGCCAGCTCCGAATTGGACACATGAACGGACAAATAGCCCTTCTGTTCAGATCCAGTAGATGGAATACTCTTGACTAGCTTAATACCTGAGAAGGATGGACCCACATCCGGCACCCAACGTGAATTATAAGCGACGTTCACATTGCTAGTTTCCTTGGTCTTATCCGTCCCAAAGTAAAAGCCGCCGTCTTTGATGTACCAGCTATTCTGAAGACTATGCAATTCAACAGCTTTCACGCCTAGCTCATACGTTTGTACACCTAACAGTCCTTTAACGAGCAAATCAATCTCCTGAAAATCTTCAATTTCCAGTCGCTTCGCCACCGAATTAACGACTAACGGTGTTTCCGCGTAACGTCCGGATACTTGATCAATGACTTTAAGAATCTGTTCGACGCGGTTCTGGGACTGCTGCAAAATGAAAACGTTTGCTTCATTTACTTTGGTTTGAACCTTCGAGGTCGATTGGAAGAAAGAGTAGATACCCAGTGATAGCAAGGGAATCGTACTAACCAATGTCGTGAATATCATCAATTTTATGAAAAAAGAGTATCGCGGGAGCATAGATTCCTCCGTACGTTGATATAATGCCTCCCATTGTAACATATACAGAGACTATTCAGGAAATGCTTTTTAGGATAAAATTTCCACTCCATCTCGATGTCGAGGAATAGCGAAAAAGCCCATAAGAAGGACATTTCAGTCAATTTATAGAATCAGTAGGGAGAATGTCATCTGGTAGGGATGTGATTGCAGCATGGTGAAGATTAGAAAGTCCGACCATATCTTAGAAATGGCATATAGCTGTGTCCGTTGGTTCCTTCTCATTGCTTCTTCCTATTTGTATTTGAACTATTACTATAGCGCCTCGCAGAACTTAACTCTATTTCTCAGCTTAGTAGGGGTTGCTATGCTCTATATGACAACGACAGAGATTGCTCTGCATCGTACCCCTATTGCATCTGGGTTTTATCGCTTTATGACGAGAATCGGCGTCGTTATGGATTATTTCTCTTTCATCGCCATTATTGCTTTCACAGACGGGACACATAGTCCACTTCTCCCCATTGCTTACTTGGTTATTCTTCACGCTTCGTTATATTGGAGCTTTCGGGGAGCCATGGTGGCGACAGGTATGGTTATTCTAGGTTATTGCTTCGTGGTAGAGATGGTGGATGGTGGGTTTGATCCCATTGAATTGCCCCGGCACTTATTAAATTTTGCCTTTCTGCTTATGTTTGGTGTCATTGGGGGCATCATTGTAGCAAGGGAGCGAAAGCATTTTGTGGAGAAGGGAATTTTTGAAAATTTAGCTAAGCAGGATTATTTAACAGGACTTTATAATCATCGAAGCTTTCAAGAACAGATGAGAGAAGCGGTTGCGGGTAAACATGCGATTACGCTAATGATGGGGGATATTGACTGTTTTAAACAGATCAATGATCGCTATGGACACCAAGCGGGGGATATGGTTTTGAGGGAGATCGGAAGCTTATTGAGCGAGTCGATTCCCAATACACAAGGCCGTGCCTTCCGCTATGGCGGAGAAGAATTTGCGATCATTTTATATACGAATAATCAGCAGAAGGCGACAGAGCTATTCCAAGTATTTATGGATAAACTGAAAGCCAAAGTATTTGAACATGGCAAAGCTGCCTTTCAAGTTACGATGAGCTTCGGGGCGGCACTCCGTGATCAGGGACAAGGTAAATCGGAATTGGTCGCGGCTGCCGATGCATTGCTATATGAAGCAAAGACACATGGCAAAGATCAGCTGCTATGGGGTCGTGAAGAAGGGATGAAGCAATAGGGATGGCAACATTATCTCCTTATATTTATAGCGCCAACGCGCGAGAACAAGCAGACTTTTATGCAGGTGTATTTGGTGGGGAAATAACTAATGTTCAGTCCTATGGTGATCTACCAGGGATGGAAGAGTCGAAGAAACACCTCATCATGCATTTGGAAATACAGGCGCTGGGCCTGCGTTTCTTCATGGCTGATGCAGGTGCGGAGGCGAATGATCGCGGTACGGGTATGGACTTGGCGCTCACCTTCAGGCATGAGGAGGAGGCTGCTTCAATTTATAGCGGTTTAGCAAAAGATGGTGATGTCATCATGCCATTTGAGCGCATGTTCTGGGGTACGATGCTTGGTCGTGTGCGGGATCGGTATGGGGTTATGTGGCAAGTGGCCACAGAAGCCTAAACAACTTCAAAGGTAGAAGAAAGCTCCCTCGTGAGAAGCCGTTCGGCTTTCGTGAGGGGGCTTTTTCCTTTTTAATTCTAACGGACATAGATGCCGCCTTCTAGAGCTATCATTCCACCTAAGGACCGATTCGACCCTGTTTATATTCTGTTTAAATTAGGGGAGTATGATCATATCAGTGTTAGAGAAGATTTTTTAGAAAAATAGTATGACATCCGATCGGGTAAAGGAGTAGAAATAGATGGCAATGACGAAACGAGAACAACCGAAACAAAAAAACGATTGGCGGGGATTCCTCCGCCTACTAAAGGGAGCGAATCCGCCTAAGCTGCTGTTGAGTATAGCATTAGGATTAAGCGTGATTGCCACGCTGGTGTCGCTGGTGATCCCGTTATTCACGAAAAATGTGGTGGATAACTTTTCGATCTCTTCCCTCAATTGGTGGCAAATTAGCGGGATGGCGCTTGCCTTCATCTTGTCAGCCGTGGCTTCCGGCGTTGCTACGTACCTGCTCAACTATTCAGGTCAACGCGTAGTAGCTGGAATACGAGATCGCTTATGGAAGAAGCTGCTGGTGCTGCCGGTTCGCTACTATGATAATCATCAAACAGGCGATACCATCTCCCGTATGACGAATGATACTGCAATTATCAAAGGACTTATCGCTGAGCATATGGCTGGCTTTATTACAGGCAGCATCTCGATTATCGGGTCGATTGTTGTGCTTTTGTATATGGATTGGAAAATGACGCTGATCATGTTTAGCATATTCCCAATCGCTTTTCTTATCCTTTTTCCATTAGGTATGCAAATGTACAAAATCTCTAAAGGCATGCAAGCCGAAACAGCTAACTTCACGTCTGTGTTGAATCGGGTTTTATCAGAAATTCGCTTGGTGAAAGCTGCTAATGCAGAACCAGTGGAGTACAAGGAAGGCAGCACAGGGATTCAGACGTTGTTCAAATTTGGACTTAAAGAAGGCAAGATTCAAGCATTGATGTCACCGCTGATTATGTTTGTGATGCTGATGATGTTCGTCGTCCTATTCGGATATGGCGGGACACGTGTAGCGTCGGGTGCGATATCTGCGGGTCAGTTGGTAGCCTTCATGCTGTATCTATTTCAAATTGTGATGCCGATTACGCAAATTACACAATTCTTTACGCAAACGCAGAAAGCGATGGGTGCAACGGACACTATTCTCAAGGTACTAGATCATGAAGAGGAAGATCCGCACGCAGGCTTACCAGTCAAGGATGCTTCTCAATCACTAAATTTCGAGAACGTATCGTTTGGTTATAAAGAGGGCGAATCGGTACTCAAGGACGTAAGCTTTACGATGGAAGCGGGGAAAGTTACCGCAATTGTAGGTCCGAGCGGAAGCGGAAAGACAACGATGTTCTCGTTGCTCGAGCGGTTTTACTCGCAGCAGGAAGGCAAGATTTCGTTAGGTGACGAAAGTATCGGTCAGTACTCGTTAGTCTCATGGCGCAGTCAGATTGGCTATGTGTCTCAAGAAAGCCCGCTCATTGCAGGGACAATTCGGGATAATATCTGCTATGGCTTGCAGTATGATGTGACAGATGAGGCGCTGAAGCGGGCTTCCGAGATGGCCTATGCGGATGGTTTCATTGAAGAGCTTCCGAATAAGTACGATACGGAAGTCGGCGAGCGCGGGATTAAGCTGTCAGGCGGACAACGTCAGCGGATTGCGATCGCTAGGGCGCTGCTGCGCGATCCGAAGATTCTTATGCTGGACGAAGCAACATCGAGTTTGGACAGCAAATCGGAGGTCGTCGTTCAGCAAGCCCTGCAGAATTTGATGCAAGGACGTACAACGTTAGTCATTGCCCATCGGTTATCCACGGTCGTGGACGCCGATCAGATCGTGTTCCTCGATAAAGGCGTCGTCACAGGCCGCGGCACGCATCAAGAGCTCATTGAGTCGCATGACATGTATCGCGAATTTGCCACGCAGCAGTTGCAGATACAAGAGCAGCTGATTGCGGAACATTCTCCTATGGCATAGGGGAATGAGAAAGAAACGAGCAGAACGACTATACGTAGTCGCTCTGCTCGTTTTTCATTTCCTTGCGATACTGGCCTGGCGGTATGCCGACCACCTTTTTAAAGATGCGAGAGAAGTTCTGAGCGTTACTATATTGCAGCCGCGATGCGATCTCTTCAATGTTCATTTCCGTATGCTTCAGCCAGTTCTGCGCCTTATCGATTCGACTTATCAGCACAAGATCGGAGTAGGTGGCTTCATGTACTTCCTTTAGTGCTTGTCTGATGATGGAAGCAGGCACATTCGCTATTTTACATAAATCTTCAAGCCTTGGATCTTCCTCGTTATGGGCTTCAATAAAGGCTAAAGTTTGCTGCGCGACCCTCTGCATATGCTCAGTATGCGTGAGCTGAAGGCTCTCAATTAACTGGGCGATGACATCGGACTTCAAGCAAGCAATCCAGTCCTCTAGTGTAGCTAACTGAGCTAATTTGTTCATAAACAGCTCTGTGGAGGCGTGACGCTTGGTTTTGTTAATCGTCCAGTAAATAGATAGGATCATCTCTGTAAGTTTATTATTCAACCAGTGATAATTCAGTGTCTTGATCCCTTGCAGCATGTTCAATCGATCCGCATAGGCATAAGCTAATTCGACATCCCAAGCCTGAATCGCATAGATGATATCGTTCTCCAACTCGCGAAACGATACCGGAAGCGATTCAGCATCGAGATTTCCTGCTTCGGGTTCCCGTCGGTAAGCTTCGAAGGGAATGACTTCATTAGCCCCCGCGACAAGCTTATGCTTGAGTGTCTCTTCCGCTTCTTCGGAAGCAATGCCTAAATAAGCATAATCTTTTCTCACTAAGCTCATCCCAATCGACACGGTAAACGGGAAATATTGCTTAATGAAATCCCTCATGATTTCGGCGTAGTGATGGAACTGCTGCTGTGCCTCCACAATGACCGATTCCTCCAAGGAGAATAGGGCTAGAAATCGGCCATCTCCATGCTCAGTGACGACACCAGCGCCGTGTTCCTCTATGACTTCTTTAATGACCTTAGAAATGCCGTATCGGAAATAATATAAATCGACGTCGGTGTACAAATCCTTCATGCTCTTATACTGGTCGATTTCAATGCAAAAACAACTATAGGCACCTTGATACATTTGGATGTGATATTGCTCCAGTCGGCTCCGATCCTCTTGCGATCGCAAGCCTTTGCGCAGCATATTACGGATGAACAAGTCGCGGACCTCCGGCCGCCATTCATTAATCTGTTCTTTTAACTCGTCGCGGGATTCTTTAATCTGATGCATTTTCTCGTAAATCGCACTAAATTCATCGCGTTGTTCCCCTGGATGCCGTTCAGCGTCCTTGCGCTCCGCCGTACTGGAGGAGTCGTTGACCAGCTTTACAATTTCGCTCCAGCCTTTCCACAAGCGATTGGTTGTCAGAAAAGCTCCGACAGCCGCAGCGGCAAGCAATAGTCCAGCAAGGAGAAAGGCGAGATTGCGAATTCGATTCATTTTCGTAAAAAAATCGTCCTTCGGAATCGCGAAGCCAAATACCCACCCGTTATAGGAGGCTTTCAATTGCGTGATAAACAGGTCGGATGATGTTAGAGAGCTCTCGCCTTGGTGATAGGATGACAAGCCCTCTAAGAGCTGTTCCATCGTAAGTTTGCCGCGGTTCTGCATCAGGGAACCATCTTGATCGAGAATGAAATAATTCCCCTTCACATTGTCATAGGTCCCTAAAATATGGTCAAAAAAGCGCTGGTTGATATGGAACAGAAGATAAGCGGTCTTCTCCTCCTGAAAGATTGGCAGCTTTCGGATATAGATGCTGGTCGGAGATTGATTGACCGGAATTGTAAAAAAAGCCTTCTCCACACGGAGACTTTCGAATTTCGCGATGACCTCCGTATATTCTTCCTGGGCGGCTGTGACTTGCTGGCTGGTACCGATGAGCTTTTTATCCCCAACACTATATAAGGCAACGTTGTCCACATCATCAATAGAGGAATACATCCGTACGATTGTATCTCGGAGTGTTACCAGGTCGAGCTTCTGATCCTGCCCATTTAGTTTAGAAAAGGTGTCTAAGGCAGGCAGCTTTTCAAACTGCAGAACGGCTTGATCCATTTGTTTAAAATAGCTTTCAACCCGATCCTGTGTACGCAGCAAGGATACTTTGTAAGCGTCCTGCGCTTCTTCCGTCAAGGTGCTCGTCGACACGCGGTACACGACAAATCCCATGACTGTCATACAGATGGAAGCCACAAGCAGCATCATGATGAGGGTCTGAGCTTTCTTAGAACGTTGCAGCCGCATGGTGGAATGACTCCCTTCTACTAGTGAACATATCTTTGAGGCTGATAAGCAATCTTAATAAAATCATTATATAGAAGCCTGGCCGGAAGTGAAGTAATCATTTCTCGAAATCCTCGTTTTTGCAAAATGACACCTTTCCTAAACCTGCTTTGGTGGCGCATTTTACCCGGTACGGCAATGGTCTTTTCATGAAAAGTTGGACTCCGTAACTGATTATTGCTGCGTGTTAAGCGGCAGGCCTATACTGTGGGAGTGCACAGCTTAACCAGATCTGCGATATCATCAACATCCATAATACGCTTATAGAAATGAAGGGAGTCTGACCCCATTGACGACTAAGAATAAGGTTTATTGGAAAACAGCGACGAGCTTGTCGCTTATTGTGGCACTAAGTGTGGTTGCAACTGCTTGTGGAGAAGGGACAGAAGCTACGCCTAAGAAAGAAGCGAGTAAGGGACCTATAAAGTTAAACATGATGTACGAAACAGGCTTTAGCGTACCAAGTACTTCTGCTGACAGCAACGCAGCAGTCAAATATTTGCAAGATAAGTTGGGTGTTCAGCTCGAATACAACATCTATACTAGCGACACATATAAAGAAAAGCTGCGTGTTCAGGTTGCCTCCGGTGACATTCCAGACATTTTCTCATGGAACAGCATGGACGGTTTCATCGTGGGGATGATCAAGTCAGGACAACTCGTGCCGGTGGATGAACTGCTCGACAAATATCCAAATTTGAAAAAGCATAAAGATTACGAATTTGCCAAATACGAGGGCAAGACGTGGGCGTTCGCCAACGTGCGTAACCCAATGACGACAGCGGTACCACTGATTCGCCAGGACTGGCTGGACAATCTCGGACTTAAAGCGCCGACAACGATCGACGAGCTTTATGAAGTTGCGAAAGCTTTTACGTACAATGATCCCGACAAAGACGGCAAAAAAGATACCTATGGCATTCAGATTAGCTATGCAAACAATGATTTCGGCAACCTGTGGGGCTTTCAGCAGGCATACGGGATTCAAGATTCGTGGATTAAACAAGATGGGAAGTATGTCCCTAACTTTGCAACACCGGTCTACGAAGAGTATTTAACTTGGCTCGCTAAAGCATTCAAGGAAGGGCTAATTGATCCTGACTTTGCGGTGACTGACGGGAAAACGGCTAACGCCAAAGTGACGAATAAAAACCAAGCTGGTATTTATGTCAGCGATATGGACCGTATTAATGAGTTCGAAGCGTATGCGCAAGCAAATCCGAAAGCGGCTTTGGTTCCTTTCGAACCAGTGAAAGGTCCTCATGGCGACCAAGGAATTGGTGCGCGTGTCAATTACGGCGGTCTGTACATTCCAAAGAAAACAGCGGAGGATAAGGCCAAGCTGGATAAGTTGATGGAGTGGCTAGATTGGGGAGCAGGTCCAGAAGGGATGAACTTCTATACCTATGGGGTGGAAGGTGTTCATTATACGATGAAGGATAACAAACCAGCTCCAATTAACGGCATGTTCAACCGTGATGTGCCTGCAGCTTTCTTATACGCAAAGCAAATTCAACCGACCGAAGAGACTTACTTGCGCAGAGAGCGTTCAGAGGCTACGCAGAAGATCATTATCGATGGGAATAAGAAGCTTGAAAAGTACTTGAAAATGCCGAATGCCTCTGCGACGGTATACTCCCCGACAGGCTCGAAGTACAGCGCTGAAGCCAATACGTTTATAAATACAAATATCGTAAAAGTTATCATGGGTACGATTGATGTGAAAGACTGGGACGGAATTGTGAAACAGTGGTATGACCGCTTCGAAGGAAGCAAATGGCAGGAAGAAATTAATGCGGGTACGGGCGGCAAATAAGCCGTCCTTTCCCCGTACTGCCCGGGGGGCGATAAGGAGGGGTTGTTGTGTTATCACAGGTGGGAAAGGGCATCGTTACGGATGTGCAGTCTGATCCGGTCAGATCACGAGGAAGCAGATTAAGGAGAAAGCTATGGTCTGACCGCTATATGTATCTGCTGGCCCTGCCCGGTATATTGTTTATTCTACTATTTGATTACGTACCTATGTACGGAATTCTGATGGCTTTTCAGGATTATAATCCGTTTAGCGGTATTTCACACAGTGAATGGGTAGGCTTTCAGCACTTTGAACGGTTATTTCATCATCCCGACTTCTGGATGGTGCTGCGCAATACGCTGGTGATCAGCCTGCTCAATCTGGTGCTGTATTTTCCGGCACCTGTTGTGATTGCGCTTCTGCTAAACGAAGTACGTGGAGCGCTATATAAAAAGCTTATTCAAACCGTTATTTATTTACCTCATTTCGTTTCTTGGGTTGTCGTTTGCTCATTGACGGTCACGCTAATGAATTCCCAAGGCATTGTGACGAAGTTTCTGCATGCAATCGGAATCGCGAACGTTCAACTTCTCTTGGATGAGCGCTTATTTTGGGGCGTTATTACGCTGCAAAGCATTTGGAAAGATGCAGGCTGGGGAACCATCATTTTCTTGGCTGCACTTGCCGGTATTAATCCGGAGCTATACGAAGCCGCACGTGTTGATGGTGCCAATCGCTGGCAGCAGATGAAAGCCATTACGCTTCCAGCGCTGATGGGTACGATTGTCGTACTCCTGCTGCTTCGGATGGGCAGTATTATGAATTTATCTTTTGACCAATTGTTCATTATGGGTAACCCCATGGTCAACAATGTAGCTGAAGTGTTCGACACATATGTGTTTAAAGTCGGGGTTCTGCAGGGCAATTTCAGCTTTGCGGCCGCGGTTGGGTTATTTAAATCACTGGTAGGTCTTGTTCTGATCTTAGGATCTAACTTCTTAGCCAAAAAAACCAGCGATAACTATTTGTTCTAGGAGGGAATGTCTCTTGAAATTACGTAAAGGCTTCAACTGGTTCGAAGGGCTTAATTGGCTCCTGCTCGGGTTGCTGGCTTTGCTGATGGCCTTTCCGTTCTGGAGTGTGCTCGCCATGTCCTTCTCTAAGCCAGAAGCTGTCTATGAAGGCTTGTTTCTGCTGTGGCCTAAGGGCTTGACGACTGTGGCGTATTCCGCTGTATTTTCCAACACGTTATTCCTTCGTGCCCTACAGAACTCCATCATTGTAACGGTGGCTGGCACGGCGCTGAGTATGCTGTTGACGATCTCATTGGCATATCCGCTATCTAAAAAAGCAATCATCGGCAGCTCAACCATGCTCTTTCTTGCATTCTTCACGATGCTGTTCAGCGGGGGAATTATCCCGACCTATATGCTGGTGAAGGAGCTTGGCATGCTTAATACACTGTGGTCCTTGATCGTGCCAAGTGCGCTTAGCGTGTTCAATCTGATGATTATGGTCAGTTTCTTCAGATCGCTGCCAGCGGAG
Source organism: Paenibacillus sp. J22P165 (assembly GCF_059692015.1). Classification (NCBI taxonomy): domain Bacteria; kingdom Bacillati; phylum Bacillota; class Bacilli; order Caryophanales; family Paenibacillaceae; genus Paenibacillus; species Paenibacillus sp. J22P165. The sequence continues at coordinate 201,499 of NZ_JCAUAP010000009.1, read as the reverse complement.
TTAGAGGAATCTGCCAAAATTGACGGATCTAACGATATTGGCATTCTGGCGCGGATTATCATCCCTATTTCGCTTCCTGTTATCGCCACATTGACCTTGTTCTATGCTGTTTCGAAATGGAATATTTTTTTTCAGGCCGTTATGTTCAATGGAAATCCCGAGCAGATGACACTGCAAGTGCTGCTTCGTCAGATGCTGCTGCAGACAACTAGCGAAGCCGTAGATACCGCAAGTAACATTCCCAATATCGGTGCTTCTATTAAAATGGCCATGATCATTATTGCGACCGTGCCGATTCTCATCATCTATCCGTTTTTGCAAAAGTACTTTGCCAAAGGTGCCATGATCGGTTCTATTAAAGGCTAACGAAAGGAGCCGATCTTCACCATGCCAGCGCAACAAAATACCGCCAAATCAGCCATGTTTGGTGTGCTTTTCGCCATTAGTCTCGTTCACTTATTTAACGATGCCCTACAGGCCATCATTCCAGCAAGCTTCCCGATCTTAAAGGGAAGCTTGCAGCTTTCTTTTGCCCAGTTGGGCTTCATCACCTTTATGTTAAATCTAACTTCCTCTGTATTGCAGCCGTTCGTTGGTATGTACACAGATAAATATCCGAAGCCCTATTTATTGCCCCTCTCTATGGTCGCATCTCTTGCGGGAATGATCGCACTTGCTTTTGCGCCTTCCTACTTGTGGGTTCTGCTGTCGGTTGCATTGGTCGGTCTTGGATCGGCCGTTTTTCATCCAGGGGCATCACGGGTAGCTCACATGGCGGCAGGACCGCGCCGTGGTTTGGCCCAGTCGATTTATCAGGTCGGTGGCAACGGAGGCCAGGCTCTCGCGCCAATATTGGCGCTAATTACGATCTACCCCTTTGGGCAGCGAGGCTCGCTTTGGTTTACCATAGCTGCAGCTGCTGGCTGCGCGGTACTCTTGTACATTACCGCCAAGTACAAAGGGCAGCTGGCGACGGGTCGTAAGAAGGCGGCTACTACGAAAACGTCGGCATTGTCAGGACAACGCCGAAAGATCGTTATGGCTGTTACGTTAGTTGTGCTGCTAATCTTCGGGCGCTCATGGTATGGGGCGGGGATTACGAATTATTTTATCTTCTACCTATCGGAGACTTACCATCTTAGTGCAAGCGCAGCTCAAGTGTATATCTTCGTCTACTTAGGCGCTGGGGCAGTAGGGACTTTCCTGGGTGGGCCGGTAGCGGATCGTTTTGGACGGAAAACTGTCCTGTACGCGCTTCTGATTTCTTTGCCTTTTACGCTTATTCTTCCGTATGCTGGACCGACGTGGTCGTATCCGCTGCTTGCTGTGATTGGCTTTATTCAAATGTCGAGTTTTTCCGTCGCTGTTGTGTACGTGCTGGAGCTAATTCCAGGACGTGTCGGGACCATGTCCGGACTGATTACGGGGCTTGCTTTCGGCATGGGCGGCCTCGGCTCCGTTGCATTAGGCGGATTAATTGATGCTACCAGTCTAGCGTTTGTTATTAAACTAACGTCCTTTTTACCTTTGCTAGGCTTACTTACTTTAGCTCTGCCATCAGATCGCAAAATCGCAAAAGAAACTTAATGATTACAGGAGGGTCTCATAGATGCCTGAATATGCTTTCGTTACCGGTGCCGAAAGAGGGATTGGCGCGGCACTAGTGAAGCAGTTGCTGCTTCACGGCTTTACGGTCATTGCCGGTACCTTCTTAAAGGAGTATGAAGAGCTTGCGTTGCTGAAACAAACGTATCCCGATCGCTTATATCAAATCGAACTGGACGTTTCCAGCGAAGAAAGCGTGCGAAATGCCAGCAGCTTCGTATCGGGTATAACCGATTCGTTGGATATTTTGATCAATAATGCAGCTATTATTGGCAACAAAACGGCTACCATTACGGATGCCATTGATTTTGAGGGTATTCAGCAGGTATACAACGTTAATGCACTTGGCGCTCTGCGCATGTCGAATCAATTCATTGAACCGCTGATGAACAGCGGACATAAGCTTATTGTTAACATTTCCTCGGAAGCGGGAAGTATCGGTCAGTGCCATAGGACGGGCTGGTTCGCCTATGCGATGTCCAAGTCTGCGCTCAATATGCAGTCTGCCTTAATTCATAAACAGATCAAAGTCGAAGGCGGCCAAGTACTTATTCTTCACCCTGGGGCTGTCCAAGGGCGGCTAAGTGGTACGCTGAATGCCAAATCACCACTAACACCGGACGATTCAGCGGTCAACATGATCAAGCTGATTCTGGATCATGCCTCTTACATGGATCAGCACCCTGCCTATCTCGATTATTTGGGCGAGCGGCAGCTGTGGTAGAAAGAAAGGAATGTTAGCCCATATGCAATCCAACATACTTGTTCTTGGCCATTATACGAAACCAAAACACCATCCGCTGAATGGTGTCGATAACGAATTGAAAGATATTCTCGGTGACGAGGGGTATATCGTGTGCACAGAGGATTACGATGTTCTCCTGCCAGAGCGCATCGCTGCTTTTGACGTCGTCATCTCTTATACGGATTGCTGGCGGACCGCCATCACGGATAAACAGGCGGCTGGTCTGCTTGCTTTCGTTACGGGTGGTGGCGGGCTTCTTGCCTTGCATAACGGTATTTCCTTGCAGCATCGTTTTGATCTATGCCAGCTAATTGGCGGCTATTTTACAGGGCACCCGCCGTTTCGTGAAATCACTATCCGTCCTTCCTCAGGTGCATCGCTGCATGAGATCATAGAGGGCATCGAGTCCTTTACAATCGCTGACGAGCCGTATCAGTTTACGTTCATTCCGCATTCGGATAAAACCGTGTTACTCGAATACGACCAAGAGGATCAAGTTGTTCCGGCAGCTTGGGCCCATCGTTTCGGTCTTGGGCGAGTCGTTTATTTGATGCCGGGGCATCAGACCGAATCCTTCAGGCACCCTGTGTACCGAGAAATCATTCGAAACAGCTGCCGCTGGTTGGTTGCTGCAAAGTAGGATCAATGCGATGCGCAAAGAAGCCGTACCCTAAGTAGTTGTTTCTACTTTAGGACGGCTTCTTTGTACACTCATTCATTGCACAGATTTCTCTTCATCAACACAGCAATCTGCTGCTCCGCATCTCCCTTATGCTCCAGTTCGCGAATAATGCGTTCTTGGCGCTCCTTGGGCTGATTCTGGCTTAGCTTGGCTTTGCCTTCGATACTCGAAATCGGCAGCTTAAAAGCTTGAATACCTTGGCGCATTCCGGCTATAAAGTGAGGATCGATGCCCTCTAACGTATACGAGCTATCCCACTCCTCATATTTGTGGGTTAGCTGCTGCAAGACGCGAAAGACTTCCTGGTCGTCGTGGACGAGTTCGATCTGGCCATAGACATGAACGGCCGTATAATTCCATGTAGGTACTGCAGTTGGCGTTCCATACCAGGATGGTGAAATGTAGCAATGGGGACCTTGGAAGAGGACTAACACATCTTGCCCCTGGATATCCATCCATTGCGGATTAGAACGGGCGAAATGCCCATATAGGCAGTGATCCGTGACATCAAGCAATAAGGGAATATGCGTCGCGAAAGGAAGCCCCTGATGCTGCGAAACGATGGTAGCGAAGCTATGTTCTTCAATGAAGTCGTACATTTGCGAGCGGTCTTCTATTTTGAAATGCGAGGGCGTGTACATGGCTTCACCTGCTTTGTTTTAGGTATAGAATAGCAAGTTATAGGGGATATACAAAGTGCCAATTTCCATGGTTTTGAATAGACCATTCATCATGTACAGGAGCTCGCGACCTCTATGTCGAATATCTAATTAACTAAGCATGTAAGAGGAGGCTACAACAGTGGAAAAGGTACGTTGGGGAATTATCGGGTGCGGTGATGTGACGGAGGTCAAAAGCGGCCCCGCCTTGCAGAAGGCAGAAGGCTCAGAGCTGGTCGCGGTTATGCGCCGCAATGGGGCGCTGGCTGAAGACTATGCGAAGCGTCATGGTGTGGCAAAATGGTACGATGACGCCGCGGCGTTAGTGAATGATCCCGATGTAAATGCGGTCTATGTCGCAACGCCGCCAGGATTCCATCATGAGTATACGCTGCTCGCGGCAAAAGCAGGGAAACCCGTCTACGTGGAAAAGCCCATGGCCAGAAATCACGCAGAGTGTCAAGAGATGATTGCCGCCTGTGAAGCAGCCGGCGTACCGTTATTCGTAGCCTATTATCGCAGAGGACTCCCGAAATTCGTGGAAATCAAGCGTTTGATCGATAGTGGCGTGATCGGTGATGTCCGATTTGTCCAATCGTCGTACTTGCAACCAATGAGAGATTATCAAGAAGGACTAGAACCATGGCGCATTCAGCCTGAGTTGTCAGGCGGCGGTCTCTTCGTGGATTTGGCGAGTCATGCGCTGGATATTCTAGATTATTTGTTGGGTCCGATCGGAGAGGTGAAGGGCTTCGCAAGTAATCAAACGGGCAAACATAAGGTCGAAGATATCGTGACGACAAGCTACGCCTTCGAATCCGGTGTGATGGGTACAGGGGTATGGAGCTTCAATGCCTACAAACATTTAGATTTGAATGAGATTGTCGGCAACCTCGGGAAATTGTCGTTCTCTACGTTCAGTGGCGATCTGCGCATTGAAACCGCAGACGGTGCGGTCCAAGAACTGACGATCCCCAACCCGCCACATGTTCAACAGCCACTGATTCAGATGATCGTTGATGATCTTAGAGGTATCGGGCAAAGCCCTAGCACAGGTCGTACAGGAGCACGTACGAATCGTGTGATGGACGAACTGCTGCGTGATTTCTATCTCAGCTAATAAAAGACGAAAGCCCCAGTCCGATGTGATAAGCACACATCGGACTGGGGTTTTTTATTAGGCTTTCGGGTTCGGCGTTGCCACGATAGGAGCGGGTGCAGACGCTGAAGGATTGTCTGGCGCTATGGAACGCTTGCGAATGAACAAGCTTAGCGGCAGAGCAATTAAGACGATAAATGTTGCGAGCAAGTAGACATCGTTGACACTCATTGTAAAGGCATGCGATCCAATTTGAACCTTATCGGTCAACCCGCCAGCCGCTAATTCCTTACTGTGTGTAACGGTTTGAGAGGATAACACGGATGTGAATAAGGCAATAGCAAAGGATCCGAATACGTTACGAACCCAGTTATTAATGGAAGTGGCATGGCCCGAAAGAGTTCGCGGAATTTGCTCCATACCCGCATTACTTGCAGGCATCGTAGCGAAGGCAATCCCGACGTTTCGAACGATCATCCAGAACACGATATAGCCGCGCGAGACGTCTGTACTCAACCAACTTAATGTGAGTGTACCAACAGCAATCAAGGAAATACCGATAAAAATAAGAATGCGTGGCCCGACACTGCTATACAGCTTGCCTACGAGAGGCATGCAGAGCGCCATAACTAAGGAAGCTGGCAACAAGATTAGTCCTGTATCTAGCGGAGTAACGTGTTGAATATTTTGCAAGAAAATTGGCGTCAGGAAAGTACCTGAGTACAAGCTTATTGTAACAATACTTGAAATAATGAGCGATAGCGTGTAACGCGAGTTCTTCAAAACACGTATGTTCAGTAGAGGTGAATCCACTTTAAGTTCTCGCCAGATGAACAGAAGAAGGACTAGGAGGCCTGTTACAAATAGCCCAATGACACGGCCTGATGTCCATCCCCAAGAATGCCCTTGTGAGAAACCAACTAGCAAGGAAAGGCTGCTGACAACGACAGTGAGTAAGCCGATGAGATCGAATCTTTTGGGAACGGAAAGACGGTAATAAGGAATCAATTTGAAAACGAGAAAAATAGCAACAATGCCGACAGGTATGTTCATAAGGAACAACCAGTGCCAGCTCCAATTTTGCAACAACCAACCGCTTAATGTTGGCCCAATAGCAGGTGCCATCATGGCGGATAGGGACCAAAGGGAAATGGCAATTGGCTGTTTATCGCGCGGGATAACCTGATAAACAATGGTCATCGTAGCCGGCATAATCAGACCGCTGAAAGCCCCTTGAATAATACGGAATGCAATCAGTGATGAAGCATCCCAGGCTAGCGCACATAAAAGTGAAAATACAGTAAAACCTATCAGCGCGATGGCGTATAAACGCTTGTAGCTGAATTTTTCCCCGAAATAACCTGTAATCGGAGCAATCGTACCACTTGCGAGCATAAATCCGGTAATCGTCCATTGGATTTTGCTCAAATCTGTATGGAAATGCTCACTAAGAATCGGTATAGCGATATTAATTGTGCTCATACTTAGAATCGACACGAACGATCCGAAGAAGATAGCAATCATGATTGGCCAGAAGCGCACTTGCTGTAACTCATCCTTACTCAAAATAATGCCTCCACTCTATCATTGATCTTAACGATAGTATTCTCTATAATTTGAATGAAAATCATCATACTACCGATATGTTTATATGTCAATAATGACATAAAGGAGGAGCGGCTATGAATACCCTTTCATATGGATTACTAAGTCTTTTAACCAAAAACTCCCGTTCGGGGTATGAGCTCATGCAGCATATACAGCCTTTTTGGTCTGCTAAACATAGTCAAATCTATCCCCTTTTGGCACAATTGGAGCAGAAGGGACACGTCGCGTTCGTACATGTTCTTCAATCCGATAAGCCGGATAAAAAAGTTTACTCCATCACGGACCAAGGAAGGGATGCCTTGCGAGAGTGGATTGCTATGCCAACGGATGAGCCTATAACGCGAGATGAGCTTTCACTGAAGGTGTATTGTATCGGGCTAGTGGATAAAGAGCAGGCGAGGAAGATGCTTGCGGAACGCGAAGTGTATTATAAGAAGAAAAAAGAGCGATTCTGCCTCCTGATGGATAAGATCCAACAAGGAAGTACAAAACCGCTCGAGCAATTAGAAATTGGTGATGATACATTTGGCATGTATGTACTGGTGCATAAAGCCACGATGAAGGTAGATACGGATTTATATTGGTGTGACTGGATGAAGGAGAAACTGAAGTGAAGAAAGTAGGCTAACCGCCGATTTCTTGAATCACCGTTTGGATTTTCTGAAGACGAATGTATTCGGATTTCTCCAATTGAGGTCGGAAATAGGCATAAAGGTAAGCAGCATCCTCAAAAGTCAACGCAGGGTAACAGACAACCTCTTGCACGACAAGCGGATTATCCATGATCACTTGCCATTCGCCGACTCTTTCTGCGAGGGGGATATTTGCGAAAATATGTTTCTTGGCAGCTATTGTACATTCAAGTTCTGGCCAAACCTTCTCCCAAGAGGGACTGAAATCAACAGGTTCCGGAAAAAGACGCTTTGCTTTCGCAACCGACTGCTCTACCACTTCCATTTCCGTGTCTCCCGCGAATTTGACCGCTTCCGTGATCGTGTCGAGTAACCGCCTAAAGCCTGCGAACCCTTCAGAGAGCACCTCGCGTTGAAACAGGGCTTCCGCTTCCGCGGTAGTCAGCTTGTTGAAATCCGCCAATGTGTTATTTGTCATACAGGCCACAACCCCCTAGACTGTTCCTTACCCCAAATTTATCATAAATTATTTTCCAAATAAAGCCCTTTCATAATGAAATGGCGATGTGGTTTAAATTCAGTTTATATTCCTTTGTTACTATGCTTGCAAAGCTAGCAGCAAAGGAGCGAAATGAACATGAGCAGTGAACAGAAAAATGTAAAATGGGTCATCGTTGGACTCATGCTGGGGATGCTGTTGGGCGCGCTAGATCAAACGATTATCTCGACGGCCATGCCGACTGTTATTCGTGATCTAGGCGGTATCGCCATGTACAGCTGGGTTTTCTCCATCTATATGTTAACGTCAACAACGAGCATGCCGATCTTCGGGAAGCTAGCCGACCTATACGGCAGGAAACGTATTTACCTCACGGGTATCGGGATTTTCATCGTGGGTTCTGCGTTATGTGGCTTCGCAACAAATATGACGGAACTCATTATTTACCGAGGTCTGCAAGGGATTGGCGCAGGTGCGCTCATGCCGATTGCGATCACGATCATTGGCGATATTTTGCCTATTGAGAAACGAGGTAAAATGCAAGGGATGTTCGGCGGCGTGATGGCCTTGTCTAGTATTATTGGCCCTGCAATCGGCGGCTTCATCGTGGAGCATCTGAATTGGAGCTGGATTTTCTATGTGAATCTGCCTTTCGGTGTCGCGGCGATGGTCATGATCGCAGTTACCCTGAAAGAAAGTCGTACACAAGTGAAGCGTGCGATTGACTGGCTCGGTGCGCTCACGCTAAGCAGCGCAATCGTATCAGGTTTGCTCGGTCTCGTATTAGGCGGGGATCCGCAAGCAGCAGGCAGTACACATTATGCGTGGGGCTCTCCACAAATTATAGGTTTGTTCTCAGTGAGCGCTATTATGCTTGCTCTGTTCCTATGGGTAGAGACGAAAACATCAGAACCAATGATTCCCCTGCATTTATTCAAAAATAAAGTCATTTCCGTAACGAGTATTATTGCGGTTCTCATGAGTGTGGGCATGTTCGGTGCCATTACGTACATTCCGTTATTCGTACAAGGGGTCATCGGTGTGAGTCCTTCGATTGGCGGCTACATTCTTACACCGTTGATGCTGTCCGTGGTTGTTACGGCAATTATTGGCGGACGGATGTCGAGTAAAGTGTCTTACCGTACATTAATTATCACAGGTATGTTCCTCATAGGATTAGGTTTTACATTTATGTCGACCATGGATGTAGGAACAAGTAAACTAGTAATTATCTTGGACATGATCGTAGCCGGACTAGGCATGGGTCTCATTATGCCAACACTTAACATTGCCGTGCAAGGGGAAGTTGGGCCTGCAAGCCGCGGTGTCGCGACCTCACTTGTACAGTTCTTCCGATCCATTGGTGCAACCATTGGGGTTAGTATCATGGGGGTTCTGATGACGAACCGTATGACGGATGGCCTTGGTGGCATGGGAGAGAAATTTCAGCAAGTCCCTGCAGAGCAGCTCAAGCAATTTGCTAATCCGCAGTTATTGTTGGATCCTAGTGCACGAGAAAAGCTGCCTATAGACATTCTAACGGAGCTGCAGCATGTATTCGCCCACTCGCTAAGCGGTGTATTTATTGCAGGGAGCCTCATCGTATTCACGGGAGTTATTGCGGCGATCTTCCTTGGCAAGGCTAGAATGCTGCCAAATGCGATGAAGAAGCAAGATAAAGATTCAGGCACGACCACAGATACGCCACTGCAAGCATAGATACGGATATAGATGTAAAATTAGAAACTCAAGAAGTGAGGATGAATGAATCATGGCACCCATTATGATCGTAGATGATGACCCGTATATTCGTGAGCTTGTCCGTGTTTTCATGCTGAACGAAGGCTTTGATGTCGTTGAGGCCGCGGATGGCATCGAAGCACTTAAGAAGCTGCAAACCGTCCAGGTCGATATGGTGATCCTCGATGTGATGATGCCGAATATGGACGGTTGGGAGGTATGCAAGGAGCTTCGAGAGCATTATGATTTGCCGATACTCATGCTGACGGCCAAAGGTGAAACCGCCCAGAAGGTCAAGGGCTTCGAACTGGGTGCGGACGATTACCTCACCAAGCCCTTCGAACCGCTGGAGCTTGCGATGCGGGTGAGAGCTCTGCTCAAGCGCTACAGAATCGCTTCCTCGCAAACGATTCAGGCTGGTGATTTGAGCATGAATCGCAAAACCTATGAAGCTACCGTTGGTGCAGAGAGCATCACGCTGCCGCTCAAGGAATTCGAACTGCTCTATAAGCTTGCGAGCTATCCAGGCAAAACCTTCTCACGCGACCAATTGATCGAGCAGATCTGGGGGTTTGACTACGAAGGAAACGAGCGTACGGTCGATGTGCATATTAATCGGCTGCGTGAGCGATTTCCTGAGGAGCGGCACGCTTTTCGTATCGCTACGATTCGAGGCTTGGGCTATCGCTTGGAGGTGCTGAAGTGAATCATCAGCACAGAGCAGAGAGAAGAGAACGGAGAGAAAGACAGAAGCGACGCCGAATGAACCATAAGAATCAGACGATTCTCCAGCGAATAGGGGGCTTCTTTTTTGGCTTAGGGATCTTCATTCTCATTATCGTATATTGGTTAGCTACCTTCTATGGCATGGAGCATCTCTACACGCATTTAGGGAAACGCCCTGCGGAAGTTATTGTGCAGTTAATCAACTGCATTGGCGGCATGTTCCTCTGGGGAGTGACCATGGCCATTTTAGGTCAATTTCTAAGAAAACATCAGTTGATTTTCTTCCAAAGTTTGAATCAAGCGATACGCAGCATGTCGAGAGGGGATTTCAATGTGTCGGTAGATGATAACCCGCGGAATGGACCCTTCGTAGAGTTAGCGGAGTCCATCAACCAAATGGCGAGCGATCTCGGGCAATTAGAGAAAATGAGGCAGGAGTTTATTTCGAACGTCTCCCACGAGATCCAGTCGCCTTTAACGTCCATTAGCGGATTCTCCCGCGCATTGCAGAATGATCAGCTATCGCCTGAGGAGCGTAAACATTATTTGACCATCATTGAAACCGAAAGTGTACGCTTATCCAAGCTCAGCGAAAATCTGTTGAAACTGACCTCCCTGGAGTCACAGCATCACCCTTTTGAACCGAGAAGCTATCGTTTGGATAAACAATTGCGGAATCATATTCTCGCTTGTGAGCCCCAGTGGGTAGATAAAGATATTGAAATGGATATTGAGCTGGATCCTGTAACCCTTGAGGCCGACGAGGATCTGCTTAGTCAGGTTTGGATCAATCTCATCCACAATGCGGTTAAATTTGTGCCTGTTGGCGGAACGATTCGTGTCCGAGTGGTTAGCAATGGGGAAGAGGCGGTAACGCGAATTTCGAATAATGGACCGTGGATTCCAGAAGAGGATCAGGCGCATATTTTTGAACGGTTTTACAAAGCGGATAAGTCTAGAAATCGAATGGCTGGCGGCAATGGGCTTGGCTTGTCGATTGCAAAGAAAATTGTAGAGATGCATCACGGAACGATCGCAGTGGAAAGCGGGGAGGAGGAAATGACATCCTTCATCGTCCAATTACCCATTGTACAGAAGGAACAGATAACGAAAAAATAACTTCATCTGAACGCAAATAGAGGCCCCCGCTTATCCATGATAACCGGAGGTCTCTATGAGTCATTTTGCCTATTCAATTGTTCTTCCACACACTCCATTCCCCGAAAAGTCGCAGATCAGTTGCTGTATTCCATACGTTCGTATCAAAGTTAAAGTGTCCTTTCTATCGTGTATATCTTCCCAGTTATCCTACTCACGACAAGTCCCTCACTATAGTTCCTTTCTTCGAATGATGACCTGCCTAATCTAATTTCCCGCATGCTGATTGAACGAGTGGGACGTTCTTCCTTCACGTGGCTCCTGTCGTTTAGAGCGGAAGTGAGTAGCATGCTTCGCTAACATGGTCCAATGGACTATCCCCTCTCGTAGTTGATTTGTAAGGCTCTTCGTTGATATGGCACCTATTGGTGCGGGTTGTCCTCCCTGTCTGCCTTGGATTTATAATAGCCCATTATTAAAATATTGTAAATATTCAGATTATTCAAATATCGGCGTTAATATGTCTATTTTTTATCGTTTTCTTGTAAATGCTTGCGTATGCGTAGAATTGCTTAAACGGCTTGTTTGCGTTCGAATTCCTTGAAGCGAGTACCCTGAAATGTTAAATTTCCCGTGTCACCTTCAATCATATAGCCAAATTGCTGACGCCCTATCCATAGTTCCATTCTACTCAGGTCATCAAACTCAAAAGTAACGTAGTAGGAGGTGTTCGAGCCTATATCTCCGTTGCTGCCGGAAAATTGTATCCGTTTGGCGACAACTCTACAGGCTCGATCTTGAATAGGGGCGTTGTTATTGGACGTCCAAGTCGACAACGATTTCATAATAATAGATAGAAAGATGCCAACAACGAAAAGAAGGATGATGATGAAGACAATAAGAACAAGAGTACTTAAAGCTCCGTCATTTAATCCAATCAGCACATGTAAGCACTCCTTTGTAGAATGAATAGAATTTGATAGTAGAAATTCGCGTAGTTAGAGGAAACGTTTGACAAAGCGGTAGCCGGTTTCATGAAAACCGATAGGGGGTTGGGCTGATCTGGGTTTATCAGTAGACTCTACGTCTGTCAACCACATCATCCCCGAGCAATTATGATCTGTTGTAAGCTGTTGAGCGTATGTCTTTAATTGCTCCATCGGTGCTTGCTTACTATCGGGATCCTGCTTGAAGGAAATAACTGAGATTTCACTAAAGGTAAGATGCTGCGCATCATGATCTCTGCGGATCCGAAAGCTTAATGTACCGAGAATCCGACTCTTCTCTTCATAGACATAGAGCAATTCATCTGGGTTATCTCGCATACTATGCAGCCTATTTTCAATATGTAAAGGAGAAATTACCTTACCGGTGAGATGGGAAACGAGTGAGCTGATCGCTGATGTATCCTGGGTTGTTGCTTCACGAATGATAGAGGTCATGGGTATCCTTCTTTCTAAAAACAAGTTATGCTGTTAATTGTACCATATATTGGAACATTAGTTCTATATTTATGAAAAAAATGTCAAAAGTTTACTGTATCAGGAAGAATAAGCTTTCGTCGATCAAAAAGACCTCTGGAGCTATTTGCTCCAGAGGTCTAAGTGTTAGCCATCTACCTAATTAAGGCGCATAGACGGCAAGATTGGCGTATTCAGCTATCAGTGGGGTCATCTGGCGGAAGCCGATGCGACCCTCTCCAAGGATTGGACCATAGGTTGTACCGGGATCTTCCCAAATGAAAACGGGTAGGTCGTTGATCGTGAATGTCACGCGCGCTCCTTGCTTAAGGACGGTGATTCGATAAGGGCCAACGGCATCAGCTACGTCGGGAATAGGGTCAGCGCCTTGCATCACGAGATGGAAGCCATAGCTTTTCCTCAGATTGCAGGTGTGAAACGCCCGTTCTGATGCATAACGTCTGCGGAAATAAGAGACATGCAGCGCATTCATCTTCCCGTGATGGTATTGATCATATTCGCCTGTTCGCGTAGGGAGACTAGGATCAAATAGATCGTAACCTTCCATTCCCTTAGCGGCGAAAAATAAGATGGCAAGTCCCGGCTCTCGAATCGGCCAAAACTCCCAAGTGATAGCTACATCGGCAGGGAATATGTCTGGACACCAATAGACGATGTTCGCTTTATATTCATCTTCCAGGCTGCGCGTACCTTCCAACCGCATTCTACCCATAGGGAAGGAGACTGCTCCATCTCCTTCCATGCGAAAGTTTTCCACCTCCTGCGGTGAGGAGAGCGGATTCTTATAAATACACTTCCACCCTGTTGGAATCATGTCAGCCTCCGAGTTTCCGGCAAGAGCAACTTGCCTAGTGCCCTTAAGCTTGGGCAAGAATGGTGTTTAATGTTGTGCGATCGCTGGCTTGCACCAGTTTGATCAGCAGCTCCTTCGCTGCAGCGTAGTCATCCACGTGAAGAATCGATGCAGATGTATGGATATAGCGCGCACATACCCCGATCACAGCGGATGGAATCCCACTGCCTTGCACATGCACTTGCCCAGCATCAGTTCCGCCTTGCGAGATGAAATACTGATAGGGGATTTTATGCGTCTCCGCCATATCCAAAATGAACTCGACCATCCCACGGTGGGTAATCATCGTGGGATCGAAAATCCGCAGCAGCGCTCCGCGCCCCAGCTGCCCGAAAGCCTGGCGGTCGCCGGTCATATCGCCGGCCGCACTTGCATCGAGCGCGTAGAACAGATCCGGCTGAATCATATTCGCAGCCGTTCTTCCGCCGCGCACGCCAACCTCTTCCTGTACGGTGGCACCCGCGTACAGGATGTTCGGGAGCTTCGGCCCGCCGTGAAGCTCCTTCAAGAGCTCAATCGCGAGGCCGACGCCGTAGCGATTGTCCCAAGCTTTGGCCATGATCCGCTTCGGATTGGCCAGGGGTGTGAACGGGCAGATCGGCACGATCTGCTGCCCGAGCTTGATGCCGATGGCGATGGCATCGGCTTTGTTTTCGGCGCCGATGTCAATATACATCGTCTTGATGTCTGCGGGCTTGCTGCGCGCAGCTTCGTCCAGCAAGTGCACAGGCACGGAGCCGATCACGCCGATGATCGGTCCGTTCGCCGTCATGATCTGCACGCGCTGCGCGGGCAGTACTTGACTAAACCAGCCGCCGAGCGGCTGGAACTTGACCGTGCCGTGCTCGGTGATGCCGGTGACGAGGAAGCCGACTTCGTCGAAATGGCCCGCCACCATGATGCGCGGTCCTGTCTCGTCGCCGCGCACAACCCCGAAGAGGCTGCCGAGCGCGTCCTGCACGAACTCATCGGTATATTTGGCTAACTCGCCGCGTACAAATGCACGGATCTCTCGCTCAAAGCCAGGTGCAGCTTGCATTTCGGTTAACGTTTTAAAAAGTTCTAAAGTTTCAGTATTCATAGGTAACCTCACTCACTTGGAATGGACTGTAGGACAAATATGAGAACTATTTTACCACATAAGGAAGATAAAGTTTTCGATACCCGAAAAATGCACAGATTGGCGATAAAACCTACATCTGAACGCGGTCGCTCCTCCATGAATTGCTTCGATAAGGGTTTTCTCACCACAGTCTAATAAAGAACACTCAGACAAATGCACAGATTTCAAATAGATGAAAAATGTTTCTTTACAAAACTAATGACATTAGTTATTATACTAATATAAGTAGTTAAGAGGAGGCGTTGAATATGAAAATAACGCAAAACGGACATTTGTACCAATTGGCTTTTATGCCGAGGTTTTTCCCAGTAAATTGTTACTTGGTTGAGGAAGAAGCCGAATTAACTTTGATTGATGCAGCTTTACCATTCAGTGTGAAAGGTATTCTGCAGGCGGCAAAGCAAATTGGGAAGCCAATTACACGTATCGTTCTGACACATGCGCATGGGGATCATATTGGTGCATTAGACGGTTTGAAAAAGGAATTACCTCATGCACAAGTATACATCTCCAGAAGGGATGCGAAACTGTTGGCAGGCAACGTGGAGTTGGAGGCGGATGAACCTCAAACGCCGATAAAAGGTGGCGTTCCGAAAGGAATTCAGACGAAACCTGATGTGCTATTGGCCGATGGGGATCGGATTGGTTCGTTGCAAGCTTACGCTGCACCTGGTCATACCCCTGGTTCCATGGCTTTCCTCGATGTACGGAGTCGGGCTTTGATCGCCGGGGATGCTTTCCAAGTGCGAGGCGGAGTAGCGGTATCCGGTGTGGTGAAATGGAAATTCCCGTTCCCAGCCTTGGCGACGTGGAGTAAAGAAGCTTCCTTGGCGAGTACACGCCGATTAAGACAGCTAGAACCTAGCATACTGGCAGTCGGACATGGACGGATGCTTGAGCAGCCGGTCGCCATTATGGATGCTGCGCTCGACGAAGCGACAGCGAAATTCCAAGGTACATCAGCGACTATTTAGAATAGAGGGGCACAGGATAAGATGGCGATTCGACAAGGATTAGATGCAGAAACGGTTTTGCAAGCGGCAATCGAACTGGCAGATCAGCAAGGAATTGAGCAGCTTTCGCTGGCTGCATTGGCGACCAAACTGACTATTAAAACACCTTCCCTTTACAATCACATCAAGGGCTTGCCTGATCTGCGCAAGCAGCTATCTAAGCGAGGGCTTCTCCTCGTGAAGGAAGCGATGATCGAAGCCGTGATTGGTAAAGCAGAGGATGAAGCCTTATTGGCTGCTGGTGTAGCTTATGTGGATTTCGCTCGGAAGCAGCCAGGTCTGTACGAGGCGATCTCAGCGCTGCCTGATTATGAAGATCCCGAGCTGAAAGAAGTCGGCGCTGGGGTTGTAAGCTTCCTGTTGCGCATCCTTGCGCCGTATGGGCTCAGTGAGGAAGATGCACTGCACGTGGTGCGCGGTTTTCGGAGCATGGTGCACGGATTCGCCTCCCTCGAGCATCGGAATGGCTTCCGCATGGGGCTAGATCGGGATGAGAGCTTGCGTCGGTTGTTGCAGACGTATTTGCGAGGGCTGCGGGCTGATGTGGCGCGTGAGAAGTAGCGTGATGTGCTTGGGAATCAAGGTGAGTTGAAGTAGAGGAACAGCAAGCTGCCTAGGAGGCTAACTAAATGGAAATCATACAGTTAATTTAGGTGTATTTCATCAAAATTGGATGATTAGCTGGAAAAAGTACAGCTAATATAGACTGATTTGGTGACATGGCAACTAAAAGCTGAAAATACCTGTAGGAAATCCAGCTATTCTTGTTTTTGGGTGAAAATTAGCAAAATTAGCTACATAAAATCCAGTTAGATTTGTTGAGGGGCATCGGGGGCGGTTGAGCTAAGCGAGCTAGTGAGTTTTAGTGAAAGTGAGCGTGAGTGGGTCCTGATGGATGACTGCTTGCGTTTTTTTTCGTGTAAGGGCTTTGGTGGAAGCGGGGAGGCGAGCTTTGGTCGCGTTACTCCCCCTAGAATTAGCAGACACTGGGCATTTCTATGCCTGCATCGGCTTCTCGCATGCTTCCACCGGCAGGCCCGAATCCACGAGCCCTGTATCGATGGCACGCCATAAATAGAGGGAACCGAAGCTGCGATAAGGAGCCCATCCTTCGGCGGCGACGCCTAAGTAATTTTTGTCTGGGCGCTCAGGAAGTGCATGCAGCCAGCGGGCTGCACGCTGTAGACCAGCATCACCGAGGGATAAAATGTCGGGTCGTCCTAAGGTGAAGATAAGGAACATTTCAGCGGTCCAAACTCCGATTCCTTTGACACTCGTTAGCTGCTTCAGAAGTTCTGTGGTATCTACATCTTGCAGCTGATCCAGCATGACTTCACCGCTCAGCACCTTGGTGCTTAGGTCGCGAATGTAGCGGATTTTGGGATAAGAGACACCGCATTGGCGGATGGCTTCCTCGTCTGTAGCTAGAACATCCTCTGGCGTAATGGAGGGAATGATCGCTTTAACTCTGGTTTTGATCGTTAATGCGGCTTTGGCTGAGAGTTGCTGGGAAATAATCGACATGACGAGAGACTCATAGGGGCGAAAGCTGGGTGTAAGTGTGAGTTCACCGATGAGCTCGATCAACCTAGCTAATTTCGGGTCAGCTTGTGATAAAGCGATGATGGCAGGGTGCTGATTATGAAGTTGAATGGTTGTAGTAGGCACAGTGGGCTGGTGCATAACAATTCCTCCTCAGAAAAATCATTTTCTAACGGCGACACCTTCACTTTAAATCTTCAAGCAGGAAGAGCGAATTGGTTGGCTTATCCAAATGGACTCTCTTTGAGTATAATAGAAGAAAGAATGAAAGCCAAAGGGGCCGGAGCGGGAATGACAGATGAGAAACGCATAGTGTCGAGAAGGAACGTGGGGATTTTCGCGCACGTTGATGCGGGAAAGACGACAACTACAGAGCATTTGCTATATCTAAGCGGGCGCATTCGCGCGCTAGGCAGTGTAGATAGCGGGACGGCACAAACGGATTCTCTGGACGTAGAACGTGAGCGGGGGATTTCGGTTCGCAGCGCAACGACAAGTCTAGTGTGGCAAAATACATGGATCAATCTGGTAGATACGCCAGGTCACGTCGATTTCTTGTCGGAAGTGGAGCGCTCCTTACGTGTGATGGATGGAGCGATTCTGATTATCTCTGCCGTGGAGGGCGTGCAGTCGCAGACGGAAATGATCTGGCATGCGCTGCAATCGCTTAAAATCCCAACGCTGCTATATATGAATAAATTAGACCGCGTCGGGGCTGACCCTGAACGCGTCCTACAGGAGATTCATAAGCAGCTCACGGGGATGGCGGTGCCCATCTATGCGCCGATGGGCATCGAGGACACGTTCCGCGGCGCGCGGAACGTATTGGATGACGCGCCGCCCGCAGCCGGCGCGCTCCATGGATTCGACCTCGCAGCCGCGGTCGAAAAGCTCTCCGAGCTCGATGAGCCGCTGCTCACGAGCTATATCGAAGGTGCGCCTATCACGGCGCACGACGTCAAGGCCGCCCTGCAGCGATACGCGCGGCAGGGGGAAGCTTTTCCTTTGCTGGTCGGAGCCTCCAGCAAAGCCATAGGCATCGAGGAGCTGCTCGCAGCGATCCTCGAGTATTTGCCTGAGCCGCGCGGCGATGCAGAGCAGCCGCTGTCGGCTGTGGTCTTCAAGGTCGAGCGCGACAAGACCATGGGGCGCATGGCGTACGTCCGCCTCTACGAGGGGACGATCCGTAACCGGGACACCGTCGTCAACGCCACGCAGGGCGTGGAGGAGAAGGTGACCCAGATTCGCCGCATCGACGGGCGCAAAGCCGAAGACCTCGGCATTGTTGCGGCTGGCGACATCGCGGCCGTCTGCGGCTTGACGCAGGTGCGGATCGGCGATGTGCTCGGCCGACCGGACAGCGTGCCGCCTGCGCCGCGCATGGCAGTGCCGCTGCTGACCGTGCAGGTGCATGCGGAGAGCGATGCACAGTATCCGGCGCTCGTCGCCGCGCTGCAAGAGCTCACGGACGAAGATCCGCTGCTCGATCTGCAATGGCTGCAGGACGAGCGTGAGCTGCACGTCAAGGTCATGGGCGCGATCCAGCTCGAGATTCTGACAAGTCTCTTAAGCTCGCGCTTCAACTTAAACGTAAGGTTCGACCAACCTTCCGTCATCTACAAAGAAACGCCTTCGCAAGCAGGTGAAGGCTTCATAGCCTATACGATGCCCAAGCCGTGCTGGGCGATCTTACGTTTTCATATCGAGCCAGGTGCGCCGGGCAGTGGGCTCGTGTACCAGTCTCAGGTACGCGGCGAGCAGCTGCTCGTGCAGTACCAGAATGAAGTGGCGCGCCGCGTGCCGGAGGCGCTGCAGCAGGGGCTGCTCGGTTGGGAAGTCACCGATGTGAAGGTGACTCTTCTAGAGGGTGAGCATCACGTCTGGCACACCCATCCGCTCGATTTTGCCGTCGCAACGCCCATGGGCATCATGCAAGGGCTCGGCCAGACGGGCACGACGCTGCTGGAGCCAATGCTGCAAGTAAGGATCACCGTACCCGAAGAGTTCGGTGGCAAGGTGCTCAGCGATCTGGTACAGATGCGGGCAACCTTCGATCCGCCTAGCATAGCGGGAGGACGATTCGTCCTGGAAGGACGACTTCCAGTGGCAACATCTCTGGAATACCCTGTGAAGCTTAGTGCCATGTCAGGCGGGCGTGGCGTGATTACGTCCTCTTTTGCCGGCTATCAGCCAAGCCCTCCCGATGTTCATGCTGAACGTAAGCGGCGCGGCGTCAACCCGCTGGATCAGTCGAAGTATATTTTGGCCGTACGCAAGGCCTTAGCCAATTAAGCTCTGCAGGTGCATCCATCAGCCATTGACATGGTGTCCCCTCTTTCAGTAAAATACAGGTAAGTTAATAACATGTGACGGAGAACAGGAGACTCACTTGGATTGCCCTTTGAATAGAGAAGGCGAATCTTGGTGAGTCTTTTTGTCGTGTTCGTCCTGTTTAGATACGTTCAGATAGGTTCAGGAAATCGAGGTGAAGCGCATGTCATTACAGGATCAATGTATTTTGCCAGCCATTCGTAAAATGAAGGATTTAGAGAAGCTCATGAAGTCTTCTTATACGTATATCGTGCTGCTTGACAGTCATATTGGGCAGCTCAAAAGCATTGTTGACCTCGGTAGAGCGAACGGGAAGAAGATGCTGCTTCATGCGGATTTAATAGAGGGTCTGAAAAACGACGAGTTCGCAGCGGAATTTCTGTGTCAAAGCATTCGTCCTGCGGGGATTATTTCCACGCGTGGCAATGTGATTACCAAGACAAGGCAGAATGGCTTGATCGCGATTCAACGACTCTTTTTGCTAGATAGCTCAGCACTGGATAAAAGCTACACGTTGCTTGAACGCTCACAGCCGGATTACATCGAGGTCATGCCTGGTGTCATTCCGCACATTATCAAAGAGGTGAAGGAGCGCTCGGGTATTCCGATTTTTGCAGGTGGCCTGATTCGTTCTGTCGATGATGTGGAGCAGGCGCTTGCGGCGGGTGCCACGGCTGTGACAACCTCAAACCATGAGCTATGGCAGCATTATGAACCTACGAAAGGTGGCTCTTCCAAACGATGACAACTACGGGATCCAAGCCCTCTTATATGCTTTCCCTCGATCAGGGGACAACTAGTTCTAGAGCCATTTTATTTGATCAAAAAGGGAGCATCATCCACACCGCGCAGCAGGAGTTTAAGCAGTATTTTCCGAAACCAGGCTGGGTGGAGCATGATGCGAACGAAATTTGGCTGTCCATTCAAAGTGTGATCGCGACCTTGCTGTCAGAGTCCGGGGTGCAGCCCACGGAAATTGCGGGAATTGGCATCACGAACCAACGGGAGACGGCGGTTGTCTGGGATCGGCATACGGGCATGCCGGTTTATCATGCGATTGTCTGGCAGTCGCGGCAGACGGCGGACATTTGCGAGGAGTTGAAGGCTGCTGGCCTTAGCGACCTGTTCCGGGAGCGGACGGGGCTGCTGATTGATGCGTATTTTTCGGCGACCAAAATCAAATGGATCTTAGATCATGTCGAGGGTACCAGAGCAAAGGCGGAGCGCGGTGAGTTGCTTTTCGGCACGATGGATACGTGGATCATTTGGAAGCTGACGGGTGGCAAGGCGCATGTCACGGATTACTCCAACGCTTCGCGGACACTCATTTACAACATTCATGAGCTAAAGTGGGACGAGGAACTCATGGGTCATTTGGACATTCCAGCAGCAATGCTGCCGGAAGTTCGTTCGTCATCTGAGGTATATGGGCATACGCAGGAAAGCCTCTTCTTTGGAGCGGCGATTCCAATCGCGGGTGCGGCAGGGGATCAGCAGGCAGCTTTGTTCGGTCAGGCGTGTTTTGAAAAAGGCATGGCCAAAAACACCTACGGCACCGGCTGCTTCATGCTGATGAACACAGGGAATCATGCGATTCCGTCGCGTAGCGGCCTTTTGACAACCATTGCATGGGGCTTGAACGGGAAGGTTGAGTATGCGCTGGAGGGCAGTATTTTCGTCGCAGGATCGGCGATTCAGTGGTTGCGGGATGGGCTGCGGATGATCAAGTCAGCGAAGGATTCCGAGGATTATGCCAAAAGAGTTGTCTCTACAGAAGGCGTGTACGTGGTTCCAGCTTTTGTCGGACTTGGGACGCCTTATTGGGACAGCGATGTGCGGGGAGCGGTTTTTGGGCTGACGCGGGGGACGTCGAAGGAACATTTTATCCGGGCAACCTTGGAATCTCTTGCTTATCAGACGAAAGACGTGCTGCAGGCGATGGAGGACGATTCGGGCATTGAGCTTACGAAGCTGCGGGTGGATGGCGGTGTCGTCAAAAACGACTTCCTCATGCAATTCCAAAGCGACATGCTGGGTGTCACGGTGGAGCGTCCAGTTATTAATGAAACGACGGCGCTTGGGGCGGCTTACTTAGCTGGTCTTGCGGTTGGTTTCTGGCAGGATCAGGCGGAAATTTCGGCGCAGTGGCAGGTGGATCGGGCCTTTGAGCAGGAAATGGCAGCTGATTTACAAGAAAAGTTGTATAGCGGATGGAAAAAGGCGGTAAATGCCGCGATCGCTTTTAAATAAAGGCATACAGTGTTATACTACAACTAACAAGTTCATATTCGGTTGGAGACTAGGAGAAACCACAGCGGACCTTTACGTGCAAACGTGATAGGCTTGTTGTGGTTTTTCCTTTTTTCATACATGGAGGAGAGATTAAGGTGACGGATCAAATGAAAACAGGACAACATACACAATTTAGCGGGTTAAAAAGAAAAGAGACGCTCGAGGCAATGACACAGCAGCAATTCGATGTGATTGTGATTGGCGGCGGGATAACGGGTGCGGGGATTGCGCTGGACGCTCAGAGTCGCGGGCTTCGTACGGCGTTGATTGAGATGCAGGACTTTGCTTCAGGGACGTCGAGTCGTTCGACGAAATTGGTGCATGGTGGACTGCGGTATTTGAAGCAGCTGGACGTGAAGGTTGTAGCCGAGGTCGGTAAAGAGCGGGCGATTGTCTATGAAAATGGGCCACATGTGACGACACCGGAGTGGATGCTGCTGCCTTTCTATAAAGGTGGAACGTTCGGCAAGTTATCTACATCGCTTGGTTTGCGGGTCTACGACTTCTTAGCAGGGGTTAAACGCTCGGAACGACGCAAAATGTTCAGCCCTAACGTGACTTTGCAGCACGAGCCTTTGCTCAAGAAGAAGGATCTTAGAGGCGGCGGCTACTATGTGGAATATCGTACGGATGATGCGCGGTTAACGATTGAGGTGATGAAAAAAGCGGTGGAGCTCGGCGCGATGGCGGTGAATTACGCTAAGGTCGAGGAATTGATCGTGAAGGATGGCACGTTGGTTGGCGTGCGCGTAGTGGATCAACTAGCCGAAGCTGGCGGGAAAGATCACACGGCTTCGTACACGCTGTCTGCGAGTAAAATCGTGAATGCAGCGGGACCGTGGGTGGATACCCTTCGTGAAATGGACCGCTCGAAACAGGGTAAAACGTTGCATTTGACCAAAGGGGTGCATTTGGTTTTTGATCAGAGCCGGTTCCCGCTGGGGCAGGCGATCTATTTCGATACGCCGGACGGGCGCATGGTGTTTGCGATCCCACGCGATGGCAAAACCTATGTCGGTACGACCGACACGAACTACAAGGGGGATATTGCGAATCCCCGTATTACTTTGGCTGATCGCGCCTACGTGCTGCGTGCCGCGAACGAGATGTTTCCGTCCCTCGGGTTGACGGAGGCTGACGTCGAATCGAGCTGGACCGGGCTGCGCCCGCTGATCCATCAAGAGGGCAAAGACCCTTCTGAGATTTCGCGCCGCGACGAAATCTTCATCTCGGGCTCCGGCCTCATTTCGATGGCCGGGGGCAAGCTGACCGGCTACCGCAAAATGGCGGAGTCGGTCGTGAACCAGATCGCCGCCATGCTGGTGGCGGAGGGCAAGGTCTCGGCGGCGCTCCCGCCGAGCCGCACGAAGACGCTGCCGATATCTGGCGGCAATGTGGGCGGCTCCGCGAAGCTGGCGCCGTTCTTGCGCAGCAAGGTCAGCCAAGGCCTGCGACTGGGGCTGACCGAGTCAGAGACGATGCTGCTCGCGCAGCGATACGGGTCCAACGTGGACACCGTATTCGCGCTGCTGGAGCAGCACCGGGCTGAGGCGGAGCGGCGGGGCATGCCCGCTGCGGTGCTCGCTGCGCTCGTGTACGCGATCGAGCGCGAGATGGTCGTGAAGCCGGCGGATTTCTTCATCCGCCGGACGGGCGCCCTCTTCTTCGACATCGCGTGGGCAAGGCAGTGGAAGGCTGCGGCGACGGCCTTCCTGGCGGAGCGCTTCGGCTGGAGCGAAGCGCAGACAGCGGCTTACACCGCCGAGCTGGAGCAGTTGCTCCATGAGGCGGTTCATCCGCTGGAGGCTTAAGCCGTCGATATAGGCTTTCCCTCCTCTAAATCATATTTTATGTCATTCTCAGATCATCAAATGAAATAACTGGATTTCCTGCAGCTAATTTAGCATAAATAGTTCTTTTTGCGAAACTAACTGGAATTTCTACAGCTAAAATTGAGTCATACCCCGTGTATCAGGGTTTTTCAGCTGATATAGCTGGAGTTTTTCCAGTTAATCTGCGATTTAGAGGAATTGCTCAGGAATTAACTGGAGGTTTTCCATCTATTCCGCAGATGGTGGCGGATTTATCAAGAGTGTCATTCAAATAAAATAAGTCGTCCCACAATTCCTCAAGGAAGTGTAGGACGACTTATTTGTGCTGCTAGAGAGGTTTTACCACTCCGCCACAGTACCATCCTCTTGACGCCAAATTGGATTCTTCCAATTGTGTCCGATGGCCGCCATTTCGCGGACTTTCTCTTCATTGATTTCGATCCCGAGGCCGGGAGCGGTCAAATTCTTCACGAAGCCTGCTTCGTACTGGAAGACAGACGGATCTTTCAAATAATCCAGCAGATCGCTGCCTTGATTATAGTGAATGCCGAGGCTTTGCTCTTGGATGAACGCATTTGGCGAGCAAATATCCAGCTGCAGACAGGACGCTAAGGCTATAGGACCAAGCGGACAGTGCGGTGCAATGGCAATATCATAGGCTTCGGCCATTGCGGCAATTTTGCGAGTTTCCAAAATCCCGCCAGCATGCGAAAGATCCGGTTGAATAATATCTACGATGCCTTGGGCGAGTAGTTCTTTAAAGCCCCAACGCGTATACATACGCTCTCCCGTGGCAATGGGACATGAGGTATAGCGAGCGATTTCCTTCAATGCCTCATTGTTTTCAGGCAAAACAGGCTCTTCTATGAACATCGGGCGATAAGGCTCGAGTTCTTTCACGATGATTTTGGCCATTGATTTATGTACACGACCGTGAAAGTCGATGCCGATACCGATGTCTTTTCCGACGGCTTCACGAACGGCCGCTATACGGGCAATGGCTTCATCTACTTTGCGGATTGAATCAATATAATGAAGTTCTTCTGTAGCGTTCATTTTCACCGCGGTGAAGCCAGCTTTAACTTGCTGCTTCGCAGATTCACCTACGTCACTTGGGCGGTCGCCGCCAATCCAGGAATAGACACGCGTACGGTCGCGGCAAGCTCCACCTAATAAATCATAAACAGGGGCGTTGTAGAACTTGCCCTTAATGTCCCAGAGAGCTTGTTCAATCCCAGAAATCGCGCTGGAAAGGATGGGGCCTCCCCGATAAAACCCTCCGCGGTACAGCACTTGAAACATATCTTCGATTCGCATCGGATCCTTCCCGATGATTTGGTCGCTCATTTCCATCACAGCTGCTGCGACCGTATCGGCTTTCCCCTCTACGACAGGTTCTCCCCATCCTGTAATACCTTCATCCGTTTCGATTTTCAAAAACAACCATCTTGGCGGCACTTTAAACAATTCTAATTTCGTAATTTTCACGGAAATACGTCCTCTCCTTGTTACCTAGAATGTTCGACAGTTCACTGCAGGAACGGCAGTCGAAGCTGTCCGGCGTAGTTGGCAATCGCAATAAAATCGTACCCTTTTAAATTTCGTGACACGTTGTCAGACTTCCTGCTATATACAACTATTGACATATGGCTCTCCTCAACATAGAATGTATTAAAATGCAAAATGACGTATAAATATACAAAGGCGGTGACGAAGTTGCAGCACCTTTTAACCCTACAAGAGCTTGATAAAGCAACCTTGTTGTCCATTATTACGAGGGGTATTGAGATAAAAAACAATCCCAAGGCGTACTACGACCACTGCGAGCGTAAGGGGTTGCTTATGCTTTTTCAAAAATCATCGACGCGAACGGCTCTTTCCTTTCAATCAGGAGTTCATCAGATGGGTGGTTATGCAGTGAATATGGATTGGGATTCTAGTAACTTTCGGATCTCTCCCATTCAATACGAAGCCCGTTATGTGTCTAGGAACTGCGATATCATCATGGCCAGGCTCAAAAAACATACGGATTTACTAGAATTAGCTGCCTATTCGCAAGTGCCAGTCATTAATGGCTGCTGTGAGAAATACCACCCCTGCCAAGCGCTTGCTGATCTTATGACGATGTACGAAGTAAAAGGATCTTTTGAAGGTGTAACGTTGGCCTATGTTGGTATTCATAATAATGTGGCTAATTCCTTAGTTGCAGGTTGTATGACCTTGGGGATTAAACTGATACTGGTCACACCTATTGTCAATGAGGCTTCGTGGGACGTAGAACTGATGCAGCGGGCTTATCAGAGCGGGTATGTGGAGGAAGTTGAAGTTTTGTCGGCAGCAATGAAGAAGGCCGATTTTATTTACACCGACACGTGGGTCGATATGGAGTGTTTCTCGGATGACGCTTATCAGGAAGAGAAACATAGACGAATAGATATTATGATGCCTTTTCAGATCAATAAGCGAAGCCTTGGGAAGTATGCACCCTATATCATGCATGATATGCCGATTCATCCAGGCTTTGAAATTGCTGAAGAGGTGATTGAGTCGGAGAATTCGATCATTTATCAGCAAGCGGAGAATCGGATGCATGTTCAGAAGAGTCTGCTTTTACATTTGCTAAACGTATAAACGAAAAAGAGGGAGGGAGGATTTCCGCGATATGACATATACAACGCTACTAGCCTTCGCCCTAGTCTCACTAGGCATGGTGTGCACGCCTGGGCCTAACATGATTTATTTGATTTCACGTTCAATCACTCAGGGGCGGATGGCGGGAATCATTTCACTATTAGGTATTGTACTTGCCTTCCTCGTCTACATCGTGATTACGATGTTAGGGCTCTCGGCATTGTTTTTGGCGGCTCCCTTTGTGTTTGATGCAGTAAAGCTTGCCGGAGCAGCCTACTTGCTATGGCTTGCATGGCAGGCTGTGAAGCCAGGCGCTAGGTCGGTACTGACAGCTCGGGATCTACCCGTTGACCCACCTAAGAAGCTATTTCTGATGGGCTTCATGACGAATCTGCTCAACCCGAAAGCTGCGGTCCTGTATGTGTCTCTTCTACCTCAATTCGAGGATCCAGCAAGGGGGTCGTTACTGCTGCAGAGCGCTGCGCTGGGACTCACGCAAATCACGGTGAGCTTTACCGTCAACCTTCTTATCGTGCTGACGGCAAGTCACATTGCGAGTTGGTTCGGCACACGTCCGCAGTGGTTAAAGTTCCAACGGTGGCTGATGGGGAGCGTGTTAACGGGGTTGGCGGTGCGTCTCGCTTTCGAGCGAAGACAATAGGGTCTTTATGTTTATAGCGGCAGAGATTGGGTATAAAAACGGTGGTATCTCCTCAAAATAAACCATGTTCGAGAATTGTTTACAGAGGAGAAGGTTTTTATGAAACGAAGGTTCCTAGTAGTAACGCTGCTCGTAGCGATGGTTCTCTCTTTTACATTGACGCCAAATGGCGCACAGGCAGCTGTGAAAGAGCCTGGTTCTGTGCTTTGCATGAACCCTTCCAAGGTGAAGCTCAAGGAAGATCTAAGGAGACTATGGATCGATCATGTAGGTTGGACAAGGAGCTATCTCATCAGTGCGATTGCTGGGGTGGAGGATCAGAAGGACGTATTGGCTAGACTGCTGAAGAATCAGCAGGATATCGGCAATGCGGTGAAGCCGTTCTATGGAGATGCGGCGGGTAATAAGCTGGCTGACCTCTTGCGGGAACACATCCAATTAGCAGGCGGTGTCATAGACGCGGCCAAAGCTGGTAATCAGGCCGAACTCGCGAAATTCAACAAAGAATGGTACCGGAATGCGGATGATATTGCCAAGTTTCTAAGCGCTGCTAACCCGAACTGGTCACAGAAGGAACAGCAAGACATGCTTTATGGACATTTGCAATTTCTTACCGAGCAGGTGACAGCAAGACTTAAAAAGGATTGGAACGCTGATATCCTTGCTTATGATAAAGGCGAAGATCATATGATCATGTATGCCGATATGTTATCGGATGGGATTATCAAGCAGTTCCCTGATAAGTTCAAATAAGTTCCTCTACGTTCAAATAAGATCAAAATCTTAAGCTGATACTGGGTGCATCCGGTGTCAGCTTGTTTTGTGCTTCATCGTGCGCGGATGGGGCCGTCGTGCTATAATCGTGCCATATGAACGAGAGGAGAGGGAAGGTCGAAGATTGTCGACTTTTCACGCCATATGGATATCAAAGAGCTCTTATCTTATTTAACTGAAGAGAATCTCATGCTGATTTTGGACAAGTACCGCTCATTAGGTCCACTGCCGGGACTTTTGCTTCCCTTTATGAAATCCTTCATTCCCCCACTTCCAACGCTAGTGATCATTAGTGTGAACGCGACAGTGTATGGGCTGTGGCTTGGCTTTCTCTACTCATGGATCGGAATTGTGTGCGGATGCTTGGTGACATTTGCGATTGTGAAAAAGGTGGCAGGCCACCCCTATCTCGTACGCTGGTCGCAGAAGCCGAAAGTCCAAAAAAGCCTCAACTGGGCGCGGCGCCAAGCGTTCAACTATGTTTTTATCCTTAGCTTATTTCCACTGGGACCCTTCGTGGTCATTAATATGGCGGCGGGGCTGGTCCGGATGCGGTTTCGATCATTCCTCGTGGCGGTTGCTGCAGGCAAAGCGGTGATGGTTATGTCCGTAAGCTTTATAGGTTACGATTTGAAGAGGTTCGTGAACAATCCGTATGAGCTTATTTATGTGGCCTTATTCATTGCGATTTCTTTGGTTATTAGCAAAAGGGTAGAAAAGCGGTTTATGTGAGGGTTGATGATGACCCCGCCGGCAGCAAAGGACAGTGCCCATATCTGGGGTGATGCCGATGCTTGAGGCGGGGTCATTTCTATTTATTTAGGCATTTGTACAATAAAATGTTTTGTCGCGTCCCCCAGAGGGGAATATGGAAGGTAGGGGATTGTTGAACCAAAAAACGAATCAACGCTTAATGCAGCGTCAATTCGTCTTTATCCGGTTTATCCAGCTCCGTGTACACACGGATTTGGTCTTGATCATCAATCGTTGCGAGCACGACATGCTCAAGTTGAGCATGTGCGGCCATCATCTTTGCTTCCAGCCAAGCCAAATCTTTGCCGTGCTGCGCGAGCAACTTGGTATCATAGGCCCCTTGGATAATCAGTGGCTTCACAAGGGAGAAAGGATCGCTTGGGATTGCCATATCTTTGGCAGTCACCGTTTGATGCTGGGGTTCGAGGAAGACAGAGACCATGCCGCCAGGCTCCCACAGAGCCAGCGCAACCTTCCCAATATCCTCAACTTGTTGTTTGCGGAGCTCTGAGAAGAGGTGGTCGACGGAGATTTTGGCTTTACGCAGCCCATCTAAACGAAGTTGTCCATGTTCAATTAGCGTCAAGGGTGACGGCTCAAAGAGATGCTTGAGGAAGTTCCATTTGAGGCTCAGCCAAGAAGTTAGGAGATAGAGCACCACGATCGCAACGGTCGTGATCATGGAGCCTTTTAAACCTAAGTGCTCATCAGAGAGCGGATGTGCCATGATATTACCTAGGATAAGAGCGATGACGAAGTCGAGAAACCGCAACTGCGAGATGGAGCGTTGGCCTAAGGCTTTGGCCGTGATAAGCAGAAAAAAGTAGCCAACAATGGCTCGTAAAATCCATTGCAGGGTGGTTAGTGATTCTTGACTGCGAAAGAAGTCCAAGGTCGTCACACTCCGAACATAAGGTAAATGCTCCCTATAAGGTACCCTTATCTGGGATCAGCTATCCGCTGTTAGCGAGGGTGCAGTCCTCCAACGCGTCTCTTACGCCCCGCCAGCGAGTCCGACCTGCTCCTCGCTCCAAGACCAGAGCTGACGAGCTAACGCATCGTCCTTCGCTCTGACAGACACAGGCGCAATCTTCCGCCTGTAGTAGTACTCGCCGCTGACTGCCCGTACGTCCGGGCTCGTGGCCAAGTACACCGCCGTATCCGCACCCTGCGCCGGCGTCAAGAAAAATGGCCGCATCATCGCATGGACGGCCTTCCCAAACCCGGTGTCGCGATCGACACCGATGTTCGTGCCCACGGCTCCCGGATGGAGCGAGTTGGCCGTGGCCGAAGTGCCTGCGAGCCGCTTCGCGAGCTCGCGGGTGAACAGGATATTCGCCAGCTTCGACTGGGCGTATCCGTTCCAGACCCGGAACCCTCGCTGCAGGTGAGGGTTCGCCCAATCGATGCGCCCGATTTTGTGGGCGCCGGAAGAGACATTGACGATCCGCCCCTGCGGAGCGCGGATAATGGCGTCCAGCAGAAGCTGGGTCAGCAGGAAGTGGCCGAGATGGTTGACACCCATCATGGCCTCGAAGCCATCTGCTGTGGTCTGCCGCTTCACGGTGACGACACCTGCGTTATTCACAAGCACGTCGAGCACGTCGTGCTTAGCCAGAAACGCTGCTGTGAAGGCGCGAATGCTCGCAAGTGAAGCGAGGTCGCACAGCATTAGCTCGATGTGCGCGGATCCGCTTTGGCTGTGGGCTTCTGCAAGCGCCTTCTCGCCTCTTTGCTGGTTGCGGCAGAGCATAATAACCTTAGCGCCAAGCTTGGCCAATGCCACTGTCGTAGCCAGGCCCATACCCGAGTTGGCTCCGGTGACGAGTACCGTTTTATTTTGCATCAGGGATCGCCTCCTTTTTATTCCAGTATAGCCCATGAGGGGAATCCCCGCATGGATTCCTTCTGGCCTAGCGGAGCAGCTAAATTCCTGAATTGTGTTAAACTAGTGAGATGAGAAACGTATCCATAGAAGTGAGGTGCATGAAGAGATGGAAGCGAAAAAAGCAGCAGCAGAGCTAGCCATAATGGATATCCAAGATGGGATGATTGTTGGTTTGGGGACAGGCTCAACAGCCTATTGGGCTATTCAAGGTCTCGGACTTCGCGTGCAAAACGGCCTGAAGATTCAGGCGGTTGCCACTTCCGTAGCCTCCGAGAATTTGGCCAAGGAGTTGGGCATCCCGCTTATTCCTTTTGCAGATATCACAGAAATCGATGTCACAATTGATGGGGCAGACGAAGTCGACTCTGATTGGCATTTAATCAAAGGCGGAGGAGGCGCACTGCTGCGGGAGAAGATCGTTGCTTTTTCAAGTAAGAAGCTGATCGTGGTCGTTGATGAAAGCAAAGTCGTTGAGCGACTGGGCACCTTTCCTCTTCCTGTAGAAGTTGTCCAATTTGGTTATGAACTGACGGTTCGAAATCTTCAAGCACTAGGCTGCGAGCCCCAAGTCAGAGTTGCTGACAATCAGTCCTATGTAACAGACAATGGGAATTACATCATTGATTGTTATTTTGGCACTATTCCTAATCCTGCGGAGCTTCATCAGGCTATGAACAGCATTCCAGGTGTTGTGGAGAATGGGCTATTTGTCGGGATGGCGAGTCAGGTAATCGTCGGGTATCGGGATGGTTCCGTGAAGAGGTTGGTTGGTGGATAACATTGCGCATGAAAAAAGAGTTGTCCCATCAGTCCTTAAGAGGACTTGGTGAGGCAACTCTTTCTGTTTAAACGACGACTATTTATACCAACGGCTCCATGCCCATACCAATCCAGCTTTCCCGTGTAGGTCCGTAAATGTCTGGTACGAGTAGTCCAGCTTGGCGCATAAGCACAATCATTTCACCGCGATGATGAATTTCGTGCGAGATGAGGACGCGTAATGTAAGCCCGTTAGGCCATTGATCACCGTACATGTCGCTAGTTTCGGTCAGCTTCTCGTCGGTCCATTGCGAACGAATGGCTTCGATGGCTGCGGCAGATGAGGTGCGGTAGGTGTCAGCGATGGTTTTCGCAGAAGCAGGGGCAATCTCTTCCCCTTCAGGAGCGTCGAATGTCAGCCCTGTGCGAGATAGCATTTCATGAATTGTCGTCGCAATATGCCAAGCAATTTGTCCAAGCGAACGAAGTTCAGGCGTGATTTTTTGAGCAAGTGAAGCATCTGTCAGGACGTCAAACACACGTTGTGTGCCTTGTGCTTCTCGGCTGTATTCGATGGCGAAATCTTCAATCATTTTAAACATGGGGGTTGTCCTCCTCAAAGTTTTTATTTCTTATTCTCAGTATAGACAAGCTTTGCTGACAACAGCATGTCAGTGATTCGAATAGAGGGCAACAATTTTTTCTGCCATCTCTATGACAGCTGCTGCGATATGCAAAGGTTCGAGAATACGCAAGCTGGGTCCATAGCCGAGCAGCATGCTATAGAGCCAAGGTTCATCAGGCTGCATCGCTTTGACCAGCAGTGTTCCGTCGGTTTGGAGGGTCACATGCTCAGGCTGGAAGTAGTCTTCGATCTTCGCCCTGACATTCGGCTGTGCATGCAGCACGAGCGTAATAAGGGTGGAGGTGTCTCTTTTGCTCCAACGATAATCAAGTGTCTCCAAGGTTTTCTGTTTGCGCTCGAAGGTTTGGGACAGCAGCTCGATGGTTTGTATACGGGATAAGCGGAATACACGAAAATCCTCACGCAGCAAGCAATACCCGTACAAATACCAGCCGAAGCCCTTTACGACGATCCCCATCGGTTCAATGGTTCGCTCGGACAATTCGCTTTGCGATGATAGATAGGAAAAGGTGACGAGCCTTGTTTCCTTGATGGCCGTACGCAGAACGGTAATATGCTCCGTATCTTGATGGCCATTACGCCAGGGATTCATGTCGAAGATGAGCTGGTTGCCCAGTTGCGCTGCAGCGGGTTGTTCGGATTTGGCAACTAACGCGCCAACCTTATCTAGCAAATTGCTGATTTCCTGGTCGCCTACCGAAGCGCGTATCCCTTTGAGGCCGATGATGATCGATTGCAGCTCTTCCAAAGACAAGAACTGACGGTCGAGCCGATATTGGTCCATAATTTCATAACCACCACTGAGTCCTGCATAGGAAACAACGGGAATACCAGCTTGGTTAATGGCTTCCACATCCCGATAAATGGTGCGCAGGGACACTTCGAAACGTTCGGAGAGTTCCTTGGCACTTATGCGTCGACGATTGAGCAGCAGCATGGTGATGGCGAGTAAACGATCTATTTTCAAAAAAAGCACCTCATTGACTCTGGTCGTATTCTTCTAACTAATTCGATTGTGATGGTGGAAATCCTTTGTATCCAATGGGAAGAAGGTAAAGCTGAATGCCTAGGGAATTAGTTTAGCATGAATCGTAGAAGGGTGGCGGTGGATCGTGACGCGTATATCGGAAGAATTGATGGCAAATGCGGATATTCAAACTCTTCAACTTGCGTTGGAACGACGGGAGATTAGCTCCGTTGACCTAGTGCATTACTATCGTAGTCGAATTGAGGCCTATAACGGCAAGATTAATGCGGTGCTGGAGCTGAATCCAGATGCACTAGAGGTTGCAAGAGCCTTAGATAGAGAACGTGTGGAAGGTGGGAGCCGAGGTCCTCTGCATGGTATTCCTATCCTGCTCAAAGACAATATTCAAACGGCGGATCGCATGCACACCAGTGCAGGGTCGATCTGTTTGGCTGATCATGTGGCGACAGAAGATGCTTATATCGCTGCAAAGCTGCGTGAAGCTGGTGCGGTGCTGCTTGGCAAAGCGAATATGACAGAATGGGCGAATTTCATGGCGGTTGCCATGCCTTCGGGCTATAGCTCACGAGGCGGGCAAGTGGTGAATCCTTATGGACCGGGCAGGTTTGAGGTTGGCGGATCCAGCTCGGGGTCAGGTGCGGCAGTTGCGGCGGGCTTTGCAGTGGCAGCTATTGGCACAGAGACGTCAGGATCTATCGTCAATCCAGCAGGACATAACAGTCTTGTTGGCTTGAAGCCTACGGTAGGTCTATTAAGCCGTACAGGCATTATACCGCTTTCTAGCAGTCAGGATACGCCGGGTCCGATGACACGAACGGTGAGCGATGCGGCTGTTTTGCTAGGCGCGATGACAGGTGTGGATGGTTCGGATGCACATAGCCTTGCTAGTGATGGGCAAGGTCATCGAGATTATACGCCATTTCTCGAACGCCGAGGGCTTCATCAAGCCAGAATAGGGATTCCACGTTGGTACTATCAACAGTTGGATGAGGAAGAACGGCAAATCGCGGAGCAAGCTATTCAGGTGTTGCGAGATGAGGGCGCGATTGTGATCGATGACGTGGCGCTTCCTTGCCAAGATGCCGTCTGGAACTATGATGTACTACTCTACGAGTTCAAAAGAGATCTCAACGCTTATCTAGGGAAACTAGATCCCTCGAAGACGCCGGTTCACTCCTTACAGGAGGTTATTGCATTCAATGAAGCGCACGCAGAGAAGGCGTTGGTCTATGGGCAGGATACGCTGATTTGGTCACAGGATGCTAAGGGAACATTAACTGAAGAGGCTTATCTGACGAGTCTTCAGGCATATAGAGAGCTCACACGGCAGCAAGGCATTGACCATGCCCTCGAAACGTATCAACTCGATGCGTTGTTCTTTCCCAAAGATGAGGGCGAGGATCTTGCCGCCAGAGCAGGCTATCCGCTTCTGATTGTACCCGCTGGGTACACAAGCAAAGGTCCTATGGGTGTCATGTTTGCCGCCGGAGCTTTCAGTGAGCCCATGCTGATTAAGCTTGCGTATGCGTTCGAGCAGGCCACGCAGTGCCGCAAACCGCCTCTATTGTAATGATTTGCCGCATACCTCATGGAAAAATTTGAAATAATAAACCGAATTCAATTCCATGATGGGAAGTGCGAACAATGTCTCGGTTTAGAAAACGTTTTATGATTCCGCTGCGCACAGCAGCAATAGGTATGGTCTTGTGCAGTGCTTTGAGCCTCAGCCAGTCGGTGGAAGCTGCAGTGGTACCACCGCCATCAACACAGCTTACGCCTCCTCAGAGTGGTCAGGGCCAGCTGATCCAAACACGAGAGATCGATGTCACGGGCGATGGCCAGTTCGAGATCGTCTCCCTTGTCGGTCTGAAATCGGATTTGAACAGTCCCTATTATGACAAGCTATTTATCTCCGTCGTCGGACAGGGTCAGGCGCAGGTCGTGATTCCGTTAGAAGGCGGGTATAACCCGAGGATGGATTTTTGTGATTTTATCCACGATAAGCTGCCTCAGATCTATGTTACTTCCGATACAGGCGGCAGCGGTGGTTTCACTTCCAATTACATCTATTCGCTCAAAAATAACGTACCCACTGCGATTCCGATGCCGGAGCCGCTCCGTGTCAAAGCGACCTTTAAGAATAACTATAAGGTGAAGATGAAGATTGAGGAGACCGGCAAATCCTTCACCCTCGACATTGCAGACCGAAAGGAAGCTTATGAGCAATTTGGCATTTACAACCAAGGGAAGCTTGTTAAGCCGCTTATTGTGAATGTGGATGCGTACAGCTTGCTGAAACCTATCGATACGGATCGGGATGGCATCTGTGAGTTGAAGGGTGTTCAACGAATCACGGGTATCGCCAATGCCGATACACTCGGTTATGTCACTTCGATATGGAGATGGCACAAGGGCCAGTGGAAGCTGAAAGAAGCAGCCGTGGTTCAAACCTTAAGTACTAGCATGATGCGCATGCCGAATCCGGTAGACGAAGATTAATCGATGTGCAAAAAAAGACCGCTTATACTCGGAGGAATCTCCAAGTACGAGCGGTCTTTATACATGGTGCAGTGGTTATCGTACGGCCTATGCCCAGTTTCCATTGCGGAAAAGTGGCTCACGGGTACCGTCTGCAAGAATACCGTCAATCGCCATATCCTTCGATCCAATCATGAAATCCACGTGGATTAAACTCTTGTTATAGCCGTTTGCTTCGAGTTCCTCGGGGCTCATGGCTGTCCCACCCTCGATGGTGAACGGGTAGGAATTGCCAAGCGCGACGTGACAGGACGCATTTTCGTCAAACAGCGTATTGTAGTAGATGAGGCCCGATTGTGAAATCGGTGAATCATAAGGCACGAGGGCAACCTCGCCCAAATAACGTGCACCTTCATCCATGTTCAACATGTTGTTGAGCACTTCTTGACCGACTTCGGCAGTCGCTTCGACGACGCGGCCATCCTTAAAGGTGAGACTGAAGCCATCGATCAACGAGCCTTGGTAGCTTAGCGGCAAAGTGCTGCGAACGGTACCGTTCGTTCCGCCGCGTGCTGGCATCGTGAAGACTTCTTCCGTTGGGATATTTGGCACGAAGAAAATGCCTCTCTCGGATTCGCTGCCTGCGGCAACCCATTGATGCTTCGCAGCTAGCTCTATGTACAGGTCTGTACCTGGTGCTTGGAAATGCAGCTGCTTAAATTTCTTGATGTTGAGCAGGTTCATCTTCGCCGTCAACGTTCCGATATGTTCTTTCCAAGCGGCAACAGGATCGGACTTATCGACACGTGTCAGTGTGAAAATTTGCTCCCACAGCTTCGTCACACGCTCGGATTCGCCTAGGTTCGGGAATACTTTGGCAGACCATTCCGCGGTCGGGTAGGAAACCAATAACCAGTTGACTTTGTTGCTGCGCGTATAGGAAAGATAGCCTTCACGCGCTGTAGCTGCAGCCTTGCTGGACATAGCTACACGCTCTGGTGGAATATCTTTTAACAAATCAGAGTTAGGTGCGTAAATCGACAAGAAGGCAGCGCCATCCTTCGCCATCTCTTCCAGGCCTTTCGCGCGCCACATTGGATATGTACGCAGGGTATCGTCTGGTGCATTCTTCAAGCGTAAAGCCTTCACTTCATCGTCATCCCAATCGACGACTACATCTTTGGCTCCAGCTTCATAGGCTTTCTTTGCAAGCTTGCGAACGAAATCCGCGCAGGCTATCGGCGTTGAGATCACGACCGTTTGATCCTTTTGTACATTTAATCCGACACGAATAGCAAGCTCTGCATATTGATCTAAGTAATGCTCGAATGATTCCATCTTCTTGTCTCCTTTATATTTGAGTACCATTTAGTGTATGATAGAAAATAAAACTTTAACCCGTGGGAGAAAGGCTGGGCACATATGGAAACGAAAAACGCTGAAGCTAACGTAAGCGAAATATCAAATTTCATTAAGAACATTGTAAACGAAGATTTGAAATCAGGCAAAGTCAGTCAGGTCGTGACCCGATTTCCCCCGGAGCCGAACGGTTACCTTCATATAGGACATGCAAAGGCGATATGCACGAACTTTGAAATTGCGGATGATTTCAATGGATTGACGAACCTGCGATTTGATGACACGAATCCGGTCAAAGAAGATGTTGAATATGTGGAATCCATTAAACAAGACGTAGAATGGCTTGGCTTTAAATGGGACGGGCTTTTCTTTGCATCGGACTATTTTGAAGAGATGTATAGCCGAGCATTAGTCTTGATTCGCAAAGGACTGGCTTATGTAGATGACCAATCTGCAGATCAAATCCGTGAGACTCGTGGTACGCTGACACAAGGCGGTTCCAACAGTCCTTATCGTGAACGTACGATAGAGGAAAATATGTCCCTATTTGAGCGTATGCGTGCTGGTGAATTCAAAGACGGTGAGCGTGTGCTGCGCGCCAAAATTGATATGTCATCGCCCAATATTAATCTGAGAGACCCTGTCATCTACCGTATTCTCCATGCACATCACCATAATACAGGAGATAAGTGGTGCATCTATCCGATGTATACGTACGCACACCCGCTTGAAGATTCTATTGAAGGTGTCACACACTCTCTTTGTTCTAGCGAGTTTGAAGATCAACGTCCTTTCTATGACTGGGTTATTCGTGAGTGCGAGATGCCGAATATATCAAGACAATATGAATTCGCCCGTATCAGTCTAAAGAATACCGTTACGAGCAAAAGAAAATTGAAACAACTCGTGGACGAGCAAGTCGTAGACGGTTGGGACGATCCGCGTATGCCTACGATTTCCGGAATGCGCCGCAGAGGTTTAACACCAGAATCGATTCGCAATTTTGTCCGTGAGCTTGGCGTATCCAAAGGCGGCGGCGGCAGTGTCGTTGACACTCGCATGCTGGATCACTTCATCCGCGAGGACTTGAAGCTGAAGGCGCTGCGCACGATGGGTGTGCTCAATCCGCTCAAAGTTGTCATCACCAACTATCCTGAGGATGGCGTGGAGATGCTGGAAGCGGAGAACAACTCCGAGAACCCAGAAATGGGGAATCGCATGATTCCGTTCTCGCGCGAGATCTACATCGAGCAAGACGACTTCATGGAAAATCCGCCGGCTAAGTATTTCCGCTTATTTCCCGGCAATGAAGTGCGTTTGAAAAACGCCTACTTCATCAAGTGCAACGACTTCATCAAGGATGCCGATGGCAACGTGGTTGAGTTGCATTGCACCTATGATGTTGAGACCAAAAGCGGCAGCGGCTTCACTGGCCGTAAAGTCAAAGGCACCATCCACTGGGTGGACGCGAAAAGCGCTGTACCAGCGGAGTTCCGCTTGTATGAGCCGTTGATTTTGGATGATGAGGAAGGCGAGGAAGAGGCTTCTTTCCTGGATAAGGTCAATCCGAACTCCATGCAAATCGTGCATGGCTTCGTGGAAGACAACATGAAGGCTGCGAACCCGCATGACAAGTTCCAGTTCTTCCGCCACGGTTACTTTAACGTGGATCCGAAGTACACAACACCAGACCATCTGGTGTTTAACTTGATCGTGTCGTTGAAAAGCTCGTTCGTAGTGTAATGAGCGGATATAGATAAGTGAGTAAGAGACCCTAGCGGATGCTGGGGTCTTTTTTCAATTCTGGTTTTCATGGGTGCTGGTTAAGTTTTTTTGGTGAGGTGGCGTGCCAGTGGGATGGTAAGATGGCGTGCTGATAAGTGGATGAGCTGAAAAGCCTGCAAATGTGCAGGCTTTTCGGGTATTTTGGCGTGGAAATAGCAAATACCTGCAAATATGCAGGCATTTGGAGAGAAACGCAGCTGGATCGGCGTAATCGTGGGGAAAAGATGTATTTTTGCAGCATGTGCGGTTAAGTAGAGGATAGACGAGGAAAAGGATGTAAATTCGCAGGTTTTCGTCAGTTAGTCAGTATAATGAATCGAAGTGGCGCGAGGGGGAGTAGGGAGTGCAGGAAAGTAAGAAAGCGAGAAAGCGAGAAAGTAAAAAAAAGGCCACCCCACAGCATCTTCATGCTGCGGGGATAGCCCTCTTTCACTATCAATTAACCAATAATCGCATAGGCAGATACGCGAGCAGGAACTGTGCGTGTGCGGAAAAGGACGCCAAATCGGTCAAAAGTGCGGATAACGATCGTTCTGTTCGTTGGCGTGAAGATGTTATTGAAAACAGCTGTTCCAAAGCTGTCGAATCTAGCTGTACCGATAAAAACTCCGCCCAATGTGCGTGCTTGGCAGGTAAAGCCTGTCGTATTGAAAGGTACGCCTGCGTTGTTAACCCAAAGGACGGTAAATCTAGTCAATCTTTGTGTTGGTTTGATATTGGCAGGAATACGGTGAACGGCTTTACCTTGACCTCTATCTATGCTGCTAGGGAGAAGAAGTTTGTTAGTTTTCATTGATTTCACCTCCTCATACTGTCTGATTCTAGTAGATGCAAAAAGAGAGTTGCCCGTTAGGAAATCTCCCTACATTCGTAAAAAATGTGTGAAGTGCTCTAAAAAATAAATAATTTGTTCACAATTATGCCGTAAAATAAAGGGGATGAGCAGTACAAAAGGAGTGTGCGCACCTGTGACAACGGTATTAGTCGTAGATGATGACTTGAATATATGTAAAATAACGAAGCTGTATCTGGAGAAGAACGGCTACGAGGTGGTAACCGCGAACGATGGCGAGCAGGCGCTCACGAGGTTCAAGGAGTTGCAGCCGGATTTCATCGTGCTGGATATTATGCTACCGAAGCGCGACGGGTGGTCCGTCTGTCAAACGATCCGCGCTCAGAGTGATGTGCCGATTCTCATGCTGACAGCGAGAGGCCACGTGGACGAGCGCGTCGAAGGCCTGCAGATGGGAGCCGACGACTATTTGGTGAAGCCTTTTGACCCAAACGAGCTGGTCGCACGGGTAACCTCGATTTTGCGCCGCACCGTGCTGCGCACGAAAGTCATGCCAGCCGCTCACATCTATGAGATCGGCAGTCTACGCGTGGACAGCTTGGGGCATGAGGTGACGGTTGAGGGGCAGGTAGTTTCGCTGCCGAAGAAAGAGTACGAGCTGCTGCTTTTTTTCATGCGGAATCCGAATCAGGTGTTCACTCGCGAGGATCTAATCGCTAAGATCTGGGGATGGGATTTCGAGGGGGAAGATCGTGTCGTTGATTTATACATTAAACGTTTGAGACAGAAGCTCTCAGCACTGACGGAGCGGAAAGAGGACTGGAGCATTCGAACCGTATGGGGTGTAGGTTACAAGTTTGAGGGGCCAGGCCCATGCTGAATTCCTTTTATAGCAAGCTCTTATTCATTTATATTTCCATCACAGTGGTGTCAATTCTGGCGATCTCAGGCACCATTGGTTACACGATGAAACAGAAGACGTATGAACGGAGTGAGAAGCTTCTTCTGGAGAAAGTGGAGCAAGTGGAGGAGCTGGCGAAGGATTTGTTTGACAATGCGACGACCCAGAAGGATTTTCGTAAGCAAATTAGCGCTATCGAGAAAACATCCAATGTGCGTGTCTCCGTGATCAAGCATCCGAAGGCCACCTTGGATAAAATCCAAGCTGTGGGGGAAGTGCCTGCACGACTGGGTTGGGTGGAGAAAGTACTCTCCGGTAATCCAGTGACAGTGAAAAGTACATTTACTTCGAATAGTAAGGTGAAAATGCTCATTGTCGGACGTCCTGTCCTGCAGGACAATCGTGTGGTTGGGGCCATTTTCCTGTATACCCCTATCGTGAATATTCAAGGGACGATCAATGAGATTAATCGGGCTATATATGCTTCTGCGCTTGTAGTTGCCCTATTAGCGATTGCTGTTCTGTATTTTGTTTCACGGCACTTTGTGAAGCCGATCCAACAGATGAGCAAGACCGCGGAGGCATTGGCGATAGGCGATTTCAATGGCCGGGTGCCCGTGCGTGGAAAAGATGAAATTGCCTCGCTATCAGGTTCCCTAAACCGCATGGCCGGCAAGCTGCAGAGAATCGAAGAAGGCCGCAAGCGGTTCCTCTCTGAGATTTCTCACGAATTGCGAACACCGCTGACGACGATTCGCGCTTCGCTGCAGGGCATCACAGATGGCGTGGTGGA
Source organism: Paenibacillus sp. J22P165 (assembly GCF_059692015.1). Classification (NCBI taxonomy): domain Bacteria; kingdom Bacillati; phylum Bacillota; class Bacilli; order Caryophanales; family Paenibacillaceae; genus Paenibacillus; species Paenibacillus sp. J22P165. Next base: position 160,730 of record NZ_JCAUAP010000009.1, on the reverse strand, counting down.
GGCAGAAGATGCGAAGGAATTCATCGATATCTCCCTCCAGGAGACACTTCGACTGAGCCATCTGGTGGATGATCTGCTGGAGCTCTCTTCTTTTGAGGAGAAACAGGTGAAGTTGAATCTGCAAGCCGTGGATCTTCCTGAGCTGATTGGACTTGTCGTGACGCAGTTGAAGATGAAGGCGAAGGGCAAAGGGATCGAGCTCAGCACCGATGTGGAGGGGCCGTATACCGTATTAGCTGACGCCGATCGGCTGAGACAGGTGTTCATCAATTTATTAGACAATGCGATTAACCATATTCCGGAGGGCTCGCAAGCGGGGATTCGGGTGAAAGCGATTAGATATGAGCGCTGGGTCGAGGTCTGGGATCAAGGGCAAGGCATTGCCCCTGAGAAGCTTCCGTATTTATTTGATCGATTCTACAAAGCAGATGAGAGTCGCAATCGCTCTGGCGCAGGGTTAGGCTTGACGATTTGTAAACATATTGTCGAGGCGCACGGTGGCTCAATTCGCGTGGAGTCACAGTTGGGTGCTGGGACGGTTTTCAAAATCTTTTTGCCTAGCCTAGCGGATAAAGCTCCTCGCATGACAAACTTATGACATAACTATCGGATAAGATAAGTTTCGTAAGGTATAGAACCCAACCATTAAGGAGTGATTCCACATGTTGAAGAAGTTAGCAGGAATAGTTATCGTAGGCGCGATTGTATGTTCCATACCGGTTGCGGCCTTTGCCGAGCAAGGACAAGGAGATACAGCAGCGTCGCAGGCAAGTAAATTTCATCCGATCAAGCAACTTTTACAAGAAAAAGCGAAAGCTTTTGGCATATCGACGGATGGCAAAACGAACAAGGAGATTAAGACAGAGCTGAAAACCTCGGCCACAACGAATCGCACCGAGAAGTTGAATGCAGCCGCAGCTAAATTAGGGATTAGCACAGATGGGAAGTCAGCTGAACAACTTAAGACAGAAATTAAAGCGGCTGTCAGCGTAAAGCTGCAGGCGAAAGCATCGAAGCTTGGCGTGAGCGCAAACGGGTTGACGAACAAGGAGCTGAAAACAGCCCTGAAAGCTTCTGCATTGACGAAGTTGCAAGCGAAAGCGACTGAAGCGGGTATCACGATTGATGGCAAGACAGCGAAAGAGCTCCGCACGGCTTTGAAAGCAGCAAAAGATGCGAAAATATCGGAGTCTCTGAACAAGAGAGCGGCCAAGCTAGGCATCTCCACGAATGGAAAAACGACGGAGCAAGTTTACGCGGAGCTTGAAAGTACGCTGAAAGCCAAATGGGCGAAACAAGCAGCGAAATAAGCGTGGCAGACAAGAAGCAGCCCTGAGCGAATAACTCAGGGCTGCTTTTCATTAGATGAGGTCAAATGCCATTAAATCTCGCGCCATCGTGATTCGTCCACCGTAGATATCTCTCATGCCTTCTGTATAGGCAGCCTCGGCTTCCTCAGTTGCAGCCGGAGCTGGAATGTGGTGAGTGAGCACCAGATGCGCTACGCCTGCTTCTCGGGCAATTTCTGCTACTTCCAGCGTCGTGGAATGATACTTTGCCGGATTGGACAGGCCAACGGTCTGCTCAGGAAATTTGGCAATCAGCGCGTCGAGCCACGCTTTGTTGTAAGATTCATGGACAAGCAGATCCACGCCGCGACTGTGTGTAATCATATTGTCAACAGGGATAGTATCGCCTGAAATGACGACCGACTTTCCGTTGAACTCGATTTTATAGGCAATAGCAGGATCAACAGGTTTATGATCGACCTCGAAAGCAGTGACTTTAACGCCGCCCTGGTCGTAAACAACACCCTCATTGCTCTCAAAATAACGAATGTCTGCCCCTTCACCTGCGGAGAAATTATAGTTCACTCGGAGATTGACGTCGAAATCGAAGGACGCCCTCATTTTTCCAATAATCTCTTTCGTTGTGAGGGGACCGTAGACGTTCATTGGCCCTTTTCGCCCTTCAAATACCCGATCCGCGATCACATGTGTTCGCCAGCTCGTGATGAAAACATCGAAAAACCCGGAATTATGATCGCTATGATGATGTGTAAAGAAAACATCTGAAATCCGCTGCGGCATGATCCCTGCCTTAATCAGTTGATCCACGGTTGCGCCTCCGCAATCGAAGAGAAAGGCTTTGTCCCCAGCTAAAACCGCGACACCTGCCTTCGCCCTGCCATAAAAGGCCCTCGGTGTGCCAGTGCCAAGAATGACGACTTTGATGTGCTCATGAACATCCGGCAATAGGTTTTCTTGTGGTTGTATATACATAGGAAGGCCTCCTCAGTTACGTAACATTATTTTTCTTTCTTAACTTCATTCAAAAGCGATAAATCTAAAAATTTGCTAAAATCCAACTCATCCGCTTTCACTTTTAAGTACCCTGCATCAAAAGAGGTTTTAGCTTGCTCATTGATATCATCCAACGTAATGTCTTCGGTTAATTTCAAATGGTCGATAGCTGCTTTAATAAGTGAGGGCTCCATTCCTTTACCCGTTAATTGCTTCAATTCATCGCTAATCAGCTCATAAGCTTTGTTCGGATTTTGCTGAATGAAATCGATCGCTTGTTTGTTGGCTTTTACGGCTTTCTTGGCCAAGTCACGGTGATCCTTCAGAAACGTATCGCTAGCTACGAGAATCGTTAACGGATAGTTCCCGTCTTTTGGCGGGATCTTGTTCCAGTCCACTAAAATCGTACCAGAGCCCTCTTGGATGATCTGTGTACCCCAAGGTTCGGCAATCAAGGTTGCGTCTACTTCTTTCTGACGCATCGCGATTAACGTATCTGCCGGGGCACGTGTAACGATTTGCACGCCTGAAGTATCCGTCGATACTTTCAATCCTTCCTGTTTGAGCAGCAAACGAAGGGACAGATCCGGTGTGCCTCCCTTGGCAGCGACGGCTACTGTTTTGCCGACAAGATCCTTCACGGAATTGATGCCCGCGTCCTTGCGTGCAACTAATACTGCGCCGCCGTTATTCGCGCCAGCAATGACCCTGATATTTTTGCTTTTCAAATATTGATTGATGACAGGACCTGGCCCCACGTAGCCAATATCAATTTGGTCCGTGGCAATCGCTGTTGCGAAGTCAGCTCCATTGTCAAAAGCCGTGACGTCAATCTTGGCATTTTTACCAAAAGCGTCCTGAAAATAGTTGTTTTGCAGAGCGATAAATCCCGGTGCGTGTGTGACATTTTTCAAAATACCAATTTTCACAGTCGTACTGACAGCGCTTGAAGCAACTTCTTTACTCTGACCGCAAGCGGACAAGACCAAAGGTACGACTACAACCAAACTCATCATCCAACCTACTTTTTTCACACGAATTCCCCCTATATGATTCTAAATAGCCTCATTTATTTCTTAAGCTGAAAGCGTAGCACGATGCGATCCTCTAGCTGTTTGAAACAGAAATGATCCGATATCGTACCGATCACAGCGATGATGATGACCACGCACAGAATTGTTGCCGTATCGCCAAGTCCGCGTCCATCCTGTAACATCTGCCCGAGCCCCACGCCCTTAGCGATAAGCTCGCCAGCTACAAGTGCCCGCCAAGCGAAGGCCCAGGCCACTCGTATACCTGTAATCCAATGGGGAAATGCCGCCGGCAATTGCACTTGAAAGAACAAGCGGTAGCCGCTGCCTGTTCCTAGCATTTGCGCAGCTCGCAGATGAATCGGCGAAATGTTCATGATTCCTGTGCGGCTGGCCATCGACATCGTCCATGTGGCGCCAATGGTTGTAATGAAAATGACCGACGTATCATTCAGTCCGAACCAGATAATTGCGAAGGGCAGCCATGCGATACTCGGCACAGTTTGAAGGGCAACTACGAGAAAGCCAAAGGTCTCATCGAAATACCGATATCTTGCAAATAAATAGCCTAATATCGTCCCGATGCTAATCGATAGGGCAAATGAGAAAAGTAAGCGACGAAGGCTAGCCCCAATAGCGTTAAGGAGATGCCCGTGTGCAAACCCATCATAGAAGGCCTGAAAGGTCTGTAGTGGAGAAGGAAACTTCCAACCCCAATCAAATATTCTAAATCCCAACTCCCATATGATCAGCAGCAGAATTAGAAATAGCGTTCTTCTTAAGGCTGTATGCATGGCCAAGCTCCTCTCTGACTACCTTCTCGAGCTCATCCGTCAGAGCTTCCATAATTTTATTTTCCAAAGCATGAATGAGCGGATCGCTGTTTTGATGAGGTCTTGCCGCTTGCACGGTGAATTCTTTCTTAATCCTGCCTGGTTGCGTCGCCATCACGATAACACGATCTGATAAAATGACGGCTTCACGAATGTTGTGAGTAATAAATAAGATCGTTTTACCGGTTTTTAGCCAAATCTCTTCCAAATCCTTCAGTAAAATGAAGCGCGTCTGCTCATCCAAAGCCGCAAAAGGCTCATCCATTAATAGGATCTCAGGATCCATAACGAGCGCTCTGGCAATCGCTACCCGTTGTTTCATCCCGCCAGACAGCTCATGTGGATAACGATCGATGAACTTGCTCAAGTGCACAGCTTTAATCTGTTCTGTAGCTAGTGCATAGCGATCTTTCTTGGAGAGCCCTTTTTGCTTCAGACCGAAAGCCACATTATCCAGCACCGTGAGCCAAGGGAACAAGCCGTGTTCTTGGAAAACGACAATGCGATCGGCTCCTGGCGCAGTAACCCTGTGTCCACCCACCGTAATCGTTCCGCTGCTTGCTTGTTCAAAGCCGGCAATCAGGTTGAGAAGCGTGGACTTCCCGCAGCCTGAAGGTCCTACGATGGAGACGAATTCCCCCTTGTTAATCGTGAGAGAAACGTCGTCTAAAGCCGTATAGGAAAGGCCTTTTTGCTGTGAAAAGGATTTATTCACATCCGTTATCGTTATCATGTGCTCAACCTCCAGGGGGATGCTCGTCTATATATCTGTGAAAAAACGGTTCGGATGATACACAACGATCTTCTTTTTGGCGTAATCGATAAGTCCTTTATCGCGCCATTTGTTCAAGGTTTCCGTGACGGTTTGTCTGCTGCAGCCAATGACATAGGAGATTTCTTCATGACTGAGCGGCACTTGTACTTCGAGCTTCTCTTCCGTTGGTTTGCCTAACTGCAGGAGGAACCAAGCGAGCCTCCAGGCTACGGGGCGGGAGATTAAGGTTTCAACCATTCGTTGTGTCTGCAGGAGTCTTCGCGCACCTAGAACAGCAACGGAATAGGAAAATTCCGCGTTTTCTTTGGCCAATTCCAGAAATTTTCGACTGTCTAGCGTAATAATTTGGCTGTCCACCAGACACTTGGCGTAGCGCTTGCGAGCCATGTTCGTCAACACTTCCGCATTGCCGAAAACCTCCCCCTCATAGCGAAGAAATAGGGTAATTCCTTGCCCCTCCTCGGAAGATTGGGAAATCTTAATTAACCCGGAAGCCACATAATAGGCACCGCTGGGCAAGTCATTTTCCTGAAAGACAAACTCATTTTTTCGGTAGGTATGACTAATACCATGTTTTCGAAAAGCCTCAATCATGACTTCCTTTGTAGGGTCTTTTTCCTGAAGGTCAGCAAGCTCATGTAATTGGTCCATAATAGGATCATTCTCCCATTCTTATTTCTTAAAGAGTGCACTTCCTCTAATGCCGAGTATTCCAATCTGTTATATGTATATTATCACATGATTTCATCCTAGAATGTCGGATTCCCGACAAAATGAAAAAAACGTGAACAGAAATAGCGAGACTCTTTCGGATTTATTCATCTAAAAGCGTTTTTCTTGCTATACTTAAAGAATAACTTGGAAATTGTTAGGCGGATGCCTGTCAGGAGGTCATCATGCTTTTCTTCTCAAAATTCCTTTTGCGTCTAATTCGTTGGAATAATCTGTTTGTTTTTGGCGTGGCTGTTGTGTTCATTGGAGGGAGTTCACTCTTAGCCTATGAGCTAGAGCCGAGCACTTTTGAGACCCGATTTAACGGCTTGTGGTGGGTTATGACGACAGTTACAACGGTTGGTTATGGTGACTTTTATCCCCATACGGTCGCAGGCAAATGCTTAGGTATCGTCGTGTACATCTTCGGTATTGGACTTATTTCCATAACGATTAGTAAAGTCGTGGATGCCTTATTTGTGTATCAGCGCATGAAGGAGGAAGGGAAATTGAAGTTTGCAGGGGCGAACCATTTTGTCATTATTGATTGGAGTCAGCATGCAGAGAATGCCATTAACGAAATTCTGAACTCAGACCCCCTTGTGGAGATTGTACTTATAGATACACTGGAAAAATCGCCAATTCAGCATGATCGCGTGCATTATGTGCTAGGTAACCCTCAGCTCGTGGCAACACTCGAAATGGCGAATACCTCTAAGGCAAGAGCGGTCTTCATCTTTGCGGATGAGGTGACACAGCTCCAGAACACGATTCGAGATCCGGCCTTCGTCGATGGCAAAACACTCTTGGTCGCCACGACTGTCGAACGCAACTATAACCATGTGTACACGATTGTGGAAATCCGCGATAAGCAAAATCTACCCAATTTTCAGCATATTCGCATTGATGAATTCATCTTCGGGAGTGAGACGATATCCCAACTCGCGGTACGTTCAGCATTCAACCCTGGCAGCTCCAAAATTCTTACACAGCTGTTGACGCGTACGCCAGAGGGGGAGGATCTCTATGAGATTCCGACACAGGCCAAGTGGGTGACGTTCCATGATGCGTTTCAGGATTTGCTGCAAAAGGGTGCCACACTAATCTCAGATGGTGAACATCTCAATATTAACAAAAGGCTTCATGAGCAGATTCCGCAGGGAGCTAGGCTGTTCGTCATTTGTGATAAGGAAACGTACGGACGATTGACTGTTAAATAGAGAAAGAGCCAGGAGGCTGGTCGATAAACCTCTTGGCTCTTTTTGCATGCCACTTTTAAATCAAATAGCGCAAGTACATGTATACGCTCGAAAGAACAATCGATAACAGCATGAAGGGGAAGCCATATTTCAGATATTTTATGAACGTGATGGGATGCCCCTCTTTACTGGCTAGTCCTGCCACAATCAAGTTCGCGCTCGCCCCGATCAATGTACCATTACCGCCCAAACAAGCGCCAAGTGCCAAACTCCACCATAGTGGTTCTAGATTGCTGACGCCCAAGACACCCATTTCCTGAATCAATGGAATCATCGTGGCAACGAAGGGGATATTGTCGAGAAAAGCGGATGCAATCGCGCTCAGCCAAAGAATAAGCATGGAAGTTGCGATCGGGTTGCCGCCTGTTAACTCGATGGCGTGTACAGCTAATTGCGTAATTACGCCTGTTTCTACAAGGCCCGATACGAGCACGAACAGACCGACAAAGAAAAAGATCGTAGGCCACTCAATACTTGCAAAGGCAGGCTCCAGCATACGCTCTCCTGTCAGGAGGAGTAGAAGAAACGCGCCACTAAGTGCAATCGTAGCCGATTCCAAATGTAAGCTTTGGTGCAGGAAGAAGCCTAGAATGGTAAGTGCTAGTACGGTGAGGCATTTCCAGAGAAGCTTGCGGTCCGTCAACATGGCGTTCTCATCCATTTCCATAATGCTCTTTTGGAGCTCGGGTGTGGACTTGACTTGCTTCCCAAAAAGAAGCAGGAACAATGGGATATAGGCCAGCATGATGATGATTGCAATAGGTGCCAGATTGTTAATGAAGGCCATGAACGTGAGCTCACTCACTGCGCTGCCAATCATAATATTGGGCGGATCACCAATCAGCGTGGCTGTACCCCCAACATTAGAGGCCAGAATTTGCGTAAAAAGAAACGGGAACGGATTCACGCGAAGCTGTCTTGTGATACTCAAGGTGACAGGCACCATGAGAAGCACGGTTGTCACATTATCCAGAAAAGCTGAGCATACGGCTGTAATGATCACGAGCGCGATCAGGATCCTTCGCGGCTGCCCTTTGGCAAGCTTCGCTGCCTTCACAGCGATATAGGAGAACAGCCCTGTTTCTGCCGTGATACCCACCATAATCATCATGCCGATGAGCAGTCCAAGTGTGTTGAAATCGATGTGGTGCAGTGCTGTTTCTTGACTGACAATACCACAAACAACCATGAGCACGGCACCAATCATTGCGATGATGGTGCGGTGAATTTTCTCAGAAATAATAATCGCATAAATCAGCAAGAAAATGCCGATAGCCCAATAAGCTTGTAATTCCACTAGATCCGCCTCCATTGACTAATTGACGACCCGCAGTCTCCGAAAAAAGACAAAAAGAGCCCGCTGTTGGCAGGCTCCTCCGGGTCAATCCTATATAGGGTAACTATACCTGTTCCCTCGGAAGTTGTAAAGATAAAGGCATTTGGTACAATAGAATTAACGTTTTTGGCTCAGGGGGACGACAATGATCAATATCGGTTTGGCAGGTTGGGGTGACCATGACTTGGGTGGGAGTAAAGGGAAGCTGATGAGCTATGGCGCCCATTTCCCATTGGTGGAGGTCGATACCTCCTTTTACGCGATACAGCCAGAACGCAACTATGCGAAATGGGTACAAGAGACACCTGAGAATTTTGGGTTTATTATAAAAGCCTACCAAGGGATGACTGGCCACTTAAGGGGAGAAAATCCTTTTGCAGGCGGTGCTGATCAAATGTTCGAGGCGTTCCTTCAGTCGATTCGTCCCGTTCAGGAAGCGGGGAAGCTGAAGGCTGTGCTATTTCAATATCCACCTTGGTTTGCGTGCAACAAGGCAAGTGTGGATGTAATTCGCGAGGCGAAGGCGCGAATGGGTGATGTGCCGCTCGCGCTAGAGTTTCGCCACCAGAGCTGGTTCACGGAGGACATGCGCGATAAGACGCTGGCTTTCATGAAGCGCGAGGGCTGGATGCATAGCATCTGCGATGAGCCGCAGGCGGGAATTGGATCGGTTCCCATCGTCCTGGAGGCGACGCATCCCGACATGACGATGGTTCGCTTCCACGGACGGAATGTCGGGGGATGGGTACAGACGAACGAGGCCAACTGGCGCGATGTGAGATATTTGTACGACTACAATCCGCAGGAATTGTTGGAGTGGAAGGTGAGGTTGCTCCGCTTGCAGGAGCAGACGCGTGAGATTTGTATCATTTTTAACAACAACTCCGGTGGACATGCAGCTGGAAATGCCAAAACACTAATGAGCATGCTAGACTTAGACTACGAGGGGCTGGCGCCGAGGCAGTTGGATTTGTTCTGAGGATTGTAAATAAGTGGATGTATGAGTAGATAAAAGGGGAGTGAGACAGGTGGTTGGTGCAATTATTGGAAGTGTGATCGCGATTATCATCGTGATTGGACTGACGATTTGGATAACAAAGAAGGCATACTCGCGGAAGTGGGAAGATGATGAATAGAACCGAAGTAAGTGCTGATGTGTAGGGAAATGACACATAGAAACGCATCTTCAGGTGTTGTCAGGTATAGGCTTTCTTGCTATGATGAAGCTAGGACAAGCTTGTAAACGTAAACATAAAGGTGGCTGACCAATGAATCGTATGGAGGCCGAATTTAGTAATCTAGTAAAAGCTTATCGCAAGAGGCATATGGGTAAAGGGCCGGAGCGAGTGACGACGACCTTTTGCAAAAGCTGGGCAATCTGCGAAATGGCAGGGAATCTTTCCCCAGTAGAGAAATTTATGGCGAAGACCGGCGATGGCAGGCAAATGCTCCGCACGGCACGCACAGAAATGGTCAAAGAAATCTACAAGGATCATCCGCCTGTAGAGATGGAAGCGCTGCTCGGCGCCAAGTTTATTCAGCTATTTGTCGATATCGATATTGCTCAGGATGTAGGGATGTCGGTATTCGTTTTTGATGAGGATTTGGAAAAGAAGTTTGGTACAAGAAACGGATAACTAACCGCTCGTACATCTACATATACATAAGTAAGGTGCTTGGCACTTGGTAGCGAACCTGCCGGAGACTAACCACTGTGAGACAACCCGAGACTCTTCTCGTAAGAGGGGCTTGGGGTTGTTTTGCGGTGGTTTTTTGCTTCTAAGGCAGCTGAAAGGGTGGGCGTGAACTTCCGGCTGCATCCCCGGTAAGCGTATCGGGTGAGTAGGGCGGGAAGGCGGTCAAAGATGCAAATAGGCAACAATTTCACGCTAGATTGCTCGTTGAGTAGAAATGGTTGCGAAAAGGCAACCTTATGGCGGGAAATAGGACATAACCATCAGAAACGATAGAAATAGTTGCTGATTTGCACTTATTTCTCGAAAATAGGCGAATTTGTTGGTGAAAGGTTGCTCATTCGCAATTTTGAGGGGACATTGCGGTGCATTGCATGTAGGGAGATATGACGGAACAAGGAAAGAGAGTGCAAGGTGAGATAGGTTAGGGGATAGAAGAAAAAGAAATTGATACATACACGCAATGGGAGGCGTTTAATTTGGGGAAAACGAAGCATACAGGGCCGATCAAGCTGCCTGCGAAACCAGATCCTAAGCTCTGGGTCAGTAAGATACCATTCGGTCTCGGTAAAGTGAAGCCAAAGCATATTCGAGAGACGGCAAAAATAGCGTGGCAAAATCGTGATAATTTGCCGTACGCGGTGAGAATTCTGACGCAAGGTGTGTGCGATGGCTGTGCGCTTGGCGTGTCGGGGCTTTACGATCAGACGCTGGCAGGGCCTCATATCTGCACGACACGGCTAAACGTGCTGCGGCTGAATACGATGCCAGCCATTCGCGAGGAGCTGCTCCATGCGGACATCGACGAGCTCAGCCGTTTGAGCTCCACCGAGCTTCGTCAGCTCGGGCGCATTCCATATCCGCTCATCCGCAGGAAGGGGGAGCGACGGTTCCGCCGCGCCACATGGGATGAGGCGCTGGATACGATTGCAACGAAGATGCGGGGGTTGAACCCGAAGCAGATGGCGTTCTATTTAACGGCGAGGGGAATTACGAACGAGTCGTACTATGTGGCAGCGAAGGTAGCGAGATTGCTCGGCACGAACAATATCGACAATGCCTCGCGCATCTGCCACTCGCCGTCGAAGACGGCACTGAAGCGCTCCGTAGGCGTGGGCGCTTCGACCTGTAATTATAAGGACTGGATCGGCACGGATGTCCTTGTATTCTGGGGCAGTGTGGCCGCGAACAATCAACCGGTCTCGACGAAGTATATGTATGCGGCCAAACGCAAAGGGACGAAGATCATCGTCATTAACCCGTACTACGAGCCTTCTATGGAGCAGTACTGGATCCCTTCCATTGCCGAATCAGCGTTATTCGGCACGAAGCTGGCCGACGATGTATACCAAGTGAACATCGGCGGAGATATCGCCTTCATGAACGGCATCATGAAGGTATGGTTCGAGATGGAGGCGCGTGAGCCAGGATCCGCGATAGACCATGCGTTCGTGGCTACGCACACGAACGGCATAGAGGAGCTGCGCGCCCACGTGGCGCAGCAGGATTGGACGACGCTCACGCAGTCGTCCGGTCTCACCCGCGAGCGCATCAGCGAGCTCGCTCTTCTGCTAGCCCGTGCCTCTAGCGCGGTATTCGTGTGGAGCATGGGGCTCACACAGCACCGCTTCGGCACGGACAACATCTCGCAGGTGGCGAATCTCGCCCTCCTGCGGGGCTTTCTAGGCCGCGAACACTGCGGGCTGATGCCCATCCGCGGCCACAGCGGCGTGCAGGGCTCCGGCGAGATGGGCGCCGATCCCTTCTCCCTGCCGGGCGGCGAAATCAGCAGCGCCGCCGACCGCAACCGCATCGAGCAGCTCTGGGGCTTCGAGCTGCCGAGCTGGCAGGGTGACATCGTTGGTGTCACCCTAGAGAATGCGCTCCTGCCTGAGGAGCAGGAGCGGAAACTCCGGTTGTTTTACACATCCGGAGGCAACTTCCTCGAGACGATGCCGGACCCGGCATTCGTCCGGAACGCACTAGAATCAATGGATGTCCGTGTCCACCAGGACATCATTCTCAACACCTCCACGCTGCTCGACGCGCGGGAGGCGGTGGTGGTGCTGCCCGCGATGACGCGCTACGAGCAGCCTGGGGGAGGCACATCCACTTCGACGGAGCGGATGGTGTACTTCTCGCCCGAGATCGCCGGTCCCCGCATCGGCGAAGCCCGTGCGGAGTGGGACATCTACGTCGATCTCGCCCGCCGGGTGAAGCCCGAAGCCGCAGCGTTGCTAGGCTGCGGCACCGCGGAAGCCATCCGCGCCGAGATCGCGCTAGCGGCGCCGAGCTATGATGGCATCCAGCACCTGCGCGAACGCGGTGATGTGTTTCAATACGGCGGCGCGTGGCTGTGCGAGGACGGCGTCTGTCCGACGCCGGATGGCCGCGGCCGGCTGCTGCCGATTGAGCTTCCGGAGCTGCGGAAGCCGGAGGGGCATTTCGCGGTGACGACGCGCCGCGGCAAGCAGTTCAATTCCATGATCTACAGCGATGTCGATCCATTCAATGAAGCGGATCGCTACGATGTGCTGATGAGGCAGGAAGATATGCGAGGCCTTGCGCTGCAAGAAGGCGAAGCGATTGTAGTCTACAACGGTTATGGCAGCATGCATGGCAGAGCCAAACAAGCCGACATCCGAAGCGGCAATATCGAAGTGCATTGGCCTGAAGGGAATAGTTTAATACCCAAGGGGGTATACGAACCGTTTGCGGGCATTCCGGAGTATAACACAGCTGTTATTGTTGAAAAGGCAGAAACGTATCACGCTCACAAAGATACGCGCTATGTGGAGAAGCGGATTGCAGAGCTGGAAACGGAAATGGAGGGTTAAGGATGGACGAGATAGAGCCTTCATCATCAGCAACCACAACGTGGTCTATTCACCGTTATAACGGTTCAGAGGTGCTTCCAGCGGAGGATACCATTGCCGTCGAGGCACCTCTGACCATCCTGCTCAATGGCGAAGAATTCGCCACACTCGTCTACACGCCAAGCGACACAGTCGATCTGGTTACGGGCTTCCTTGCCTCCGAAGGAATGATTCGATTTGTCGATCAGATTGAATCATTGTCACTTGAAGAGGACCGAGGCCTGGTTCATGTGAAGCTGAGGCATATGAACCAACTGAGTCGTCAGATGGTATCAAAGCGATTCATTGGGTCTTGCTGTGGAAAAAGCCGCCAGTTTTATTTTCACAACGATATGCGCACTGCCAAAACGGTGACGACGAAGCTCAGCTTGACGATTCCCCAATGCTTTCATTTGATGAACGAACTTCAGGAGCAATCAGCAGATTTTCGGTCGACTGGGGGGTTGCATAACGCAGCTCTTTGTACGGCGAACGAACTGTTACTCGCGAGATCGGACATTGGCAGGCACAACGCACTAGATAAAATATACGGACACATCCTCCGGCAGCGAATACCGGTGCGAGATAAGGTTCTCGCTTTCAGCGGAAGGGTCTCTTCCGAGGTTGTGCTAAAAGCGTCGAAGATAGGAGTAGGCATCCTTTTGTCCAAATCAGCACCTACCGATCTCGCACTTCGACTCGCTCACGATCTTGGTATTACGGTGGTTGGCTTCATTCGGAAGGACCATTTAACGGTGTATACGCACCCTGAACGCATTGCAGAATGTCGATAAAGTTACCTTTTTGTGGAAATATTTATATTGTCTCTCTATCAGAATTGTGCTAGATTCTAGCTATTGCCAACTTTTGTTAAGAGAGGAATGACAGAATGGGGAATTGGACAGTTCGGTTGAAAAAAGGGGGCATAACGCTGGTCGCGGCCTTCGTGCTGATGACGACGTTTGCAGGGCCTCAGTCTTCGCATGTGTATGCAGCTGAAATCAATGCAGACATTCCACAGGTTATTGAGAAAGCTTCACCTTCTGTGGTCGCTATAATAGGAAAACCATCCTCTGAGGTGGACAAATCGCTAGAGAAGAATAGATTTAATCTTGCACACGGGACGGGCGTCATTGTGGCTTCGAACGGTGTGATTGTTACGAATGCCCATGTTGTAAAAGATATGAAAAATATCGTCGTCGTGACCTCTGAAGGGACAACCTATCGTGGTCATGCCTCGAATATTGATGAGGAAAGTGATCTTGCTTTGGTCAAAATCGACGCTGTCGGTTTAAAACCAGCCACCTTCGCATCCTCGTCGGATATTAAGGTTGGTGAAACGGTCGCGGCGATTGGAACGCCAATTTCATTTGCTTTACGTAACTCAGTTACAGTGGGTATTGTCAGCGGACTAGATCGTTCCGTGAGCTCGCAGTACCAGCTGATTCAAACGGACGCAGCGATTAACCCGGGGAATAGCGGAGGCGCCTTGATTAATATGAAGGGCGAAGTTATCGGGATTAATACGATGAAATACGCTGATATTGGCATCGAAAATCTAGGGTTCGCGATTCCTGTGGACACGGTGAAATATGTACTCAAGCATTTTGAACTGTATGGCAAAGTGAAGCGCGCTTACACAGGGCTCGAATTGGAAGAAAGCTGGGAGGCTGTTGTTGGCTTACCAAGCATGGCGGGGTTAAGGGTGGATTACGTAGACGCGGATTCACCAGCGGCTGAGGCGGGAATTGAACAAGACGAAGTAGTAGTTTCTGTTGGTCCAAACGCGGTCAAAACACTCGTCGATTACAACGAGGCGATTAAAAAATATTTGCCAGGACAAACGGTAGATATCAAGCTTCAATCGGGAAGTGCAACGTTGAGCAAGTCGGTAAAGCTAGGCGAGCTGCACAACACCGAAGCGACGTTAACGGAGGATACTGAGGGGAGCTCCCTAGACGCGGATAGCGGCAAAACGAAGATAGGCGACAGCCACTTTGGGTGGTCGATGAAGTATCCAGCGGGTCTGGTCAAAAGACAACAGTCCGATGATGGTGATTCCATCAGCTTCGTTGATGCAAAAGGAGAATTCGCACTTTCCATTCGGATTGCGAGTGATCAAAGTGATGAGCTGTCGCCAGCTGCCCTTTTGAACACAATTGCCGGAGAAGACGGCAGTGATTATCCGAGCTATGCCGACAGCGCGACGGTTTTGGAGCGTCAGTATGTGAAGCGGGCAGAGTATCCTTATGCCAAAATCGTAAGTCGCTCTGGCGAAGATGGCTACATCCAAACGCGCGGTTACTTACATGGCGGCCGTTTGTATACGGTACAGCTCTTTGTGACCAAGGAGCAATACACGAATCGTTCCAAACAAAATAGCTATAATGATCTATTGGATAGCTTTAAGCTTGCTTTTAATACAGCGGATAACTCTTTGAAGGATATCTCCGTGTTCAATTCCGATGATGTGACCTACACGAGTGAGTATGGATTATCCATCGATTTGCCTGCTGAATGGGAGCAGGATTATCATGGAAGCACTTCTTTTTACAATGATGAGTATTCGCAATCACTAGAGGTTCATGTAACCTCAGCTTCTTCAGGTGACACCCTGCAGGATTGGGTCGAACGTGAGGTTGATACATTCGAAGCACAGTATACGGCGGATTATCGCCGTGTGAATAAGCCCGCGGAAGCAACGGTGGACGGGGTACCTGCCTGGCAAGTAGACTTTGCTAGTTCCTTAGGGGACGAGTGGTTTGCGGGGAAATCGCTCTTTTTCATCAAGGATAAGTACAAATATGAAGTTCGAATGACCTATCCGCAAGACGAGCAAGATAATGAGCTGGAGAAAATTTGGGATAACGTTGTGGCGTCTATCTCGGTGGATAAAGAGACTATGGATGGCGAACTCGGATTCATTCAGGATCTTAATGAACTTGCCGATCCAGATCGTACGGCGCTGTACAAGAATGAGAAATTCAATTACACCTTGCGTATCCCTGAGAACTGGACAACGAACCGTTCCTATGATGGCAATGATCAGGCGACGAAGTCCTTCTCTTTCACTGGTGGATATTTACGTGTAGAGGCAGATAACAAATCAGCCTTTACGGAGGTTGTGAAGGACGCCGAAGAAGAGCTTAAGAAAAGTCACACGAATGACAGTGACTATACGTATTCGTCAGAGGATGTCACGCTTTTCGGAGATGTGAAGGCGAAGAAGTATAAAGTGAGCTACTCGAAAGCGCACATACCGTATACCGAAACGATTTACTTGTTTAATCGCAAGCAAGTTACCTACACGGTGACGCAGCGTATCGATGTTGCGGTCAGCACGGCTGCGAATGTCGCGCGGTTGAACAAGGCCTTTGATTCGTTCACCTTCGTGAACGGGACGGGCGGGAAGTAGGTTCCCCTGACAACGCAAAAGCCCCTGAGAATGTTCATGTTCTCGGGGGCTTTTCGTATTTAACCAGCAGTAGCAGTGCTCGCCTGCTTGCTTCTAATTTTATGAAACATTTCCTCGCGCTCTGACTCCTTGAGAATCGGGCAATTGAAGCACTTTTGGCCTTCTTCGCGGCGGTAGTACATGCAGCAAGAAGAGCGCACGATCATTTTTTTACCTTCTTGGTAAGGGCTGTCTATGTACTTAGGCTCATGGACGAATGGATTCACCTTACGGCCAAACACATCAGGTGTTAATTGCTTTGTCACCACTTCGTAATCTGCGGAGAACTGTTCGCGAACGTTTGGACGGGGGTCATTTTCCAATACGTAGTCCCGAACGAAGGTCATACGCGCTGCAAATTGATTCCAAATCATAGCTTGATTCACTTTGGCTTGTTCAGCGATGACCGTAATTATAGGCGAGATGAGGTCTGCGAATACCCTGCGCATTTCTAATTCAATGAAAAGATCACGATCTTCTGTGGGAGCTTCTTTCCACTGCAGATTTACAATTTTATAGCCGATGTGGGCATGGTCGCCATGATTCTCGACTTCAAATGCAATGTTGTCCAGGTCGAAAACTAGCCACTGATTATACTGAGAAAGAAATAGCTGGCTTGTAGCCACCAGGTTGAAAAGGGAGAGTCCCAAGTACGATGCAGAAATGTCCAACCCTTTGCCGCGGAGCAAGGCTTTCCCCTTCTCGAGGACTCCGAGCATCGTCGGTCCATCTAAAAGCTGCCGTGCGGGAATATGCAGGAGGGGGTCTTCCATTCCTTTGGGTGAAATGTGGAAATACTGTTCAACTAGTGTAAAATCGACGTTTGACTCGATGGGCATCGTCAGCACGCTCCAATTTATAATAATGATTATCGTTATCAATATAGTTATTTTGACTATACAAGATGCGAGATGAAAGTGTCAATTTGCTTTCTTCCATAAAAGGAAGGCAGATCCTAGAAATAGCAGGAAAAAGTACAGGTAATTTTGCTTGATTTCGCAAGAAAGGATAATTAGCTGGAAAAAGTACAGGTAATTTAAAGTGATGTGGCCTCGTGGACGGTTAGTGGCAAAAATAGCTGTATATTTTCCATTTATATGTCATTTAGAGGCGTTGAACGCTCCAAAAAGCTAGAGAAAATCCAGGTATTTATGGGGGAGCAGACAAAATAATACCTCCCAATCCATATGGACTGGGAGGTGCAGGTACCAAAGGTGTCTTACTTGCGGTACAGTGCGTACCCTGGATTCTCGGGTACGTCGATGGCAATGATCCGCAGGCTTTGCGCACTACCCGCTTGAAGGTGAAGCGCTTCGCCTTCCCCCTCAGCCTGGGCCACCGCAAAATCCTTGTGGGAAAAGGTCTTGCGCTCTTGCCCTTGCCCTTGCTCTTGCCCAGCGAGCCCCGCCGCGGCAACCACGCCCTCGCCTTCGCCGCGAATGACGAGGAACGCCAGCCTGCGTCCGAGCTCTAATTCGTAGCTGAACGCTGCGCCAGGCTCAAGCTGCCAGTCATACATCCGTACATCGGTATCAAGCTGGATAGGAGCTTCTGCGCCGATGACGGTTTTCAGCGTAGCGCCAGCTTGCTCATTAACCGGGAACTGTTCATGCTCATATTGATGATAAGCAGCTGGCTTCTTCACCGTCTCGCTTAGATGAGGCTCGAACCAAATCTGCATCGCCTCGCTGCCTGCTTTACGGAAGGCCTCGGAGTGGTGGACACCGGAGCCTGCCTGAATCACTTGAGCGCCACCGTTCGTTACGGTTTCCAAGGAACCGAGGGAATCGCGATGCTCGACGAGTCCGTCGATGACATAGGTGAGGATTTCGAACGCTTTGTGAGGGTGCATGCCGATTTCCGATACATCGGATGCTTTGCCCCAAGCCCAGTAGAATAACGGGCCTACACGATCTACGGCTGTCTTTTCGCCAGGGAAGCTAATCGCGCGTTGTTCAACGAATTTACCCCCATCAAATGCCCCAACGCCTTGCTCATCAGCTGAATAGATATGCATACTCATGTGAACCACTCCTTAGCTATATAATAATTAATAACTTACTTTATGTAAGTAGTATACCGTCTTTTATCCCCAATGTCAAAATCTTTTCCTCACGCCAAGCGGTGCTTCTTGACTTCGGCCCTGTGATCACACTACAATTCATAGTGTAAGGAGTGTTGTCTAACGTGAAAATGCAAAACTTTAAATTAAAGGAAAGCGGACTTAACCGCTTCTTCGGGCCGCTAGAGTCCAAAATCATGGAAATTCTCTGGAGCAGTCCTTCGGAAATGACGATCAAAGACGTTCAACAGAAGCTGGATGAAGACAAGGCGATCAATTTCAACACGGTC
The DNA here is from genome assembly GCF_059692015.1 of Paenibacillus sp. J22P165. NCBI lineage: Bacteria > Bacillati > Bacillota > Bacilli > Caryophanales > Paenibacillaceae > Paenibacillus > Paenibacillus sp. J22P165. The sequence goes on along the minus strand of NZ_JCAUAP010000009.1, from coordinate 142,127 downwards.
ATGACGGTGATGAACCGTCTCGTAGACAAAAAGATTTTACAGAAGCATTCTGTCGCACGCTCGTTTCACTATAAGCCGGTTGTAACGATTGAAGCGTTCATGGAAACCCAATCCAAAGAACTAACCTATGACCTCATTGAACAATTCGGCTCATTAGCAGTTACCCATATGGTTGATGCGCTCGATAAAGTGGATCCTGAGCTGCTTGACCAGCTGGAACAGCACATTCTACTTCTGAAAAAGGATCGATGAACGATGACGGAATCACGGTTCAAGTGGCTGTACGCGGCTGCGCTGGTAATTGGAGGCACGATTGTATGGCAGATGGTTGCCTTCCTCCTTGGGCATATGTTTCACTGGAGGCCTTCACGCAATCTATTTGATTTGTGTCTGATTCTTTTCCACTATCTGCACGTGCCTGGTCCTGTGCCAATGACCCTGGTGAATGGGCTCATCCTGTACACGATGGGAACGATGGTTTGGCTTGCCGTCAAGCATGGCTATGATGTTGTGAAGGCGAATAAGCTCGTGAAGAAGTATTACGACGCAGCGCTCTCTGCAGAAAATGCCGCCAAATTCGAACTCGCACCGCAGCAACTCCAAATCGTTAACTATAAAGCCCCGTTAGCGATGACGATTGGGTTATGGAGGCCGCGTGTTCTCGTCTCAACGGGACTTATGGACATGCTGGAGCCGAATGAGCTTCGCGCGGTTATTGAGCATGAGAAGTGCCATGTACAACACAGGGACCCAGCGGCTATTTTTCTGCTAGCGCTGATCTCGAAGTCAATGCGATATATCCCTATTTTCGGGTGGATTGCTCATAAATATCCGATGATGATTGAATTGCGTGCGGACAAGTACGCGATTGAACGGATGGAGCAAGCCACTGACTTAGGCAGTGCACTGCTGAAGCTGCTCAAGCAAACAAAGAAGCCGCGGTTCCCGCTATCTCATGCATCGTTTGCTGAGACGTCGATGAATGTGCGCATTCAGCATATTTTGGATCCACAGAAGCAAGTGACCTTGCGCTGGCCGCTGGTTCGTTTGGCGATGTCTGCACTCATATTTGTACTCGTTATGGGGCTTATCTAAATAAGCCCTTTTTGCATACCAATGGAGGCTCATCTGAAAAGAATTGACAATCTCTCTATTCAACACTACAATTTGTAGTGTAACTATTTTCCGCCATACGAAGGAGAGAATAGCATGGACTACATAATGAAAAATCTACATTTTATATTTACTCACGTTCCGATTGCGCTTTTAATTTTCAGCTTTGTTTTTGATGTGGCGGCTCTCATTACTAAAAAGAAGGACTGGCACTCAGCTGGTATGCTATGCCTGGTTGTAGGGGCACTCGGCGCCATTGCCGGTGTTTTGACGGGACCTGAATCGCGGAATACGCTGGTTGGCTCGCATGAATTCTATGCGAAGCTAACGATGTTCGCGGCGATTGTGCTGGCTGCTGTGCGCATTGGTTTGCTCATTTGGAAAAAGCTCGAGCTCGGACGCAATCCGATCTTCCTCGTTGCCTCGCTGGTGGTTGTGATTCTGGTGAGCTACACAGGTCATCTTGGAGGCAAAATGGTGCACCGTGATATGCAAGGTGGTCCCGGTATGATGATGCAGGGCGGACCTGGCGGCGGTGGGCCTGGTGGCAACGGTGGCCCTCAGGGCGGCCAAGGTGGACAAGGTGGCCAAGGTCAAAGGCAACAGCAGGGTGGCCAGAATGCTCCTGCACCAGCCAAATAATACGGAAGGGATATCCGCGCTGATCAGCCTGCGAATAAAATAGCCTCACTTACCTCATCCTAGCAAAGGTATTACATATCCTTTTCAGGAGGTATCGACCACGCTATGACCAAGGTTGACTCAAGCTTACAATCACAAAATCCGATCTCATCTGCACAAAATTCCGTCGATAACGTTCACCAAGCCGTAAACCATGCGTTATCTCACCCTACAGCTCAAACGACGGAAGAGGCACAGAATGCTATTGCCAAGGCGAAGAATTCGGTAGATCAGGCGTTTGACCAATCAGATAGTCCTGCGGTACAGCAGGCTATTGAATCCTTGGAAGAGGATAAGGCGAGGCTGACGAGTTTGGAATAACCTAGTAATACGTAATCCCATGTGGGGATTGAAAAAGCCGTATCCCGTAGTTCACCAAACTACGCTGGAGACGGCTTTTTGCGTATTCCTACGCTTTTGGCCACTATAGATGACCTCATGATGAAATAGGCACTTCCGTGCTACACTAAAGAGACGAACAGCTTGTCAGTCTTGTCTTCATAATTTCGTAAGAATTATGCTAACTATTTTGTAAATAGTGTCTATTATTATTAGGCTAGTACGGTGGGTTGAAGTGAGATGAAGAAAAAGGGTGCGTGGACGTGACGAAATACCAAGTGCTGGTCGTCGATGATGATATCGACATTCAGGAAGCGATTGAGATTTATTTGAGAGGCGAGGGGATGGAAGTCAGCAAAGCGAACAACGGCCTAGAAGCGCTGAATGTGCTGGCGGAAAAGGAAATCCATCTCGTTATTCTCGATATTATGATGCCGAAGATGGACGGGATCCAAGCGACATTCAAGATTAGAGAGAGCTGTAATGTACCCATCCTGATGCTCTCCGCCAAAACAGAGGATATGGACAAAATTATGGGCTTGAATGTGGGTGCTGACGATTATCTGACGAAGCCTTTCAATCCGCTGGAACTGATCGCCAGGGTGAAGTCGCAGTTGAGACGCTACACAACGCTCGGACCCATGAGTTCGATGGAAAAGACGGCAAACGAAGAATTAAGCGTCCGCGGCCTTGTACTCAATCCAGTCACCAAGGAAGTCACGGTTGATGGTGAGGACGTGCGTATGACACCAACAGAGTTCAAAATCCTGGAACTGTTGATGGTGAATAAGGGACGCGTCTTTTCCATTGATGATATTTACGAAAAGGTGTGGAAGGATCCTGCCTTTAATGCGGAGAATACCGTCGCTGTGCATGTGCGCAGAATTCGCGAGAAAATTGAGATTAATCCAAAAGATCCTAAATATTTGAAGGTGGTGTGGGGCGTTGGCTACAAAATGGAGAAGTAAATCGCTCTCCCTAGCGTTGCTTGTTGGTGTTTTTGTCATGTGGACATTGACACTATTCGCGGCAACGAATGTTTATAAGAATAGCGTGTACTTCGGTGAGGATGCTTATTTCAAAAGTGGAGCATTCACTAGGGAAATAAATGCCATCTATGAGAACATTCAGTTGTATTATCTGGAGGCTCCGCATTTTAATGAGAAAACACCAGAAGAGCAGCTCGGCAACAATGAGTACTATAATGTGAAGCGTGAAGCGGAAAAAACAGTACAAGATCGCATCAACAATTTGCAGGAGAAGTACAGCCAGCGTATCGAAACGGCTCGCAATCATGAAACTAATGCTGACGTCGATCGACTTGAAGCTGAAAGAGATGCGAAGCTTGCGGAGTTGAATAAGGAATTGGATGCGACCTTACAACTCAAGTTGAAGGCGGCAATCGCAGCTAAGCAAAAGCAATTCTCTGCAGCCAAGACCAGTCTGGATAATCGTCTCAAATCTCTCTACTATGTCGTGAAGAATTTAAAAACCGGTGAAACCTACAGCAACATCGCACCTGAAGCTTTGCAAAAGTTACGGGATCAGCAGGCCTTCATCTATACACTGGATTTGCCCAAAATAGATGAACCGAATCGATTTTCGTACCAAATGAATGTTGATCAGGTTAAAGCTACGTATTACATCTTAAATCCATCGCAAGGCTCGGGCATTATTCAAGCAGATTATCTCTCTTACGAGTCCATGAAGAATCAAGCGCAAGCAACGGTTTACTTGTTCGTCGTGCTTGCGGCTCTTACCATCGCGTTAACTTACACGGCACGCACATATCAGAACGATGAGATATCGTTGATGAATATCCAAACGGAGATAAGGAAACGTTTCCCGCTCGATGTTCGGGCTTGGACCACCTTTATCGCCACGGCTGCATTGTTCGGCATCCTGATGGAATGTGAGCTTTATTACTGGTCGTCGACCTATATCAGTATTTATCAAATAAGTATCGTCCTCATCGCATCCGCCTTACTAGTCATTGTATGCAGTGGCTTTCGCGGTGCGGTCGCATTGCTTCGACATCCGGAACATCTCGCCCAGCAGTGGAGCAGCAGCTTAACGGCTTCGTTCTGGCAAACGGTGAAGGATACACTGGAGCAACGAGGTTTGATTTTCAAGCTGATCGTCTTTATGGCAATCATCGGAATCATGGGCTTCCTGCCTGTGTGCATAGTTGCTTCTGGTGGAGAAGAGGTCGTTATCGTCTTTACGTTCGTCTGGTACATTTTGTTCCTGCTTGTGATACTGCCTTATATGATGCGGAAGATCAAGCAGCTTCGTGCCATTATCAAAGGCGTGGAACAAATGTCGCAAGGTAACTTTGATGTGACTCTCCCTGCCAAAGGGAAAGGCCAGCTGTCCCGGATGGCGATGAACATTAACAATTTGAAGTACGGCTTGCAGCTTTCGCTCGAAAAAACACGCGTCAGTGATCGTCTCAAAACAGAGCTGATTACGAATGTGTCACACGATTTGAAAACACCGTTAACTTCAATTATTAGTTATGTTGATTTGCTGAAAAAGGAAGGCTTGTCCGCCGAACAATCCACCCATTACCTAGAGGTGCTCGATCGGAAAACACAGCGGCTGAAGGTTCTCATCGAAGATCTCTTCGAGGCATCGAAGATGGCAAGCGGGGCTACTGAGCTTTACTGGGAAAAAGTCGACGTCTCCGCCCTGCTGACACAGGCACTAGCGGAGTTCAGCGACAAAATCGAGGCGTCCACGCTGACTTTCCGCGTAAACGTACAAAGCCCACATATGTATGCGTTGCTGGATGGCAAAAAAACATGGCGCGTCTTCGAGAACCTCATCGGCAACGCCTTAAAGTACGCCTTGCCGGGAACAAGGGTTTATGTCACTTTGACGGAAAACATAGAGCACGTCATCCTCGTCATTCAGAATATCTCGCTCCATGAGCTTAATTATGGCGTAGAAGAATTGTTCGAACGGTTCAAACGCGGCGATCAATCTCGCGGAACGGAAGGCTCCGGCCTCGGCCTCGCCATTGCCAAGAGCATCGTTGAGCTGCAAGGCGGCACGCTCACGATTGACATTGACGGTGACCAATTCAAGGTCATTGCCGAATTTGAGAAACGTGAGCTGCTGGCAGCACCGCAGGAGTAGCCGACCATAATCGCAACGCAGCGCGTCACAATCTCCGACCCTATAAACGGAAGAGAGAGGGCCCCCGCCACATGGCTTAAGGGATACCCTCTCTTTTTTATTTCAATTCAAGCTCTAACTCTTCTAACGTATACCGGTTGTCCCACAAAAAAACCATGTCATACGCGGTTGAGTCCTTCGAGACAAACCTAGCTGTAGCCGCAATAACACCGCCTATGATCGCTCCGAATCCCACAATCCATCCCATCAATGCAAACACTTGATCGACCATGTGCATTCACTCCTTTGAGGCGCGATGAACTCTTAATCTATCCATATGCACGATGAATTTGAAACATGTGTGACATTTGAAAGCCTTCTCATCACGAGTATGGACATCGGAAATATCGGGCTGGGAGAGTTGCATTTTAATCTTTTTCTCCGATTGACACGTTCAGAAGAGGGATGGTAAGATCACCCTGTAAGGTTCAAATAGACAGCTTTTGGAAAACTTAACAGGCATCTAATGTGCCGATTTATACAACGCAAAAGGGGGGTTCACTATGGATTTTATGGTATTTGTCGTTCACACACATCATAAGCGGACATACGTCCAACCTAATTTCATAGATGGTAACCCGCTGGTTAGCCCGAGCGACTGCATACGCATGTTCGGCTGCTAGCACCCCTTCCTATACGATAAGTTGAGAAGAGCGGGTTACGACAAGTTCGTGACGAACGCCCCATGTGTTTCATAGAAGGCATATCGCTGCGTGCGGTATGTCTTTTTGCGTCTTTAGATGTCTATGCACCATTTGAGAGGAGTGAATTTATACATGTTTACCGTTTTAAAGAAATTAGCTTGGTTTTTCAAAATGAACTGGAAACGCTACAGCCTCGCCATTGGGTTGCTCATCATTGTGGGAATTATTGATGTCATGCCGCCGAAGCTGATCGGTTATGCGATTGATGGGATACACATGGGGACATTGACGGGGTCCAAAATGGTTCAATTGCTCGCCTTTTGGGGCGTGCTGATCATTGCTGGCTACGGGCTGTCTTACGTATGGCTGTACCAGTTGTTCGGCGGTGCCTTCGTGTTGGAACGTGTGCTACGCTCACGATTTATGCGGCAGCTGCTGAAGATGACACCGACGTTCTACGAGCGCAACCGCACGGGGGACCTCATGGCGAGAGCTACGAACGATCTGCAAGCTGTCTCGACGACAGCGGGCTTTGGGATTCTGACTTTTGTAGATTCCACGCTGTTCATGTTAACCATCCTTAGCATGATGGGCTTCTTCATTAGCTGGAAGCTGACCCTCGCTTCGATTCTACCGCTGCCCATCATGGCTGTTGCGATTACGATTTATGGAGGGCGCATCCATGAGCGATTTATTCGAGCGCAGGATGCATTTGGGCAAATGAATGACCGTGTGCTGGAAACCATTGCAGGTGTCCGGGTTATCCGGGCTTTTGTACAGGAGAAGGCAAGTGAACACAATTTCGCAACAATGACGGACGACGTGTACCGTAAAAATATCGCTGTAGCCGTTATTGACGCTCTTTTTGAACCAACGGTCAAAATTCTCGTAGGTATTTCATACCTCATTGGGCTTTGTTACGGAGGCTATCTTGTGTTTCACAGTGAGCTTACACTCGGGGAGCTAGTCTCCTTCAATACCTTCCTAGGTATGTTGATCTGGCCGATGTTTGCCATTGGCGAGTTGATGAACATTATGCAGCGAGGAAACGCATCGCTAGATCGTGTCAACGAAACACTTGGCTACAAGCCAGATGTCAAAGAGGTGCCGAACGCTGCGACGCAGCTGAAGCCGGATTCGATCCATTTTGAAAAAGTAACGTTCCGTTACCCGTCCTCTTCTATTGATAATTTGGTCAATATGACGTTCCACTTAGAGCGTGGACAGACGCTTGGCATTGTTGGTCGTACCGGCAGTGGTAAAACAACGCTGCTGAAGCAGCTGCTTCGCGAGTACCCGGTCGGTCAAGGCTCCATTACGATCACAGATACGCCAATCGAGCAGATCGCCATCGATACGCTGCATGGTTGGATTGGATATGTGCCGCAGGAGCCGATTCTGTTCTCCAAAAGCGTTCGCGAAAACATCATGTTCGGCAAGGGGCAAGGCGCTGGCACTGAAGAAGAACTAATGCGTGCGCTTGATCTGGCTGCCTTCCGCAAGGACGTCGAGTTCCTACCGGAAGGTCTGCAAACACTCGTCGGGGAAAAAGGCGTCGCCTTATCCGGCGGGCAGAAGCAGCGCGTATCTATTGCGCGTGCGCTGTATGTCGATCCGGAGATTCTGCTGCTCGACGACGCACTCTCTGCGGTGGATGCGAAGACGGAAGCCGAGATCATTCGTGGCATTCGCTCCGAGCGCGCAGGCAAAACAACCCTAATCACGACGCATCGACTCTCCGCTGTACAGCATGCTGACTGGATTGTTGTGCTGGATGAGGGCTACATCATCGAAGAAGGCACGCATGAGCAGCTGCTTGCACTTGGCGGCTGGTACAAAGAGCAGTATGACCGGCAGCAGCTGGAAGAACAGACGGTTTAGTAAGATGGCAGTTGTCATTCGAGACATAAAGAAAAGAAGGTGAGACTCCTGATGAAACAAACGCAACAACAAACGAAATCAACGAAACAAACCGGCAAACGGTTGTTCCAATATGCAGCTAGATTCAAGCAAACCTTGCTGATCGCTTTGCTGTTTTTATCCTTGGCCGTCGCGACTGAGCTTGCGGGACCGTTCATTGCGAAGCATATGATCGATACGCACATCCTGGGCATCGAGAAGCCGTGGTATGAGACGCAGTCGAAGGCGATGAGCGAGAAGGCTGTGGCGTATGAACAGACCTTTTTTAAGCGGGGTGATAACTTCGCAGAAGGTGAGCCGAAGGGCAGAGAGGTTCGTATTTTACAAGTGGGGGGCAAGTTCGTCTGGTTAGATCAGGCCCTCCCTTGGGATGGCGTACGCAAGCTCTCGGATGATGGCAAGCTGCTCGTCACACAGGATGGGAAGCAATCCGAATACACGGTGAAACGTCTGAGCGCAGGGGAGCTATACAACTTTTATAAACCGCAATGGGTGGATTTAATGACGCTGGCGGGGTTCTATGTGATTCTAATTTTCATTGGTGCCGGCTTTACGTATGGACAGAAGTTTTTACTACAATCTGCGGCAAATCGCATTATTCAGCGCATGCGCAGGGACGTGTTCGCACAAATCCAGCGACTCCCAATCAATTATTTTGATAATCAGCCTGCGGGCAAAATAGTCTCACGCATCACCAATGACACCGAATCCGTTCGGGATTTGTATGTGCAGGTGTTGGCAAACTTTTTTACAGGTACGATTTATATCGTCGGTATTATCGCCGCTATTTTCATATTAGACTACCGTTTGGCTCTCTTCACATTGCCGATTATTCCGCTGCTGGTGGTATGGATTATCGTCTATCGTAAATACGCTTCCTCAATCAATCACGAAATTCGGGAGCGCATTAGCGCGATTAACGGCATGATCAACGAGGCGATTCAAGGGATGACCATCATTCGTGCTTTTCGCCGACAAAAGGAAACGACCGAAGAATTTGAAGTGCTGAATGAGGAGTATACGAGGTATCAAAATAAACTGCTCAGCCTGAACTCCTTGACCTCTCATAACTTGATGAACGTGGTGCGGAACTTGTTCTTCTTCGGTTTGATCTGGTACGTTGGCGGCAGCTCGTTGAATGCGTTGATTACCGTTGGTGTGCTCTATGCTTTCGTCGATTACCTCAACCGGATGTTCCATCCGATGGTAGGTATTGTGAATCAGCTGCCGAATTTGGAGCGTGCGCTCGTGTCGGCTGACCGTGTATTTGAGCTATTGGATGAACGGGGCATCGATGTTGTGGCTGAAAAAGCAGACCGTTACAAAGGTCACGTGAGCTTCGAACACGTTCGCTTCGCCTACAAAGAAGGGGAGGACGTGTTGAAAGACATCTCCTTCTCCGCAGAGCAAGGGCAGACCGTAGCCTTAGTTGGGCACACCGGTTCAGGCAAAAGCTCAATCTTGAACCTGCTATTCCGTTTCTATGAGGTCAGCGAAGGTCGTATCACGGTAGATGGCCGTGATATTCGCGAGCTATCGAAGCAGCAGCTTCGTCAGCACATGGGCATCGTGCTGCAGGATCCGTTCCTGTTCACGGGGACGATTGCGTCCAATGTGTCCTTGGACGATCCATCCATCACCCGGGAACGGGTGGAGGCGGCGCTGCGCGAGGTTGGCGCAGCGGAGATGCTTGGGGCGCTGCCGCATGGCCTCGATGAGCCTGTCATCGAGAAGGGCAGCACGCTGTCTGCTGGGCAGCGACAGCTGATCTCGTTTGCCCGGGCGCTGGCGTTCGACCCGGCGATCTTGATCCTCGATGAGGCGACAGCCTCCATCGACACGGAGACCGAGGCCGTCATTCAGGCCGCGCTCGAAGTACTTGCGAAGGGGCGGACCACCTTCATCATTGCCCACAGGCTGTCGACGATTCGCAGCGCCGACTTGATTCTTGTGCTCGACCACGGCGAGATCGTCGAGCGTGGCACGCATGAGGAGCTCATGGCGCTCCTCGGGCGGTACTACCAGATGTACCAGCTGCAAGCGGGTCATCCGGAAATTGCCGCCGCTGCGGAGGAAGCTGCTTCGCCAAGCAAGCTGTAGACGAACGACTGGGCGCAAGGACTAGGTCGCTAGTCGAGGATGAATCTCGACAAAAGGCTAACGACTCCGACTTTCCAATATGCTACAATAGGAACAAATGGTTGCTTATGTGAAGTGGAGGGGAAGTTTTATGCGCTCAGATACAATTCGTTTGTTAAACCTATTGCAACTGCTATCCGAAGTAGCTATTGCCGTGGGGTATGTACTTGGTTTAATCCCATTTGTATATGCATGGTCATGTGCGTGGGTCATTCCGTTGGTTTTCGTGAATCTCGTATTTGCGATTCTCACAGGTAATGGAACTACGCTGAAAACGATCATCAACATTGCTTTGGCGTTCCTGAGTCTGATTCCGGTTCTCGGTTACCTTTTCCGATTTGGCGGTATTGTGGTGTCAGGCCTTAATATGAGAGAGCTAGCTAAGAGACGCAACAACTAGTAATGGACAAATGGATGGCGCCGTATGGCGTGGATCCCCGAGGTAGAAAAAGCCCGAGTTTAAGGTGATCGCATCATCTTATCTCAGGCTTTTTCTCTTTTTCATTGGTAATAAAGTGATGCTATAACGCTACAGTGGTGAAATACACCGGAAACTTCGACGTTGAAGTTAGTTAACGTTATGTCATAACGTTATTGTGCAACCGCTCGTTCAATAGAGCGGAATAGCGTTATCGCATAACGCTATTAGCTAGCACTCGTGCCGTCCAGCGTCGTCAGACTAATACGCCAACCCCACGCGGCATCCGACGTACGCGCCATCCACCGCGACGCGGTAGGTGAACGCCGCGGTGTCGCCGACGGAGATGGACGTGCCGCCGTCCGGCAAGAAGTCGCGCTCCGCGCGGAACTGACCTTGCGCCTCGCCGTCGGGCAAATACGTTGGACACACGACAGTCCAACGCAGACCCGACGCTGCGAGCAGCGTCCACGCCTGGCGGTGCTCCTCGGCTGCGCGGGTCGAGGAGCGCCGTGTATCCGGCGCTTCAAACCGCAGCAGCCCCGGGTGCTCCCGGCTCTGCAGGATGCCGGCTGTGCCGACGGTAACCATGCGGCTTACGCCGGCGGCCTTCATCGCCCCGATGAGCAGGGGCGTCGCCTCGGTCAGCACCGTGCTGCCGTCGGTGCCTAAGCAGCTCACGACGATGTCCACGCCGGGCATAGCGTGCGCTAGATCCGCTGCGGAACAAGCATCACCTTGCAGCAAGGTGAGTCGATCAGATCGCAGAATGACTTTCTCGCTATTGCGAACGATGGCGGTGACCTTATGGCCATCCTGCAAAGCTTGGTCGAGTATGCGCCGCCCAACGCGGCCCGTTGCTCCTAATAGTAAAAAGTGCATCATTGTACTCCTTCGGTATGTAATCTTTCCCCACAGTATACCAAACAAAGTGTAGGATGTAGAAAACCCCAGCAACCTTTATAGGTGCTAGGGGTTATTTTTATTCTCTAACTCTCGATCGATTACAGTTTAGCTACGAATGTAAAAGAGATCGCACGTGTGAAAATAGTAGGGTTGTAAACCGTGATAACATAAACGGTGTCGGTTTGGTTGTAGAAGCTTGTTGCATAAGCGGGCAAGGAGTTTTGATTGGAAATGAAGAATCCACCGCTTACAGGTTTGTAAGCTCCGCCTCTGAATGTGAATGTAAAATAAGTGTTCGGTGAAATAGTACGATTAAAAAAGAAACGTTGGAAGCCGTCGCCTAAATCCGTTTTACGATTCGCTTGTTTCGGTGTGGAAAAAGCTTTAACGATTCTTGCTTTTTTTGCGCTCATGGGTCATCCCTCCTTCTATTTTTAATAAATGCTAGATTAAGAGATTCTGCGTGGATGAATCTACCAGTTCATTCATATCATTTTGTGGTAGAGAGATTGTCGCAAGTGGGTACATGACTTAGGCAGTTTGCCGTAGCGACTTGAACCGACGCATCGAATCCAGCATAATAGAAGGTATTGAATTCAAATGAAGACGGCATAGAAGGGAATTTCGCGGGCATGAGAATTAATAAGTTTATTAGTGAAACCGGCGTGTGTTCCAGACGTGAGGCGGACAAGTGGGTCGAAGCACGGCGTGTGACGATCAATGGTGAAATCGCTGGATTGGGTAGTGTAGTGGGACCGGGCGATGAAGTTAAGGTAGATGGTCGAGCGATCGGAGAGAAGAAGGAGCATGTCTACATTGCCCTCAACAAACCTGTAGGGATTACCAGCACAACGGAAGCTCATATTCGAGGGAATATCGTAGATTTCGTGGGGCATTCGGAGCGTATTTTTCCTATCGGCAGATTGGACAAGGACTCGGAAGGGCTCATCCTGTTGACGAATAACGGGGATATCGTGAATCAGATCCTCCGTGCAGAGAACAATCATGACAAAGAATATATTGTCACGGTTAATCGGCCGATCACGCAGATGTTTCTGCGGGGGATGGCAAGCGGTGTTCGTATTCTGGGCACGATGACGAAACCTTGTGAAATTATACAAGTGAATGAACGTGTTTTTCGCATCATTCTTACGCAAGGTTTGAATCGTCAAATTCGTAGGATGTGCGAAGCATTCGGATACCGGGTAGTGCGTCTCCAGCGTGTTCGCATTATGCACATACATTTGGGGACTTTGAAAGTAGGCAAATGGCGGGATTTGACACAAGGCGAGTTGAAGGATTTAATGCAGACGCTGAGCCAAGAAAATGCGAAATCAGAACGGTAATTTTATGCCGAAAAGCCGCACCCATAAACACATGCAGGATCATTCGTCTAACGGATGTTCGAGCATGTGTTTTTTTATCCGAGGGTATGAAAATAGCCATAAATTATTAAAAAATTATGTAGCGCTTACGCAACCTTTTTCCAAAATTCACCGTCAAGTTATATATAGCAAATGGACACGTCCATGCAGCTGCACGGTTTGTGAATCCATATGTTGTATGGAGAACACTAAGGAGGAAGATGACTTTGAAATTATTAAAACAAGCAAGCACGATGGTACTGGCTTCGACGCTGCTGTTGACAGTTGCCCCGACTGGGGTGTGGGCGGATAATGCCACTGCTGCAGTAACGAATGCCATGACATCCCCAGCCTTCCCAGGCCAAATCGATACCTCGGTACTCGAAGCCAAAATAACGAAAGAACAAGCACTAGAACACGCGAAAGCTTACATAACACTGCCTGCTGATTATACCTTCCAATCGATTAGTTTAAATGCGTATTATGGAATGAATGGTCAAAATATTCCTACTTGGAATATCAGCTATTCGAAAAAGGTGAAAGAACGCTTCTATGGCTCCGCCAACATTTCGATTAATGCTTTAGACGGATCGTTAACCTCCTATTCCCTGAATGACAATGACCCTGACCATAAGCCGTCGTACCCGCCTAAGGTAGATTTTCAAGCTGCGAAAGATCTGGCAGCAGCATTCGTGGCGAAAGTGAACCCTACGAAGCAAAAGGAGCTTATTTACGATGACTCCGTAGAAAAAGCGTTCCGCACACCGCTTGACGGTAATTATCAATATAACATCCGCTACGATCGATCCGTAGGTGGAGTTCCTTTCTCAGCTAATGGTCTCAATGTCAACGTCAATGGTGACGGGCAGATTACGGGCTATGGGTACAACTGGGATGATAAGGTGACTTTTGATACAACAAGTACACCGATTACGAAGGAGAAGGCAATCGAACAATTCCGTACGAAGACGGAACTATCCTTGCAATATCAAATCCCGTATAACACGCAAGGGAAGAGAATTCCGATTATTGCTTACTTGATGAACGGCTTTGCTTTGGATGCGGCAACAGGGGAAGTATGGAATCCAACTCCTAGCTTAAGCGGTGGGAATAAGCCTTTAACCGATAAACCCCTGGGAGCGAATCCACCAGCTAATTTGAATTTGACGAAAGAAGAAGCGGTTAAGAAAGTGGTATCGACGTTTAACCTATCCGCTGACTTCAAGCTGCAAGAAGCCAATTATAATGAATCGAAGAATCCTGAAACGGGCGAGACGACTTCGAGCTGGAATATGAGCTGGAACAAGTCAGCGACGGATGCAGCTAGTGGGAAAATGATTGCGGGAAATAATGTTTGGGCGACTGTAAATAGTAAAACCGGGGCTATCATTAATTTTAACTTCTATGTGCCTTATAACAGTGAAACCGACAAGCCGATCGAGGGGAAAGTTTCCTTGGATGATGCGATTGCGAAAAGTACAGATTTCGTTAAAGCGCAGCTTCCTGCCTCTACAGATCAGCTTGTGCTGAGCGTTCAAAAAGAGTACTCCGAAGAAACGTTGAAGCAGATGCGTACTTGGGAAATTAGCTACAAACGTGTCATTGATGGCGTGATTGTGGGTAATGAAGAGGTACGAGTAAGCATCGACCGTGTAACGGGAAGCATCTCGAGCTATTATGTAAACCTAAGCGATGTGGCGTATCCTACTCAAAAGCCTGAGGTTATTTCCATCGACAAAGCGAAGGAACTATGGTTGTCTCAGTTCGATGTGAAGCTTGGCTATGTATTGGAAAGTAACGGATACTACGGCCCTATGCCAATTGAGAAATACCGCGTAATGATGGCTGCAGGGGAGATTCCTATGTCTGCGGCTGCGAATGGCAAAGGAGAAGCGAAAGCGAAGCTCGTCTATTCTCTTATTTCCAAAAATCCGAATCGTGAGGGTTTCCTTCTAGATGCGGCGTCCGGTCAATGGCGCAGTGCGCAATCGGGCGAAGTTATTTCTTTGGATAAGGTCATTGTGAGTGACATTGATAAGCACTGGGCTCAAAATGAACTTCAACTCATGCTTGATTATCAAGCATTGGATGTGAAAGACGGTAAAGTAAATCCAGATCAAACGATCAAGCGCGGTGAGCTGGTCAAAATGCTTGTCATCGCCATGAATGGCGGCAACGGCGGCATCTATTATGGCGCAGATCGGGCGGCTTCCTTCGCTGATGTGAGCAATGGCTCTAAATATTTTGCCTATGTCGAAAATGCGGTTGATCGTGGGCTGCTAGATGTAGGTAAAGAGTTCAATCCGGAAGCTACGATGGATCGTGAAGCTATGGCACAGTTGATCGTGAAAGCGCTGGGTTATCACAGTCTGACGAAGTTCGATGGTGTATTTAACAATCAATTCGCAGATGCTGACAAGCTGACGAATGTGGGCGATGCTGCTATCGTCGTTGGACTGAACATTATGTCCCTTAACGATGGTAACTTTGCACCACAGGCAGAAGTGACAAAAGCACAGGCAGCTAGCGCGTTCTACCGTTTCTTGCAAAAGAGATCAGAACTGCAGGAGAAGCCGCGGTATTACTATTAATCTTTAAACCGAAATATTGCTAACACAAAGACCTCTCGCAAATAACTTGGAGAGGTCTTTGTTCTTTTTTATAGAAAGAGGCACGCTAGGCTTTTTTGAAAAGTAGGACACACAATCGGCGATAGTGCTCCTTCATATGTTCTTTCGTATAGTTCTTCTCATTTTTGATATGGAAGTAGCCGATAGGTGAGATCGAACAGATGATGGTATGTGCGGCTAGATCAGGCTCTGGATGCTGCTCAGGATCGGTCTCAATGGTTTCTTGGATAAGCTCGGATAATTGGTCGCGAATGGTACGGTACATAGGAGATAAGAAGAAATTGGATTGATTATCATCACAGTTGAAATTCATTTTGGATGACATTTCAACAATGAGTTCCGCATTCGTTTCAATGGCATCGATCCAAAATCCCAAGATACCAGAGAGTCGATCTATAGGAGCGGCTTGTTTATGTTTGTCCAAATACTCTGTAATCTCTTGAATGAACTGTCTTCCATAATGCTGGAGGACATCAAAGCAGAGGTCTCCCTTATGGGCATACCTGCGGTATAACGTTGCTTGTCCGATGCCTGCTGTTTTGGCGATTTGATGCATGCTAACTGATTGAACACCGTGCTCATGAAAGAGTTGATTGGCCGTTTGTAGAATTAATTGGCGATTTTCCATGGCGTCCTTGCGTTCGTGACGAATGGACATTCTGTAACCACCTCGTAGGAGTAAATGTTAAGTTGTTCGTATTGACAAACAAAGCAAAGTTGGGTAGCATCATTACTGTAAACGGACATCTGTCCGTTTACAACAATAGACACCACGAATTTCATAACTGTCACTATTGTAACGTGTAGATGATATACGGTCAACGACAGACAAAGAGAGAGAAATTAATCGGATGGAGGGATTACATGTCTTCACAAGCAACATCGAAAGAAACAGAAGCCCCGTTTTCAATGCGCAGCATTTTGGGGCCGCTGTTAGCGATTGTCGTAGGTATCTTTATGGTTATCTTGGACGGAACAGCAGTAAACGTTGCTCTTCCTAAGCTGCAAGAAGAATTCAATTTGCTTAACTTATCACTTGTTCAGTGGACGGTTATTGGTTACGCACTGGCACAAGCCGCGGTTATCCCGTTGGCAGGTTGGTTATCGGATCGTTTTGGCGCTAAGAAAATCTTTCTAATTTCCGTAGGTCTTTTCACAATAGGCTCTGGTCTATGTGCGCTGGCGAACTCGGTTGAAATGCTCATTACTTTCCGTATCATTCAAGGCTTAGGCGGCGGTGTCGTCGTGCCGATTGCGATGGCGTTCATTTATCGTCTATCTCCTCCAGGTAAAGTAGGGACTGTGATGGGGATGATGGGGATTCCGATCCTACTGGGTCCAGCACTTGGTCCTGTCGTTGCAGGTTGGTTAGTTGAGTATCACAGCTGGCAGTGGATTTTCCTTATTAATTTGCCGATTGGTGTTATTGGTATTATTTTAGGTATTCGTACATTGCCAAATATGCAGCGTCAAAGCGTTGCTTCTCTAGATTTGTTGGGTATGTTGTTAGGGCCTTTAGCTTTCGCGGCGCTTGTATATGGTGTTTCCAACGGTGGTATTGATCCGATTACGGGTAAATCCACATGGACAGATGCAGATACGCTGATTGGGTCTGGCGTTGGTGTCATTGCACTAGTCCTATTCATTATTGTTGAATTGAAACAGAAGAATCCGCTTTTGGAGCTTCGCGTATTCCGTTCTGGCAACTTTACGAAAGGAATTGTCGTGCAGTGGATTTCACAAATTGCGATGTTCGGTACGATGTTCCTTGTACCCCTTTTCTTACAGCAAGCACATGGGTACAGCCCATTGAAAACGGGATTGATCATGCTTCCGCAAGCCTTAGCTTCCGGTTTGTTCATGCCAATTGGCGGTAAGCTGTCCGACCGTTTCGGTGCTCGTCCGCTCGTTATTGCGGGGATGGTTCTTACAACGATTTCGGCATTGTTGCTTTCCAATATTTCAGGTGATTCCGGTGTAGGCACAGTTATGCTGCCGCTTACGCTTCTAGGAGCGGGTATGGGACTATTCATGATGCCGCTGAACAATCACTTGATTCAATCGGCACCGCAGAACTTGGTTGGTCGTGTTACGTCTTTGACGAACGCGGCGCAGCAAGTTATGATGTCCTTCGCCATTGCGATCTTGATGACGATTTTCAGTACGAAATTTAAGGATTTAATGGTTGAGTCAGGCAAACAACAACCAGATGTAGGTTTATATGCTTCTGCATTCGGACACACATTCCTTATTTTGCTGGGAATCGCGATTGTTGGCGGTCTGCTTGGTTTGATGTTGCAGAAGCCTAAGAAAATTGAAGGCGAGTCTGGGAATACAGCTGAAATTCCAATGATGGTTGGTCATTAATTACTAAAGTTGGACGTATCCAGGAGCCGTTCCTCAAGGTCATTTGACTGCGAGGGGCGGCTTTTGTTATATGGGCTTACTTTCAACGATATTTAAGTACAGAATGCACCACATATGTTACAATACATGTTAAAACTTAATGGAAGCTTCAACAAAGAAAGGGTGTTCGAGAAGATGGTTGTATCTGGTAAAGTGGGTTTGGAAGATATTATTAGAGCCAATCATGTGCTCAGCAAGGTGATCGAACCATCGCCGCTGCAACGCAATGAGCTGCTCTCTAGCCAGTATGAATGTAACGTTTACCTTAAACGTGAAGATATGCAAATCGTGCGTTCGTTCAAGATTCGCGGAGCTTACAATGTGATCCAGAGCTTAACGCAAGAAGAACGCGCAGCGGGGGTTGTGTGTGCGAGCGCAGGTAACCATGCGCAAGGCGTAGCTTATTCCTGTAAGCAGTTGGGCATTGAGGGAAAGATCTTCATGCCGACGACGACACCGCGTCAGAAGATTTCCCAAGTGAAGCTGTTTGGCGGCTCGTTTGTGGAAGTTATCCTGGTTGGTGACTCCTTCGATGATTCTTCGACCCAGGCGAAAGCCTACTGTCTGAAAGAGAAGAAGGTGTTCATCCATCCGTTTGATGATGTGCGCACGATCGCTGGGCAAGGGACGGTTGGCCTAGAGATTATGAATCAGATGCCGGAAACACCGGATTTCATCTTTGCGACGATCGGTGGAGGTGGACTAGCTGCCGGAGTTGCGACTTATGTGAAGAGCGTGTCCCCTCGTACGCGTATTATCGGTGCAGAACCAGAAGGTGCAGCGAGCATGACGGAAGCACTGAAGCAGGGGAGCGTCGTAAAACTACCATCCATTGAGAAGTTTGTTGATGGTGCAGCCGTAGCGCAGGTAGGCGAGATGACATATGACATTTGTAAAGAGAAGCTTGAGGATATCGTGATCATTCCTTCTGGCAAAGAATGTACAACCATTCTAGAGCTCTACAATAGCAACGCGATTGTTATTGAGCCAGCCGGGGCGCTTCCAGTGGCAGCGCTGGATGCTTATCGCGAACAAATCCGCGGGAAGAATGTCGTGTGTATTATCAGCGGCGGAAACAATGATATTGATCGGATGCAGCAAATTAAAGAGAGATCCCTCGTATATGAAGGATTAAAGCATTACTTCATCTTGAATTTCCCACAACGTGCAGGAGCACTGCGTGAATTTTTAGAAGAAGTACTAGGACCTTCGGATGATATCACACGTTTCGAGTATACGAAGAAGAATAATCGGGACGATGCGCCTGCATTGGTAGGGATCGAGCTGAAAAATAAAGACGATTACGAAGGCCTTATTGAGCGTCTTTCCCGCAAGGATTATGGCTATATCGAGATCAATAAGGATCCAAAACTCTTCAACTTACTGATCTAATATTTTATGACACGAGAGTGTCATAAAATTAACATAGAGCAATCTAGATTTTATTAACCACTGGTTGTATAATCAATAATTGGGGCTTGTAACCTATATTGTCGGGGAAAACAAAACGAAGATGTTAACTTGTGTGACATGACGAATTATATGTAATCAATGCGAGATTCGCTTTTCTGTTAGGAATCGAAATGATACACTTAATTTGAAGTCAACTTACATAATTTAACTGGAACTGGTCACCCTAGAATGTGGGCTTCATAGTTTCAATTAAATGATGATACGATGGGGGTAAAATCGATGAAGAAGATTTTTTCAACAGTTCTGATGACTGTAACGGTTTCTGCGCTAGTGATTTCTGGTTGTGCCAAAAAAGAAGAGACAGGTTCATCCGCATCACCAGCAGCAAGTGCAGTAGCTAGTGACAACACAGGTAAAGACTTCAAAATCGGCATGGTTACAGATATCGGTGGCGTAAACGACAAATCCTTTAACCAAAGCGCTTGGGAAGGCTTGAATCTACTTAAGAAACAAACTAGCGCAAACGTGAAAAACCTTGAAAGTAAAAGTGATGCTGACTATACGCCTAACTTGAATCAATTCGTTAAAGACGGTTACAACCTGACTTGGGGTATTGGTTTCTTGATGGGTGACGCTGTTAAAACAGTAGCGACGCAAAACCCGAACGCGAAACTTGCGATTATTGATAACGTAGTAGAAGCTCCGAACGTAGAATCCGTTACTTTCTCCGAGCAAGAAGGTTCTTACCTTGTTGGTGTGGTAGCAGGTCTTACAACTAAAACAAACAAAATCGGTTTCGTTGGCGGTATCGACATCCCGGTTATCAAACGTTTTGAAGCTGGTTTCGTAGCTGGCGTTAAAGCAGTAAAACCAGATGCTAAAATTCAAATCAACTACACAGGTGCTTTCGACAAGCCTGATCTTGGTAAAGCAGCAGCAGCAACGATCTACAACGACGGCGCTGATATCATTTTCCACGCAGCTGGATCCACTGGTAACGGTGTGTTCAACGAAGCGAAAGATCGCGCGAAAAACGGTAAAAAAGTATGGGTTATCGGTGTAGATAAAGACCAATCCCTAGAGTTTGGTGATGAAGTTACACTAACATCCATGTTGAAACGTGTTGACTCTGCGGTACTTCGTGTATCCAAAGACGTAGTTGCAGGTAAATTCCAAGGTGGTAAAGTTGTTACTTTGGGTCTGAAAGATGATGGCGTTGGCCTTCCTGAAACATCGAAGAAAAACGTTTCCGCTGATATCTTGAAAAAAGTTGACGAGTACAAAGCCAAAATTATTAGCGGCGAAATCAAAGTTCCTGAAAAACCATAAGCGTCAAACTGACGTTATTGGTAAGAACGATAGGTTTGCTTCTGTACAAACAAGGCTAGTTATACTAACTAGCCTTGTTCTTTAGTTTTAAAGGGCATGGAATAATAAAAAATTGATCCTTAGGGTGATCTGATGAGTGAAGCAGTCCCAGTTGTTGAACTTCGTGGCATAACGAAACGATTTCCAGGCATTGTTGCTAATGATGCCATCAGCTTAAAGCTTAAAAAAGGCGAAATTCATGCCTTGCTTGGCGAGAATGGTGCAGGAAAATCAACACTAATGAATATTGTGTTCGGTTTATATCAGCCGGATGAAGGTAGTATTTTTGTACAAGGTAACGAGGTTTATATCGATAGTCCGAATCGAGCGATTGAGCTCGGCATCGGGATGGTCCATCAACATTTTAAATTGGTACAACCGTTTACAGTAACTGAGAATATCATTTTGGGGATGGAACCCAAACGTGGTATGAATGTGGATATTCGAACAGCACAAGAGAAAGTGCGCAAGCTATCTGAGCAATATGGTTTACGTGTGGATCCAAAAGCCAAAGTTGAAGACATTTCAGTCGGTATGCAGCAGCGTGTCGAGATATTGAAAACGCTGTATCGCGGCGCCGATATTTTAATTTTTGATGAGCCTACAGCTGTACTAACGCCGCAAGAGATTAGTGAATTGATGGTCATTATGCGT
Organism: Paenibacillus sp. J22P165; assembly: GCF_059692015.1. Lineage (NCBI taxonomy): Bacteria > Bacillati > Bacillota > Bacilli > Caryophanales > Paenibacillaceae > Paenibacillus > Paenibacillus sp. J22P165. The sequence goes on along the minus strand of NZ_JCAUAP010000009.1, from coordinate 120,952 downwards.
AACCTTGTGAAAGAGGGCAAGTCCATTATTCTCATTACACATAAGTTGAAAGAAATTATGGAGATTGCCGATACGGTGACGATTATTCGTCGCGGTAAAGTGATTGATTCCTTGGCACGTGCCAGTGCGAATCCGCAAATTCTGGCCGAGAAAATGGTCGGACGCGATGTCTCCTTTAAAGTGAGCAAAGAAGCCGTGAAACTTGGAGAGCCAGTTCTCCAGGTACAAGATTTGATGGTGCGCAATCAGCAAGGATTAGCTTCGCTTAAAGGGCTTAATTTTGAAGTGAAAGCTGGCGAAATTCTGGGTATCGCAGGTGTAGATGGCAACGGTCAGAGTGAACTGATCGAGGCATTGACGGGCTTGCGTGCTGTAGATGGCGGCAAAGTGCTGCTCATGGGCAGTGATATTACGAATCAGACACCGCGTGAGATTTCAGAAGCCGGGCTATCGCATATCCCAGAGGATCGTCATAAACACGGGCTAGTGCTTGATTTTACAATGAGTGAAAATATGGTACTCGAAACGTATTTCCATCCTGCGTATAACAAAGGCGGTTTCCTGAGCTATGATGCCATTGATAAGCATGCGGAAGCGCTGATTAAGCAATTTGACGTGCGCACACCGAGTATTTATAACAAGGCGCGCTCCTTGTCCGGCGGTAATCAACAAAAGGCGATTATTGCGAGGGAAATACATAAGAATCCGAACCTGTTGATCGCGGCACAGCCGACGCGTGGTTTGGATGTAGGTGCGATTGAATTCGTTCATCGGATGTTAATTGAGCAGCGGAACAAAGGAAAGGCCGTTCTGTTGATTTCTTTTGAGCTGGATGAAATTATGAATGTTTCCGACCGTATTGCGGTTATCTACGAAGGACAGATTGTGGGCGAAGTGATGCCGCAGGATACGAACGATCAGGAGATCGGTCTGCTGATGGCAGGCAGCAAGTCTACTCAGAAAGGAGCCCCTCATGAATAAAGTGGTTCGCATATTTACAAGTGAGTCAGCGGTCAATCCCCTTGTGGCGATTGTGCTGGGGCTGCTATTCGGAGCGCTTGTCATGCTGGCTGGTGGTTATAATCCAATTGCTGCATACGGGGCATTGTTCTCACGTATTTTAGGAAGTCCATATGATATCGGTGAGTCGATACGGGCAATTACGCCATTGATTCTTACGGGTTTATCCGTCGCTTTTGCGTTCCGTACAGGCTTGTTCAATATTGGTGCGGAAGGGCAGTTCGTGATGGGGATGACGGGGGCTACCTTTATTGGCGTCAAGCTCCATGGTCTTCCATGGATCATCCATGCTCCCTTAGCAGTCATTGTTGGTGCATTGATCGGCGGACTTTGGGGCGCTATTGCCGGTTATCTAAAAGCGAAACGCGGCGTAAACGAAGTCATCACCACGATCATGTTGAACTGGATCTCGTTGTTCCTATCCAACTATATCGTGAACACCTTCCTTCTTGAGCCGAAGCAACAGCGTTCTTATATGATTCAAGACTCCGCGTCTCTAAGCATTGGTTGGTTGTCAGACGCGATGAACCACGCGAGGCTCCACTGGGGAACATTGATTGCCATTCTGGCAGCGGTCGTCTTCTACTTGATTCTGTGGAAAACGAAGCAAGGTTACGAGCTGCGTGCTGTAGGGCATAATATCGATGCTGCTAAATACGCGGGCATGAACGTGAATAAGAACATCATCAAAGCGATGTTTATTTCCGGGGTATTTGCTGGACTCGCTGGTGTGTTCGAGGTTCTCGGTGTATTCCATTATCAAGTGGTTGCGGCAGGTACGACAGGGTATGGGTTCGACGGTATCGCGGTGTCCTTGCTCGGGGCCAACAATCCGATAGGTGTCGTGCTTGGTGCTATCCTTTTCGGTGGCTTATCATACGGGTCTGCGGGGATGAGCTTTGGTGCGGATGTACCACCAGAAATTATCCGTATTGTTATTGGATCGGTGATTTTCTTCGTAGCTACCCAAGGTATTGTCAAATGGGTACTGATCCCGTTCTACGGCAAACGCAAGAAAGAGAGGGCTTCGTAATATGGACCTGCTCAGTATGCTTAATGCGTTCTTCACGAAATTCAGTGAACTTATTAATACAACGCTGGTGTATTCCACAGCGCTTATCTTTGGAGCTTTAGGTGGTATTTACTCGGAGCGATCTGGTATCGTTAATATCGGTATCGAGGGTCTGATGGTTTCCGGTGCATTCGCTTCGGCGGTAGGCACTTACTATGCGGAAGAAGCGAACATGGGCATCTGGTCCCCGTGGATTGGACTCTTGTGCGCGCTGTTATTCGCACTGATCTTCGCCTTGATTCATGCGGTTGCGACGATCGCGTTCAAAGCGAATCAAGTTATTAGCGGTGTGGTTATCAACTTCTTGGCAGCTGGCGTAACGTTGTACTTGGTGAAAGTATTGTTCGATGGTGCGGGTCAAACTGAAACTTTGAATGATGTATTCTCCAAATGGGAAATTCCGCTGCTATCCAAGATTCCATATGTCGGCTATGCATTCTTTACGGCGTATCCAACGACGTATATTGCGTTAATTCTCGTTTTCGTAACTTGGTATGTGTTGTTCAAAACGCCATTCGGCCTGCGCCTACGAGCTGTTGGTGAGCATCCGAGCGCTGCAGATACCGTTGGGATTAAAGTGAAACGCATCCGTTATTTCGCTGTTTTAATCAGCGGGCTGCTAGCTGGACTTGGCGGAGCGACGATTACCTTAACGACAACAAGTGCGTTCTCGCATAACACGATCTCGGGTCAAGGCTTTATCGCCATGGCGGCGATGATTTTCGGCAAATGGCATCCATTTGGCGCACTGGGCGCCGCGGTATTCTTCGGAATGGCGCAAGCGCTCAACAATTTCATGCGGTTGTTCGATTTCTCCAAAGATATTCCGCAGGAATTCCTTTATATGCTGCCTTACGTACTGACAATCCTTGTATTGGCGGGGGCCGTGGGCCGCGCTAAAGCACCGTCAGCACTTGGTGAGCCGTACGATCCGGGTAAAAGATAGATCGATGAATAAGCACCATCATGGGAGTTATCCTGTGATGGTGTTTTTTTTGCGTGTCTTTGAAGCCGGGGAATATCTCGGTGCATGAATGCAAGGCGCATGGTGCGCTCAAAGATGGAGTTTTTCCAGTTATTTAGTAAAGTCTTTCAAAAATGTTGTAGCTGACAGGGGTTGAAAGAGGTGAAGCCAATCTGCTTATGTCGTATTTTGAAGGAAAATGTCGAAATGAGTCTGAATTTCTTAATTAGTAAATATTTGGTTAGTCCAAATAAAGAAGAGCAACTAGCATGAAGGAGGAGTAGGAGAAAATGAAAATGCAAAAAGGAATGAATGTAAGAGAGTGGATGAAGGCTATCTCCTTTACTTCGTTCAGAGCAAGAATGACGATATTGTTTCTAGTTATCGCGTTGGTACCGATGTTATTTAGTACCATCTTTTCTTCCTACTATTTGAAGAGTGTGGTGAAAGATGAAGTTCACTCCAAGGAAGAGAGTATCCTGAAGGCAAATGTGACGGCCATCGACTATTCGATTGAGCGTCAAATCTCTATTCTGAAAGAAATGATGAAATATGAAGAGATCAAGAGTGGGAATGAGAAGGAAATTGTAAAAATTCTACTCAAATTCGAGCAAGCTAACAAAGACGTTGAACAGTACGTTTATGTCAACAAAGATGAAATCGCGCTAACCTCGGCTGGACAGAAAATTCCTGTATCCGATCGTGATTATATCAAACAAGCCAAAGAAACGAAGAAGCCAGTGAGCACGGATCTCATCGTCAGTAAGGCAACAGGGAATAACATCGTTGTTTTATTTGTCCCGATGCTGGATGATAAGCAGAACTTTATTGGGGGGATGTTCACTCCCCTGACTACGGGTAATCTGAATGTGTACACCAATACGATACAAATTGGAGCTTCAGGGTACGGCTACTTAATGTCGCCGAGTGGTGGACTTTTAACATATCCGGGTAAAGAGCATGCAGGAAAAAATATTGCAGATGTGCTTCCAAAGTCGGAAGTAGCGAAATTGCAAGAAACGGTCCTGAAAGAAAAGAGTGGTACCTTTAGCTTCAAAGGTGATGATGGCGTTGCCCGAGGAATCAGCTTCGAAACGATCCCATCCACAGGCTGGCGCTTGGTCACCAATGTGGTAGATTCCGAAGTCTATGGTGCGGTGAAAACGGCGAAGGAAGTATCTATTTGGCTCGGTGTGATCACAACGATTGTTGTAGCTGCCATTGCATTGCTAGTCTCTACAGCGACCACGAAACCGATTCTAGCGATTACAGAAGCTGTGAAGAAGATGGCACAGGGTGATCTGACGCCACGTCTGACGATTAACCGCGGTGATGAACTGGGGCAACTTGGCACTAATATGAATCAAATGTTAGATTCATTCTCGGAAATCGTAGGCAAAGCCAGTTTTACCGCAGAGCAATTAGGCGCCTCATCGGAAGAGCTAACCGCTGCAGCAGCAGAGTCGGTCGGTATTTCCAATCGTATCGTTGAGTCGATGCAAGAGGTGTTCAATGCGAGTGAAGGTCAACTGATGGGGGCTGAGCAAACGTCGATCGCGATGGGCGAAATGGCAGTAGGCGTTCAGCGAATTGCGGAATCTTCAGCGGTTGTGACAGAAGCTTCGCATACATCGATGATGGAAGTACAGCAAGGGCGCGTTGCTATTCATCAGGCTGTTGAACAGATGAAGTCCATTAATGAGTCCGTTGGCAAATCGGCAGAAGATATGAGAGTGCTTGAAGCGTATTCGCAACAAATTGGCGAAATCGTTTCGGTCATCACCGAAATTGCCAATCAAACGCAACTCTTATCGCTGAATGCATCGATTGAGGCCGCTCGTGCTGGAGAGCAGGGGCGCGGCTTTGCCGTCGTTGCGAATGAAGTGAAGAAGCTTGCTGAGCAGTCCTCCTCGTCGGCGAAAGATATTTCAGAGCTGATTCGCGAAGTCCAATCATCGACAACGAGAGCGGTACAAGCGATGAACAGTGGTGTGAAGGACGTAGAAAAAGGGTCCGAATTGATTGATGAAGCAGGTCAAGTCTTTAATCGTGTGACCGTTGCGTTCCAAGAGATTTCGGACCAAATCCAAGAGGTATCCGCTGCATCACAGGAAATGTCGGCTGGAACTGAAGAAGTATCGGCATCCATGAGCGAAATTGTCTCGATGACGAAAGCTTCACACGAGCATGGGCAAGGCATCTCGCAAGGCTCTGAGAAACAGCTGGCGGCTATGGAAGAAATATCTGCTTCTGCAGAGGATTTAAGTCATATGGCGCAGGAATTGCAAGAATCGCTTTCGCGTTTTAAAACGCGTTAATCGTATACCTTTTGGACTGTAATTGGTAATGATTTACTAGGTATTTAGGGGGTCAATCAGGAAATTCTGATTGGCCTTTTTCAACTAGAAAGGAGATCAATATGCTATAATCGGTGATGAGGGGTGAATATTGATGAAAGCGGTTACGTGGATAAGGTCAATATGGACTTTTATCATCATCATTGCTGTGCTAATAGCCGTTATAGGAACGAACTTCTATCAGATGTTTGCTCTGAAGGGGACGATTGATCATGTTAAGACGAATTGGATGCCGAGTATTGCGAGAATTGTAGAGATGCAGGACATCATCACACAGGAAAGAGTTCTTTTGCATAAGTTGTTGCTTGAAACCGACAAAGATGTACTCCTCACGGTGATTACCTCTTATATGGAAGCCAAGAAGCAGTTTGATGAGAAATATCTTAACTATAGTTCTTTCATTAATTCTGAGGATGAGAGACGAATTTACAAGGAAGTCGGTGATAAGGCCTTAGACTATTTGCAAAAAGGTCAACTTATCATCGATGCCGTTCAATCTGGTGATTATGCCAGGGGAAAGAGCTTGTTGGACAAGCTTACACCGAATAGAGAGCAAGCAGATGCAAGTTTGCAGCAGTGGATCACGTATAATTTGACGGGAACACAGCGGGATGTAGATCGAACCTCGAATCAGCGCGAATTGGTTCTTTGGATGGCGAGTATTTTTACACTGGTAGCGATTGCGATCGGGACGGCTCTTTCGTTGCAGACCCGAGAGGTGCGAAGGAAAGGCGAGCAGCGGCTGATGAAGGAGAAAGAGAAAGCCCAAAGCTATCTCGATCTCGTCGATGTCATGATTGTGGTGCTGGACCGAGACTGTAAGATAGAACTGTTGAATCGGAAAGGCTGCGCCATGTTGGGCTATGAGGAAGCAGATCTCATCGGTAAGAATTGGTTTGAGATTTGTGTACCCAAGCAGCAATGGGAAGCGCGGAAGCAATATTATCAAAGCATCATGGACGGTGTCCCGGCGCGGGATTACTACGAGTTAGCGATCACCATTAGCTCAGGAGAAGAGCGTCTTCTTGGATGGAATAATAACTTGATTTGGAAAGAGACTGGCGAAATTGGCGGCGTGATTCTTGCGGGTGTGGATATTACGGAACGCAAGCAAGCCGAAGAGACGCTGAATCAATACAAAGAGCATCTTGAAGTATTGGTGGAGGAACGTACATCTGAACTGGAGAGCAAGAATCTGCTGCTCGCAGATGCCAAGGAATCCGCTGAATCTGCTAATCGTGCGAAGAGTGAATTCCTTGCTAATATGAGTCATGAAATCCGAACACCGATGAACGCAATTATCGGACTGAATTATTTATTGCAACAAACGGATTTAACAGAGAGACAGAAGGATTACGTCGAAAAGACGGTGCTTTCGGCCAAAAGCTTGCTGACGATCATCAGCGATATTCTCGATTTTTCGAAAATTGAGGCGAAGAAGATTGTGCTCGAGCGCATTGATTTTGATTTGTATGAAATAATGAGCAATATTTCGAATATCATCGGATTTTCGCTGTATGAGAAAGGGTTAAAGCTTCACTTCTCCATTCATCATGAAGTACCTCAAGTCTTGAACGGCGATCCGTTCCGATTGAATCAAATTCTGCTCAATTTGGTGAATAACGCTTTGAAATTTACAGATGAAGGCGAGATTGCCATTTCGGTAGGCGTTTCATCACAAGATGCTAGCGGAGTTTCACTGCGATTTGAAGTGAGGGATACAGGGATCGGGATGACACCCGCGCAGCAAGCGTTATTGTTCCACGGCTTCACACAGGCCGACATGTCAACGACTCGTAAATACGGGGGGACGGGCCTCGGGCTAGTCATCAGCAAGAGTATCGTAGAGTTAATGCAAGGGGAGATCCATGTAGAGAGCGAATTAGGAAGAGGAAGCTCCTTCATTTTTACAGTGAAATTCGATGTGGGCTCAGAGCACTTATTTAGCGCTCCAATAGCCTCTTATTTGAAATTCCTGCGGGTTCTTCTCATCTGTGATGACCAGGAAATGCGTCTCGTGCTGAAGAATCAGCTAGAGCAGTTCCAATTTATCGTCAACGACGTGGATTCGGCTCAAAGTGCAATTGAACGAATCAGCACCAACGGTCGCTATGATTTAGTTATCATCGATTGGAAGCTTCAAGATGAGAAAGCGCACGCCTTAGCGGAGCGAATAAAACTAGAGTACGCGACACCTGTCCAAGTCATCGTACTTATCAGTTCCTATCACGAGTCCGAGCTTCAGCTGAAGTCCCAGTCGACATCAGTGAAAAAGGTCCTCTATTATCCAATGAGTCAATCTCAGCTGTATAACCAAATCACGAACCTTTTTCAAGAGCAAATGCAGATAAAGTCCGCATCGCCACAACGCGAGAATGAAAGCAAAAAACTGCATATCCTCCGAAACACCGAGGTTCTGTTGGTGGAAGATAATGAAATCAATCAGCAAGTAGCACAGGCTATCCTTCAGGAAATGGCTATTCATGTAGATGTAGCAGAGAATGGCTTAGAAGCATTGAAACGGACGGCGGCGAAGCAATACGACGCTATATTGATGGATTTGCAGATGCCTTTAATGGATGGCTTTGAGGCAACGAGAAATATTCGGGATTTTGACCAAGAGACACCGATTATCGCGATGACGGCTGACGCTATGCAAGGTATCAAAGAGCAGGTTATGGCAGCCGGCATGGATGCCTATATTTCGAAGCCATTTGAACCTATTCAATTGTTCAGTGTTTTACAGAGAATGATTCAGAGCTCGCGCGGGAAAAGTTATGCTGAAGTCGCAGCAGCGAAGCAAATCGAGGTGATGCCTGCCTTGAACGCGGCGGAAGCGCTGCAGCGCCTGGGACAAAATATGAACCTCTACGAGCGGATATTGCATAAGTTTGTTGCGAACCACACGAACGCCATAGAGGGGATACGAGAAGCGATCACGAAAGAAGATTATCCTGAAGCGTTGATGCTTGCTCATACGTTGAAGGGCGTGGCTTCTAACATCGGAGCAACTCCGCTCAGTCATACGGCGGATGAGCTTCAGACGAACATTCATCAAGGTTCTATTGGCGTGTTGGAGGGGCTTTTAGTAACGGCGGAGGGTAGGCTGACACAGGTTAATCAAGCCATTGAAACCTATTTGGCAGCCAAAGCTCCCGATAAATAACGAGCTAGACTAACGCCAACTTCAAAAACAGCGGTGACCATGGACGAGAAAACAAAGTCCTTGGCAATCGCTGTTTTTACTGCGTTTATCCTCCCGATTCTTCATGGGATAATAACCACTTTTTGCGTGTTAATCCCCCGCCATAACCACCAAGTTCGCCGCTTGAGTTAATAACACGATGACAAGGAATTACGATGGCCAATTGATTTGCACCATTAGCTTGAGCTACAGCGCGATAAGCAGTTGGTTTTCCCAGTGAGATGGCAATGTCGGCATAGGAACGGGTTTCCCCAGGAGGTATTTGTATTAATTGCTCCCAAACATTCCTCTGAAAAGGCGATCCCATTAAAAAGAGTGGCGTCTTAAACTCAGTTCGTGTACCTTCGAAATACTGAGTAAGCTCCTTTTCAATTGACCTAATGGACGCTGTGAACCCAGGGATTATCGCTGCTTTCGTTCGTTTTCTAAGCCGTTCTACTTCCCGTTCTAATCCTCGACGATCCACAAATTCTAAAAGATAGAGCATGTGCTCATCTCCGATAGCAATCATAGGTCCGAGCCGAGTATCCAGCCAAGCTGCTTTCAACACTTTGCTATCCCCTAATAGGGTAGGTGATGCTCCCATAATGCGCGAGAATGCATCTCTAAAGCCGCTGCTGGAATCATAACCGGATGCTAATTGCGTTTGAATAATGGTTTCGCCTGATCGAATGTTCTTCAAAGCCAGTCCCATCCGACGTGCTCGTGCATATTCAACAAATGTCATCCCGAATCGCTTTTTAAATTGACGACGCGCTGTTGATTCATCGACAGAGAGTTCTTTGAAGTCTTGCTCTGTCCATCGCTTCTCGGGATTGTTCTCAACGGCTTCAACAAGCAAACGGACAAGCTCAGAGACATGATTCGGATGCGACAACGGGCGACATCGTTGACAAGGGCGAAAGGAAGCTAAAAGCGCTTGCTTCGATGTTTCGTAAAACTCACAATTCTCATACTTTGGTTTTCTGGCTGGACAAGTTGGACGACAAAATACGCCAGTGGTTTTCACCCCTACATAGAAAACACCTTCATATTCTGATTTCTTATCTACGAGTGCCTTATAATATTCTTTTTTATGCGCATCATCAAGTACCATATGCCACACCCTGTTCCTTCATTTATATTCAAAAGTATACACGGTCATTTCAGCGGGCATCGCCGAAAATCAGGCATCTATTTTTATTCTGCATCCAATTAGCTGGAGGATGTCTTAGCGAATCAGAGTGATTTGATATGATTCCGATACTCGCTCGGCGAGACGCCGTACCAACGTCGAAACTGCTTAGAAAAGTACAGCGGATCATAGAAGCCGACCGAAGCGGCGATCTGCTCGATCGTGAGCTCCAGCCGCTCACGCAGCAGCAAACGCGCTTTATCCACACGCAGCTTGAGCAAAAACGTGACCGGCGTCACTTTGGTGTGTTTTTTAAACATGCGCGATAAATAAGCACGATTATAACCCAAACTCTCGGCCAGCATCTCAATCGTGATGGGTTCCGCATATTGTGTGGACAAGTAGTGAATCGCTTGCTGTACGATGCGGTCGCTTTCATCTTCTGTGATTAGTCCTGCTATCGTGGGGGCAGACAGAGCTTCGCAGTATTCACCGAGCAATAAGCTGAGGTATCCAGTAGCCTTGAGTTGCGCGTTGCTTTTCTTGGATTTGAGTGCCTGCTGAATCTGGCGATAAAGCACAGGCATATGCCGGTTGCGCGAGATATGGATGATTGGGTTGGCAGGCGTGAGGCCCGCCTCACTGACGAGCTTCGCTGCTTGGGCGCCCGTAAAGGCGATCCAGCAATAATGCCAAGGATCCAGCTCATCCGAGACGTAGCTAATGAGTTGCTCCGGTTCAATGACAAAGCTGTCGCCAGCGCCAATGGCATACTCTTCTCCATGTGAGGAGAATACACCGCGACCCGATATGACATAATGGATTAAGTAGTAGTCATATACTTTCGGTCCTAGTCGATGTTCAGGCTTAGTCTGACTTTCCCCTGCAAATAAAACCGTAAAGTCGCTATTCCCAGCTGGTAAAGGGTTCGATACAACGTAATAGCTATATTTCTTATCCATCTCGTATCCACATCTCCGTTCGTGTCTTTCGTTCCTTCCACTGTACCATAAAATCCACATGAAACGGAATTTGAAAATCACATTTTTCCATGTGGAAATAACATGCCTCCATAGCCAATCCATGGTGTATCTTTTATACTTAAACTATAAGAAACGCTCAATTGAAAACATGCAATGATGAGCGATACAACATTAATTTCATCGAAACAAGTCAACATACCAATACCTCTAAAGGCGGTGCCACACATGGCAGATTTGCAAGCTCTAAAAGACACGTTTATTGAAATTTACGGAGAAACAGCTGCGAAAATATCAGCGTTTCACGCTCCTGGTCGAGTGAATTTGATCGGCGAGCATACGGATTATAACGGTGGTTATGTATTCCCTGCAGCTTTGACGTTCGGAACGACCTTGATCATTCGTCCAAGACAAGATCGTGTAATCGGCTTCGCGTCTACCAACTTGGCACTTCGCAAACAAATTTCCATAGACGACTTGTCCTACCAAGAAGAGGATGATTGGATCAATTATCCGAAAGGGATCTTTGTTCACTTGGCGAAAGCAGGCTTTCCAGTGACACAAGGCTATGACCTTTTGTTCCACGGTGAAATTCCGAATGGTGCAGGTCTTTCCTCCTCGGCTTCCATCGAAGTTGTAACAGCTTATAGCTTACTGACACTAGAGAAATATCCTGTGGATACAGTCAAAATCGCGCTGCTCGCACAAGAAACAGAGAACCAATTCGTTGGCGTAAATTGCGGCATCATGGACCAATTCGCTGTAGCGAATGGTAAGAAAGATAACGCGATCCTCTTGATGTGCGATACCTTGGAATATCGTCATGTTCCTTTTCAAAGTGGCAGCTATAAGCTTGTGATTGGTAACACGAATAAACGTAGAGGTCTCGTGGACTCTGCTTATAATGAAAGAAGAAGTCAATGCGAGCAGGCCGTTACCTATTTGCAAAAGCAATTCCCAGACATCACACTGCTTGGTCAATTGAGCCTTGCGCAGTTTAACGAATATAAGCATCTGATCCCAGACGAAACCGTTCGTCGCAGAGCAGAGCATGTTGTGGAAGAGATTGACCGCGTTTTGAAATCTATCGAAGTGCTTGAAAAGAACGACCTTGAGTCCTTTGGCAAGCTGATGATCGGCTCCCACGATTCCCTTCGTGATTTGTATGAAGTAACAGGGTTGGAGTTGGATACCATGGTTGCAGCAGCGTTGAAAGTGCCGGGTGTGCTTGGGGCGCGGATGACGGGTGCAGGCTTCGGTGGTTGTACGGTTTCCTTAGTGCATGAAGACAGCGTTCAAACATTTATCGATCAAGTGGGCGCGGAATATACAGGAATTACAGGGCTTACACCAAGCTTCTACGTGTGTGATATTGGCAACGGTGTAGAGCAACTTGAGGAGGCGTTGTAAATGGCAATTCTAGTTACAGGTGGAGCGGGCTATATTGGATCGCATGCGGTAGCAGAGCTTCTGGCCAAAGGCGAGGAAGTTGTCATCGTCGATAACTTACAGCAAGGTCACAAAGATGCAGTGCTTGGCGGCAAACTATACGTTGGCGATCTGCGCGACAGCGAGTTCATGGATACCGTGTTTACTGAAAATAATATCGATGCCATCATTCATTTTGCAGCGAATTCACTCGTTGGTGAGAGCATGACCAATCCAGCGAAATATTACCACAATAACGTGTACGGAACTCTTTGTTTACTTGAAAAAATGACGCAATACGGCGTAAAACGCATCGTATTCTCCTCAACGGCTGCTACTTACGGCGAGCCTGAGAACATTCCAATCCTTGAAAGTGATCGTACCTTGCCGACCAATACGTATGGCGAGACGAAGCTGGCGATGGAAAAAATGATGAAATGGTTCGATACTGCGCATGGTATCAAATATGTATCGCTGCGCTACTTTAATGCAGCTGGCGCCCATGCTGGTGGCAAAATCGGTGAGGATCACAGCCCGGAAACGCACCTGATTCCGATTATTTTGCAGGTAGCGTTGGGTCAAAGAGCGCATATCTCGATCTTCGGTGAAGATTACGCAACAGAAGACGGAACTTGTGTCCGTGACTACATCCACGTTAGCGATCTAGCGAGCGCACACGTGCTTGCTGTAGAGAAGCTGCGTGGTGGTGCGGATAGCAACATCTACAACCTTGGCAACGGCACAGGCTTCTCCGTGAAGCAAGTCATCGATATCGCGCGCAAAGTGACGGGCCATGCGATCCCTGCGGTTGTTGAGCCTCGCAGAGCGGGTGACCCAGCAACATTGATTGCCTCCTCGGAGCGCGCAAGAGCGGAGCTAGGCTGGAAACCAGCTTTAGATTCTTTGGAAGCGATCATCGAGAGCGCGTGGAACTGGCATCAGAAGCACCCGAAGGGGTATGCGGCGGAAGTTAAGGTTTAATTTTGATAGGTAGAGATAGAGCTGAAACCGAAACAGAACTCAAGCCCCCAAATTCCTGCAAAAGTGCAGTTTTTCCGGAGATTTGACTCGCCTAAGTAGAAATTGATGCAAAAGTGCATGCATTTGGCGAGAAATGAAGCGATTCACGCGAATATGGCTCGAAAAGATGTATTTTTGCAGCTATTCTTTCTAATTGTGCGATTGGCAGGTAAAAAGGATGTACATTTGCAGGCTTTTGGTTGAGGCTTTCTTATAAGTAAGGGGAGTGGCATGATGGAACGCACGCAACAAACACCGCAATCTGCGGCTTTAACGATAGAAAGACTTTTGCAATTCGCTACCCAGAATGGGTTGATTGAACAGCTGGACGTGTATACCTCACGCAATGCTTTGCTTGATTTATTCGGACTGTCGGAGCCTTTCCAAGGGGAAGTACCTGCGGAGAAATTGACTAGTCCAGTTGGGTTGCTGGAAGAACTGCTCGATGCAGCTTGGGAAGCGGGACTACTGGAAGAAAACACGACGACTTACCGTGACTTGCTGGACGCACGCATCATGGGTCTCATGATGCCTCGTCCTTCCGAGGTTGTACGTCAATTCTGGACGCTTGCCAAAACGCAGAATGTGGAGGCGGCAACGGCCTACTTTTACAAGCAATCTATCGACTCGAACTACATTCGGATGGATCGAATTGCGAAGAATGCCTACTGGCTCGCGGAAACGGCTTACGGTGATTTGGAAATTACGATCAACCTGTCCAAGCCGGAGAAGGATCCGAAGGAAATTGCGCTGCTCAAAACGCTGCCACAAAGCAGCTACCCCCTATGTCTGCTATGTGTAGACAATCTGGGTTATGCAGGCCGTGTGAATCACCCGGCTCGACAGAATCTGCGCGTCATTCCGCTTGAGCTAGATAGCGAGAAATGGTACCTGCAGTATTCACCTTACGTGTATTACAACGAGCACAGCATCATCTTCCACGAGAAGCATATTCCGATGAAAACAACGGCCAATACATTCTACCGTTTGCTGGATTTCATTGAGCAATTCCCGCACTATTTCATCGGGTCTAATGCTGATCTGCCTATCGTTGGTGGTTCGATTTTGAACCACGATCATTTCCAAGGCGGACGTCACAAGTTCCCGATGGAAAAGGCACCAAGTGAGAAAGCATTCTCACATGCGGACTTTGAAGGCGTCAAGGCCGCGATTGTGAAGTGGCCGATGTCCGTGGTCCGCCTGAGCGGGCACAACAAGCAGCAGCTGTACAAGCTGGCAAGCAAGTTGCTCGACGACTGGCGTGCCTATAGTGATGCGGAAGCGGAGGTCCTCGCGTTCAGCGAGAAGGACGGACAGCGGATCCCGCATAACACGATCACGCCGATCGCCCGCAACAATGCGCGGGGCGAGTACGAACTTGACCTGGTGCTGCGGAACAACCGCACCAGCGTTGAGCATCCGGATGGGATTTTCCATCCGCATCAGCACTTGCACCACATCAAGAAGGAGAACATCGGCTTGATTGAGGTTATGGGGCTGGCGGTGCTGCCAGGCCGCCTGCAAGAAGAGCTGGCGGACATCGCCAAGCTCTTGACCGGCGAAGCCGAGCTCAGCCGCGAGGCGCTTAGCGATACCGGGCATCCGCTGCATAAGCATGCGGATTGGATCGCGGCGCTGCTCGCGAAGCATGGTGCGTCGCTGACGGCTGACGCGGCAAATGCGGTGCTGCAGACGGAGGTCGGCAGCAAGTTCATGGACGTCCTGCTCGACGCAGGCGTCTTCAAAAGAGACGACGCCGGGCAAGCGGCGTTCGGACGGTTTTTGGCTGCGGTGGGCTTCGCGCAGCAGGTGTAGGAAACGAGATCCCTGGTCGGTGGACCAGGGATTTTTTTGTGCTAGCGCATGGTGCTGCGGATGCTCCCAGTAGTGGGTGGAACAACTGGAAAAACTACAGCTAATTCCGAAGAAAGTGGACAGAATTGAAGATTAACTGGAAAAGATACAGCTAATTTCACTGATTTCAACCACATAGCGTAGGATGAGCGAAATTACATGTACAAAATCCATCTAATCCTAAATTTAAAGGGATAAGGGAGGATTTAGATGGAGATTTTCCATCTAAGTGGTTGTTGAGTAGCACCATCGCACCAAGTCCCCATGACAGAACCAATCTAGTTACTCCCGAACACTCCCACAAACAGAGGCGCCATCGCACCAATTTCCCGCCACAGAACCAATCCAGTTACTCCGGAACACACCCCACCAACAGACGCACCATGACACCAAACCCCCGCCACAGAACCAAGCCAGTTACTCCCGAACACATCCCCAACCAACAGACGCACCATGACACCAAACCCCCGCCACAGAAAACAAGCTAGTTACTCCCGAACACACCCCACCAACAGACGCACCATGACACCAAGCCTCCTCACAGAAACCAATCCAGTTACTCCCAAACACACCCCCACCAACAGACGCACCATGACACCAAGCCCCAGCCACAGAACCAAACTAACTACTCCAGGTTCACCTCACCAGCTACATTATCTCCAAGCACCCTCTTTACACATTTCCTCCCAGCCCCCCAATCATCCCACCCTTCTATCACTATCTCCTCACACATGCACATGATAAATACCGTATTGACAGGACGAGTCATGCTACCTAAAATATTAATTAGCCGACTAACTAAAAGGAGAGGTTCCATTGTCGCGTCACCATAATCCAGAATCGCTTACACATCTAATGTCGCATTTGCTAAAAATGCACCGACATACGATCGATCAAATCATTCATCCCTATGATGTTTACCCGGGTCAGCCCCCTTTACTACTTGCTTTGTCCGTAGAGGACGGACTTAGCCATAGCGAGCTTGCGGCTCGCATCCACAATAAACGCGCGACTTTGTCCGTGATGGTGGACCGTATGGAGAAAACAGGCCTTGTCGAACGCCGCCCTGATGAGAATGATCAACGTGTTACACGTGTCTACCTGACCGAGAAGGGCAAGGAAGTCACCGTGCATGTCAAAGAAGCGATAAAGACGGCGGATGAGATGATCTTTTCGCATTTTTTACCGGAGGAAGTGTTGTTATTTCGCCGTCTTCTGCTTCAAATGAAAGATAATCTTCGTCCCAAAGAGGAATAAATTAGTTAGCTGACAAACAAAAAGAAAGGATCTCATGCCATGTGGAAATTACGATCGTTTGTTAAACCGTATTGGTTCATAACGCTCCTTGCTCCTTTGTTGATGGTGATGGAGGTATGCATGGATTTATCGCAGCCTCGTCTCATGGCGACCATTGTGAATCACGGAGTTGCCGATGGCAATCTCGCGTTGATATGGTCGACAGGCTTACATATGCTAGGCGTCGCATTTGTGGGTCTGGTTGGTGGAGCGGGTTGTACATTTTTCGCAGTGAAAGCTTCCCAGAACTTTGGCGCCGACCTGCGGTTAAGCGTATTCGAGAAGGTTCAATCCTTGTCGTTCCGTCAATTGGATACCTTTTCGACGGGCTCGTTGATTACTCGTTTGACTAGCGATGTGATGCAAATGCTTAATATCCTGCAAATTCTACTGCGCCAATTCGTACGGGAGGCCTCTCTGCTTATCGGTAGTGTGATCATGGCTGTCGTTATTTCACCACGACTATCCTTGATTTTGCTTGCTGTCGTACCGATTCAATTCCTCATCCTATATCTATTGATGAAACGATCTACACCGCTGTTTCGCCAGATGCAGACGAAAATTGATCGCGTGAATACCGTTATGCAAGAGAGCACGACAGGTATCCGTGTGATCAAAGCTTTCGTACGTGCCGCCTTCGAGCGGACGCGCTTTGGCAAAGCGAACACGGACCTGCTGAATGCCAGCCTTAGCTCAGCTCGCGCATTGGCGACAAGCGGGCCGCTGATGACGTTGATTTTGAACGTGAGTATTGTAGCGGTTCTCTGGTTTGGCGGCGCTCAAACGTGGAGCGGGTCGATGGCTATTGGTGATTTAGCGGCATTCATTATCTATATTAGCCAAGTGTTGTTTTCGCTGGTGTCTATCAGCAATACCTTGATGAACATTTCCCGTGCACAAGTTTCAGCCGAACGCATTCAGGAAGTGCTCGAAACGAAGATGGATCCGAATGAGTCAGCTCAGAATAAAACAGAGGTACTAGTAACTCAGCTAGAAGACCCTTCGCCAACTACAGTAGGATGTGAATTAGAATTTGATCGGGTTACTTTCGTCTATGAAACGGCTCCTGATCAGCCAATCCTCAAGGATATTTCGTTCAAAGCTCTGCCTGGCCAAACGATTGGGATTCTTGGTGCAACAGGCTCTGGTAAATCCACACTTGTTAGCTTGATTCCTCGACTTTACGAGGCATCAAGCGGCCATATTCGTCTGAATGGGGTGGATGTGAAAGATCTCCCTGCAGAGCAGCTACGCAGTCAGATAGGGTTTGTACTGCAGCAGTCTATTTTGTTTAGCGGTACGATTCGCGATAACATTCTCTTCGGTAAGCCGGAGGCATCAGATGCAGAGATGGAAGCCGTCGCTAGAGCAGCTGAAGCGGATAGCTTTATCCGCAAGCTGCCAGAGGGCTATGAAGCCAAGCTGGGACAGCGTGGTGTCAATCTCTCAGGGGGTCAAAAGCAGCGAATCGCGATAGCACGTGCTTTGCTATTACGCTCGCCGCTGCTTGTACTAGATGACAGCACTAGCGCCATTGATTTAGGGACAGAGAAACGCATCCAGCGTTCCTTGCAAGAGCTGATGGCAGGCAGCACGCGTATCATTATCGCACAGCGTGTCTCCTCGGTCCTGCAGGCCGATCAGATTCTTGTCTTGGAAGAGGGACGCATCGCAGCGCGCGGAACACATGAGGAGCTGCTGGCATCAAGCACACTGTACCAAGATATTTACCACTCCCAGCAAGGGAAGGAGGCTGCCCTGCATGGCTAATAAGCCAAAACCACGCGCGAAAAACATCGGAGCAACCCTTCTGCGTATGTGGGGTTACTTACGACTCCAACGTGCTGGACTGCTTACCGTTGCAATTTTGACAGTTGTCGGCAGCGGCCTCGCTCTATTCGGACCTTATTTAATCGGTAGGACCATTGATGATTATATTATCCCGCGAGACCGGAATGGGCTGTTAGGAATTTGCTTCCTATTACTCAGTTGTTACGTCATCAGCGGGGCTGCATCATGGATCCAATCCTATCTGATTGCAGGGGTTTCCCAGCGAACCGTCTGGCAAATGAGACAGGATCTTTTTCGCCACTTGCACAAGCTGCCAATTAGCTATTTTGATAAAACTTCCCACGGGGAACTCATGAGCCGTACGACCAATGATGTGGATAACGTTGCGACCACGCTCAGTCAAAATTTAACGCAAATTATGTCCAGTATCATTATGATTGTTGGGTCTTTGATCATGATGTTGATATTGAATATATGGCTTACGCTAATCGCATTAATTACGGTTCCGATCGTTCTTTTTACAACGAAGCAAATCACGAAACACACCCAGCGCTTATTCAAAGAGCAGCAGCAGCGACTTGGTCAACTGAATGGCTTAATTGAGGAGACGATTTCGGGTCAAAAGGTTGTAAAAACATTTCGCCGCGAAGCCGCAGCAGTCGATCAAATCGCGGTGATTAACAAGCAGCTCCGCGCTGCTGGTACCGGTGCTCAGCAACTCTCGGGTATGATGGGGCCGAGCATGAATATGATCAATCATTTTAGCTTCATTCTACTGGCTGCTATTGGGGGTTGGATGGTGCTGAAGGGATGGACGATGGTTGGTGTCATCATTAGCTTTTTAAATTATTCGAAACAATTCAGCCGTCCGATCAACGACCTCGCTAATCAATATAATATGATTCAGTCAGGTATTGCGGGGGCGGAGCGTGTTTTTGAAGTGATGGATAATGAGACGGAATACGATTCGAACGAGGGCGCTTCACAGCTAACGGATGTCAAAGGTGAAGTTGTTTTTCAAAACGTTTCCTTTGCTTACACCGATGATGTGCCTACGCTTCAAGAGGTTTCCTTTACCGCGGAGCCTGGTGATCTGATCGCTTTAGTCGGGCCTACAGGAGCAGGGAAGACGACGATCATTAATCTGTTGACTCGCTTCTATGAGATAAATGAGGGCCGAATTACCATTGATGGGCTGGATATTCGCGATATGCAAAAAGACAGTCTACGCAGCCAGCTTGGCATCGTGCTGCAGGATGTGTACCTATTCTCGGATACGATCCGAGAAAATATCCGATTCGGCCGCTTGGACGCGACGGACGAAGAAGTGGAAGCCGCCGCGAAGCTGGCCAACGCGGACGGGTTCATTCGCAAGCTGCCGAGCGGCTATGACGCTAAGTTGACCGCTGGGGGCGGCAACTTGAGTCAAGGCCAGAGGCAGCTGCTCACGATCGCGAGGGCGATACTCGCCGACCCCGCGATTCTGGTGCTCGACGAGGCGACGAGCTCCGTCGACACGCGCACCGAGCTGCACATTCAGCAGGCGATGGGTGTGTTGATGAAAGGGCGAACGAGCTTCGTGATCGCCCACCGGCTCAGCACGATTCGCGAAGCGAGTGCCATTCTGGTCATCCACGGCGGCGAGATCGTGGAGCGCGGTACACACGAGGAGCTGATAGCTCGTCGCGGGCATTATTATGATTTGTATGCCAACCAATTCAGCCAGGCTAGTTCGCTTTGACGGAGGGGCGTGTCCTTCCGTAGATAAACAGAAAGGGAGTTCCCGCTAGGGGAACTCCCTTTTTCACTTTTTTGCCATAATGCGATTATCCTTCGTTAAAGCACACTTCGAAGCTCTGAATGCTCATGAAATGCACAAACCTGATTCCGCCCAGCCCGTTTCGCCTGATACAAAGCCATATCGGCATGCTTCAGCAATGCCTCCAGCGTAGCATTGCGAGGGCTCGCTTGTGATAATCCGAAGCTCGCTGTCACAGCAATTGCGCTAGAGCTCCCTTGCATTGGTTCATCTGAGAGCTGTGCGCGAATTCGTTCGGCAACCTGGGCTCCGCGTTCTTGCGAGCAGGAAGGCAAGGCGATGACAAACTCTTCACCGCCATAACGGGCAATAAGTGCGCCAGGCACTTCAGCCTCAACTCGCTTCGCAATCGCTACCACATGCTGAATGGCCATATCACCAACGTCGTGACCATAGGTGTCATTGATGATTTTGAAATGATCAATGTCAAAAAGCAGGATACATGTCGATCTCTCGCTGAGCTGGTCCTTTTCCAATACAACCTTACTGCGACGGATAAATTCCGTGCGATTCAACAGTTTCGTCAAGCCATCGTAGTAGGCAAGCTGCTTTAATTGATCTTGGAGCAGCTTTTGCTCGGTGACATCGATCAGCATCAGCAGACTCCCAATTGACTCCGAACTGCTTCCAAGGACAACTGAGGAACGGGTTTGATAGAAGAATTCGTTGCCATTAGCATCACGCCAAACAAACTCTTCTTGGGTGCCATCTTGCGTTCGCTCCACGGGAAATGGCGTCCCTGACAGCTGAATCCAGGCATCATCCAGTGTTAATCCAAGCATGTCCGTCGTTAAGCCTGGGAACATCGAACTTATCGCGCCATTGATGTCAACAAGCCGATCGGCGGAATCCAGCACGACAGCACCCTCACGCATACTTTCAAAAATACGATCCTTCGCTATCGGAATAACCGTCAACATTCTTGTAGACACCATCGACCAGATGTACATGGCAGAAGTTATACAAAGAATCATGGGCACAGGGTCAATGCCATACGGTGTTAGCCCCATCAGGTACACGAACGCACCTGTCATCGGCAGGAACTGTCCCATAATTAAGGTTGCTAGCTGCAACCGGTAGGCCTTCTTGGTTTGACGCCATCTGCGCAAGAGCAGTACGACCGCTGCCAGCATACATCCAAATATATAGGCCCCGTGAATAATGTAATATTGTCCTATGACAACATCAGTGGTGGGGAAAGGTGCATTTTCGCGGAAAAAGATATCTTTATAGAACAAATGATGGGCATCGTTGGTGATCACCATAATGAAGGTAATGGCCGGAATGAGGAGGAGTGCCGTTACTTTTCTGCGTGTCAGATTTAAGCCGATATATTGCATAACAATGAGCAAACCAATGGCGGGCGCAGCCCCGATACCAACGTACTCGAAAATCGTCCATATTTTTACCTCAATTATTGTATCGCTGGCCATTTCAAATGCGTGAGCAAAAATATAAATAGCCTGTGTAGCCGTATAGATGACGAAAGTATAAGCTCCGGGTATTTCTTTGCGTTTGATAAACGTATACAAACACAAAAAGGTTGTAAAAACGCCCGAGGTTGCGACGATTGAAATGAACATGGTTAGCGTTGGATCCATGGTTCGCACTCCATCATTTGTAGGATAATTGGATAATTTGTCGTTTTAATGTTAACACATCCGCGATTGCGGTCATAGGGAGTTGACACGTAAATCCGATTGCGTCTGTATGCAGGTGAGAATGGCATGCGGTTACAAAATTTAGTAAACTAATAGAATGAAGTGAAGTCATAGCAAGAGGTAGGAGGAGCGGACATGGATAGCTTTAGCGCATTGGTCGTTGAGCGAATACAGGATCAGTTTTCTTTAAAAATGAAAGAGATCCGCATCGAGGAACTGCCCGCTGGGGACGTTACGATCCGCGTCGCCTACTCCGGGATTAATTATAAAGATGCACTGGCTTGCAGTCCGACCGGACGAGTGATTCGCCAGTACCCGATAGTGCCAGGCATTGATCTGGCTGGTACGGTTGTGGCCTCGTCTGATCCCCGCTATCGCGAGGGGGATGAGGTGCTCGTGACCAGCTACGAGCTGGGCACAGGGCATTTCGGCGGATTCAGCGCGTATGCGCGCGTTCCCGCCGATTGGGTCGTGCCACTCCCGCAAGGACTGACGCATCGCGAAGCGATGATTCTCGGCACGGCGGGATTGACAGCAGCCCTGTCCATTCATCGAATGGAGCAGAATGGGCTGCGCAAAGAGGAGGGACCCGTGCTCGTGCGCGGGGCAACGGGTGGTGTGGGCAGCAGCAGCGTCTCGATGCTCGCCGCACTCGGCTACGAAGTGGAGGCGAGCACAGGGAAGTCCGCTGATCACGCGTATTTGCTTGAGCTCGGTGCGACGCGCATACTCTCGCGCGAGGAGCTCTCGCCGCCTGATAGCAAGCCTATCGGCAAGGAGTATTGGGCAGGCGCGGTTGATCCTGTCGGAGGCGCATCGCTCGCCTATGTGCTCAGTCGGATGAAATACGGCGCCTCCGTGGCGTTGAGTGGATTGACAGGGGGCGCAGATGTTGCGGCGACTGTGTATCCTTTTATCTTGCGAGGTGTGAATGTGCTTGGCATTGATTCCGTCTATTGCCCGTCAGCCGTGCGAAAGACGCTCTGGGAGCGGATGGCAACGGAGCTGAAGCCACGGCTGCTGGAGCAGACGGTGTATAAGGAAGTTAGGCTCGATGGGGTTGCGGAGGCAGCGCAGCTTGTGTTGGAAGGCAAGGTTAGAGGCCGGGTGTTGGTTCGGCTATAACCGAAAGATCCGGTGACTGTCTGTGTTTTTATTTAAGGGATAAGGAGGATTGTACAGTGAAAATGCGGGTATCAGCAGTTCAATATCATTTACATACAATTAGCAGCTTCGAAGAGTTCGCCGCACAGGTTGAGCATTATGTGAAGGTGGCGCAGGAGTTTGAGGCGGATTTTGTGCTTTTTCCAGAGTTGTTCACCACACAGCTGATGTCAATTGGAGATGAAAATGGCAAAGCATTGCCAATCGAGGCACTGCCCTCTTTTACAGAGGCGTATCGTGACTTATTTCAGGGACTTGCTCAGCAAACGGGCATGCATTTAATTGGTGGTACGCACATTACGGCAGAGGGGGACAAGCTGTTCAATACAGCGTTCCTGTTCTATCCAGATGGTCGTATTGGCGAGCAGAAAAAGCTGCACATTACCCCAACGGAAGTGAAAGAATGGGGGATGGGCGCTGGGGATTCGCTGCAGGTTTTTGATACAGATAAAGGCAGAATTGCGATTCTGGTTTGTTATGATGTGGAATTCCCAGAGATCGTGCGAATGGCTAGAGCTCGTGGGGCAGATGTCCTATTCGCTCCTTCGTGCACGGATGATCGGCATGGGTTCCATCGAGTTCGGTATACGTGTCATGCCCGGACGATTGAGAATCAAATCTATGTGGTTTCTACGGGAACTGTTGGCGCCTTACCTACGGTTGATTTCATGAGAGCAAACTTCGGGCAAGCTGCTGTCATTACGCCAAACGATGTGCCGTTCCCCCCCAAAGGTATTCTTGTTGAAGGGGAAATCAACGGTGATATGGTTGTCACTGCTGATCTTGATCTCTCGTTGTTGACGCTCGTTCGGGAAAAAGGCTCCGTCACCACCTGGCGCGATCGCCGCACTGATTTATACACGGATTGGTCATGAGACGATGAGGAAACAACTTTATGTGTTTGATGGCGACACGCCTGTAGAGGCGGTCATACGCACGTACGGTGTAGCAGACTTCGATGCCTTGATTCGCGTTCAGCAGCTGAGTTTTCCGCCACCTTTTCCCTCGGAGCTTTGGTGGACCAAGGAGCAACTAACGGAGCATGTGACTCGGTTTCCCGAGGGTGCGCTGTGCGTGGAGGTAGCGGATCAGGTCGTGGGATCGATCACAGGCTTGCGGGTAGATAGTGAGCAGATGGCTGGGGCAATTGATCATAGCTGGTCGGCGATCACGGATGAGGGCTTTATCCGCACACATTGTCCAGAGGGTGACACACTCTATATTGTGGATGTCTGCATCATGCCGGCATACCGCAAGTTCGGCCTTGGCAAATGGCTCATGCAGTCGATGTTTGAGGTTGTTGTACAGCTAGGGCTGGCTCGTTTGCTTGGAGGCGGGCGGATGCCTGGCTACCACAAGGTAGCGGAGACGATGAGTGCCGACGACTATGTGGCGGCTATCATGGCCGGGACGATGAAGGACCCTGTGATCACCTTTTTGCTGCGATGCGGCCGGACGCCAGTAGGCGTGGTTGCGAATTATTTGGAGGATGAGGAATCGCTGAATCATGCGTTGTTGATGGAGTGGCGGAACCCTTTTACATATTAAAATAGGAGTGAGTTGACCTTATGGAATTCATACGTATAACGAGTATTGAGGATCCGTTGTTTCGATCGATGCACGATTTGATGAAAGAGGTATTTCCGCCGGAGGAAGTGCTCGAATATGCGTTGTGGAGGGAGCCTCTTGAAGATCCAGGGATTCGCGTGTTTGTGGCCGTTCATGATGGCAAGGTAGTCGGCACGACGGAGTATCGCTATTACGAGGATGACCAAGTGGCGATGACGGACTTCACGATTATTGGCGAGGCGGGTCTGGGGATCGGGCGGTTTCTTGCGAGAAAACGGTGGCAGGATTTGGAACGTTTGGCGTCCGAGTCAGGTAAGCCGATGAAAGGGATGTTTGCTGAAATTTACGACCCGTACCGGGTTGAGGGGCATGCTTTCGGCGGCGTTAAGCCGATGGATCCTTACGTTCGACGTGAGGTGCTGTCGCACCTTGGTTATAAGCGGATTGATTTTACGTATGTGCATCCATCTTGGGAGAACAATGGGGAAGCGGTGGAGGAGCTGGACCTATGCTTCCTACCAACCGACGAAGAGGTAGCTGAAATTCCTGCAGCGCTGGTGGCGAAGTTCCTGAGACGGTACTATGCAGTGCTCGCGAACAAGCCGCATGCTTGGGAAGCGATGGTTGCTGGGTTGGAAGGAAAAGAGACGTTGGCGCTGTTGCCATTGTAATTTGTTGGTTATTGTATCAGTAGACACTAAAAACAAGGTGTTCCCTGCATAGGACAGGAGACACCTTGTTTTATTTGCCTGTACGGTTGACTTGAGATTATACACATCCTGTATAATAATACGCATCCGCTAGTTGTTCCGTCTACCAACCGAAATCTAGCGTTTTCCCCGTTTCTGCGAGGGTTTTGATGTTGCTTAGAATCATCCACCAACTGGCTTTCGTGGTTTCAAAGCTAGGGTGGTTAGGCGTCCATTGATCATTGACGAGCGTCAATTTTGTGCAATTACCTACGGTTTCTAAGCTAATCGTCATGCGAGATTCGAAATCAGCATGGTTCTCCCGATAGGAAGGACCGGCATGTTCGGTGCAACTAAGAAGTTTCTCCGGTTCATAGGCCAAAATTTTGCCATACACATGCACGGTTTCCTCGCCATCTTGACCGGGGCCAATATAGGAGTAGTCGGAGCCGATTTCAAAGGTGGAATGCAGCACGCTGCCGAATAAAATTTGCCGAGTTCCCTCTGGCGTTATGAGTATATCCCAGATTTCCTTCGTACTTGCGCCAATATAAAATTCATATCTCAGTTCCATAAGCCATACACTCCTTCGCATCTATGATCCTACCTATCATATGGCATGCCATATTCCCATGTATTGTAAAAACGCGACAAGGAGTGTTTAATATGCCTACAAATTCCAATCCCAATTCCCCCATGCCTAGTTTGGGGATTATTAATTTTCAACAAGGCGGTCACAAATTTCAGCTTTGTCGCTATGCCCCAGATGAGGATGTAGCCTATTTCGTTCGTCATTATTGGGTTGTGAAGTGGGACTTGGCAGGTGAAGACCCGTATACACAGCATATTATTCCTAATCCTTGCGTGAATCTTGTTGTAGAGCAGGGGAAATCGGCCATTTTTGGTCCTGGGAAAGAGAAGTACGGACATCGCCTTGAAGGACAGGGAAGTGTGTTTGGCGTGAAATTTAAACCAGGCGGCTTTTACCCTTTCGTTCAAGAAAACGTGTCTAGTATGTTGAATAATGCACTGTGTATTGGCGATGTTTTCGACACTGACCCGCGTGTCTTGGAAGAAAAAGTATTCAGTCACAGTGATGATGAACGGAATGTTAGTCTGGTTGAAAATATGATTCGCTCCAAGCTGCCTGCCCAGGATGAGCAAGTGATAGTGGTTAATCAAATTGTAGACTATGTGTATGAACAGCCTGAGATTACCAAGGTTGACGCTATTTGTGAGCATTTTCGAATGAACATTCGCACCTTGCAGCGCCTCTTCGACCAGTATGTCGGAGTCAGCCCGAAGTGGGTAATCAAAATCGCTCGTATCCAAAGCGCAGCAGAGATCACAGATGGCAATGATACGCATAATTGGGCCAAGCTGTCGATGGACCTCGGATATCATGATCAATCGCATTTTATTAAAGATTTTAAATCAATACTCGGCCAAACGCCGGAGGAATACGCACTAAGGAAGCAGGCTAAGTGATGCGGGGCAACTCACGCAATGTCATCCCAAAACGACTAACTACGCAGCACGAATTCGATTAATCCACCAACCAATTCATTACACCAGCAGCAATCCCATCTAACCCACACTCAACGCATACCCAGGAAAATAACTGGAAAACGTCCAGTTATTTTCTAGCATTTAGCTCAAAACAAAGGATTAACTGGATAACTTCCATCTATTTATCGCTGTTTCCACCTTCCCTCATCAAAAAGTAGAGAATTAACAGGAGAAAATCCAGCTAATTCGAGAATTGAACCGTAATCTGCGAAATTAGCTGTAGAAATTCCATTTAATCATCTTTCGCCCTTAAAGGGAGCTATGGTTTTATGAGCTGTTCTAGAACTTGCTCCCTAGTCCATTCAACACTTCGCTACATAGCTTGCTGTTTGGCCGTTTGTTGATTTCTCCGTAGAAGCGGGTTTAACAACACAACGCCTGCCATTAGCAAAGCGCCACTTAGCACATACACCGTTAGTAACGATGTTGTATCCTTCAAGTAACCGGATAAGGACATCCCCACGAGCATCATCCCCATGAAAATCGGTGTAATCGCACCGCCCACTCGCCCCATAAATGGCCCTTCCGTGTTACGCATAATTAGGGTTTGAATGCCGACATGAATACAGGGGTAAAACAATCCACTTACGATTTGCAGGATCAGTGTCACGGATACAAGGGTAAAGGCTCCGACACCTATGGTGCAAACAGCACTTACTAGTAAACCAGTAGCAAGTAAAAACTTCGGTTTCACCTTTTTCGCAATCCCCATAATGACTGTACCCCCGATGAGCATAGCCGCCCCGTTGGCCATCAAAAACCATTGTAGAGACTGTTTGCTTAATCCTAACTTCTCCACAGCGATGAACAATGCAAGCGGTTGAATCAAACCTGCTGCTAATCCCGTAACTCCGAAAGTGAGGCTGAGCGTTCTGAGCGCACGGTTGGTGTACAGATAGTGTAGTCCGGCTTTCAGCTCTTTCAAGAAGTTTGTGGTTCCTGAAGCGGCTTCTTCAATCTCGTCTTTTGGGAGGAACATAAGGACGAAAGAAGATCCGAAAAACATCACACCGGTGAGGATAAGAGAAGCTTCCACGCCGTAGTTTAAATAAATGAACGTACCGATCACAGGGCCTAGGACCATGAAAATCGCAACGAGAGATTGAGACATGGCCATAACACCTTGGAGGTGCTCCGCGGGTACATTCTTTTTGTATAGCTTCATGGCAGATGGCTGTGAGAATTGCGATAAACTCGCAGAAATGAACGTCCCGATGAGCAAGGCATACCAAGAGCCAGATAACAGGGTCAACAAGACAAGAAATACGGTTGCAGCGGATAAAAGATCACTCCAAACCATGGTCCGCTTCGGCTGCCAGCGATCAGCAAACGTGCCGCCAATAAAAGCGAAGATGAAAATAGGTGCCGTCTCCACAATAGAAATGAGGGAAAGATACTGCGGATTATTGTGCGTAATGTCCGAGATGTAGAGGAGAATGGCGAAATTTCGGATCCAAATGCCGAGCTGCAGGAGCACACGGGATAGGAGGATGGTTCGCACATAATGATTTTTTAACAAGGGACTTACTCCTTTCGAAATAATATTTACTAAATTACTAATTTACTAAGTTAGTAAAATAACACCCAAATCATAGCCTACACGACAGAAGGAAGTCAATACGATTTTGATTTTTTCCAATACTTGTATCTAGTTAGGCATGAAAAAAAGCGGCTGCCAGGGAGGCAACCGCTTCTATGCGTGCAGATTATTTACGGTGAATTTTACGAACCGCAAAGAGATAAACAATGGTGGGAACCGGGGCCTGAATAATGCCCCAAATGCCCCAAAACCAAGGGTGACGAGCACCGCGCTTACGAGAGTCCATGTAGAGCCATGTGCTTTGGATGAGCATAATGAGGGCAAGACTAATCCATGCCCAGAGGGGAAGTTGATCGAATTTGGAGTCAGTTGTTGTCATGAGAATCCACCTGCTTTCTTAAGATAAGCCAAGCTAACGGAATGAATATCGCCGCAGCTTGGATGGAGAGGAAGGCAACAGGCTGAGCTGTCACCGTCAGATAAAACACATAAAACAAGAACATGGCGCCGATCCATAGGATGACTAGATCACGGATTAGCTTGGATTTCCGCTTGCTTTGCGTTGCGGCGATATGCTGGTCAAACCAAGCTGCACTGGGGGTTGGAACTTGGATGGCAGCATCGAGCAGATGAAGTCCGTCGCGCAATTGTCGAGCGACATCCTCGTCATCTTGGTCCTCGCTAGCTCGAGGCTGATTGCTGCCAACTTGCACCTTGCTTGGTACCCCGCCCAATGTCTCGCGCTTCCGCCGTTTTTGTGAATCTTCGTCCATCTAGTTCAACTCCTTTCGTAGTTGTTTCAGTGCATGGTGCACTCTCGATTTCACGGTGCCTTCTGCCAAGGAGAGCATATCGCCAATTTCTTCATAGGTGTATCCGTAGTAATGCTTAAGAATGAGCGGAATGCGACTCTCACGTGACATTTTAGCTAAAGCATCTAACACCTCTGGCCAAGCATCATCCGTGTGATGGGCTGTCTGCCATTGCAGCTGGCGCAAGGTCTGCTGCTGTTCTTTGTCCTGCCACTTGCGCTCCCAAAGGCGGCGTCTCCCTTGATCGATCATCAACCGAGTTGCGAGGGTGATTAACCAGGACGAGAACTTCGAAGTACCGTTGTAGAGCTTTATTTTTTCAATACATCGGGCCATTGTTTCTTGCGTGAGATCCTCGGCTTGGGCGGGATTCAGTGTGATTTTGACCAGATATTTATACACAAATGCATAATGCTGCTGGAGTAGCTGAGACAGAGCCGCGGTGTCGCCTACCATGGCTCGACGAATGAGTTCGTGCTCTTCCAAGTGTTTGAACATCCTCTCTGCCTGGTTTCATAGATAGTACGAACAGCTCGTGAAGATCGTTCACTGCTGCACGAAAATATTTTTAGAATGATTTATTAGCTTACCACCGCAGGGCCCAGACATGTATAATGACAGCAGGTAAGTCCATATGAATGAGATGATTAATGGAGGACAACATATGAAACAAGGCATCTATGCAAGAGCAGGCTTATCCCCGGAAGAGTTGGAGGAAGTTAAGGCTTTATGGGAGATTTGCAATGCGCACGAGGATATCGAAATTAAACTAAACTGGAGCACGTTATCCAGCCGTCCAGTTGGCGTGACTAATGATTTCGTGTATTACGAAAATGACCGGATTATTGGCTTTCTAGCTATCTACAGTTTTCTCGCCACCGAAGTGGAAATCAGCGGGATGGTGCATCCGGATGCGCGGCGAAGAGGCATCTACGGAAGTCTCGTTCAGACAGCAATCGAAGAATGTAGAAAGCGTGGGGTTCCGAAGCTTATTTTCATCAATGAACACAAATCCAAGAGCGGCAAAGCTTTTCTGTCGAAGCTAAGCGCGTACTATTCCTTTTCCGAATATGTGATGGATTTGAAAGAGCAAATCGTTCCTCCAGCTTCCAACCAGACGGAAGTCAGCATTCGCTTAGCGGATCGTGCAGATACAGAGTTGTTGGTGAAACTGAATATGTCAGGCTTCGATATGACGGAGCACGACACGCGTGACTACGTGAATCAGACGATTACAGGTGAGAAGGAACGTACCTGGATTGCGGAACTTGGTGAGAACAAAGAGCCGATTGGCAAACTTGGTGCGATGGTGGAGCCGGGTGTAAGTGGGTTTATTTATGGTTTTTGTGTGTTACCTGAAGTTAGAGGCAAAGGGTATGGTCGCCAAATTTTGAGCCAGACGATTACGGAATTAAAGCAGCGAGATAAGGCGGAGAATATCAAGCTGGAAGTTTCGGTTGAGAATGAGAAGGCGCTAGGGCTGTATGAATCTTGCGGTTTCGCAACGAGAAATGCGCAAGACTACTACGTGCTTCTCCTGAGTTAAAATAAAAGGATAGCGCAGCAGAAATTCTCTGCTGTCTATCCTTTTTTTGTTCTGGGAGTGGATACCAAACTGTTAATGATAAATGAGTTCGGAAGAGCCGCTAATAATGGTGCCCGTATTTAGCCCCGCGCAAATATCCTTCATCGAGCCAGGCTTGTCGAAATTAAACACATGAATCGGAACATGGTAGTCCCGCGCTAGAATAAATGCGGATTGATCCATCACTTTCAGATTATGTTGAATGACATCATTGTAATGGAGGGATTTGTATTGGAGTGCCTCCTGATGGTGCTTCGGATCTTTGTCGAAGACGCCGTCGACGCCTTGTTTAGCCACAAGAATGGCATCGCAATTCACTTCAATGGCACGCTGCACTGACGGGTAATCCGTCGTAACGTAAGGCTGCCCATTCCCGCCGGCAAAAATGACGATGTACCCTTTTTCCAAGTGGTGAATGGCTCGTAATCGAATGAAGGGCTCCGCTACGGAAGCAATCGGAATAGCAGTCATGACGCGAACTTCGGCGTCTGTCTTCGCTTTTAATACACCGCGCAGCATCAAGCTGTTGATGACGGTCGCCAGTGTGCCGATGTTATCTGCTTCGGCCTTCTCGATGCCCCAGCTTTCACCCATATTACCGCGGAAAATATTGCCCCCGCCAATCACAAGACACACTTCAACGCCCAAATTCACGACGGTCATAATTTCATTGGCGATATGATCCAGCTGTGTAGGATCGAAGCCAAATGAGTCGTTGCCTGCTACAGCCCCGCCACTAAGTTTAATGAGGACTCGTTTGTATCGCAAAGCCATTTCCATATCCCCTCTCTCTGATGAGAACGCCTGTACGATAAGTTGTGTCTGACTAGGTTGTGTAGTGCGGGCACCTTGGATGTTTGCAAAAAAAACACTAAAGCCCTTGAATGCTCTAGTGTTTGCTGTGTCTGATTCCTCTGGTTAGAAGTAATTGTACATGAACTAAGCGGGGTTTTGCAATTTCTGTGGAACTCGCATATGAACGATAAGACCAATGATAACGAGAACGAGCAAGGAGCCCAAAGCCACACGGCTTGCTAAGTTACCTGTGGATGCCAAAGCCCAAGTAATTGATCCGTATAAGGCAGGCCCTACAATGGAGGACACTTTCCCTGAGAAGGCGAATAGGCCGAAGAATTGGCCGCGCTTTTCTTCTGGCGTTAGCTGCACAATCAATGTGCGGGACGTCACCCACATAGCACCCATGGAGACGCCATACAGGCTGCCTGCTACCCAGAAAATGCTTTGGCTCGTCGCAAGGGCGGCGAGGGAGATGGCGACAATCAGGATAAGAGCGACGATGGTTACCGCCTTCTTAGGTCCAATGCTGCGCGTGACATACCCGAAAAGGAAGGAACCAATCACACTGCTCACCGTGGACACGAGATAGAGTAGAATGAACTGCCCCGTGGAGAAGCCCATGACTGTATTGGCATAAATGGCCATAACCGCAATCGCTGTGGCGATGGCATCGTTAAAGAAGAAGTAGGCGATCATGAATGTGAAGGCTGCCTGGTATTTTCGAGCTTCCTTGAACGTTGCCCAAATCTCGCGATAGCCGCTAAGCAATGATTTGTTGCTAGCCACAGGCTTTTGATGTTTCTCCTTGTAGAGAAGCATAATCGGCAGGGAGAAGATGAGAAACATGACGGCACTTGGGATGAACGTACTCTCGAAGTGGTTATCATGAACGAACAAGAAAGCAATGAGGCCGACGAGCGTACCTACATAACCAACCGCTACACCGAACCCAGAGATCAAGGGGATTTCACGTTCATTACCCAGATCGGAGATCATGGAATCATAGAAGACTAGGCTGGAGTTATAGAAAAACTTAGCGATCATGAAGCATAAAATAACACCAAGAATCGACGTATTGAGTCCAAGCCATTCTTGATCTGTCTCCCATAGGGCCGATGCTCCCATGAGAAGCGTTGCGATAATTGCGATTAGTGTGAAGGGGACGAGGTAGGCTTTCTTTTTGCCGGTACGATCTATCCAGACACCGAATAAGGGAGATAAGAGCACTAAGAATAAGCTGGACAACGCATTGGAATATGTGATGAAAGTACTTGCAATCTGGTTCATTTCCTCGCTGCTGCCTAAAGTTTCTTTTAAGTAAAAAGGATAAAACACAGTTACGATATTGGAAGAAAAAATGGTATTTGCAAAATCATACATCGCCCATGCGAAAACGGGCAGGGAGAAAAACAACGCCCATACACTACGTCCTTGTACTGGATTGGAAGCGGATTCAAGCTTTGCCATAGGGCACACCCTTTCTCTGCACTTACCTCTATTACTTTACTATATTAGCGATTCTATATAGAAATCCCTCTATCTTTACATGAATAATAAAATCTCCCCCACCTAAGGAAGGTAGGAGAGATCAATGAACAGTTACTTGTCCGATGGCCTAATGAGATCAACTTCAATCATGTCATGATTCTCTTCCATTTTGAGTACATTAATGCCGTTGCGTTCTAAGGTAGTGGAGAGCGTTTCTTTGTCTTGAAAAGGAAAAACATAAGCTAAGCTGCTCTTATTGTCGAGCAAGCGTTTTGCTACCTGAACGAGTCGTTCCATCGTGAACGGTTTTTTTAGGTATTTCTCAATCTCTTTTTCATGATAGTCATGAGGCGGATCAAGCGCTGTTGAAACAATAACAGGCGTTTGCGCGTGCAACGGGTGCTTGTACAAATCTGCGATGAAATCCCAGCCCGTTTTCTCGCCTTCCAGGTGAATATCTACGATGAACAAAATCGGGCCTTCGCCCTCACAGCGCCGCAGCGCAATCATCCCTTCTTCAGCTGAACGCAGCTGGACGGAAGGCAGGTTCAATTTATGCAAGGCGACTTGAATTAATTTGGCCAAATTATCATCGTCTTCGAAAATAACGATTTTCCCGTCTAGGCCAGAAATTTCATATTGATCCAGCTCAATTCGGAATGTGGTGCCATGGCCCATTTCAGACGTATAGGAGATATGTCCATTGTGGCCCTCTACAATTTCCTTCACGATGGCCAGTCCAAGGCCAGTGCCGCCAATCTGGCGGCGGTCAGAGTTATCGACCCGGAAAAATTTAGAGAACATATGCTCATTGGCTTCCTGAGGTATACCTAATCCATAATCTTGAATAGCGATCGTAATTTTACCTTCGTGTGCTGTTAGATAAATGTCGATATGATCAGCTGCCGGTGAGTACTTAATCGCATTGCTAATGAGGTTATCGAACACTTGGCGAATACGATCAACATCTGCTCGTACCCACAGCTCTGGCTCTTGTTGATGAAGGACAATTTGATGAAGCTGCTTATCCTGCCATTGCTCTGCAATTTCACTGACGATAGATTGCAAATGAATCGGTGCGAAGTTGTAGGATTGACGACCGGACTCCATCCGCTGCAGATCCAAGAAATCATTAATTAAATTCGACAAGCGCTGTGCTTCGTTATAAATAGTTTCCATGTAACGCTTTTGCTTCTCTTTTGGAAGATCACGATGCAATAAAATTTCGATAAATCCAAGCACGCTGGCCAGTGGAGTTCGAAGTTCGTGTGAAACAATGGAGATAAATTCATTTTTCATTTCATCAACGCGCTCTTCTTCCGTACGGTCACGGAATACGAATAGATAGCCTTGCTGCTCCGTTCCTTCGCTAACAACCGTAGCGTAGAGCTCTGCATGTTGCAGCTGCTCGCCACTCTGGAAACTAAAACGTTGTGTCAAATGAGATAACGAGCGGTCAATCAAAGCCTCTATCGAAGCTGCTACCCCATGAAAGCTAGGGTTTTGGGCTCCAATGTTAAAGCTGCAATCAACGAAGTTCTGACCGACACGTTCATCTAGCCCGAAATATTGATTCATCCGGTGATTGGAGAAGAGAATCGTCCCTTGGGAATCACACATCATCATGCCTTCGTGGGCGGATTCCAAAATGTTTTGAATCAAATCGTGTTGTCCTTCTAATAGCAACTTCTCTGCTGTGAGTTGATCATTCAGCATGGCTAAGCTCTCCGCTTGTTGCAACTTCTGATCATTCACGAGCTGCGCGTAGAAGGCTAATCCGAATTGGCGTACTAAACCTTTGGTCAGACGCTGATTATCATCTTGATAGAGTGAGCATTGGTAACTGGTTAGCAAAAGAAAACCAATGACTTCTTGTTTGTCATCTGTGAGTGGAATGTAATGATCAATGGCTCGCAGCACTCCACTGTGTATGCCTTGCTCATTGCCTGTTACATCACGGGTATGTGTAATGGCAACACCTTCATCGAATACACGTCTGGACGGCCCGAAGAGTTCACTGCGGGAAGCTTGAATCTGTCCTTTGGGATAACCAATGGAATGAATAACCTCGTAAGAGACAGCTTCATCATCCGAGCGATTCTCGAGGACGACCAACGCTGCATCATGAGCTAACGAATTTAATAGAGCTGGCAGCGTATGTTTTAAGAAATCAGTCAACTTCACATAGCCGGTAAGTTTTTCTTGATAAGAAGAAATGAGTTCCAAATCCCGTTCGCGTTCCGAGAGCTTGGCCAATGTGACCTGCTGCTCTTCTTGTTGGGCAATAATTTCCTCGTTCTGTGATTCGAGACTCTCCGCCATATAGCGGTACGTTTCTTCGCTCTTGCGAAGCTCTTTCTCCGCTTGGAAGGAACGCAAGGAGATGATGATGGACATACCTCCCGCTAGAAGTGCGATTATGAAGCCCACTAGGGTGATCAAACGGGAGGTTTGACCAGCTTGCTGAGAGGCCTCGTAAGCTGTTGAGGTGATCTGTTCGATATTATTTTCGATACTCGTATGAATGACTCGATAGCGATCCATCAGCGTTTTACCGCCAGTGACACGAGCTTTTGCCTCTTCAATTTTTCCCGCACGGAATAATTCTAAGGTCGTATCATAATATCTTTGCAAATTGGTAATGGCAGGTACTGCCTGTGTATCAATAATGATTTGCAGTGTCGGATACTTCTTGTCGTAGGTTGAAAGCGTGTTTAAATCAATAGCAACCTGGTCTCTTCCTGTGGTGTAAGGTTCAAGAAACTGTTCACTTCCACCTAATTGGTAACCACGAAGCCCTGTTTCCTGATTAATTAAGCTGGTCAATAAACTATTGGCTGTCGTTAGAATCGGAATAGCCTGATTCACGATCGCATTGTTTTCTTTCTCCATATTTCGAGAAGCCAAGTAGTTGTACACACTGACGAAAGCAAGCAAAACAACAATTAAAATGACATATAACATGGAGATACGTGATCTCGTGAAGGTTTTCATATCCATCGCTCACCTAGCTTCTAATTAGAATGAAATATCCCATAGAAATTCGACAAACCTCAACAAATTCCTTTAAAAAACGCTTATGTCATGTTTTCTCCCATAAGAGATTGCGGAAAGTGATAATGTCGTTTAAAATATGAGTCAACAAGTGAACGGATGTTAAGTCGTATAACATAAAAATTTTCTAAGAAGGAGGCGCACTGTGCTGGTGAAAAACATCAAGATTCCGCCGCGTCATGAGGTACGTCCCTATTTCCAACCGATTATCTCCTTACAAAACCAACGAATCATTGGATATGAAACACTGGGGAGACGGGTTCGTGAAAGCGGTGTGGAGAGCTTAGGTCCCTTTTTTCAAGATCCTGATATTTCCGAGGATATGCACCTGATGATTGATCGATATTTGCGAGAGCAGGCGATAGAACGAATTGCAGCTTCTTCTGATGAAAGCGAGCTTTTTATCAACTTAAAGCCTTCTTGGATTTATAGAACCTACAAGCGAACAGGTGTCTTACCCACAATTGAACTATTGAAAAAATACCAGATAAACCCCTCACGAATTGTGATTGAAATTACGGAGGAGGAATTCACAGGCAAGCTCCAGGAGCTGACATGGATTGTCGAGCTCTATCGTAAATTCGGATGCACCATCGCCATTGATGATGTGGGAAGTGGTTTTAGTAACTTTGATCGCATTGCGAGCTTGCAGCCGAAGATCTTGAAGGTTGACCTGAATATTTTGAAAAAGAGTATCGTACACGATGGCTACAAGGCAGTCATGCAGTCCTTTTCCATCGTTTCAGCTCAAATTGGTGCCTCATTACTCGTTGAGGGCGTCGAAACGAAGCAAGAACTGCGTAGCGCATTGCAGGTAGGAGCACGATATGTGCAGGGCTTTTTGTTTTCAAAAGCTGAACCTGACCTACAGCATCCGGATGCATATAAAGCCATGCTGGAGGAAGAAATCAAATCGTTCGGTCAAGATGAGTTTGGACGATACCAACATCTCTTGAGCGTTCATCAAAGACTGGAAGCACTTATCAATTCTTCCGTTCACATCTCAAACGCCGAAGAGGCCGACGCTGTGATCGAACAAATTATAGGCAACGTCACGGACAATTGCATCCGCATGTACATATGCCAGGGCGATGGCTACCAGACTTCATCTAACTATGCCCGTACAGATGAAGGGTGGAGCAAAGATGAGAGCTATCGTCAAGCAAACTGGACCTGGCGGCCCTATTTCATCTCCAATATCCTCATGATGAACCTGCAGAAGCAAGGGATTCTCTCCCAAGCCTACACCGACTTGGATACCTCGCGACAGATTCAGACTTACTCTTGTGCAATCGGTGAGGGATATTATTTGTTTTTGGATTTGGTGATTTGAGGGGCAGGGGATGGTGGAGCGCAGAGGGTGGAGCAGCTGATTGCAGACTGCAGACCGCAGACCGCAGACCGCAGACCGCAAATCTGACTCACAACCGGCACTCGCACGGATAGCTGGAAAAACTACAGGTAATTTTGCCGAATAAGACGCTTTGATGCGTTTAGCTGGAAAACCTACAGTTAAATTCATCCATTTCACGCCAAATCATCGAAAATGGGAAAAATAGATGTACTATTTCCAGTTAATTAGTGAATGTATGAAAAGACGACGTTAATAACTGTAGTTTTTACAGTTAAATTCCTAGCTGGCGTAGGAGTCAACGATGGCATAATGGAGGAAGGTAAGAGGGTAGCGCAAAGGATGCTGAAGAGCTAGCTACTCAAAAGCCGAAGTTAGACACGATAGGCGAGAAAAGGTATGGAATGTAGTTTGTGATGGCGGATTGGACGAGGATAAACAGAACACCGACATAGAGAGAACAAAAAGGATACGCATGGAGCACAAAAGAGGTTACCCCAGGTGAAGCTTGGGATAACCTCTTTTGTGTTTGAAGCCGAGGCACTACGCCTCAACCCACTCGCGGCGGAGCGAGAAGAGATCGCGCAGCTCGTCGGTCGACAGCTCCGTGATCCAGTTCTCGCCAGAGCCCACGATCTGCTGGCTGAGGCCGAGCTTGCGCTCGATCATCTCGTCGATGCGCTCCTCCAACGTGCCGAGCGTCACGAACTTGTGCACCTGCACGTGACGCGTCTGGCCGATCCGGAAGGCACGGTCCGTCGCTTGGTTCTCGACGGCGGGATTCCACCAGCGATCGTAGTGGAACACATGATTCGCCGCCGTCAGGTTGAGCCCGATGCCACCGGCTTTCAGCGAAAGAATAAACACATTTCGCTGCTCGTCGACCGGCTGGTCATCAGGGTTTTGGAAGTGCGCGATCATTTCATCGCGCCCGTTCTTCGATGTTCCGCCGTGCAGGAACAACACTTTTTCGCCAAGCTCCTGCTGAAGCACATGCTGCAGCAGGTTGCCGGTCTCGACAAATTGCGTGAAAATCAAGCATTTGTCGCCCTCTTGGCGCAGCTCCTGCACCATTTCGAGCAAGCGCTCTAGCTTGTTGGAGCGTCCGCTCCACGGGGTGCCGAGCCCTTCTTTAAGCAGCAAAGCAGGGTGGTTGCATACCTGCTTGAGCTTCGTTAATGCAGCGAGGATGAGGCCGCGCCGCTCCATGGCATTAAGCTTATCCAGACGATCGAACATATCTTGGATGTAGTTTTCGTACAACGAACCTTGCTCCGCTGTGAGTGAGATGAACGTTTTGGACTCGTTTTTCTCCGGCAGATCCAGCTGAATAGCGGGATCCTTCTTTTCGCGCCGCAGCAAAAACGGACGGATCAGCTTCTGAACTTTGCCAATCGTCGCTTCATCGCGCGTTTTCTCAATGGCGTTCACATAGCGATGAGTGAACTCTCGCACCGTACCGAGATAGCCTGGATTGGCGAAGTCGAAGATAGACCACAGCTCCGTCAACCGATTCTCGATTGGAGTTCCCGTTAAGGCAATGCGATGGAAGCCATTTAATCGGCGAATCGCCGTAGCTTGTTTTGTGTAAGCATTCTTGATATTTTGAGCTTCATCCAAGCAGATCGAGTTCCAAGCAATAGCGCCAAGTTCACTCTCATCCAGATGGGAAAGCGTGTAGGACGTCAAAACCAAATCATAGTTGCCGACGATTTTCTCACTGAAAGCGGGACCTTTTAACCGTTGTGGTCCGTAGTGAAGATGGACGCGCAGCGAAGGGGCAAATCGTTTCAGCTCCATTTGCCAGTTGCCTAACACGGAGGTCGGGCAAACCAATAACGAAGGTGTATCCGGCAGCTCGGTCTCTTTCACAGTGAGCAAATACGTGATCCATTGGATCGTTTTTCCAAGACCCATGTCATCAGCTAAGCAGCCGCCAAGGCCAAATCTACGTAAGAACAACAGCCAAGAGATGCCGTCCACTTGATAATGGCGTAGTGAGCCATGAAAGCTAGGTGGGGGCTCAATCGTCGGGATCGCGGAGGTTTGCGTCAGCTGGTCGATCATGTGGCGCAGCTGTTCGTTCAACTCGACTTCCATGTCGAGGTAACGCGCAGCATCTGGATCATCCTCAGCAGGTAATAAGCCGCCTGCATCACCGGCAAAATGCAGCTCCAGCACATCGCGGAACGAAAGTCCCTGCTTTTTGTGCACCTGCTTCATAATCTGCTCGACCTGCGCCATGAATCTAGGGTCGAGTTGAATCCAATTGCCGCGAATCTGGATCAGCTTGCGCTTCTCCTCCAGCAACTGACGGAATTCTTCCTCCGTCAGCTCTAAGTCCCCAACAGCCAGCTTCCAGTCGAACTGCATCAGCTGGGTCAGCCCGAACATCGTCTCCCGTCCAGAACCGACGGAAGATTTGATCTTCGCGCGCAGCTTCGGCCGCATCTTGCGGATGCGATCCCACCACGCAGGCAGGAACACGCTCGTTCCTGCCTCAACCAGTCGGACGCTTCCCTCTGCGAGGAAGCGCCAAGCCTCCTCCTCCGTCACCGACTGACGGAGGACACCTTCACCCGCATCCAGCCACGGCAGGATGCGCACCCACTTCGCCGTGTCGCGCTCGACACGGCCCAGCTCAGGCAGCCACGCCTCCGGCAGTGGCTGTTCACCAGCGACCGGCTCGCCGACGGTCGTCACGGTGCGCAGCACCTCCGGCGCCAGCCGGTCCTGCAGCAGCACGCGCAGCTGCCAGCCTGCGCCATGCGCCAGGTCGGGCTCGACGAGCTGCAGGCACGTCCGCATCGGCGTCCGGTCCTGACGCCAACCTATGCTGACGAGCCAGTCTTCCTCGTCCAGCCACACCTCGCCGCTGACATCGCCGCGGCGCATGAGCGGATACGCAGCTTCCAGCTTGCGTAAATTGTCCTTCATGATCCCGTCGGCATCGACCCACTCCGGGATCAAAGCATGAATCCAGCGTGAAACGGCTGGCGTCTCCAAAAGCTGCAGCTCCTCGGGCAGCTGCAGCTTCCAACCGATCTCGCCGGACTTCCATTTCTCGTAGTCCGGCATGAAGCGGCCTGCTGCCAGCGACTCACGAATAGCAGGAGCAAGCGCTATGACATCCGCGCAAGAAGCATGCCATTTTAATTGTAAGTGCTGAACCGGCTGCGGTTCGCTGAAATAGTCGAGCGCCTCCAGTGGCTGCAGCTCGATGCCCTCCCGATTTTGCCATTCACTCGGTTCCATGAAGGTGCCGAAGAAGGAGGAGCGATGCCAGGCGAAAAGCATATGTTTTAAATCAAGAGCATCCCAAATACCGCCGTTTTCACGGGAACCCCATAGAAATAATGATCCGTTAGGTAAGGAACTAACGTGAACGGTCAGCGCGCTGGTTTCGATCATCGAATCCATTTTCCTTTCTTGAGCTCTTCTTGGAAAGCACGCAAACGCGAGAACTTATCCGCTAAGCGGTAGATATAGTGCTCCCAGCGGTCATCCTGGCCGATGTGTTTATAAATGCTATGCAGCTTCTTAAGAAGACGGACTGCTGTCTTGTAAGAAGCTCTATTTTTCTCCAGAACAGCCCGTTCGGCTGCTTGATGATAGAGGGGAAGCAGCAGCGCGGAGTCATGCTCCTCGATCGCTTTAAGCTCCATCCCATACAGATTTAGGGGCGAAATACGATTCGCAAGTTGCAAATCTACCCACTGCCGGTATCGCTTCGTTTGTAATAAATAAGCGGTGTAATAGTAGTAAGAACGAGGGAGTAAGGACTCCATGACCTGTACCCATTCACTATCGTTCGCCAAGTGCTTCGTCGTATCCAGCCAATATTGGCAAAAAGTCCGGAAGTCATCGTGATTCGCGTTCGCAATCGAGGGGAATAGCCAACGGAGCCAGATCAGCATCTGATCCCACTGTCCATCATTGGCAAATTTATTTAAATAGAGAAAGAAATCCTTGGCCTGCGGATGAGCCAGCTGTCCAAGGCGTTCGAAAGCTTGCTCGGTATGCCCTTGCATAATATCAAAATGAGCCCTAGCCGCAAGCAACGTATCTTTCTTCTTCGGGAGCAGTTCCTTCTTGGCCAAAAGGCTATCAAGACGGGTTACTTCCTCTTTCTGTGCGCTAGGTTGATCGGTTAGCTTCCACCAGATGAAACGGTAAACAAACAGCCAATCTACAGGGCTATCCTTGCCTTGCAGAGCAGATTCTCCGACCATCTTCATCGTCGAAAGCCAGATTTTCGGTTCCGCAAGGAAAGAGCGATTCACATCGATTTGCTCTACGAATACGACAAGTTTATCTTCGCAGTTTTTGGCGGCGATTTTGCACCCATTTTCATGGTAGTAGCTTAAGTAAGAGCTCTTCGTTTCTTGATAAAATTGTTCAATCTTCCGCATCATGAATAGCACAATGTGGAACATGTAGAGCTCGCGCGTCGTATCGCGCCAGTTCGCTGCAAAAGGCGGCAGCGATTCCAAAGCAGACTCATAAAAGGTTTCGATGGAATGCTGATGAGAAATGGAGAAACCATGGAATTTCCCCTCAAAAAAACGATGCCAATCACTAGGCATACTCTCTTCCAAAGGCACATTCGCCTGTGCGGCCGCTTTGCGTTCTTGTATAACTGAGGCTGCGGCACCGCGAGCTGGTTTCTTCCGTGTATGGATTTGTTGTTTTAACTGTTGTAGTACTAGCTCTGGACGGCCATAAGTGGCGTATAAGCTGAAAAACGCAGCACCAATATGCTGACAGAAGCCCTCAAAGGAGCAAGTGCAGGTACTTGCTGCGAAATTTTCTAAATGAACTTCTGCTGTGTGGATCTGTTTGCCTGCGACGGTGGCCAGGACACTAAGCCCTTTGAGATCAACCTCAGTCACGCGGCCTTTATGATAATACTCCCAACCTTGCTCCAGACGGGTGGCGTCGAAGTGAAGCGGGATTTGCTTAATGAGGTAGTTCATTCGATTTTTGGGAATTTGAAGTTTCAACATGTGATCGTTCCTACCCTCCGAGCGGCGCATTCCTTCTTCCATAGTAACAGATTTTTTCCGAAATTGCCCATTTCCACAGTTTATGCCAAAGGTGATATTTTTAATCCGTGCCGAAAGGGGTTAACCCTGCATTCTCACCTAGAATATGATAAAGTGAAGCTATAAGAAATGCTTCTTGAAGGGAGACTGCGCGAGTGGGTATTAAATTTGGGCGTGAATATAAGGACATTGTGACTGATTTTGTACGTGGGATCGAAATGGTGAATGGATTTTACGAGCTGCTGGAGATGAATGCAGAAGACTGGCAGGAGCTTGATGCGAGTGAACAGGAAGAATGCCTGCGTACGCTGGCTGACGATATATTCTATGGACTAGGCAGTTCACCGGTGATGCAGGTTGGAGCGGGTTCAGTTAAACATGATGCTGGTAATCACGTGCTCAAGGTACATGATGGCGAAAAGTTAGTTTCGGTCATCTATTTGGTCTAAAACAGGCAGAACTGTGATATAGAAAGGTGTAAAGAAGCTATGTTGGATGGAGCAAGAAAGGTTCTGCAACAGGTTTACGGGTATCCCGAGTTTCGAGAGGGCCAGAAAAATATTATTTCGAACCTTCTCGAAGGGAAGGACACCTTAGGCATTATGCCAACAGGCGGTGGGAAATCGATCTGCTACCAAGTGCCAGCCATGTTGATGGAGGGCGTGACTTTGGTCATTTCCCCTCTCATCTCCTTAATGAAGGATCAGGTGGATGCGCTTGGAGCGCTCGGAGTTTCGGCCACATTCATTAATAGTACGTTGGAAGCTAGAGAAGTGGAACAGCGCATGCAGGGAGCTATGCAGGGGAAGTATAAGTTGCTTTACATAGCACCTGAGCGCTTGGAATCGGAACGTTTTCGTGCGCGGATGGCGGCGTTGAATCTGCCTCTGGTTGCGATTGATGAGGCGCACTGTGTCTCGCAGTGGGGACATGATTTCCGACCAAGCTACGTCTCGATTGCGCCGTTCATTCGGCAGCTGCCGAATCGGCCGATTGTAGCTGCGTTCACGGCAACGGCTACCGCTGAGGTGACAGCGGATATTGCTCGGTTGTTGGACTTGGATGGGGCAGGGATTTTCATCAACGGCTTCTCGCGTGATAATTTGGAATTGACCATTCTTCGTGGTGAGAATAAGCGGGATTACATACAGAATTACGTGAAGGAACACACGCATCAACCTGGCATTATTTATGCAGCTACGCGCAAGGATGTTGAGGATTTGTACGAAACGTTACGTAAAAAAGGTTTCGCCGCTGGCAAGTATCATGCCGGGCTTTCGGATGATGAGCGCTCCTACATGCAGGAGGCGTTTCTCTATGATGATATTCGCGTGATGATCGCGACGAACGCTTTTGGAATGGGTATTGATAAATCCAATGTGCGGTACGTGATTCACTACAATATGCCGAAAAATATGGAAGCCTATTACCAGGAAGCCGGACGTGCAGGGCGTGACGGTGAACCGAGTGAGTGTATTCTGTTGTTCAGTGCGCAGGATATTATGACGCAGAAATTTCTAATTGAGCAGAATCAGCTTTCGCCCGAGCGCAAAGCGAATGAATATAAGAAGCTCCAAACCATGATCGACTACTGCTATTCGCCGCGTTGTTTGCGGAATGCTATTTTACATTATTTTGATGAGCAAAATATTCAAGACACCTGCGGGAACTGCAGCTCCTGCAAGGACGATCGGGAAACGGTCGATATTACCGTTGAGGCGCAAAAGATTTTTTCCTGTATCCGTCGTATGAACGAGCGCTTCGGCATCTCGATGGTCGCTTCGGTGCTCAAGGGCTCTAAAGCGAAGAAGATCATGGAGTATCGCTTTGATCGCTTGCCGACGCATGGTATTATGAGTAATCTGCCGGAGAAAGAGATCGCCGAGTTAATCAATGTGCTGATTTCGGAAGGTTTCTTGCAGTTGTCCGAGGGGCAATATCCCGTTGTTCGGTTGATGCAGCCTGCTGCAGAAGTGCTACAGGGGAAGTTGCCCGTGAATCAAAAGGTACGCAAACAACCCGTTCGCGCTGTTGCTGCGATGGACAATACGTTGTTCGAGCAGCTGCGATTGCTGCGTCGTGAAATGGCTGCGCGTGAGAAGGTGCCGCCGTATATTATTTTCGCCGATAGTACGCTGCGTGAGATGAGTGAGAGCTGTCCGACTACGGAAGCCGCGATGCTGCGCATCAAAGGGGTCGGTGAGGTCAAATACCGGAACTACGGGAAGCCGTTCTTGGAGCTTCTTCGCACGTATGCGGGAGAGAGCGATATAGGCGCGGTTGCGTATGAGTTCGAGTGAAGGAGCGAAGCGGATGGTGAGGGTGAAGTTAGAGCGAGTGACTATTGATGCGCAATTGGCCGCTTTGGGAACGTGGGTCCTTGAAGCGGAGGAGAGCAAGTGGATCGTACGGAAGTATCGGTTTACTACTTTTCTGCAAGCGATCGCTTTCGTGAATGAAGTCGCTCAACTCTCTGAAGCCATGAACCACCATCCGATGATCGCGATTGATTATAAAATGGTTACGCTGCGCCTAACCTCGTGGAGT
Organism: Paenibacillus sp. J22P165; assembly: GCF_059692015.1. NCBI lineage: Bacteria > Bacillati > Bacillota > Bacilli > Caryophanales > Paenibacillaceae > Paenibacillus > Paenibacillus sp. J22P165. The sequence goes on along the minus strand of NZ_JCAUAP010000009.1, from coordinate 76,160 downwards.
GCTGGCGGTTTGACCGAGCTCGATTTTCGGACCGCTGCGAAGTTTGATCACACGTATGCCGAGCTAACGCGCTAAGAGGATGGTTGGACCGGTGTAGACCATGCAGTGGAAGTCTGCGGGGCCAGTTGGTGTCCATTTCTCGTAGTTGTCTGTCATCGTGAAACCAGCGCGCTGGTAAGCGCGTATCGCTCGCTCGTTCCAGACGAGTACCTCGAGGTCGATTTCTTGCTCAGGGGAGCGGCGTTGGGCTTCGGCTACGAGCAGCTGAACAAATTGCGTACCGAGTCCGCGGTTGTTAGCCCCGCCTTGTCCGCAAAGATCCGGTCGAAGCCCGAGGCCTAGCCGCGTGACGCCAACGAGCGGGAAGAATTGAACGAATCCCATTAGTGTGCCGTTTATATCCACTACTCCCCGATATTGTGAGTCCCTAATTTGTGGATCAGCGAATTCCGATTGGTTATCGAGCATGGTTTCCCAGGATGGCCAGTTGTAAATGGCGTAAGGAGCCTGGTATCGCCACGTACAAAGCTCCTGACATGCTGTTTCCGTTAATGGAACCACGCGCCATGGTAAAGTTAAGGTAATAGGTTGAGGCATATTGTGGGCAACCTTTCTATAGGCACGAATTTGATGTTTCAAATGGTACTATGCATGCGTGTATGTGGAGCCCTGTTTGAGTGCAATTATTTTGAAGTACCACTAAAGTGATGCACGATTATCATTTTTTCGAATTTATTGGCCATTGTTCTATTTGACTACAATGACATCACTTTTATTTATACCATATCATATGAAGATTAAGGAGGGCACCCGTGATGACACAAGTGAACGTTCGTGAAGCAGTCATGTCCGATATACCCCAGCTCAAAACTTTAATGCTCGGTTATATTGTGGATTTTTATCAGTATCGACAACCTGAGGATGAAAAGCTGAATGCTTTGATCCATGAGCTGCTCGAACAGAAAATTGGGATTCAATTTGTGGCGGAGACAGAAGAAGGGGCATTGGTGGGGTTTGCGACGTTATATTTCACTTTCAGCACGCTGCGCGCCTCCAAAATTGCTGTCATGAACGATTTGTTCGTTGTTGAAGCTGAACGTGGGCAAGGGGCGGCGGCAAAGCTGTTTGCAGCTTGCAAAGGTTACTCAGCCAGACACGGTTATGCAAATTTAACCTGGACAACAGCTCCAGATAACTTACGCGCGCAAGCATTTTACGATAAAATGGGTGGAGATCGAGGCAATTGGCAATCGTACTCCGCGAATCCCACAAGTGGGATGGGAGATTAACTGTAGGTTGGGGAAGGTGGCAGAAACCGTGGAAAATATCGTAAGTCAGAGTTGGCTGCTTGGGCAGCTGGGGGATGCGAATATCGTTATCGCTGATTGTCGTTTTGCGCTTGGTAAGCCTGAATCAGGCCGTGAACAGTATGAGCAGGATCATATTGAAGGAGCGGTGTATGTTGATTTGGAAAAGGACCTTTCGGGCGCTATCATGGCGCACGGCGGACGGCATCCGTTGCCGGATCTCGGTGCGTTCTCGATCCTCGTCGGGAGTCTAGGTATCGATGGTACGAAGACAGTCGTTGCTTACGACGATCAAGGCGGAGCTATGGCTTCGCGCTTGTGGTGGATGCTGAAATTCCTCGGCCACTCCGAGGTCTACGTGCTAAATCAAGGGTACACCGCATGGAAATCCGCAGGGTACCCGGTCACGGCTGAAGTGCCTGCGGTATTCCCGCGCACCTTCTCACCGAAGGTGCACCGGTCCATGCTAGCGAGCATGGACGAAGTAAAGGACAAGATCGGTCGCCCTGGCACCGTGCTTGTGGATTCGCGCGAGGAGCGCCGCTACCTCGGCTTGGAAGAGCCGATCGATGCGGTGGCTGGCCACATCCCAGGCGCGCGCAACTTCTTCTGGAAAGGCGTTCTCGGCGAGAACGGCGCTTGGTTGTCAGCTGCGGAGCAGGAACAGCATTTTGCCGCACTGCGTGACGCTGATGAAATCATCGTCTATTGCGGCTCCGGCGTGACGGCGTGCCCGAATGTGCTGGGCCTCAGCGAAGCGGGCTTCGATAACGTGAAGCTCTACAGCGGAAGCTGGAGCGACTGGATCAGTTGGGAAGAGAACCCGATTGCCAAGGGTGAAGAGGAATAGCACACAACAAAAAATGGTTCACTGCTAAGAAGTTGGCGGTGAACCATTTTTTTGTGCGTGTAATAAAATAGGTAATTAGTTGTATGGATGCATTTTCCAATTAATTCGTTAATGAGAACAATTTAAATTACCAGTATCTTGAAACTTTTTTGCAACATTCACCGTCTACTTTATCATACGAATAATATGGAAATGAAAGGAAATTAAACTGCATGACAAGCTGGTTTCGTAGAAAAAGCACATTGGAGGCTATTGATTTAGAAGAGGAGCCATTAGCTAGTAGCAGTTTCACTCGCATCATTAGGCCCCATACACCTTTGTTGACGGTAAGCGATGTACATCGCTCATTTCAAGTTGGAGGTGGGCAAATCGATGTTCTGAAAGGGATTGAGATGGAGCTGAGGCCGCTGCAACTTGTCATGCTCAAAGGGCGATCAGGTTCGGGGAAGACAACGCTGCTCAATTTAATCGGAGGGTTGGATCTGCCAACGAAGGGGGAGATTGTGTTTCAAGAGCATGCCTTTCACCATAGCAGCGATGATGAGAGGACGTTGATTCGTCGTAAGGAAATTGGTTTTATATTTCAATCCTATGCGTTAATGCCGTTGCTATCTGCTTGGGAGAATGTTGAGTTGGCGCTGCGGATGGCCGGCACGCCACGCTCTCAGTGGAAAGAGCGGGTACATCATTGTCTTGACCTTGTCGGTCTCGGGAAACGGATGCACCATCGTCCCTATGAGCTTTCTGGTGGTGAACAGCAGCGTGTCGCGATCGCCAAAGCGATTGCGCATCGGCCATCGCTCATATTGGCGGATGAACCGACTGCCGAGCTGGATTCACAGATGGGCGCGCAAATTATGTCGGTTTTTCGCAACATCATCGCAACAGAGCAAGTTACGATTTGTATGACGACACACGACCCTACAATTTTGGAGGATGCCGATCATGTTTATGAAATGGTGGACGGAAGATTCGTCACGTAAGTGGACGATGAAACCACTAGCAGCATTAGTATTAAGTTCTACTCTTCTTCTTGCTTCAGGATGCGCACTGTTGCCTAAGGAACAGGATGAAGAAGCACTTCCGTCAATTAATCCACCTAAGCTGTCCAAGAAGCCTGAGTATACGGTGAAAACGGAAACCCTTGAGACGAAAGTGAGAGGGAGTGGGCGATTAATGGCTTTGCAAGAAGAGAAATTGTTCTTCTCCGAGGATATGTCTGCCAAACGGATAAGTGCCATACTTGTGAAAAATGGCGATTCCGTCGAACAGGGACAGCCGATTGCCGAACTCGACGTATCGGATATCGAAAGCGATTTGAAGCGTAAGAAGCTTCAAACACGCAAGGATGAGCTGACAATGATCGAAACACTTCGTAAAGCTGACGAAATGTCGCCAGAACAAATCGAGCAAGCGAAGATTGATTTTGAACTGAAACGTGAGGAACTGACGAAGCTTGAATCACAAGTGGGTAAAGCGAAGCTGCTCGCACCGTTCAGTGGAACGATTGTCACCGTATCGGCGAAGAAAGGTGATACCGTGAAGTCAGGTGAATCTGTCGCTATTATTGCCAATCTGAACGAACTAACTGTCGCAGCAAGCATCAGTGCAGACGATGCAAAGAAAGTAGCGATTGGCATGGAAGTTCAGGTGGATATTAATTCAGCTGGTACGCACAAAGGGAAAGTAAAGCAGCTTCCGAACCCTCAAGCTGGAAACAACGCGAATAATGGTGGATTCCCTGGTCAGGGACAGCAAGGGGAACAAGATACGATTGATAATTATTTGGTTGTGCAGTTGAATGAGTTTCCCAAAGGGTTGAACCGCGGTACACCGCTAAGCGTGACGATTGTTACTCAGAGAAAAGAAAATGCTACGACAATCCCTCTAGCGGCACTTCGTTCCTATTCAGGCCGAAATTATGTGCAAGTGGTTGATGCCCAAGGCAACAAGAAAGAAGTGGACGTGGAGATTGGGCAGCAGACGTCAACGGATGTGGAAGTCATCAAAGGTCTTACAGCCGGACAGAAAGTAGTAGGTCGCTAATGTCCATGCCGATGCTGCGGTTTTTATTTCGAAAAATGTGGAATACCCGCTGGCTAACGCTCAGCACCTTGCTTGGTCTTGTCTTGGCTGTGGCTTTCACTACCAGCATTCCCATGTATGCCAATGGGTCTTTGAAGCGTGTCGTAGCCAAATCCTTAGAAGCTAAGAGCGAGGGACTTCCAGCAGGTTCGTTGCTCATGCGGTATCAAGCAGTAGGAACAGAACGTGCAGATTTGAATGATCTAGAGAGCGTCAAGACGTATATCCAACATGATGTTCCTACAGATATTGGCTTTCCTATACATACATATGCAAGTAGTTATGCAATTAAAGGTGCACAATTAACCCCTGCTGAAGGGACCAAAGCCGATCCGAGTAAACGTCGTCAAATGACTTTAACGTCACTAAGTGGGTTAAAGGACGAAGTCGAATGGTCCAATGGCCAAATGGCTTCTGGAGACATGAAAAATGGTCAAATTGAAGCAGTAGTCATGGAAGAAGCCTTGTTCCGAAACGATTTGCACGTAGGGGATGTATTCAATTATTCCGTTGCAAGTGCAAGCGGCAGTCAATTGCTCAAGGTGAAGATCGTGGGTTCCTTCAAACCGAAGGACGAAACGAGCGCGTATTGGTTCCAAGGGTTAGAGGGTTTAGTCAATGCACTTATTATTAGCGATGATGCATTCATCAAGACGTTGTTGACGGAGAAGAAAATTCCGCTGCAACTGGCGAATTGGTATTATGCTTTCGATCTGCGAGACATTCAAACAAGTCAATTATCGCCGCTTGAGAGTCGTTTGGAACGACTAGATATCAACTTGTTCCAGAAGCTTAAGAATACGAAGGTAGATGTTTCCTTCAAGCCGATTCTAACGGAGTTCAAAACACAAAGTTTACAGATGCAGATTCTCTTATTCACATTGGCGGCGCCGATGATTGCGATGGTTTTCTATTACATTATGATGAATGCCAGACAATCGCTAGATCGACAGCGCGGTGTGATTGCGATCTTGCGAAGCCGTGGGGGCAGCACGAAGCAAATTGTGGGGATCTACTTCCTAGAAGGATTATTACTAGGCGTGATTGCGCTGTTGATTGGACCCTGCATAGGTTGGTTCATGGCGAAAAGCATTGGTTCCACCAGTGGCTTTCTAACGTTCGTGGATCGCAAATCGATTCCAATTAGCTTCACATCAGAAGCGATGCTCTACGGTGGGCTCGCTGTTCTTATTGCCATTCTCGCCAGCGTCATTCCAGCTGTGCTTTTTGCAAGATCTTCAATCGTAAACTACAAGCAGCAGCTTGCAAGATCAGACCGTTCGCCACTATGGCAGCGGTGGTTCCTTGATATTGTCCTGTTGGGGCTTGTTGGTTATGGCTTTTACTTATTTGACCAACGTCAAGTGTTATCCGTGCAAACAGGCATGACAACGGATCAACTACAGGTACATCCGCTGTTGTTTTTCGTACCGGCACTTTCGATCTTCGCGTTGGGACTTTTCTTTCTACGCATCTTTCCATGGTTGCTGCGATTGTTCGGTTGGTTTGGCCGGAAGTTCCTTCCCGTGCCGTTATATTTAACGCTTGTACAGCTGTCACGTTCAGCAAAAGCGTATTATCCGCTTATGCTGCTGCTCATTCTTACGCTTGGCCTTGGCGTGTACAATTCTTCCGCTGCACGTACGATTGATTTGAACTCTTCGGAGCGAATCTTATACCAATATGGTACTGACGTTGTGATTCAAACCGTGTGGGAAGGTTTCTCAGATGATTTGCCACAGAATCCGAACGCCGGAGGGAATGGTGGCGAAGCTCAAGGCGGAAATGGCGGAGCTGGTACGGGTGGTGGCCAAAACCAAGGCCAGGGTCAAGGTCAAGGCCAAGGTGGTCAGAAGCCTGGTGAGGAAACGCCGTCCAAAATCAGATATGTAGAGCCGCCATTTCAAGTGTTCCGCGATTTAGAAGGCGTTCAGGCTGCGGCTAGAGTCATGCAAACCAAAGGAAATGTGGTTGTATCCGGTAAGTCTACCGGGCAGGGAATGGTCATGGGGATCGATAATACGGATTTCGCTAAAGTAGCATGGTTCCGTCCTGACTTGTTTCCAGCTCATCCGAACGAATATTTGAATTTACTAGGCAGCTATGAGCAAGCCATTATCATTTCTTCCAGTTACGCCAGCAAATATGCGCTTAAAGCGGGTGACTTGCTTTCCATTACGATTGGCCAACAGCCTTTGGAATTCGTAATTGTGGGGATATTACCGTATTGGCCAGCTCAATATCCAGATCAAACACCATTTTTCATAGCGAATCTAGACTACATCTACGATCAAGCACCAATGACACCCTATGAAGTATGGCTCAAGATGATACCAGATGCGAAAGTGACGCCGATTGTTACAGAATTGCAGGCCAAAGGGATTGAGATTGCTGCGATTAAGGATGTTCGCAACGAGCTCATCGTCCAGAAGAAGCTTCCAGCAAGAGGCGGCGTGTTCGGTATTCTTAGCTTAGGTTTTCTTGTTTCTGTCGTGGTGTCTTTAATCGGCTATATGCTGTATTGGTTCTTTAACTTATCTAGCAGGGTTGTACAATTCGGTGTCCTTCGTGCTATGGGACTCTCTCGTAAGCAACTCACAGGGATGCTATTGCTCGAGCAAGGTTTCACAGCTGGATTATCCATTGTGTTAGGTATTGCAATTGGCAAGTTAACGAGTTATTTCTTCCTACCCTTTCTGCAAACGTCCCAGAATGTGAAGACACAGGTGCCGCCATTCCGAGTCGTGTTCGATTCCAAGGACACCAACCAGTTATATATCGTGGTTGCTTTCATGATGCTAACTGGGGCCATGTTGCTGTTCTTACATATCAGAAGATTGCGTGTTCACCAGGCAGTGAAGCTGGGAGAGGAGAAATAGCATGATAACTTGCGAAGGCTTAGTGAAAATTTACAAAACGGATGAGATCGAAGTTGTCGCGCTGCAAGGACTTAATATTCAGATTGACGACGGTGAATTAATGGCGATTATCGGCAATAGTGGAAGCGGTAAATCTACGTTGCTGAATATTTTAGGGGGGCTTGATCGCCCTTCTGCAGGTGCAGTGAAAGTCGGGGATTGGGATTTGCTGAAGATTACAGATAAGCAGCTCGTTGATTATAAACGACATACAGTTGGCTTCATCTGGCAAAATAATGCACGGAATCTCGTTTCTTACTTGACTGCGCTTGAAAATGTGGAAATGCCCATGATGCTGAGTGGGAACTACGATCCTGCATACGCGAAGCAATTGCTGGAATGGGTTGGTCTTGGTCACCGCTTGAATAATAAACTACAAGAGCTTTCGGGTGGTGAGCAACAGCGCGTGGCCATTGCGATTTCATTAGCCAATCGCCCGCGTTTGCTGCTAGCGGATGAACCAACGGGATCGGTTGATACGAAGACAGCGGATATGATTCTTTCCATTTTTCAACGATTGAATAAGGAACTAGGTGTCACGATTGTCATAGTTACCCACGATATGTCCATGGCGGGCAAAGTAGGGCGTGTCGTTGCTATTCGAGATGGGATGACAAGTTCGGAGTTTATTGCCCGCAATCCTTCGAGTTCAGCTCAAGAGGGGACTTCGACAGGGCTCACAGGTGAGGCTCATGAGGAATATGTCGTGTTGGATCGTGCAGGCCGTCTACAGGTTCCCAAAGCGTATTTAACCGCTCTGAACATTGACGGGAAAGCTACGATGGAGTTTGATGGCGAGACCATCACGATTAAAGCACCAAGAGCACTACCGGCAGAAGAGGAGCAAGCGTCAATTCATTCACAAACGGTCGGAGGAAAATCAAAATGAAACGAAAAATGATAGTGACAACCTTAACTTTAGCTTTAATGGCTCCACTTGCAGTTGCTTGTACGAAGGGGGAGAAAGCGGACGATAACCAAGAGCGTGTGCTGAAGATTGCGACCAATATGGGGTATGGTGGTAATTATGAATATTTCACACAGCAATTCACTGAAATATTTGAATTTGCTAATCCGAATATTAAGCTGGAAATCATGTCGACGATGGATGAAAAGCTTATGAACGGTGGCCTTCAGCCTGGTGAGAAGATGCCAGATCCGATGGAGAAGCTAAAAGAAGTGATGCAGAGTGATAATCCGCCGGATGTGGTTATGCTTGGTTATGAACAGTTGCCAGAGATTGTCGAAAGTAACCTGTTACTACAATTGGATTCTCGTATAACGAAAGATAAATTTGATACTGCAGGCATTGTTCCAGCTGTGATAGAGGGAATGAAAAATGCGGGTGGTGGCAAGATTTATGCCCTTGCTCCTACATTCAGCTCTTCTGCACTTATATATAATAAGAAAATGTTCCAAGATGCTGGAGTCGATTATCCAAAAGACGGCATGACATGGGATGAGACATTTGATCTTTCCAAACGGTTGGCGAAAGGGGAAGGAGATCAGCGAATCAATGGGTTCTCTTTTACAACCCAAGCCCAAGGTGCGGATTTGTTCTACGGCATGCAAATGTATACAGCCCCTCTGCAATTAAGCATGTTTGATGATGCTGGCGAGAAAATGACGGTAGATACGGACCAGTGGGAGAAAGTATGGGCCAAAATGGCACAGTTGCAAAAAGATAATGTATTCCCACCGGTAGCTGATCCTCAGAAACAAATGAATCAGAGGTTTGATCAAAATAATCCTTTTGCGTACGATGCTTTTATGTCGGGTCGCTTGGCCATGTCGATTCTCAATTATGGTCAACTTCCACAACTCACGAACGCCAATAAAAATGCAGCTAATTATAAAGGCTTCACACCGATTGATTGGGATGTTGTAACGATTCCTTCTCACCCCGAAGCCAAAGGCGTTGGCGGCGCTATTTATATGAATGGCATTATGGGGATCAACGCCAAATCGCAAAATCCAGACGATGCCTGGAAATTTATTAAGTTCATTAATGGCGATGATTGGGCCAAACTCAAATCGCGTAGTCAAAATATGTTGGTATCACGCTCCAAATACTTAAAACCTACAGATGGACTGGATTTTCACATGGAAGCTTTCTACAATGTAACACCGGCTCCACAACAAGATAATTCAAAAATTTATCGCAATAATCCTAATATTTATCAAGTGCAGGAAATTGGTCATAAGCTGTTTAGCGATGTTCTACAAGGGAAAATGACTGCTCGAGAAGCGCTTAAGAAATGGCAAACGGATGGCGATGCCATGCTCAAACAAATGAAAGAAAACCCAACTGCACCCGGGCAGCCAATGATGAATCAAGCGATTGCAGTTCCAGCAGGATAAGAAGGATATAGAAGGAGACGAGAATCCCTCATGATCATCAAAATTCACCACAAGCGCCTAGTGACTATTGTCTTGTCTACGCTGCTTGTGCTAGGAGCGACTACCCCCGTCTGGGCCGATAGCGGCCCCTCCACCCCTGTATTAGATGTGGGTAAGGTAAGCATGACGGGAAGCAGTTATTTTGAGTTACAACAGATTCATCTTCAACAGAATGCTAGCGGGAAGTTAGCGACATTTACGATTACGATCCATAACGAGGGCAGCAGTGAACTGCAATTTATTGATTATTGGGCGCGTCTAAAAAGCAAATCCGGCAAGCAATTCTCCGTGCGATTACTTCCGGCAGATAAGGATAAGAACCGGGTAGCTCCCGGTTCAACGACAGATGTAACGTTTTATGCAACGGTTGATGCGAGTACGAACTTACAAGATCTTGTTGTGCAATTTATTAAATGGGATTTCAACCAAACTGATTTTGAACGAATTCTAGGTGAGTTAGCCATTCCCGATGATTATACAGATGTAACACCTGCTAATCTTGCCTCTGTGATTTCGGTTGGTGGAACTAACGTGAAGGCGTCAATCACAAAATTTGTAAGCAACAAGAATGAGAAATATCATGTTCCTACGGTGTACGTAAGCTTAGAGAATGTTGGAAGTCATACCGTAACCATTCCTGCGTACCTCTTCTCAATTCGCACGTCAGAAGGCCTCATGTATCCGATGGAAGCCAAAGGATTGAAGGATTTGCAAATTAATCCTAAGGAGACCAAGGAAATACAGCTCTCTGGTTCGATTCCAGTGGCTGTTGCTGCAGATGCTTGGCAATTAGCGATTGCTGAGACGATTGCAGACTTGAAATTAAATGTTGCGGTTGCCAATTTCCAGCTGCCAACTGTTTCTCAGCCTGAAGGTGGCTCCGTTGGTAAAGCATATACCTTCACCAATAAATCAGGTGTGTATACGACGCAGCTGAACGGTTTGCACAGATTGCCGTGGGAGGATCAAGACTTACTTACAGCCGATTTAACGCTAAGCAATAACGGAGATGAATCACTGCCTATCCCGAAATTATCCGGGTATTTCTTGTTGGATGACGCAGTGAAAATTGATGCAAAGCTTATTCAAACAGCGAAAGTGATTGGGTTGGGAGCGGGTGCAAGTGTCAACCTGCAAGTTGCAGGCAAGGTACCTTATACGTACGAGTTTTCACATATTAAATTAGTTCTCCAAGAGAATGAAGGGGAAACGACGGGAACAGGTACAAACACAGGCAATGCGGCAGCGACTGATGTGCTGGAATTCTCGACACAGGCTGAACTCCAGGCGATTCCATTGGTTGGGATGGGGCAATTCTATACATCAAATGATATCGGACGTAAAGCTAAGTATGGAGTTCGAAGCGTATCGACCTATGCAGACAAAACGAATATCATGTATTCGGCGATGGTAGAAGCGACCAATTTGGAGAAGCGATTCACGAATGTGTCTAAATTCGTTGCTAATTTCCGTTCATCGGACGGTACGATTTTCCCAGCAAACGTCGCGGAAGTGAAGAACAAAATTAGCCCCACAGGCAAAGCGCTGTTAAATGTGTGGGCATCGGTTCCCAAGGGATACGCCACGACAAATATGAATTTACTTCTAGGAGAAGCCGTGACAGAAGGTAAGTTGTCAGAAGGCGAGAAAGCTGTCGCGGATGCCTATGTGAACCCAGTAGCGTACTTGCTGCCAGACGAGAAGAGTGATGTAGCTACAACACTTAAAAATGTGGAATTGTTCCCTTATACGATCTCGATTGATAAAATAGGAACGTCCATTTCGGACGGTGCATTTACGTTGAAATTTAACTACGAGTTAACCAAAGAGAAAATGACAGAAATTAATACCGAAGGTCATAACTTACTGCTTGTGTTTGAAGATGGCGGCGGAATTAAGCGATTTGAAAAGAAATTTGATTTTAAAGATTTTGATGTCATTAATGGAGATTCAACGGCGGATGAAGATGTTAAGATTCGTCTTGGTAAGAGAGACAATTTCAAAATAACAAGTCCAGATCCAGGACTCATTTATAATACTAAATTTCTACAAAAGTATACGCTCAGCATTTATGACGAATTCCAAGGTCAGAGAAAGCTGTTAGCCACGCAAAAAGCGGATTGGTTTGTGACTACGGACTAATGTTGAACAAAAGTTATCGTAAGAGTGGAAAAGCATACAGAGCGTGGTGCGTGGACCAACCAACACCGCTGCTCTGTATTTTTTATTTCCTCATATCAAAAATTTGTAAAATCTTGAGATATCTTGTCGCCCCAATGTGCTAGAATAATAGAATTGATTGGGAATAATAGGCAGAGGGGTATTGTATGAGGAATAAGAGTGGGATTTTGGTCGTGGGTTGTCTTGGTTTTATTGGCATATTGGTGGTAATTGCAATTATCACGGCAGCCGTGGTGTGGGGACAACGGGGGACAGCCATTGCGTTGGATGAGCAAATTAAGTCACAGCATGTGGCGAATAAGTCCAACTACGATAACATGTGGAAACGGTTCAAAGAAATGGCGCAAGTCACTGACATGCAGGCTGATGATATCAAAAAAGTATATACCGACCTGATTTCAGGCCGTTACACGAATACACAGGCTCTTTTCCAAGTGATACAAGAGCAGAACCCTCAAATGAGCAGTACGTTGTATACGAAGCTGCAAAATGAAGTTTCTTCGGCGCGGACCGAGTTTGACCGGAATCAAAAGAATATTGCTGATCAAGTCCGTGAGTATAACACACATATTCGGAAGCATGTGCTGATGAACGCTATTTTTCATTTTGAAACCATGGATGCAGAGAAGTTTATTATTACTTCGGATCGTACGAGCGATGCGTATCAAACAGGCAAAGATAACGAAGTGAAGCTGAGGTAAGCACATGGCGTATTGGTCAGCGTTTTTTCTCGTTTTAATTGTTGGTTTTGCCACTGAGCTCGTGACGGGGCGCAGATGGTGGAGATATGTGCTGATATCGCTATTGGCCGCCACCCTATTTGCTGGTGTAGTAGCCGGTGATTTTTATGTGAGGACGGTCGATACAGAGGTCTGGTCGGGGAGCGTGACGAACTGGGAGCACACAGAAGAGTGGGACGAGTGGATTCCAGGCAAGAAAGAATGTTCCACGGATGCTAACGGCCGCAAGAGCTGTACCCAAAATCCGGGGCACTACGAGCACCACAAGGCGAAAAACAAGATTAAAACCTCGGACAACGGATGGTTTGAAGTGGACGAGTCCATGAACGGGAGAACTAGGTTTAATGATCGCTCCCCCAATACGACAGCCGAATTAGCCAAATATTTTCCGCTGGGGACGCCTTCAGCTTCCGTTCATTTGTATGTGAATAAGGTGCGAGGTTCTTACAGTCTTTTTAAACATGAAGACATTGATCTAAAAGATTACCCTGATCTGCCAGGGTATCCGAGCCATGTATCGGAGCTGCTTCATGTCGATAGGATTGTAGGCGCTGTGCCGAATGGGCTGCAAGCCTTGCAAGCATTGGCGGCGTGGAATACCGAGCTGAACAAAGCGGTGCCTGACCCAGAGAATCCGGGAGAGACCAAGTCGTGGAAACAAGTCAATTTGATTTTTGTGAATTTGGGGACGGATCTGCCGCAGGAATACGGTTACGCTCTTCAGGATAAATGGAAGAATGGCAATAAGAACGATTTTGTCGTTAGCTTCAGCCCATCAACGGATGGTTCTATGAGGTGGGTGCATGCTTTCTCCTGGAGTGAAGTAGATATGCTCAAGCTTGAGGTTCAGGATTACATGATGGCGCAGGGGTTTGGCAAAGATTTTGTGCCGATCGTGGATCATGTGGCCAAGATGGTGGCAGATCAATTTGTGAGAAAGCAATTTGCTGACTTTAACTATTTGCAAATTGAAGTAAGTGAAACGTCGACTTATGTGATTTGGGGACTTGAGATGACGCTGCTTGCCTTCTATATGTACAAATGCATCAGAACCTCCATTACTCGTAGACGGAAGATGACATACGATTATTGATAGGAGCGTTCTCCCACCGGATGGTGAGAGAGCGCTTTTTCTGAATTGACTTTTTTACATTAAACGTTTCAACACAGCCCGTATTAGTCGTATAATAAACCTGTTTACAATTAGGAGATGGGACAGCCCAACCTCAACTACTCTACGATAAGGGCGTGAGTTAATTGCGTTTTACCTCCAAAGATTCTGTGTTGAGTCATCCATCGTTCAATTATTTCTGGATTTCGCGCATGTTTTCCTCTTCTTCTTTTCAGATGCTTTCTGTCGCGATCGGGTGGCAAATGTATGACTTGACCCACGATGCGTTCAGTCTGGGCTTCGTCGGGTTAGCTCAGTTTGTGCCGATGGTGCTGCTTACCTTCGTTGTAGGGCAGGTGGCGGACCGCTTCGACCGTCGGAAGATTGTCTTCATCTGTCAGTTCATCGAGGCCTTGATTGCTGTGCTGCTGCTGTTGGGCAACCTGAATGACTGGCTCGGACGAGAAGAAATTCTAGTGGCTGCGGCCATTCTCGGTGCTTGTCGCGCCTTTGAAGGTCCCACTTCCTCAGCGCTGCTCCCACAGTTGGTCCCCAAATCCATCATGCAGCAGGCGATCGCCTGGAGCACGTCAGTCGGACAAACATCGCAAATTATAGGACCATCGCTCGGCGGCTTGCTTTTCGCGATAGGGCCCACTTTCGTATACGGCACAGCGACTATTGCCTTGCTCGGTGCTGGAATCCTGACGTTCTTGATTCGTATGACGCCTATCGAACGTAAATTCGAGCCTGTCACCATGCGTTCTGTGTTCATGGGGTTAACTTTTATTTATCGCAAACCGATCATTCTCGGGACGATTTCTCTTGATCTATTTGCTGTTCTATTAGGTGGAGCGACAGCTCTATTGCCTATCTTTGCGCAGGATATTTTGCATACGGGACCTGTGGGACTGGGGCTTATGCGAACCTCACCGGCAATTGGTGCCTTATTGATGTCGATCGTGTTGGCTTATTTTCCACTGCAAAAGTCAGTCGGACTTAAGCTGTTCGGGGCACTCGCTGTTTTTGGACTTGCAACGATGCTATTCGCCATTTCGACGAACCTGATCGTATCGTTATTCGCTCTATTCCTCGTGGGCGCCTCGGACGTCGTGAGCGTCGTGATTAGGTCATCCCTTGTGCAGCTGCAAACGCCAGACGAGATGCGAGGCAGGGTTAACGCCGTGAATTCGCTATTCATTGGGACGTCGAATCAGCTGGGAGAGTTCGAATCGGGCATCGTGGCTGGTTTCATCGGCGCAGCTCCGGCCGCGCTCGTAGGTGGCATAGGGACACTTGCTGTTGCAGGCTTGTGGATGTATCTGTTTCCGTCGCTTCGGCGGCTGCGGTCTTTATCGGGAAGTTAGAATGGAAAAAGGGGGAGTTGAGCCCTGTGGAAATGACGTATTTAAGGACATTTCGCGAAGTGGCGAAGTATGGAAGTTTTACGCGAGCCGCGGAAACGCTGGGCTATGCGCAATCCAGTATAACGGCGCAGATCCAGAAACTGGAGGAATCTTACGGCGCTGTGCTCTTAGAACGATTCGGACGGACGATGAAGTTGACGATGGCCGGAGAAGCGCTCCTGCAATACGCTAACGAGATTTATCGCTTACACGAAGAATCCAAGGAAGTCGTATCTAAGCAATCCAAGGGGACGCTTTCCATTGGAACGATTGAGACGTTGGCAGCTTTCTATCTCCCACCCCATCTTCAGGCGTATCGACGTGAATATCCGGACGTCAACATTGTTATTCATCCGGGGAACGAGCCTTTCATTATCGATTCGGTTAAAGAAGGCGCTGTGGATATTGGCATTATTTTGGATCCGCCTTTTACAGATCCAGAGCTAGATAGCACCATTTTAAGAGAAGAACCTTTAGTCATTATTGCAAGTCCTGATCATAAACTAGCTGGGCAAACCGAAGTCCATGTGGAAGATCTAGCGAACGAATCCCTAATCCTGACCGAGGATGGCTGCACATACCGAGCGATGCTCCTGAAAGTGTTGAAAGGAAATCAAGTGAGCTACAATTTGTCCTACGAATTCGGTAATCTCGAAGCGATTAAGCAGTGCGTAACCTACGGGCTTGGTATCGCATTGCTGCCGCGAATTGCTGTCGCCGAGGAACTACGCAAAGGCCAGATCGTCGCAATGCCATTTATTCATCCCGAGTGTAAGTTCTATACACAATTGATTATCGCCAAGAAAAAATGGAAATCGAAAGCCTATCTTGGTTTTCTAGAGATACTCAATGGCGCTAACTAACTATCGAAATGAGTGAAGTCTTGTATCGATTTCTATCGATAACTCCAGTGTCGGTTCCTGTGTTACATTAACATCAAGAAATCGACAAACCCACTGGAGGCAACCCAAATGACCATTCAAACGAATAAATCACTCGTTCTCGAGATACCTGCCGCATCACCGGAGCTTACTCATCGTCATTATATGAATAAGCTTTCCGTGGAAACGGATGTTGCGGATGTACGTTATGACATGCAACATGGCTTTAATGATTTTGTGCTCATCGATGTTCGCAGCACCAAAGCATATGGAGAATGTCACATACCCGGTGCGATTAACCTCCCTTCCAACCAGATCAACGAAGAGACGACTGCTTCATTCGCAAAAGAACAAACAATCGTCGTTTATTGCTGGGGACCAGCATGCAACGGTGGAACCAAAGGAGCAGCTCGACTCTCCGGTCTCGGGTTTAGGGTGAAAGAGATGCTCGGAGGCATTGAGTACTGGAGGAAGGAAGGGAACGAAGTAGAGGGAACGCTTGGCGAAACTGCTCCATTGATCGGTTAAGGCTATGAAAATCGAACTAATGCTTTAAATGGCCTTTATTCAAGTCCCTTCTTACCCGGCATCCAAAAGGGCTTCGCTTTAATTTGACGATTCTCCCATTGGTGATGCACTTTCACATAGTTACGCATCTCGACACAAACCCGGCCATCGCCTCCCACATATAGCATGCCCTTACCCTGTGCTTGTTTCAGGATTAGTTCTAGTTGTTCCTTTAACGACTGTACGGGGTTTGCAGGCAAGTCATAGAAGGTGAGGGGCGATGTTCCATCCAAGTCGGTGAAAAAATCTTGTTTATGATCGGCATAAATGAGGCTAAATACCTTTTTGTGTGGAGGGATTTGGCGATTTATTTCATACAAATGGGCTAATGAGGAGATGTCTCCGATAAGGATATAGTAATCAGGGGATTCATCATACACGAAATTTCCTTTAGGTCCTGTGAAATGAACAGTGTCACCCTTCTGTAGACGCTTGGCCCAGCTTGCCCCCGAACCTGAGGAAAATGCGCAAGCCGCTATTTCAATGACTTGTGATGCCGTATCGTAACGCCAGACGGAATAAGTTCGGATCATATCGGTTAGTTTGACGGATTGATCAGCGCCTACCAATACGCGGAGAAACTCTCCTGGCGTATAGGAAAGGCCTTTTGCATGCTGCAGCTGAAGTGAAATTCTGAAAGTATGCTCAGCAATTTGTTGCTTTTGAATGACGGTGGCCTTATGTGAAATGCGTTTACCCAAGTTTTCTAAAATCCCCATAGGAACAACCCCTTCAGCATGTAGTTTCCTTGGAAACAATGTAGCATGGCAGACGGGGAAAAAGCAAAGACAAAGTTAATCGCGAAGAGTGATTGGCTGAAAGGCACATTCATTCAATTTTTTTTGATCCAACTCTATCAAAACCCACCTTCGGCCGCACGTTCGTGCAAGCTTTCGGTGGGTTTTTCATTGCGCATAAAAGTCGAGAACCTTGGCTAGGCTGAAGTCATATTCTTTTGGACAAAGGGGACTCGTATATGAAATTTGAACTTGGACGCTGCTTGTTACAGGAGCGATTAGCGGAATACGGAATAGCTAAGGAAGAATTAACTCGGATATTGCTTTATAAGCCAGAACGATTAGTCGACTATATGGAAAATAAGAGAATGATGCCCTTGAAAGTTGCCATATCCATTGCGGATACCATCGGTTGCCGGGTGAATGACTTGTACGAGTTGATTGCGGCGGATGCTAGCCATACTTAGAATGATTATCAGCAAATTAACAAAATAAAAATGATTACCTGCATGACGTTTTACAATGCCGTTATACAATAATTGGACCGCCATACGTATAGGAAGGGACGGTGGAGCCAAGATGCTGCGGAGATGGTGGCCAGTGCTTCTGAAGGCCTTACTCGTGGCAGTCATTTTGTATTTTGCCAAGAGAAGCTTAGCGCTAGAGCCCGCGGACTTACTAACGTTTCTGATGGATGCAGATTATCGTTTTTATGTGTCTATGGTCCTTTTCACCGTATTTTTAATACTGCAAGCGAGCATTTGGGTGCTTATTGTTAATGCTATTGGAGCAAAAACGGACAGTCCAACTAGACTAGATTTATTATCAGGTCTGCTTATTTTTATTAACTCGCAATTCGCTAAGTACATACCAGGCGGCTTTTGGAACTATGCGGGCCGCATCGTACTCGCCACTAGGGCGGGTGTATCATTGGGTGCACAGTTTGCAGCCATCCTATACGAAAACGTTCTCTTGGTATCCGCGGCGCTTTCGTATGCACTGTTACTTGCTTTTAGCCTAGATGTTGTGTCAATTCCTGTTTGCATATTCATTGGTGCTATTGCGGGCGCAGCCTATATGTATTATTCAAGTATCACAGCTTGGTTAGGCCGAGTATTCACTCACGTCTCTCGATGGAAGTTGCTCCAAAGGCTGCATCGGCGATTCACTAATTCTGCCTATACCCTATCGAATAGCAGCGCAGGAGCCATCTTGTCTCGCAATCAATTTTTGAGTTATTTTTGTTGTTTTCTAGGTAGCCATTTCGTGATGGGGATCGCCTTCTGGATGTTGTCAAACAGCTTCGGAGCTGGCCGAATTAGCGTATTCTATGCGGCAGGTACGTTCGCCACTTCTTGGCTGCTCGGATTGTTAAGTCCACTTCCTGGCGGGCTTGGTGTTAGGGAGGGCTTCTTGGTTTATTTTTTATCACATAAGCTAGGTGCGGAGGCCGCACTGAACATTTCGGTCCTAGCACGGTTATGGAATGTGATGGCTGAAATTACATTCTGGGCCGTCATTCAAGTGGCCAACAGACTAGTTCGAAAGGTGAGAAGCTATGAATCGTAAAAAAGTCGTACTTGTTGCTGGTGTGTTCCCTCCTGGAATTGGTGGCATGCAAAGTTATTACTATAACCTTTCTAAGCATACGAAACATGAGATTACAGTTCTCGCTCCAGCGTATCCGGGCAGCGATGCTTTCGATGGTCAACAATCCTTTCGGACAGTGCGTGGAGCATTCATGCGTAATGAGCGTGCACACATTCTGAGCTGGGGGCGACTTTTTCGTCATGTGAGGAGAATGATGATGGTGGAAGAGCCTGATGTTACGGTCTACGGATATGTGCTAATCGGTTTCATTGGTCTGTTGTTTCGGATTTTTGGCAAACGCCGGTATGTCATTTCCACGCATGGCATGGATATGCTGATGTTTCGTCGATTTATCGGCCTAAATCAAATTGTGAAGCTAATATTGGTTCATGCAGACGGCGTGTTGACGAATAGTATATTTACCAGAAAACTGGTAGAAGATTATGGCGTCGATCCTTCACGTATTCGTCTTGTGCATCCTGGTGTGGAGGCTGTTTTTGATCAAAAAGCTGCCAATGCGGAGCTGATCCGACGTCATGGACTTGAAGATAAGTACGTTATTTTATCTGTCGGTCGGCTTGTCACTAGGAAGGGACAGGATCGTGTCATTGAGGCCATGCCCGAAATACTGAAGCAGATTCCCAATGCTGTATATGTCATTATCGGAGATGGTCCCGATCGAGCACGACTTGAACAGATTGTACAGGTGAATGGCGTCGAAGATGCGGTTATTTTCATTGGAAGTATCAGCGGAAGTGAAAGTTTGAACGAATATTATAACGTGGCAGACCAGTTTATTATGGTGTGTCGAGAGCTGGATAAGGGGGATGCCGAAGGTTTCGGGATCGTCTACTTGGAAGCAGCCTCGGCAGGAGTACCCGTTATAGCTGGAAGGTCAGGTGGAGCTCTGGAGGCGGTGCTTGACGGGGTGACGGGGCTGCTCGTTAATCCAGATTCACATGCGGAAATTGTAGAAAGCGTTCTCCAATTGTCCAAGGATCAGCCGCTTAGAGATCGCCTAATAGCAGCTGGCTATAAACGTGCGAAGACTGGGTTCCAGTATGAAGTACTCGCAGAGATATTTGATCAGTACGTAGAAGAGCTGTGCGCAAGCCCCCGGGCCAACAACAGCAAGTTAGTTAGGAAACAGGCTCGTATGAAGCAGGATATCCGGTAAAGGTTACAAAAAAAGGCTAGAAATCACCTCGAAGGTGGCTTCTAGCCTTTTCTAATTTATTAGACCGTAACAGGCATCAATTGTTCCTCATCGTTATTATCTTTCTTTTTTCGAGTGAGAAAATAAACGCTGGTTAGTATCAAAGCAGCTACCAAGTAGATACTCAAGTAGCCCACTTGATGCCACATCTCCGCATACTGACCACTGGAAATGACGTACCGGAAACCTTGAATAGCATAAGTCATCGGCAGCCAAGGATGCAGAGCTTGTGCCCAATCAGGCAATAGCTCTAGTGGATAAGTCCCCGCACTTGAAGCTAACTGTAAGATCATCAGCAGCAATACGACGAATCGACCGGGTTGATCGAGCCATGTGACGAGCATTTGAATGATCAGCATGAAAGTTAGGCCAACGACGAAGGTAAAGATATAAAACAAGGGAATGCTCTGTACCTTCAGGTCTAAGACATAAGTGAGAACAGTCGTTGCAATCAAAGCTTGGAAAATACTCATCAAACTAAAGGTTAAAAGCTTGCTAACCAGCAACCGGAACCCGTGAGCACCTGGGGTGAACGTGCTTCTAGCTGCGTAGATCGTTGTGAACACGAGCGAGCCTGCAAATAACGCCATAGAAATGAAGTAAGGGGCAATGCCGTTCGCATAGATCGATACCTTACGATCGTCATTGGCTGTAATCTTAACGGGTTCTGCCAGCATTTTGATCGTGTTGTCATCGGCTTTGACAGCAGCTGTCTGCGCCGCGGCATCGTTTAATTTCGACGCTAGCTGGCCGCTGCCATCGACTAATTTCGGTGCACCTGTGTCAAGCGCAGTCGCACCCTCATTCAACTGCGCGGCGCCACTTGCCACTTTATGAATGCCTGCTGTCATTTGCGTCATGCCGCTTGCCAGATCTCCGGCTCCTGTGCTGACTTGCGCCGCGCCGCTTTGCAGCTTGGTGGCGCCCGCAGCTAGCTGCGGCAAGTTGGCATTAAAGGTGTGCAGGCCATCTGCAAGCTGCTGCCCACCCGTTTGTAGCTGCGTTGCTCCAGCAACTAATTGTTTTTGGCTGTCACGGAGCTTCTCAGCGCCAGTGACGAGCTTTTCTGTGCCAGATGCCACTGACTGGCTGCCTGTGAGAAGCTTCGACTCCGCATCATGCAACTTTTTGTTGCCTTCTGCGACTTCTTTGCTGGCTGCGATGAGCTTCGTCATTGTTGCATTCGAAGCCAAATCAGGATGCGCTGCGACGAAGGCTTCAAGACCCGAGGCGACCTGTGCGGAGCCGTCTTCCAGCTTATTGCTGGCACTTACGGCTGATGTAAGCCCATCGACTACTTGCGTGCTGCCTTTGGCAGAGGCGGCAAGCCCAGAAGCCAATTGTTCGGCTCCGGTTTGAGAGGCTTGTAGCCCTGTTACCAAGGAAGAGGTGCCTGCTGCTGCTTTCTGAGCGCCTTGCTCTAACTGAGCGCCTGCGTCTTGCAATTGGTTGGCTCCGCTCGCCAGAGAAGCGGCGCCTTTGCTAACTTCCGATGCACCTGAGCTAAGGCTAGTGGCTCCTTTTTGAAGTAAACCAGCACTGTCGTCTAATTGTTTGGTGCCATCTGCTAGGATGACTAAGTTGGATTTGACTTGATGAATCCCGTCACTTAAGGTTTGTGCCCCAGCCTGGAGCTCGGAGGCTCCTTTTCCTGCTTCACTGAGCCCATTTGAAATCGTTTCGAACTCAGAAAGAATGCTTGTAGAGTAAGCTTCCGTCAATGTGTGAGATAGCTTGTTTTTTAATTCCTTCGTCGCGCTTTCCCCAATCTGACCGGCAACAAAGTTGTAATAACTGTTGGATTCGAAAATAATCTCTGCCTGCTTCGGTGTCGAGCTTGTTATTGAAGCGGCATCTGTTGAAAATGAAGGTGGAACGGTAATCGTGGCATAATAATGGTTATTTCTCATCCCAAGTGCGGCTTCCTCTGCACTCATGAATCCCCACGCAAATGAGCTGTTTTTCTTCAATTCATCGATAAATTCATTGCCCACATTGCGGGATTCGCCTTCAAAATCAGCGCCCTGATCCATATTGACCACAGCGATTGGAAGTTTCTCCAATTGGCCGTAAGGGTCCCAAGTGCCCTTCAGTAAGAATCCGCTATATAAAATAGGAACTAATGCGACAGCGATAAAGGTAATGATCATCATGGGGTTCTTAATAAAGCGGCGAAATTCACCTGCGAATACTTGAAAAATGTTGGTTTTTTTCAATGGTAATTCTCCTTTGCAATATAGAATAAATAAACACAATCGTCATAGAAAGACGGTGCGGTCGTTTATTGTGAGTGATAATCGTCGTTAATGATGTTCCCTTAATCCAAACAATTATTCGAAAGACTAAGTTTCATCTAAGTGGTTTCGGCAAGGTTGAGATGGTTACTGTATAATACCACTGTCAAATGATAAAATATATTTAAGTTTAATTTATTTGACTAAACAAAAAGTTAAGGATGATGTTTTTTTGAATATTATACAACTTCAATATTTCATTGATTCGGCGGAGTCGGGTTCGTTCACAGAAACGGCCAAGAAGCATGGGATTACTGTTCCAGCCGTAAGTCAATCCATTAGCCAGCTAGAAATTGAATTAGGAGTTACGTTGTTTACTCGTTCCAAAAAAGGCATTGCACTTACACAGGATGGCTTTAAAGCTAGGCAATATGCACGTACCATACTGACGAATGTGCGAAATATGAGAAATGAGCTCTCCCAATACAAATCCATCAATACAGGGAATATTGTGATTGCCACGATACCTGGCATGGTTTCATTAGTGACGGACACCACGATTACCTTTATGGGGATCTACCCGCATATTAATGTTCAACTTTTGGAGGGCGATAATACAGCGGTGATGAATCAGGTGATGAAAGGGGAAGCGGATATGGGGTTCGTTTCTTTGTCACGGGAGAGTCAGGACGATTCGTTCACTTGGGAGCCAGTGATTCGCGGGGAAGCGGTCATTGTCGTGAATAAACAATCCCCTCTGCGATTTTTAACTGCCATAACTGGCTCCGAGTTACATAATGAAGTATTCGTTATTTATAAAGATGCTTATATAGAAAGAATTGCAGCGGAATTGATTTCCGGAGATTCAGGCAATCGAATTGCCCTGACAACGAACAACACGCAAGCCATCATGCAAATGGTTAGCCGCGGCAATGCGATTACCATTGCGACGGATTACATCGTGAATACGATGCCAGAGAAATTCAAGAACGGGGTCGTCTCGATACCGATTGGCACATATAAAAAATACCCGAACTACCTGTGGCGCATTACGAAGAAGGATGTTGAAGTGTCCGCGGTAATTAAGGAGTATACGCAGCAGTTGTTTGCTAATTTGGAGTGAGGGGATGCTCCCCAAACGTAATCACCACATTCCCCTTCTTACGCCCTGTATCCACATAGCTATGAGCTTCAGCCATCATTTCGAGTGGATAGCGTCTATCAATTACGGCTTTCACGTGACCTGCCTCAAAAAGCTTCCCGAGAAAAGCCAGATTCTCTTTCTTTTGCTGTAAGCCCGCGGCTGTGAACTTGGCTTTTTTGCTGCTAAGCTTGGATGTCCATAACATCTGAAGCATGATGCCCAGTGATGGAACGGTAATGAGATAGACGCCTTTGGCAGAAAGCGAGTCTTTACATTGTGTGAATGAACGTTTGCCTATCGCATCGAAAATAACATCATACGACTGACCGCTTTTTGTAAAATCCTCCTGCGTATAGTCAATAACCTGATCAGCCCCCAACGATTTCACGAATGCTGCATTCGTGGAACTGCACACCCCTGTCACCTCTGCTCCGAAATACTTCGCTAGTTGTACGGCGTAAGCCCCTACGGCTCCGGATGCTCCGTTGATCAAGATCTTTTGTCCCTGCTGAAGCCGTGCCGTATCACGGAGGAATACCAATGCTGTTAAGGCACCGTCACAGAGGCCTGCAGCCTCTTCAAAGCTCGCATTAACTGGGAGACTAGCCAGTGTGCCAGCTTCAGGCAAACAAACGTACTCCGCGTAGGCACCGAAAGTAGTAGGACTTATGCCAGATACGCGGTCGCCAGCTCGGAAGGACGTGACGCTTTTACCCGTGGCATCAATTTCACCAGCGAATTCCACGCCGAGTATCGTATGTTTGGGCCTGCGCAGACCATACATCAATCGGATGATAAAAGGGTCAGCCTTGCGAAAAGCACAATCCGAAGGAGTGACTATGGCCGCGTGCAATTTAATGCGCACTTCATTGTCCTTAGGTTCTGGCTTATCAACCTGCCTCAGCAGAAGAACCTCAGGTGCTCCGTACTTGGTACATACGATGGCTTTCATTCGTATCCCTCCTGGCTCGATTATCGTAAGATCGTTTTCACACCTGCTCATCCTCAATAAAGAAAACATCTTCTAGTGTTAATTGAAAGACACGGGAAATCCGAAAAGCCAACTCCAAGGAAGGGGAGTATTTACCCTGTTCGAGGGCGACGATCGTTTGCCTTGTTACCCCAACTTTATCTGCCAGTTGTTGTTGTGTCATTTCATCATGGTTAAATCGCAATTTCCGTATGTGATTGCTGAACAGACTTTTGCCCATCTTAAACTCCTTTCCGATAGAGGTAGAGCTGTGTGGATACACCGGCCATTTCGGAGAAGAAACCGGAGAAGATAAGAATAGTAAACATCGTAGTAGGCGTCATATCTAGCACCAGCGATACCATGGCTAAGAGAAAACCAAGCGTAAAGACATAATGCGAATTTCTAGTTGCTTTCAAATCAATGAGTTTATCAAGTTCATCGGTGAAGGAGGGTTCCACTTCTTTGGTCGTAAGGCGATAGACAATATTAAAAATGATCGTAATGATGATTTTGGCAACAATGGTTATTGGAATTAAGATTAAGATGGCTGCGGCCCAAAAGTGAAAGGTTTCCGTCGTATCCATGCTAGTGTCCTGAACCTTTTGAAAGACATACCAACAATAGAAACCAAAAATGAATAGCGTGCTCATGAATGAGACGATATGCTTTTTCTCCTGATAAGACATTCTTCCGTGCCTCCTGTATGTTTAATTTTACCATTAGTAAAATGATCTATACACAATGTAACTTATACTATACATGAAGTCAATTATACAATACACCATTTATTAAAAAATGTCGTGAAGCTAAACGTGATATAATCAGCCTAGAATGAATGATGCAGGTCAAAGGGGATAGCTATGAGTGTAATACGTTTGGAGAACGTGACGAAGAAATATGAGGACGCGATGATTTTTCGCGATATTTATTGGAAGGTGAGTCAAGGTGAACGAATCGGACTGATCGGACGGAATGGTGCCGGAAAATCGACGGTTTTTAGACTAATCATGGGAAAAGAAGAGCCAACGTCAGGCAAGGTTGAGATAGATCCTCAGGTTAAAATAGGGTACTTCTCGCAATTCTCGGAAATGACGGGCAGCTTGTCCGTGCAGCAAGAGTTGGAAATGTGCTTCGAGCAGGTTGCGCTGATTGAACGCGAATTGCAGGAAGTTGGAGAAAAGCTGGGTACTGTCACAGATGACGGCGAGATGGATAAGCTGTTAACGCGGCAGGCGGAGCTGTTTGAGCAAATGGAGCATTTGGATGGGTGGAACGTATCTGTTGAAATCAACACCGTTCTTACGAAGCTTGGATTTAATGAGCGGTCACGACATCAACCTGTTGATGAGTTGTCCGGCGGCTGGAGAAACCGTGCGGCGCTTGCCAAAATGCTCATAGAGCAACCTGATGTGGTCCTGCTGGACGAGCCGACGAATTACTTGGATATTGAAGGGATTGCTTGGCTGGAGCAATGGCTGTATCGGTTCAAAGGTGCGATGGTACTGATTTCCCATGATCGGGAATTTATCGACAAAGTGGTTACGCAAGTGATCGAAATCGAGAACTATCGTTTTCAAGAGTACGAGGGCAATTACACGGATTATATTCGCAAAAAGAAGATGCGCAAAAAGGAGCTCGACCGCCAATTTGAGTGGGAAGAAGAGCTGCTCCTTATGGAGGCGGAGGCTATTGATAGCCGTGCCAGTAAGAAAATGTCCAAGGACCGTCTATCGCGCCAGCTAGCAGATAACAAGAAACGGATCGAGCCTCACCCCGTCAACGTGCTGATCACGGATATTTATGAGCGTCTGCGGTTTCCGGACAAGCTGTGCGAGGTGAAAGATATCGGGCAGACCTACGAGGGTCGGACCATTTTTGAGAACGTCAGCTTCGATATTCAAAAGGAAGACCGCCTAGTCGTCGTAGGCCCTAACGGAAGCGGGAAATCCACGCTCATTAAGGTGCTTACGGGACAGGAGAAGCCGGAGTCCGGCGAGGTGATCTGGGAAAAAGGCGTCAGCTACGCGTATTTTAACCGGATGTGGGAGGAGCTCAATCCTAAGGATACCGTTAGCCATGCGGTGAATACGTACGGCCTTGGACTAGATGCGCCGCGGAAAAAGGTGAACAAATTCCTCGCCATGCTGCAATTTTCGGAGATGGACCTCAGCAAGTTTATTGGCAACTTGTCCGGTGGTCAGAAGGCACGGGTCGCGCTTGCGAAGTGTCTTCTCTCCGGCGCCGCGGTCATCATCTTGGATGAGCCGACGAATCATCTTGATCTCATGAGTATTCAAGTTATGGAGCAGGCGTTGATTCATTTCCCTGGTGCAGTCATTACGGTTAGCCACGATCGGTTCTTTATTGATAAAATCGGCACGAAAATGCTGACCTTTGATCCAGCAACGGGCGTCACTCAGCAGAATTTATAGGGAGGAAAAGTTGGTATGGAACAGTTTACAGTCGTCCAAAGCATTTGGATTCAAGCTCCGCTGGAGCGTGCATGGCAAGCAGTGACGGAAGGCGAGCAACTAACGGAGTGGTACTCGCCAGGCTCGCCATGGGACGTTGCCGAGCTTTCGCCGGGAGCTGAGGTCTACTTTCACCATGTACCGAATGAGTACCACGAAGGGACGGAGGTTGTCACTTTGCGAGCGATCATCGAGGCAGTTGAACTGCAGCAACGCTTCGCGTTGCGTTGGGAGTTCAGTGTGCCGGATTATGAGATGATCACGACATTTCTCACCGCGGCGGAAGGCGATGGCACACGTGTAACGATCACCGAGACGGGGTATGAGACCCAAGAGCAGGCGAAGCCGACCGAAGAAGGGTATGCGATGTCATTGGACAATTTGAAAGCTTACTTGGAGGGGCATGAATTGCCATATTAGAAAGCGTGAGCCTCAGTCTCTGGAGTTTGGAGTCATTAGCTGGATAACATACAGTTATTTTTGCTCGAATACGCACTTTTGTTCAACTTAGCTGTAAAAAACGTAGTTAATTGTAAGGCTAGCTGTCAAAAACGGAAGAATGCGAAGAATTAACTGTACGTTTTCCATCTATTCAAAATAAATAGCTGATTTATGTCAAAATAGATGGATATTTTCCAGTTATTGGCTAATGAGAAGTGATAGTGCGGCTGATATACATTGTTATTCTACCACCGACATGCTGACTTTCTGTTTGTCGACAGGGAGACAAAAAAGCCTCAATTACGGGTGAATTCTTTAATTCCAACAAAACCGATAGGAATTAATTAAAAAATGATTGACATAACTATCAATGCCATTTAAGATATGTTTACATTGAGATTCACGCATGTCGTATGTATCTCAACTGAATATCGAATGTGATCTACTGGACAGCCAGAGATTCAACGGGAGCAGATGTAATCGCTCTTTGTTGTGTCTCTTTTTTTTATCTTCTCAACAACCAGAAGGAGGATGACAGCCAAGAGGCAATTCGGCATGATGGCAACTTTACTCATTAAACCTAAGAAGGAGAGGGATGTTCAAACATGGCTAACATTGGACTATCAAAATTTAAATTATTGGCAATACTCGCAGCGATTGCTGTACTTATTGTCATCTATGCGGTCACCGTATCCGCTTCGAAGAGCACAGATAATAATGGAACAACGGCTGTTGTGACAACAACACAAGCTCCTTCGGCAACACCGAAAGTGGAGATCCCGTCTCAAGCTGCGGTAGCCGCAGTTGCTGAAGCTAAGCCGCAAGCAGCCGCAACACCAGCTGTGGAAGCGACACAGACGCAAGCTGCTGCTGCAACACCGGCAGCCACAACTGCACCTACAACAAACACTGCGGCAACTACTGCCGTGAATACGAAAGCGCCTGAAGTAAAAACAGCAGCCGTATCCACAGCGACTGAAACGAAAAAAGCAGAAGTCGCCACAAAAGCGGAAGAGCCTAAACCAACGGCTGAACCTGTGAAGAAAGAAGAGCCTAAAGCTGCCGTGGCTGAGACTCCACAGCCTGCTCAAGTGAAGCCAGCAGCTACACCGGCGCCTGCTAAAGCGGCTGCAACTCCTGCGCCTGCTGCCCAAGATGAAGAGAACTGCGACATCGAAGAAGAGGGTTGCTAATCGGAGCCATACACTAACGAAACTAACACAGAGGAGAATACCATGACTAAATCATCGACTACGAATAAAGCCTTAACGCTGCTTCTGGCTGCTACGCTAGTTTTACCTTTTTTACATACGAACCAAGCAAGTGCCGCAGCATCATCAACGCCATCAGCACCACTCAACAGCACTTATACAAGTTATTTCAATCAAAAATATGATAATCTCGTTGACGATAAGAACGTTTTTAAAACAACAACCTATCATGAACTTGATTATTTGCTAGACTCCGAAGGAACTTATGTATTCCTATTCGGTGGTGCCTGGAGTAAAGATACACAAGCTGTTGTTGGATACATAAACGAGGTGGCACAAGCGAAGGGAATCAAGTCCGTCTATAACTTTGATACGCGGTTAGATGGTGCAAACCCTGCTACAGATATCGCAGACTCCGCCAACAATCCAATCTCGAGACGTTATGTCGATCTGGTTAATAAGTATTTAACGAATCTCAGCACACAAATCGAGGGTTCGGAAAGTGTCACTTACAGCAATGATGTGACGTCAGGCAAAGCGCCTAACCTCGTTACCAAAACCCTGACAGGTACAGCTCAAAAGATTCAAACCCCGTACTTGTTCGTGTACAACAAAAATAACAAAAATGGCGCTGCCAACGCACCGATCATTTCTTCGGTAGAGGGAATTGACGCACTTTTAACCAATGGTGTTGTGGATAAAGCCAAAGTGGATGCGTATAAAGCCAAAGTTAGCGCGGCATTTGATGCTGTTCCAGCTAATCTCAAAGCTGGCTTGCAAGCCGATCAAAATAACAACAACTATATTGCCTCCTCTTATAACGAATTCGCTGGAGAAACGATTTTTGGTGAAGCAGATAAAGACATCGTGCTTGATCCAGTAACCTATGACGAGCTTAATGGAGTGTTGAAAAGCGAAGGGAACTATGTTTTCCTATTCGGATGCTCTTGGTGCCCTAATACACGGGCAGTTGCGAAGTATGTCAATGAATATGCGAAGAAATACAATGTAACCAAAGTGTATAACTGGGATACGAAGCTGGACGGAGGCATTGGCGGTACGCCAGATGTGCCTGTAGGAACGGATAGCAGCAATTTCCTTCAAATCCGTGCAACGGGTGCTTTATTTTCCGATCGTTACGTAGATCTGGTTAATACCTACTTAACGAATATCGAAACTCTTTATGCAAAAGCAAGCAATAACGTCAGCTACAAGGACGCGAATGGCGTTGATCATGTAGCTAACAAGCTGCAAGTGCCTTACTTCTTTATTTACAATAAGGATCATAAAGATGCGCAAGGCAAACCAGCCCCAATTCTTGATCATGTTGAGTTAATGTATACATGGAAAGATATTCAACCTGACTATGAACTGAATGGTAAAAAAGGTGTCAATTACAACAACTACATTGAGGCGCTAGATCGTGCCTTCTCAGAACTGCAAGGTGCAGCTGATCAAGCAGCTCCAACAGGACTGACAGGAAAAGCTCCGAAGTCAGATACGAGCAAAGATGGCCAAATCAGCGGTACGTCTACAGCTCTTGAGTACAAACGTGCAGAAGACAAAGCTTATGCACCAGTAACGGGTACGTCCCTTACAGGACTTACGCAAGGTACTTATTACGTGAGGACTGCAGCTAAAGCTGGCTTCAAGCCAAGTCCATCCACGATCATTGACTTGAATTTGGAACAAGCAGCAGCACCTACAGGTCTTGGCACTGCAGCAGCAACGACTTCGTTGAGTCTTGATGGAAAAATAACAGGCACAACTGCGCAGTTGGAATATAAACTTGCGGGAACAACCAAATACACAGCAGCCAAAGCCACAGAAACGACAGGATTATCCACCGGTAAATATCAAGTTAGATATGCAGCCAAATATGGGTATAACCCAAGTCCAGCAACGGATGTTGCTATTACTTACACGAAATCTGCCTTTGTAGATGTGCCAGAGTCAGCGTGGCACCATCAAGCGATTAACTTCCTAGCAGCCAATAAGATTGCTGGCGGCACAGACGAGACTCATTTCAGTCCGAATGACAAGCTGACAAGAGGACAGTTCATTACGCTTCTATTAAAAGCATACGGCATAGCGCCGGAAGAGAACGCGAAAGACAATTTCGCAGATGCAGGTAACACGTATTACACGCCATATTTGGCGGCTGCTAAACGTCTGAACATCGCAGGTGGTGTTGGCGACAACCAATTCGCGCCGAATCAAAGCATCTCTCGTGAGGAGCTGTTCACGCTTTTACATCGCTCGTTAGGTGTACTGAATAAGCTTCCAAAAGGGAATGGGGCAGCTACATTGTCTAGTTTCTCGGATGCGGGCCAAATCGCAGGATTCGCACAAGAAGCGTTCAAATCACTTGTTGAGAGCGGAATCCTAACAGGGGATAACGCTAAGCTTAACCCGCAAAACCTATCCACAAGAGCTGAAGCCGCTCAAGTGTTATACAACTTACTTAAATAAGAGGTGAAATGGGTAGCCGCAAGGCTGCCCATTTTGGTTAAAACGAACAGGGGAGGAGAGGCGATTTGGATTTCATCTTGGCATTTTCAGCGGGGCTGCTTTCATTCATATCCCCATGTGTTCTTCCGCTCATTCCTGTGTATTTCAGCTATATTGTAGGCTCTTCTATACCTGATATGGTTACAAATAAAGGGAAGAGTCATGTTGTCTATAAATCCTTATTCTTTATATTGGGATTCTCCCTCGTGTTTATAGGTTTAGGTATTTCCGTAAGCTCGATCAGCAAATTATTTACGTCCAATTTATCGATTTTCAGGCAGATTGGCGGCGTGGTTATCATCCTTTTTGGGCTACATATGACAGGGATATTTAAGATTAAATGGTTGTATTCCGAAAAAAGGTTCTTAACTAGCGGCCCATCTGTGAAAAAAACCGGTCCGTTCCTGGTAGGGATGGCCTTCGCTATCGGATGGACACCGTGTATCGGTCCGATGCTCTCTACGATTCTCATCTATGCGGGCAGCATGGAAACCATCCAAAAGGGAGTCCTACTGCTCACAGCCTATTCACTAGGTATGGCGGTGCCTTTTGTGCTTTCGGCCTTTTTAGTGGAACATTTATCCCGATTGTTGAAAAAGGTTTCCAAGTACTTGCCCATTTTCTCCGTTATCAGCGGCATCATTATGATCTTTATGGGCGTTCTTGTTTTCACGAATCGGATGGAGACGATTAATCAATCCCTTTCCTTTTTAACCAGCGCATATAGCATTAGTGAAGAGGCGGTGGTGCAAACTTCCAGCTTGCAGATGGTGGATGCAAATACGGAGAGCACAGAGGGGGCAACAGCGCCCAATACGCTATTACTCGATGCTCAGGAGCGGGAGAATGCGATTGATTTCACCGTAACGGATTTACATGGGCAGCGGGTAACCTTAAGCAATCTGAAAGGCAAGAACGTGTATATCAACTTCTGGGCGACTTGGTGCAAATGGTGTATCAAGGAAATGCCGGACATGGAGAAGGTCTATCACGATTACAAAGATGACAATATCGTCATGCTGGCTATTGATGTCGGAGAAAGTCATGAAAAGGTAAGCGATTATCTGAAAGAACATCCGTATTCCTTCCGTGTGTTGCTCGATCCTGATAAAAAGGTCACACAAGCCTACAAACTTCGATCCATTCCGGTTTCTATTTTTGTAGATAAGCAGGGAAGAGTTGCCTACAACCGAGTAGGCACATTAACGGAAGATCAGATGCGGACAGTTATTAAGGGATTGTTGGCTGAGTAGGATTTATTGAATAGGAACACTTGATCCCATCTATATGTGCGTGATACAATTTTAGGAAATAGATGAGGGACGGTGGGCACGCAATATGAAAATTCAATTAGAAGGTATCACCATGTTATCGACAGATGTTGCACGACTAGCTCGTTTTTATCATGATGTGCTTGGCTTTCGAATTGTGGTGGAAGAAGCGGCGTATGTTGAATTTGAAAATAACGGCGTCCGTTTAGCGATCTGCTCGACTCCGCTTATGGCCGATAATACGAATGATCATCCTTCATTTCTGGAAGAGCGCAGAGGGCAAGCCTACGAGTTCAATTTTCAATGTGACTCACCAGAAGAAGTGGGAGCACTATATCGGGAGTATGTTTCGAAAGGGGCTACTGCGATTATGGAGCCAAAAGCAAAGTCATGGGGACACGTAACAGCCTTTTTTGCTGATCCGGATGGGAATATTCATTCGCTTTTTGCGGTTAATCCTGAATCAACTTAAGGCTACAAACGCATCAGAATGGCTTCGGATGTAGGTTGCGATACCTTGCTGAGTGATCTCCGAAGCTTCTAGTAAGGCCGCATACAACGGACTGACCTCTGATAACAGATCCGAATCATGGTCGAGATCACTTGCAGAAATATCAAAATTCGTGATATTCCTCGGGTGATTTCTTTGTTTCAGGAGCGTCTCCATGCGCTCGACAAGAGGCAACGTGCAGCTGTCTTCGAAAAAGCGCAGCGCGCTTTGAACACCTGCCCATTTTGCCGGCTGAGCTAGGAAGTAGGCACTCCACCAATAGAAATCAGCCTGTGATTTGATGGCATGGGTATAATAGGTCCAGAAAGCAAACAGGGCTTGTTGGCCTGGCGTAAGCTCTTGAAATAGCCCAGAGGTGAAATCTTCGCCTCGGGTTTGAATTTCTTTATAGGCGAGGATGAGCGGTTGAAAACAGGCTGTTATAAGTGCCGTGTCTTCTATAAGCGGAAGAGTATCGTGGCTCATTTTTACTTTTATAACAACATCACTCCTTTACTCCTATTATACTTGCGAATCCCAGCGCGAATGATCATTTCCGCGATGAGTAAATTTGGCAGCCAACAAATCCAAGCAATGACGCCGAAGGTATCATTCGTATCCGTAAGACCCCAGAATACAGCGGCTAACGGTATCATGATACGAAGCGAGATCGCTGCGCAGGACAACGCGTAATTGCGTAACATCCATTGACCGTGCGCGCGTGGGTTGCGATCAGCAATGATGCTCCTTAGGCTTTGGTAAAGTGTGTACAACCACATGAGAGATAGGGCTCCGAAGCCAAGCTGAGCACTCAAGCCACCGCTAGTGTAATAAGCCATGTAGAGACCTGTCGAACCTGCTACTGTAATCAACGTTGCATAGGCATAGCCAATCGCGCGATGGACACTCGGTGTTTGGAGTCGAATTCTCTTCATGAATTGCAGCCAACCAATGCCGAGCGCAATACCACCAGAAACCGCGTGGAACCATAGCACGGTATACCAGAGATCAGGCATGTTACCTTTTTGGGTAACGAAGCCTTGATCTTTGATATCGTCTGGGTTGCCATACAGTAACAAGGCATAAGCCGCGATCCCAACGGCTAGAAAAGCTAGAATGCCAAACACCCAATTCCGTCTTCTTCTTCTTCGGTTTCTCTTCACTTTGCATCCCTCGCAGCACATCGAATTCTTGTTAATTCGATCTTACCACTTAGGAGGTTATTCCCAGAAGCGACCAAGGTCGGAACGTGTGCTCCTCCTTAAGTCGGGGATTAGATCAGCCAACTCTCTAGGCTAAATCCAACTCCAAAACCACAGGACAATGATCGCTCCCTAGAATATCACAGGCAATAGATGCCTCAGTAATCTGAGGTGCTAATCGAACAGATGCGAGGAAATAGTCAATCCGCCAGCCCACATTCCGAGCACGAACGCCAGGCATATTGGACCACCATGAGTACACATCTGTTCTCTCTGGATACAAGTGCCGGAACGTATCGAGGAAGCCTGCTGCTAATAAATCCGTCATTTTGCCACGCTCTTCGAGGGTAAATCCGGAGTTGTTATGGTTCCCTTTGGCATTTTTTAAATCTATTTCATTATGGGCCACATTCAAATCACCGCAAACCAAGACAGGCTTCGCTGCGTCAAGTCCGGCTAAATAGTCGCGAAAGCGATCTTCCCACTCTAGCCGGTAAGGCAGCCTGGATAAATCGCGCTTCGCATTCGGGGTATACACTGTTACGAGATAGAAGTTCTCGAATTCTAGTGTCAGGATGCGACCCTCAGGCTCGGAATCTTCTTCAATTCCGTACCGGACAGAAAGGGGCTCCACTTTCGAGAAGACAGCCGTGCCGGAATATCCTTTTTTCTCTGCATAGTTCCAATATTGCTTATAGCCCTCTCCTAGATCGAGGTCAATCTGCCCCTCTTGTAGCTTTGTTTCCTGCAAGCAGAAGAGATCTGCATCCACCTCTTTAAAATAATCCAAAAACCCCTTATTCACACAGGCTCTTAAGCCGTTAACATTCCAAGATACTAGTTTCATTATCGGTACTCCTTGCGCTCTATTTAAGATGGTCATCATCTCAAATCAGTGTACCATATGTTCACGCCAGGGTCGTCCTAATATGCCGATCTTCCCAACTTACAACTAGCCACCTACATTAGAGTATCTGTTAGCTGCTTTCTTCAGCAAGTTCGACAACACCCTTTTCTTAGCTGCTTTCGCGCGGCCCGATAAGAACCTTTTTCCTTAGCAGCCTTCACTCTCAAGCCTGACAAGCCCCCTTTCCCTAGTAGCTTTCTCGAGCAAGCCCAACATGATCGCTTTCCTTAGCCTCTCTCTCGCCCCCCCCCACTGGATAAATCCAGTAGAATCCCTTTTTTGATCTCCAAAAACCAACCTTGAATGGATTAATCCACTCAAATACTCAAAAAGAGCATAGAATCACTCGATTTTAGGGCCGACTATTGTATTAATCCAATGAAACAACAAATTTAGCTATCAAATATAGCATTTAACTGTATAAATCCAATGGAGCGGGGAGGGGAGTAGGGATAAGTAGGTTTTAGTAGGAGTTAGTAGGGACTTGTAGAAATCTAGAAGAAACTAGAAGAAGTTACCGGAGTCTGTACGAGCTAGGAAGAAGTCGACTGGCTAGAATGTCGTGGTGACTTGAATAGCTATAATTGGCTTGGCTGAGAAAAATGGCGTAGATACACGGCCTTACCTTTCCTTACAAATGTTCCAGCGAAACATCTTTTAGCTCGTAATAGCGAATATTCGATCCTCGGACTATAGGTGTTAAATATCCTTTGTCCACTAATGCTTGGAGCCGCTTGCGTGCGGTTCGGAAATCAACATCGAACTGTTCGACGACATCCTTCGGCCTCACCCGACCGCTTAACTGCCAGACCAGTCTGAGCACTTCTTTTTCCAAAAGCGTAGTCAAGCTCGTCGCTCCATGCCGAATCATCCGTGGGCCGATCACCATATGCAGTAGCATCCGACAAACGTCAGGACGATGCTGAATATCGTCAAAGGAGAAATGGATCATTTTCCAACCCATGCCGGTCAAGAAAGTTTCTCGATTCAACGAGTAGCTAAATTTCTCTCGGTCCATGTCCTTCACATGACTTTGATAACCATCACATTCAATCCCAAAACGACCGAAAGGAGTCAAATACGCAAAATCGATAAATTGCGATTTTCGATTCCAATCGTAGATCTCATACTCAGGATGCAAATGGTCAAAATGTTGAAACAAAGGATACCACACATGCTGAAGAAAAAGTTTCTCCGCATAGTTATGTCCCCGCAGAAGACGTCCTCTTCTTTCACCGCTACGAAGTGCAGTATGCTTCTCCATAAAAGCTTGATGATCTAAATCAAATGCCATGCCCTTCGACCTCCCATTCTGATTAAAATAAAAAAACGCCCTCTCGCCATATGGGCAAAAGGACGTTCCTCGTCTCTAATTGGTAGTATATCAAATCTACGAACCGAATATAAGAGAATACCGCACCCATTCATCAGGATTATTGATTTAATATCCCTTTCAGCAGGTGTTATACTTTATTTATCCAACTAAACGTATAGGTTTAATTACAAACCCGTGAAAGCG
Source organism: Paenibacillus sp. J22P165 (assembly GCF_059692015.1). Lineage (NCBI taxonomy): Bacteria > Bacillati > Bacillota > Bacilli > Caryophanales > Paenibacillaceae > Paenibacillus > Paenibacillus sp. J22P165. Next base: position 39,797 of record NZ_JCAUAP010000009.1, on the reverse strand, counting down.
AGGTCTCACATGCCTAACATATATAATAATTTAACAGAACTCATCGGGAATACACCGCTGCTTGAGCTCTGGAATTTCAATAAACGACAAGAACTTGAAGCGCGAATTATCGCGAAGCTGGAGTATTTTAACCCTGCGGGAAGTGTGAAAGATCGTATCGGTTATGGCATGCTGAAGGATGCGGAACGCAGGGGGAAGATCAATCAAGATACGGTCATTATTGAGCCGACGAGTGGAAATACGGGTATTGGTCTCGCTTTTGCAGCGGCTGCTTTAGGCTACCGCTTGATTATTGTATTACCGGACTCGTTCAGCGAGGAACGCCGCAAAATCATTAGAGCCCTAGGCGCAGAACTTGTACTCACGCCAGCTGCTGAAGGTATGCAAGGTGCTATTCGTAAAGCTAAGGAATTAGCTGCTGAACTGCCAAGTGCCTACATCCCTCAGCAGTTCAGCAATCCAGCTAACCCTGAAATCCATCGGACCACAACGGCAGAAGAAATTTGGCGAGATACGGGCGGGCAGGTTGATATTTTTGTGGCAGGTGTAGGTTCAGGAGGCACGATTACTGGGGTAGGAGAGATTCTAAAACAGCGCCATTCTGATGTTCAAATTGTGGCTGTGGAGCCTGCGGACTCCCCTGTGCTGTCCGGCGGCACTCGGGGTGTGCACCAGATTCAAGGGATCGGTGCTGGTTTTGTACCGGATAATTTTAACCGGGCTATTGTCGATGAAATCCTCTCTGTGAGCAATGAGAAAGCAATGGAGACGGCTCGCCAGTTAGCCAAAAGCGAAGGGCTGCTCGTCGGGATTTCGTCAGGTGCTGCAGCTTATGCCGCTGTTCAACTGGCGAAACGACCTGAGAATAAAGGGAAGACGATCGTCGTTATCCTCCCTGATACAGGTGAGCGATATTTGTCGTCGGCACTTTTTACAGAGCTCGAATAAGGAAAATAAGAATCCCAAATAGACCGTGAAGGGTAGCGAAATCGCACCTTCGCGGTTTTTTGCATGTTGAAATCTAGCGAAAGATCACAGATGAAAATATGATATAAAAATTCTTATTGAAAACAATTATCATTATCACTATAATAAGAATGAAAATCATTATCAATTACATAGGGGGATTTAAAAATGATGAAACAGGCATCTATAAAGATAGGTATGGCCGTACTTTTACTCTCGTTGACAGTCGCTTGCGGCCAAGGAACTTCAACGCAACCAGCTGCAACGCCAGCAGCGACTGCTGCAGCCAAAGCAGCCGCAACACAAGCTCCAACTGTGGCACCAACAGCAGCACCGAAGGTTGCCATTGATGAAGCGAAAGCTGCTGAGCTTCTCGCGCAGTTCAAAACGCAAAACCCTTCCAAACTCATTACTGTCTCCGTGGGCATCTCCGAAATTCTCAATGAGCTTGGTGTTATGCCGGTTGGTGTGCCAACGACAACGAGCAAAATGCCAGCAGCTTATGCGAATGTAACGAAAATCGGTAGCTCCCATGCCCCTGATTTAGAGCAAATTGCCAAACTAACGCCTGATGTCATTCTTTCACCATCCTCCCTTAAAGATAGTCTAGAGAAAAAGTTCCAGCCGGCAAAGCTGCCAACAGCTTACATTCCTGTAGATTCCTTAGATGAGCTCAAACTTTCTACAGTTGTACTAGGAAGATTGTTCAAGCAAGAAGCGAAAGCTACAGCTCTTCTTGAGAAAACAACGACAGAAGAAAACGCAGCGCGTGAGCTGGGTAAAGGTAAAACAGCACCGAAAGTACTAATCCTCTTCGGATCCGCTGAATCCCTGATGTTCATGAACGAAAATACGTTCACTGGCAGCTTGGTGAAACAACTAGGAGCTTCCAACGTGGTGTCGGATGTTCTGAAATTGAAAGAAGCTTACGTTCCACTGAACATGGAGAGTATCGTAACGGCAAATCCGGATGCGATTTTGTTGGTAGCCCATGGTGATCCTGCGGCAGTATCGAAGAAATTAGAAGAGGACTTGAAGAAGAACGGCGCTTGGGAGAAGTTGAATGCGTTCAAGAACGGTAAATTCAAACCACTAGATTACAACTTATTCGGTATCGCATCTATCGTTAATGCACCTGCAGCGTTCAAAGATTTAGCGCAAATTCTGTATAAATAAAGCCGGGGGAATGCCGTCGTGGTCGAGAAGCAGAAAAGAAACATCACTTATATAGGGATTGCGTGTGTTCTGCTTCTCGTAGGCACGTTGCTATCTATCGGCTTTGGCAGCGTCCGTATTTCACCTATGGATACGATTCTAACCGTATTCGGATCCGGTGATAGCTCCAATCATACGATTCTATGGGATATCCGTATCCCACGCGTTTTTCTTGCTTTAATTATTGGAGCTAACTTAGCGGCATCTGGCGCTTTGCTCCAGGCTGTGCTGCTTAATCCACTTGCTGATCCTGGGCTGACAGGCGTATCGAGTGGTGCAGCGGTTGCTGTACTGCTCATTATTCTTGTTTTTCCATCCCTATCTTACTTGATCCCGTTAGGTGCCATTATTGGAGGATCCTTCGCAGCATTTATGGTCTATGTGTGGGCGTGGAGTAAAAGAAGCGGCTTTGCACCCATCAGAGTTATCCTATCTGGTGTTGCGGTCAATGCTGTCTTCGGCGGCGTCATTGGACTTCTCTCTATTCTCTATAGTGATAAGCTGCCGGCTGCACTACAATGGCTAAACGGCAGCCTTTCCGGTAAGGGAATGGGCAGTGTGGAGACGATTGTACCCTATTCAGTCGTGGGCTGGGTGATAGCCTTCTTATGTATTCGCCAAGCAAACATCTTGCGATTAGGAGAACAGGCTGCGCATAACTTAGGGCAGAACCTGACGCGTATCCGGTTCACCCTATCCTTCGTCGCAGTCTATCTGGCAGCTATCTCTGTCTCCACGGTAGGACTTGTCGGGTTTGTAGGACTCGTCGTTCCACACATCTCACGCATGCTAGTCGGCTCTAATTATCGTTTTATACTGCCTTTAAGTGTCGTGCTTGGAGCGTTCATACTCCTAGTAGCTGATACGCTCGGACGCACTGTATTTGCTCCATTAGAAATACCTTCAGGCATTGTGATGGCGATGGTTGGGGGACCTTACTTCCTGTATCTGATGCGAAAGGGGGAGGCAGCCCGTGCTTGATGTACAATCCTTAACCATTCGATATGGGGAAAAAACGATTGTGAATGACTTCTCTTTAGATGTAAAAGAGGGGGAAGTGGTCTCGATCATCGGGCCCAACGGATCAGGGAAATCAACCATACTCAAAGCCGTTTCACGACTCATCCCATGCGATAGCGGTCGTGTCTGTATTGCGCAGCAAGAGCTGCAATCGCTCAGTACGAAGCAGGTATCGCGTATCATGTGCATGCTGTGTCAATCGAACACAAGTCCTGCGGACATGACAATTGAAGAACTTGTTGGCTACGGGCGAATGCCCCACAAGAAGTGGTTCGAACGTTTTAATGGGGAAGATTACGAGATCATTCACTGGGCACTAGAGCAAACGGGATTGCTTCCTTACAAGGATCGCATCGTAAACTCTTTATCCGGTGGGGAAGCGCAGCGTGCATGGATCGCGATGGCATTGGCACAGCGGCCTAAGGTATTGCTGCTTGATGAGCCAACCACTTATTTGGACATAGCGCATCAATTGGATGTACTAGAGCTGGTTCGTAAATTAAATCGCGAACTGAATCTCACCGTGGTCATGGTTCTGCACGATTTGAACCATGCGAGCGCGTACAGCGATTACATTTGTGTGCTGAAGAACGGGGAACGTTATCAATACGGCAAGCCGCAAGATGTGTTAACGAGCGAACTGCTCCGACAGGTCTACGATGTAGAATCCGATATTCAACAGGGGGCTCCTGGTCTGGGTCCCCGCGTACATATTTTGAAGAAAGCAGGGGTGCTTCCGAATGAAACAATTGGATCAAGAAATCAGCAAACTCCAGTATTTGAAATTCGCAGATAGTTTGAAAACGCTAATGTTGAGCACGGTGGATGAGAACGGTAAGCCGTTCATTTCCTATGCCCCGTTTGTAAAGAAGGACGGTAAGCTGTACATCTATATTAGTAGAATCGCAAATCATTTCCGCTATATGGAGACGAATCCTTCCGTTGATGTGATGCTAATTGAAGACGAAAACTCCACAGAGAATCTTTTTGCTAGACAACGTGCTCGGTTCGTATGTACAGCTATTAATATTGGAAATGAAGAAAAAGAAGATATTTTCGACTTGTTCGGTGAGCGTTTTGGCAAGCAAATGATTAACGTGTTGAAAACGCTGGACTTCTCCTTGTTCGAGCTCTCAACGCTAGAGGGACGCTATGTAGCTGGCTTCGGTCAAGCCTTTGACCTCGACTTGGCAGCAACTAGATTCGAACACGTAGCCAGAGATGGCCACCAACCTGCAAAATCATCCTAATAGAATCCTGAAGGAGCGTTTACTATGAGTTTTGAAACGGTATTGCCGATTTGGAATGCGATTCAAGGTCGTTTTCATAAAACAGTCCAGAAGCTCCCGGAAGCGGACTTGACCCTCGAATTGGGTTCAGCCTCGATTGGATATATGCTTCGTCACAATGCTGAAGTTGAGTATATGTTTGCGAACTGGTTTTTCGGTGTGAAAATGCCAGAAGGCATCCAATTATCTACAAGTGGCGGCCCTGGCGGCGCGAAGGGCAAGGCTGCCTTCACGAACCTGCAGGAGCTAGTTGATGATCTTACAGCTTCGAACAACCACCTCATTGAAGCGATGCGCGCCTTGCCTGAAGAAGCTTGGACCGTGCCAGTAGATTCGCCGATGAGACCTTCGACACCGCTAGAAGCAGTGGGAAGATTAATGTACCACACAGGGATTCATTCAGGTCAAATTGCTTTGATACAGAAGCATTTCGCTGTGAAAGAGGATGCCGTATAAGCTTTTTCATTAAAAAAGAGACTATGGGCCAGTTCCCATAGTCTCTTTCAGTTCGGGCAGAAGCCCGATGTTTTGGTGCAGATCAGCTTCGCATATTTTGGATCAAGCTTAGCGAGCTCTGTATAATAGCTGCTAACTGCATGATTTCCCGCGAACGAACCCGTTGGAAAGGCTAGCTCGACGCCTCTTTTTACATGGATATAGTGATAGAGATCACCCGTACGAGGCGATTTATAAACAAGAGGCGGCAGGGAGGGCACCATATCGTTGCGATTGTATACGCGATAGTGAGGTCCTGTTTTGCGATTGAATTGCTTGGCGAAAGTCGTATTGCCGACCCTTGGTGAACCGAAGGTATACACAGCTGGGTCCTTGAACTTGGTGTTCGTTGCCAAATCAGCAGCACATAGCGTAGAGAGCGAGCCACCGAGACTGTGCCCTGTCAGGTAAAGTTGTTTGTGTGCAGAAAGTTTGCTCATTGACGTTAGAATAGGTTTCCGTGCAGATTCGTAAATATCTAGAAACCCTTGGTGCACAAGACCGCCATCTTTGGCATAGGGGAAATCGGTCTGTCTAGCAATAGCATCCGAGATCCAATCTGAAGTGGTGGAAGTACCCCGAAATACAATCACAATTTGACTGTCGGATTCTGCAATAAAACCAAATAGCTCACGCCCGCCAAAAGCGGCATTCGCTGTGATAGGAGAAACGATTCGATAGGCAGCAGGTAAGATGACAGCTTCCGTTCCTTGTTCCAGTTGGGTATAGCTTTGACCGCACATCGCTGAAAGGCGAATGGCAGTTCGCGTATCCATCGCGTTGCTGAACATGATTCCATGCCTCCACAGCCAGAATAAGTTATACCTATTCATATGAAAATAGTGGATACATGTCCTCTGGCAATTGCCTATTTGTGGAGGATTTCAGGTATAATATGTAAAGGAAAGGTGGAGTAGACACATGTTGAAAAGGTTTTTTTCGTACTATCGGCCCTATAAGCACTTATTCATCTTGGATTTTACTTGTGCAGTGGTGGCTGGGTTGTTGGAGCTAGGCTTCCCGCTAGCCGTCAACCAGGTGATCGATAAATTGCTTCCTGCAGGAAATTGGACATGGATTATTTGGGCGTGCGTCGGATTATTGGCCGTCTATGCACTGAATACACTGCTGAATTTTGTCGTTACCTACTGGGGACATATGCTGGGGATTAACATTGAAACGGATATGCGGAAAAAGCTATTCACCCATCTGCAGAAATTGAGCTTCCGGTTCTATGATAATAACAAAACGGGGCAGCTCATGTCGCGAATGTCGAATGATTTGCTTGAGATCGGCGAAGTGGCGCATCATGGTCCAGAGGATTTGTTTATTGCCGTGATGACACTCATTGGGGCGCTGTTGCTGATGCTGCAAATTAATGTAAAGCTTGCGCTGCTAACGTTCGTCATTGTGCCGTTCCTGCTGTGGATTGCGGTGTATTTTAATCAGAAAATGACAAAAACGTTCCGTCGCATGATGGGCGATCTGGCTGATATTAATGCAAGAGTGGAAGACAACATCGGTGGTATTCGTGTGGTACAGGCTTTCGCCAATGAAGCACATGAGAAGAAATTGTTCGAAGTGAACAACGGGCGATTCCGATTGACGAAGCTGGCTTCTTATAAAATCATGGCGTGGAACATTTCATTAAGCTACATCTTAATGCGTTCCGTGACGGTATTCGTGCTTATCTGTGGCACGTGGTTCGTTATCGACAAGCAAATCTCTTATGGGGAGTTCATTGCGTTTGTTCTGTTAACGAACGTATTCTTAGGCCCAATTCAAAAAATCAATAACGTTATTGAGAGCTATCCGAAGGGAATTGCTGGCTTCAAACGCTATGTTGAGGTTATCGACACCGAGCCAGAGGTAGCGAATCATCCGAATGCAATTAAAGTCGACCACCTCGAGGGTCAAATTAAGTTTAATAGCGTATCCTTCGGTTACGGGGATGAAGATCGTGTGTTGAACAACATCAACTTGTCGATCAAAGCAGGTGAAACTATCGCATTCGTCGGTCCATCCGGCGCAGGCAAAACGACGATCTGCTCCTTGCTGCCGCGCTTTTACGATGTCAGCGAGGGCAGCATCGCCATTGACGGACTCGATATTCGCAATATCGAGCTGGAATCGCTGCGCCGCCAAATCGGCATCGTGCAGCAGGATGTGTTCCTGTTCTCCGGCACGATGCGGGAGAACATTGCGTACGGCAAGCTGGGCGCGACGGATGAGGAGATCTGGGATGCTGCGCGTCGCGCGCAGCTGCAGAACTACATTCAGTCCCAGCCGAAGGGACTGGATACCGTGATCGGAGAGCGCGGCGTCAAGCTCTCCGGGGGGCAGAAGCAGCGCCTCGCGATCGCGCGCATGTTCTTGAAGAATCCGCCGATTCTCATCTTAGATGAGGCGACATCAGCGCTAGATACCGAGACCGAAGCGGCGATCCAGCAGTCCTTGGCGGAGCTGTCGAAGGGCCGCACGACGCTCGTCATTGCGCATCGACTCGCGACGATCAAGAACGCGGATCGGATTGTCGTTGTGACCGAAGAGGGCATCACCGAGCAAGGCGCGCATGAGGAGCTTATCGCCGTAGGCGGTGTGTATAGCCGCTTGCATCAGGCGCAGTTCAGCTCGTAAGTTTGTAGAAGCTTTCACCTTCCTATTCGTTTGGGGAGGTGGGGGCTTTTTCTTTTTCAATAGATTAGACTAGTCCTGTCCAAAACCTTCATGATAAACTATGACAATACGATGACTATTTTACCTAAGGTAAATAATAAATGAGGTGGCACGGATTGAAGGTAATAGGACGATGGCTATTGCTGGGTGTAATTACGCTAATCGGTATTTTCTTGCTGAGTAACATTCGGCAGATGTTTCTGTCCGTTCAACCTGACCAGATCAAAGTGGCAGTCAATTCTAGCATAAACATGCAAAAGGTCAGTGAGATGCTGCCAGGCAGTAAGGTTTTGAATGAGAAAGCGGGGCTAATCGAGGTCCCCTATGGCAAGTTCTGGGAGTATCAGGGAACAGCTATGACGATCAAAGGTGTGTTAAGATCTTCGGTCGTTCCGTTAGAACAGCCGATCATATCGTGGCGCTATTATGGCTACACCGTCAAAGACCAGCTTAAGGGATTCCTGCATGGTGATTTTGGTAAATATCGAGATCCGTATACACGCAAAGAGGTTGCTGTCACGCAAGCCATTCCTAAAATGCTTCTAAAAACCTGCACCTATTTCATACCAGGCTTATTGCTCGCTATTCTACTTAGTATGCTATTTGCGCTGTGGGCTTCGATCTCAAGACGAATCGGTGTTCTGCTAGATGGCCTGCATGCACTGTTAGTGGGATTACCGGACTTTTTCTTGATTGTGCTTATTCAATTAGGGGCTATTTACGCAACGAAGCTTCTCGGTCACTATGTGCTGCTGATCGTTCAGGTGGGAGATAGAACACCGTTCCTCATTCCGTTTTTGACAATTGCGTTGATTCCGTCGGTGACGATTTATGGGACACTTCGTGTTGCCATTGCACGGGAGCTAGGGCAGGATTACGTCGTTACCGCCTTGGCCAAAGGATTGACGCGCCGCGAGGTACTCTTCTCTCATGTGCTGCGGAATGTGATGGAGGATGTGCTGGCTATATTGCCTAGAGCAACGACACTAGCCCTAGCCAGTATGGCCGTCGCCGAGGCGATTTGTGGCATTGGGGGCTTGGGGGGCTTCATCATTTTGCCGATTTACCAGGGAATCACGTCTATGTCTGCAATCTGTGTTGTGCTTGGTATTGTTGCGATGGCTTTCCATGTTCTCTATGCGCTGCTGCGAAAACGTTTCGTGGTACAAGCTGAGGAGGTGGCTAGACCATGAGAAAGCGTCCTTCTACTGCTTTTTATATCTCCATCGCTTTCTTGGCGTTATTTCTGATTGTGATGGTGTTCGGGTCCTGGTTGAAGCCGCATGGGATATCACCAGAGGACAAGATCAACATGATCCAATATCAAGAGGATGGTAAAACTAGATACGCCATCCCACCTTATGCGCCCAATAGCAACTTCCTGCTCGGCACGGATCATCGTGGCTTCGATATGCTCAGCTTGTTATTAAATGGGTTGAAATACACGCTAGGCACGGCTCTTGCGTTAACTCTGCTACGTCTTGCAGTGGCGCTGCCATGGGGATTGTGGAGTGGGATGACGGGCCGAGGGCGCGGCCTTCTTCGGTCCTTACAGTGGGCAGTTGCGGCGGTGCCGGCCTTTATATTCCTGTACCCACCGCTAGCGGGGATGTATTATGGGTTAAGGCTCGATCTTGGGGCCAAAGCGGATCCTCACAATAAGCTATTGTTCAGCATCACCTTTATAACCTTAATTACACTGATCGGTATATTCCCGTTGGCACATCAGATCGCAGATCGCACACGCTATTATAGTGGCAAAATGTTTATCGAAGCATCCCGACTCATGGGCGGTTCGTTCTGGCATCGGACGCTTCGGCATATTTTCCCCTCGATGCGGAATGAAATGATGTTCATCTTCTTAAGCGAGTTCATGCAGGTGCTGTTCCTGCTGGGGCAGCTAGCCGTATTCAATATCGTACTCGGTGGTACCGAAACGATTGGGGACGAGGAAGCTGGCTTCCAGATCACGATCAGTACCTCCGGTGAATGGTTGTCGCTAATCGCTTACGGCGCACGCTATATTCGACTGCACCCGTGGATTATTCTCAGCGCGGGCACAAGCTTTGCGTTATTATTCCTTTCGCTGCAATTTTTCTTGAACCAGCTCAAGCGCCGCTATGGCGAGGAGCGCCAGTTGATGTAATAGAGTCGAGCTTTCATCCTGTGGATGGGGCTCGGCTTTTTTCGTATTTGAGTGGAAGTGGTTTTAATACAACATAATAAATGTTAACATGACACATATTATGTGTTATTATATTCAAAAAGGAGGCGGATAACCATGGAAGACAAACAAGACAAGACGAAGCGACTCTCCGTTTATTTGCCTGAGAAAGTAAAGTCCGACCTGGAACGAATGGCCGAAGACACGGGCTTATCGATGACACAGTTGATCGTCATGGCGACGCAGGGGCTGCTAGCGAATTACGCTGCGCAAGGCGGCGCGATTTTTGCGGATTTGCTATCGGCGAGACATCGTATCCTTCATGACGTGAAGGAGAAGCAGACGCTTTTGGACCAAGAAAAGCTGAGCATGCAAGCCTATTATGGCGCACGAGCAGAGGAGTATGAACGGATTTATCACCGCGAGGATGCGGAGTACCAAGAAGAGTTGGGCGTTCTGTCCGATATGATTAAGAAACAGGTAGTAGGACGCCGTGTGTTGGAAATCGCCTGCGGCACGGGCTATTGGACACACATAGCATCTGAAACTGCGGCCCAGCTTGTTGGAGTAGACATACGCCCTGAAGTGTTGCGCATCGCGGAGTCGAAGACATGGCCTAAGGGGAATGCCACCTTTATAGAAGGAGATGCGTACAAACTCTCTGAGGTACGAGGGGAGTTTGATTACGGGCTGGCGAACTTCTGGTTCTCGCATATTCCACGCAATCGTATCGACAGCTTTTTGCAGGGCTTACATGAACGGTTGGGCAGCGGGGCACAGGTGTTTATTGCGGATAACGTGTATGTACCTGGAAGAGGCGGCGAGCTCATAACCCATGCGGATAGTGAGGATACTTACAAAAGGCGTGAGCTAGCCGACGGTTCCAAGCATGATATTCTCAAAAATTATTATAGCTACGAAGAGTTGAATGATATTTTTCGTCCTTTGTCCCAGCATTTGCGTATCTTTGTAGGTGGCAGCTTGTGGTACGTAAGTTATACGATCAAATAGAAATCACCGTACCTCTAGACATCAACGTTGTTACACGATTGAGCGGGGGCTAAGTGCTCTACACTTATTAGTGCCCTGACGTGAATTTCAACCCGAGCACACCGACCAGGATCAGAACCATGAACAAGATACGAAGCAAACTGATTGGTTCATCGAGAAACATCGTGCCAATGATAATAGCACCGACTGCGCCGATTCCAGTCCAAGCTGCATAAGCTGTTCCGATCGGAAGCGTTTTGGTCGCTACGGCTAAGAAATAGAAGCTAACTATCATGCCAAGAATCGTAACGATGGAGGGGACGAGTCGCGTGAATCCATTGGAAAATTTCAATGAGATCGCCCACACCACCTCAAAAACACCAGCAATGACTAAGTATAACCAGGCCATGAACTTACACTCCTTTCAACTAGGGATACACGTTGTTAGTGTGACCAAAAAACAGAGAAAAGCCCGGAAGTAATATCGCTTGCGCGATAAGACTCCCGGGCTTTTCTCCCTCCGTGACCACAGCGTATCCGCTGTGTGTTTTCTCTCGGACCAGCCGGCGATGTGCACCGCGGAACCCTAGAAAACGACATGCCGTTATTATAGGATGGGTAACATGTGATGTCAAGTTACACATTATGGTTAGAAGGCTGTTTGTTCCTATTCTTCTAGTGGAACTCCGTTCAATGCTAGATGGGCGCGGAACATTTCCATGCTGTCCGGATGCTCTTTCTCAGGCACCCACGTAGTGGAATCCCAAATCTTTGACAGCTTGAGGGCACGGCTGCAATGTATGAAGCATTCTTGCACTTCAACGCCGACAGCGGCGATGGGGGACTTCCCGTTCAACTGCATCGTGGACAGTAGCTCCTCATCTTTCGTCAGCCAAGCGCGGCCATTGACGCGGAGCACCATGTCTACGCCAGGAATGATGAATAAGAGACCCACTTGCGGGTTGGTTAACATATTTTGCATAGAGTCCAGTCGACGGTTTCCCAGTCTTTCTGGATAGATGAGGCGATGTTCATCCAGCACGCGAACGAAGCCTGCGCTATCACCGCGAGGTGAAACATCGCACAGTCCATTCGCATGCGACGTAGATAAGTAGAATAAGGGTGATTTGGCGATAAACGCTCTAGCATGCGCGTCGACTTGGTTGATTACTTTCTTTTGGACTGCCGGATGCGCCTCTCCGATATCTGTGCGAATGTCATCAATGGATTGAATGATGCCGGGGAACGGTGGGGGCGTAAGATCTTTTATTCTGTCCATGTATTCCTATCCTTCCTGGAGGCCGAAAGCCTATATGTATTCATTGTAGTATACGCTTATCTTCTCGTTCAAATGAATGAAGCCCTACAAACCGCTCTTACGAGCAACGCTTGCAGGGCTTCATTCTGTGCCGAGAATATTACTTGGATTCAGCAGTTAGTTGATTGTAGATATCATCCCATAGAACTCGTCTGGCTGATACATACCGCTTCGCATAATAGGATTCGCTCAACTTATTCTTCACAACACCTTGATTTGTAGCGGAGTGAACGAATTCACCATCTCCAAGGTACATGCCTACATGAGATATGCCGCTGCCATCCGTGTTGAAAAATACAAGATCGCCCTTACGAAGATCTTTTTTGTCAACCCAGTAGCCTTCGCTGTTTTGTGATTTGGAGCTGTGTGGAAGGTCGATGCCGAACCCATTGAACAAGTAGGATGTGAAACCAGAGCAATCAAACCCTTTGGTTGTCGTTCCTGCCCATTTGTAGGGAGTTCCTACGAGATCTTCGACTGCGTTGTCCATGGAGGATGACGCGAAAACGCTTCCTACACTTACACTCAAAAACAAAACAAGGCTAAAAATAAGACCAACAACTTTCTTCAACTGCTTGTCTCCTTCCGGTGCCTACGAGGTTAGCTGGAGGGTTCGGTTGAAGGTTCCCTATGATCCCTGTCTTGCAAGATCAATTCACCCGGAGTGGTTCCCCCGTTTCCCCATAAACTGAGGAATTCGGCATGAAATATTTGGTTTTTTGATGCTAGTCCTTTTAATTCGTCATAAACAATGAAATTCCTCTTTTTTCATTTGAAAAAAGGCTAAAAATAAGGCGGATTGTTCGGAAAAAAGACAAAAAAAAGCCCCTATCTCAACGAGAGGGGGAGAATGTTTGCCTATTGGCTGTTTTTTTGAATATTAATTGGATATTTTGGCAGAAAGAAGTTGATATTGGGAGGAAATCCCCCAAATCTGGATGAAAATGTGGAATAGGGGATACAGCTGATAAATGATTAGTGCTATCAGTCCAGCCCATATGTAGGTAGCTGTGACAGTTACCCCTGCTAAAAGTCCTGTAATCACCAGTAGAATGATGGACAGTCCGACAATCGGCAGCGAATGTCGAAAAAAGGAGATGACCGTAGATAGGATGCCTAGCTTAGCCGCGATGGCGAATTGCACATACATAAAGAGAAGCTGCAAGACAAAGCCGTAGACCAACAGACTAAGTATCCAAGGCAGAAGCTTGATAATGACTTGCTCATAGGATCCGCTATGCCCAAGAATATATGAGGCTTTCGGTAGCAGCCAGATGAGTGGAAACAGGGTAAGTGCAATCCGGACGAGATACACGAGCAGAAACGGTAGCATAAGTTTTTTCATCCCGCGAAAGAATCGATAGCCTGCATTCTGATGAGCGTGCGTAAGTGAATAATATACACCGCCATTTAGGAGTGGCGTCAGCAGCATGCGAGCACATAAGAGAGCAGCTAGCCACCATAAATAGGAATAGCTAAGATCAGTTTTTATTAACTGAAACTGGCCTTCAGCCAGGAAGATTTGCAATGCCTGCTTCGGCTGCTCGGCGCCAGGGAAGCGATGCATGAGGGGGACAAGTATGCCCTGAACAAGTTTATACAGGAGAATACCCCAGCCCATTTGATATAGGAACAAAATGATTGTGGCAAAAGGCTGTGCCATAGCTGCCCTGAAGCCTGATTTGATATAGGTAGCCAACGAGGTCCCTCCTTAACGTTTTCTTTAGAAAACCAGCATCGTAAGCATACCCTCAGCGTTTGTCATGAGGGGTAAGCCAAGTCCTTACCAGGCGACTGAGCCGAAGATGGCTTGCAGGAACTGAATAATGCCGAGATTCCATCGAATTTGCCACTTTGTATCTAATTGGGTCTGATAAAAATTGTTGATATGCTTATTTTCGAGAATGAGTGTGTACTTCGGATCAATGCGCACCCAGTCGACAGGAGAAGCATGTGTTAATTTGAACTCAATACTGCCTTCCTTGCCATCCCACGTTTTATCTAATGTTGTCCCATCTGCGAAGTGGAACTGGACGGGAACTTCTGGTGAGTTGCCACCAAGTTTAACGATGCGGACTGTGCTTTCGTAAGTTTCGGAACCTTTATTGCCCTGAGGCCGGACTTGAACACTCTCAACAGAATAGTCCATCATCATCTCACCATAGACATATTGATTGAAGAAATCGTCCCACTTTGTTTTGCTGACATCCTCCACAACTTGCTGGAAGTCCTTCGTAGAAGGGTGCTTGAACTGCCACCGTTGGAAATAGGTTTGCATGATACGATCCATCATTTTGGTGCCGACCTGTTGCTCAATCGCTTTCAGCACTAGCTTGCCACGCGTGTACACATTTTCAGCATACTGGTCATGACCTTTATAAGCCCATGCATCCTTCTGCAACCCATTAGGAGAGGTTATATAGCTGGATTCGACAGGTAAATTAGGCACCTCGCCATATTCGGCTTCCATGACCTTATCCTCTGCATAAGAGGTAAAGCCTTCATCCAGCCAGGCTTCTTCGAATTCGTTGCTGGCGACGAGCCCGTAGAAAAATTGGTGGCCGATTTCATGCACGACGACACGTTCTAGTTCTAAGTCGGGATCCTTGTCACTAGCACCCCAAGCCGTAACTAAAGTCGGGTATTCCATGCCGCCCGCGCCATTTCCACCTGGAGGCGGTACCACGATAGAAAGGGTAGAGTAAGGGTACGTTCCGTACCACTGACTATAACGGGAGAGTGCTTTTTTGGCCGCATACATGTAACGATCCTTTAAATCTTGATGATTGGGATCGAGATACAGTTTAATTTTGACACCAGGAACTTGTGGAGCAGAGAAAGATTGTTCGGCGTAGACGAAATGAGGCGAAGCCGACCAAGCGAAATCGTGGACATCCTCAGCGTAGAATTGATAGGTCTTTATTCCTTTTTCCGTCACAGCAGGCTTCACAGGAAATCCTGTAGCCGCCACAGTGTAATTGGCGGGTACTTGAATTTTCACATCATACATACCGAAATCCGCATAGAATTCGGAATTGCCATGATATTGATGGAGATTCCAGCCAGCTTCAGTGCGGCCTCTTGTACCCTTGCGTTCATAGGCGGCAACTTTCGGAAACCATTGCCCTGCCATAATGAAGTCATCGACGTACCCCATTCTGGCAAAGGCTGCAGGCAGTTTTACTAGGAAATCGGTTTTCACGGTGACCGTTTCACCAGGTCCCACGGGTTTAGATAATGGGATTTTGAGCAGCGTATGGTCGTCCTTATTGCCGTCATCAGGCTGTACAAAAGTCATCCGCTTAGTGAGATCATCACCCGTATCCGATTTTACCGAGAGCAGTTCCATACTTCCGCCGCTATCTGCCTTCGCTTCATCGTCCCGCAGCTTCCCGCCGGATTCTCGCATGAATGTCGTTTTCTTCGATGCGAACGCATTCGGATAAAGGTGGAAATACAGTTCTTGAACAGGAACATTGCCTGGATTTTCCCACGTGAGCGTTTGTTGTCCTTGGAGCTGCCTCGTTTCTGGTGTGTACGCAACGTTCATGTGATATTCAGCAATACGATAACTAAGTGGTGTTGAGGTTTCTAACGGTTTGCCATTATCTGCAGGCTGCATGTCCGGTGTCTTCGCAATAGGTACCTCTTTAGAGACGACAGGAACAGTCCCTCTTGATGTGGAGGGGAGCAAGGTGTTCGTTATTAACACTGCGCCGGCAGCAAGGAGCATGACAGCAAACCACTGTACCTTGCGACTATTGAATAGAGCATTCATATCCATGAGATTCACCCCGCCTAAACAAGCATCTACAGCATGTATATGTAGACAACCTAGGGAATATTTCTGCGAGGTGAAAGAAATGTTAGAAAGGGCCATGGAAGACTCCGCCCCTTGTTCTAAGGGATGACTTTCGCTACAATGAAAGCAAGTCGTCATTTTAACTTTATGTAGAGTGGAAGGTGCCCTTATGGAAGCGGATAAGAAGAAGCTGGCCTTAAATATAGTAAGTTCAAAAGTGAATCACAAAGGCTTCGGCGCAGGAGCAATTGATCTAAGCAACGTCTCCGGTATTATTATTGATGGGGATGAGGCTTATCTGGATGAAGGAACCCTGCATGCCAAGAGTAAGATTGAGAAGGGGATTAAATTCTCCACGAACAAAGAGGATGTCCCGAATGGTCGTAAAGCGTGGATCGTGTGGGTAGCAGTTGATCGCACAGAAGAAGGTGCCTATTACGCGGGAATGTCTGCTTGTGAGATGTTAATCGATACGGAAGCTCGCCGCGGATGGAAGATTCTTGCGGAGCATGTGAACAAAATGGATGGCGCTATGAAACGCAAATTCATTCTAGAAGGATTGTCTGACAGTGAGCGCGCAGCGCTTCGCAATAGACTAATTGAGCATAACGAAGACTGGTGGAACCGCTCAGATCAGAGCCTCAAGGACGCGCTCTCCTAAGCTTTCTGTAGCGAATCTGGAGAATATGAACATTATGTGTCATCCATTGTTACACAATGTCGAAGCGGGTATACTAGACCCTAGTGTATGTTACCTCATATACTAGGACAGCAAAAAGGCAGGACTAAGACGCGCTTAGTACTGCCTTTTTGTGTTTTCATTTAGGCGTAAATTAATCATTCCACCAGCGTTTCAGATCGTTCCACCAAGAGCCGTTAGCGCCTTTGGAGCCGTCTTTTTGACCGCCCGCTGCATCTGGCTTTGCAGGCTTGCCTGTACAATAAGTCGTAGGCTCCGTACCAGCGAGGAAAGCTTCCACCTTGGCGTTCGGACAGTCTTCATTGGACAATTTGCCGCTCACAGGATCAATGTAAACCGTCGCTACACCCTCAGGAATTGGGAACAGCTTCGGAGGAATCGCATCCAAAGTCTGTTCGGTGAAATCCGCAAAGATCGGCGAGGCGAGGTGTGATTCCACCGTTGAAATATCTCGGCTCTTATCATAGCCCACCCACACCGCAGTAGATAGCTCAGGCGTGAAGCCGACGAGCCACGCATCTGTATCGGTCGTGCCCGTTTTGCCTGCAATCGGCCGTTTGATTGTACTTGCAACACGATTGCCCGTACCGCCTTCTTCGAACACACTCTCCATTAAGTTGGTCATCACATACGCAACCGCAGGGGGAATGACTTGCTCCTCCGCAGGTGTCGCTTCATACAAGATACGCCCGTTCGCATCCTCTATACGTAGAATAGCCGTGGGCTCATGGTGTAACCCTTGATTGGCAATGGAAGAAAAGGCAGACGCCATTTCCAACGGACTTACGGGGAAGGAACCAAGCGCAAGAGAAGGCAGCGGCTTCATTGGCGAAGCAATGCCCAGCTTGCGTGCGAAGTCGATAACTTTTTGCGGCCCTACCTGAAGAATTGTGTGCACAGCATAGATGTTGTCCGATTTTGAAATCGCCTGACGCATATCGATATTCCCATTGGTATACTGGTCATTGAAGTTTCGTGGCGTGTATTGCTGCCGCCCTTCATCATAGGTAAACACCGTCGGTTCACTTTTAACCATGGAGACAGGTGTAAAGCCATTCATGAGGGCAACCATATAGACGAAAGGTTTAAAAGATGACCCCGGCTGTCGCGTGTTCGATAACGCACGGTTGAACTGATTCTCGGTATAGTCGCGTCCGCCGACCATAGCCTTGATTTCACCAGTCCGTGGGTCAACCGCGACAAGAGCCGCCTGCAGATCGGGCTTGCCTTCGAGCTGCTTCGTTATGACATTCTCAGCAATTTGCTGGTCATTCTTATCCAGTGTGGTATAGATACGGATGCCGCCCTCATCGAATTGTTCTTCCGTAATGCCAAGCTTCTCCGTCGCGAGGTTGCGTACATAATCCCTGAAATAGGGCGCTGCAGAAGGCTTCTTTTTGGTAAGTGGCTGAATCGTCAGCTTCTCTTTGGCTGCGGCGTCAGCAGCGCTTTGCGTAATGAAGCCGCTGTTTACCATCGTCTGGAGGACGATCTTTTGCCGGTCCATGGCATTTTGCAGATCATAATAAGGGGAATAGTAGCGAGGTCCTTTCGGGACCCCAGCAATCATGGCACTTTCAGCTAAAGTTAGCTCACTGGCGTGCTTGCCGAAGAATAGCTCAGATGCGGTCTCAATTCCATACGTGGAGTGCCCATAATAGATTTGATTCAAATAGTCAGCCAGAATATCGTCTTTGCTCAGTTGCATTTCCATTTGAACGGCATATACCGTTTCTTTGATTTTACGCGTCCACGTACGATCGTGCGTTAAGTATAAATTCCGAGCTAACTGCTGTGTGATCGTGCCAGCACCTTGCACCTTCGCCATGGCTTGGACATTCACAATGGCTGCGCGTGCTACCGCTTTGACGTCGACACCGAAATGTTTGTAGAATTGTTGATCCTCCACGGCAAGCGTAGCATGTATTAAGTAAGGCGAGATGTCATTTAAGGAAACGACCTGCCGATTTTGGCCAGAATAAAAGGTGTCAATTACTTCGCCATGGACATCATACATTTGAGAGGTTTGCATCGTTTTGGTGACGGGCAGTGTTTGGGAGCGCAAATAGACCAGGAAAACGGCTGCCCCAATGAGTAACAGCAGGCTGCAGGTGAAGAAGAAGGAGAATGTCTTCTTGATTCGCCGCATCCACCGCATAGAAGCAGGAATATCATCTTTTTGTCTAGCGGGTTGTGTTTCGGATGGTTGTTGGCGAGGTTTCTCGTTCTCGGACATATGCTATGCCTCCTTTCTCTGTGCCCAAAGGCGCTACTATCCAGTATGGAAAAGCATGGCAGTCCGTATTCAATGAATTGTAAATATTTTTTGTTTAATAGGCAAAAAGGTGAGGAAATTATTGCATTTTGGGGGTAATGAACTATAATACAATTTGTGCATGTCAAAGGACTGGAAATTAACGTCCGAAATCGTATGACTTTTTGGGCTGGTGGAACACTGTTAGAGATGACGAATATCAGGAATTATTCATCCAAATATAGAAACGAAAGAAGGGTTATTCATGGAATTATGGTACACGGAGAAACAAACGGATAGCTTCGGGATCACTGCGAAGGTTACAGAAACATATGTAAGAGAGCAAACAGATTTCCAAGATCTATCCATGATCGAAACCGAAGAGTGGGGCACAATGCTTACACTAGATGGTATGGTTATGACAACGGTGAAAGACGAGTTCGTCTATCATGAAATGGTTGCTCATCCAGCGCTTGTTACTCACCCGAACCCAGAGTACGTACTTGTTGTAGGTGGCGGAGATGGCGGCGTTATTCGTGAGATCATGAAGCACCCGAAAGTGAAAAAAGCAGTTCTTGTTGATATCG
The DNA here is from genome assembly GCF_059692015.1 of Paenibacillus sp. J22P165. Classification (NCBI taxonomy): domain Bacteria; kingdom Bacillati; phylum Bacillota; class Bacilli; order Caryophanales; family Paenibacillaceae; genus Paenibacillus; species Paenibacillus sp. J22P165. The sequence continues at coordinate 20,321 of NZ_JCAUAP010000009.1, read as the reverse complement.
ATGGCAAAGTTATCGAGTACTCCAAGAAGTATCTACCAACGATCGCTGGCGAATTGGACAACCCGCGTGTTGAAGTTATCGTTAACGATGGCTACATGCACATTCACGATCACAAAAATACGTACGATGTTATCATGGTTGATTCCACTGAGCCTGTAGGTCCAGCTGTGGAGCTATTTTCCAAAGGCTTCTACCAAGGTATTTTTGATGCGCTAAAAGAAGACGGGATCTTCGTTGCTCAAACCGATAACCCATGGTTCAAAGCGGATCTGATCCAAACGGTAAATCGCGACGTGAAAGAAATCTTCCCTATCGTTCGTGTGTACAGTGCGAACATCCCGACATATCCAAGTGGTCTGTGGACATTCACAATGGGCAGCAAAAAGCACGATCCACTGCAAGTGGAAGAATCAGCAATCCCAGAATTCCCAACGAAATACTACACACCTCGCTTGCACAAAGCAGCATTCGTATTGCCTAAATTTGTTGAAGATTTGATTAAATAAGCTGCGGAATCGCGGATAAATAGGATTTGAATAGAAGAGGGAGTCGATTATTCGGCTTCCTTTTTTGCGTTTTGGCCACGGGTCCAACAACCGCCAACCCGACCCAACTCGCTTACGTTAATCTCCCATAAACAAATTTCAATCACTGCCATACAGCTGTCAGTAGCTCCTAGCTATACTATAAACACAAGGACAGGACATGAATCGCATTAGCACCAGCACGAGCATCAAGCTCCAGCGAGCCTGTACCACCATTCCTAGGAGGTTTTATATATGTTTACGACAATTGAAAGCTTTATCAACGAATACCAAATGGAGTCCGCCAAAACTCAGCAGCTATTAGATACGTTAACGGATGAATCCCTCAAACAAACACAAGCGGATGGCTACCGTCCACTAGGGTATATTGCTTGGCATCTTGTGCATGCGGAACGCGGCATGTTGTACGGAACTGGCTTAGCATTCGAGTCAGCGCCCATTGTAAGTGAGCCACCTGCGCAAGCTGCTGTGATTGCAGATGCCTTCAGATCAACAACAGAGAACATCCTTAACGCGGTCAGGACGCAACTGACGGATGAGAAGCTGCAGGAGGTTGTTCCGATGTTTGGACAATCGTGGACGATCAGCACCACATTGTATAGCTTCTTGAAGCATGAAATCCACCATCGTGGTCAGTTGACGATTCTGATGCGTTTGGCAGGCTTGCCGGTTATCGGTGCTTACGGCCCGTCCAAAGAGCAGTGGGTTCAATTGGGAAGGCCTGTCCCAACCCTATAAGCTACAGTAGAAGCCTCCATTTCCGTTGCCTGACGGACATGGGGGCTTTTTCAATCCCTTTTGCCACCACAGAAACAAGCCCAAGCCATCCGCCTGAGCTCCTATCCATTGAATTTACTTATCCTTTCATATAAACTATTAGCTAACATGTCTACGTTCGGATATCCAATGTCCGGATGTAGCAGAAGAAGAGGGGATTATCGAATCATGACGGATAAGCAGCGGGTGCGGATTCGAATTGAGAGTCGAAGCGGGAGCGAAACCACCGTGCAGAAAGCGCGCGGTGATCTTTACCGCAAAGGCGATCATACCTATATCCGCTACGAAGAAGAGCCGAATGAGCTTGGACGGACCGTGACGATCATTAAGCTCGAAGACAATCAGATCCGTATTCTTCGCCAAGGAGATGTACAAGCGGAGCAAACCTTCGTTCCCGGAGAGAAGCGGACGGGCTATTATCACACACCACAGCTCCGAATGGAACTGGAAATTGAGACACATCAGCTATCCTCGGAGGCGATCCATGGGATCGGAATTACGAGATGGAGCTATGATCTATATGCATCAGGCACGCATGCGGGGGCCTATCGAATCAAGTTGTTAATTCAGGAGGAGTAAGACGAAATGGATGTTCTTAACGAAGTGAAAGCAAAAGTGAAGCAAGCGATCAAAGAAGCAGTTATTACCGCAGGTATCGTCTCCGAGGAGCAGCTGCCAGAAATTATTCTCGAAGTGCCAAAAGAGAAGACGCATGGTGACTTCGCGACGAATGTGGCGATGCAGTTGACGCGAATAGCGAAGCTGAATCCTAGACAAATTGCTGAGCAAATCATCGCTAACCTGAACAAGGATGCAGCGAGTATTGCGCAAGCGGAAATTGCGGGCCCGGGCTTTATCAATTTTAAAATGAATCAAGTCTACCTCTATCCGGTGATTGCTGATGTAGCTAAGCTGGGTGATCGTTATGGTGCATCTAACGTGGGTCAAGGGCTCAAAGTGCAAGTAGAGTTCGTTAGCGCGAATCCTACAGGTTCCCTCCACTTGGGTCATGCGCGTGGCGCAGCGGTTGGTGATGTGCTTTGCAACGTATTGGATCTTGCGGGCTATGATGTTTCTCGTGAGTACTACATTAATGATGCGGGGAATCAGGTCATTAACTTAGCCAAATCCATCGAGGCACGCTATTTGCAAGCGCTTGGTCAAGACGCGGAAATGCCAGAAGATGGCTATTTTGGTGAAGATATTAAAGGCTTCGCAACGGATCTTGCGGCAGCTGAAGGAGATCGTCTGCTAAGCTTGTCGGACGAAGAGCGTCGTACCTACTTCCGTACTTACGGACTTGAGAAAGAACTCGACAAAATCAAACGCGACTTGGGTCGCTTTGGTGTTCATTTCGACAACTGGTTCTCCGAAACGTCGATTTATGACAATAACTTAATCCCACCTGTGCTTCAAGAGCTTCGCGATAATGGACATATCTATGAAGAAGAGGGCGCAACTTGGTTGAACACGACACCGCTAGGGGATGACAAGAATCGTGTGTTAATCAAAAACGACGGTTCCTTTACTTACCTCACGCCAGATATCGCTTATCACCGCAATAAATTTGGACGCGGCTATGACCGCTTAATTAATATTTGGGGCGCTGACCACCATGGCTACATCCCACGGATGAAAGCAGCCATGACAGCCCTTGGCTTTGAAGCAGATCGACTTGTCGTGCTGATCGCCCAAATGGTGAGCCTTTTCCAGAATGGCGAAAAGGTGAAAATGTCCAAACGTACCGGCAAAGCCGTTACGATGGAGGACCTGATGGACGAAGTCGGGGTAGATCCGATTCGTTATTTCTTTGCAATGCGGAGTATGGACTCGCATTTGGATTTTGACATGGATTTGGCGGTATCTCAGTCCAATGAGAACCCTGTGTTCTATGTGCAATATGCCCATGCACGGATCTGCAGCATCTTCCGCCAGGCGGAAGAGCAGGGGGTTCAAGTGCTGCCGCTGGAGCAGGTTGACCTGTCCCAGCTCACGTCGGAAGCCGAGTTCGACTTGCTGCGCAAGATCGGCGAGCTTCCGGAAGAGATCGCCATTGCGGCTGAGCAGTACACGCCGCACCGCATGATCCGCTATGTCTACGAACTGGCAAGCCAGTTCCATAGCTACTACAGAGGCCACTACGTCATCACCGATGACGCAGCCTTAACCCAAGCGCGCCTCGCGTTGCTCGGCGCACTGCGCACGACCCTAGCCAACACGCTTCGCGTGGTTGGCGTATCTGCCCCTGAGCGGATGTAATCCCCGCTCAACAAGAATAAGCTCCCCTTGACCATGGGTCAGAGGGAGCTTATTCGTTGTTTATGCGCTGGGGTTCCATCAGCGCCATTACTCTTGCCCCGCTGCGCGGATCGCTCGCGGTGCGTTCAATTGTCCAGGCTGCCACTTAGCGTTGGCGCGCTTGTTCAGCGGGAATGCGCAGCGGCGCAGCGCATTCTTGATTTGCTGCGGCGACATGGATCGCTGCGACAGCATTAAAGCGATAACGCCGCTTACATGCGCTGTTGCCATAGATGTGCCGCTGAGCTCGTTATATTTGCCGCCGAGCCAAGCTGAATACACACGCTCGCCAGGTGCGTAGATGTCGATTTGTGCGCCTTGATTGCTGAAGGGTGCAATCCGGCCCGTTCGTGTTGTCGCGCCAACGGAGACGACTTGGGAAAAGCGAGCGGGATAATCCACCGTTTTCTTTCTGCCGTCATTGCCGGAAGAAGCTACGATAATCTTCCCTCTGTAATAAGCATTGAGTACCGCTTGCTCCAATGATGGGTTGTATGTCTTCATGCCGAAGCTCATATTAATAATATCGAGGTCGTTTTGGACGCACCAATCAATACCCGCGATGATATCGGATACATAGGCGCTTCCATTTTGGTCAAAAGCTTTAACGGGATGAATGATCGCTCGCGGTGCTACGCCTATAATACCTGAATTACGGCCAGTTGCCGCAATAGTACCCGCGATATGTGTACCATGACCGTTATCATCATGGGGCATCAATCTGCGATTTAATAAGTTGATGCCTTGCGAAATGGAGTTTCGCAAATCAGGATGCTTAAAGTCAATGCCGGTATCGATGACACCGACGTGAATATTTTGCCCCATAGATTTACTCCAGATTTCTGGAGCACCGATTTGATCAACCCCCCATGGAATCGTGCGCGTACGTGAGCTGGATAAAATACTAGCTCGTTTGGGTACCGTCTTTTTACCCTTAATTTTATTTATCAATATTTTCGTATCCGCTTCGATACGTGTCGTGCTGGAAAAGCTTCTGATTTTGGTATTTGGACACAGCATGCAAGAGAAGGCTTGTATAATGTCCAAAGCTTGAACCTGGGATAGTTTGGGGAGTTCAGACGTCTTGCGAAGGAGTTCTGACTTACAGGCAAAGTAATCCGTCTTTGAGGTGAAATGGATAAGGTGCTTTCTTGCTGGTTGTTTAGTAAGACCTAAATCTTCATGAAGCAGATGAAGAAAGGTGGCTGTATCCATCGTGCCATCCCCCCGTTACAGCGTATGTTCGTATCTCCCCTATCCTATGTACAGGTCATCACACTTGACCGTGTCATCGCCTTTATAGAAATAAATGGGTGCAAAGCCGTGTCAGATGCGTAGGTTCAACATAGGATACATAGAGAGGCGCGGGCAGGAGTGTCTCTTTCTCAGGTAGTGGAAACGACAGCTGCTCAATAACTGGCGGTTCCTTTGGGTACAGTCGCAGGCGGGGGGGGACCTTCGCCTGTATTCCTTTTTATGGGATGTTTTTAGCGAGAGGGTTACGTGAAATGGGCTAAATTTGTTGCTAAATGCACCTGTCCGCGAAAGACGTTGCAGTCGTTTATCTAGGGGTAGTTGCAATTTTAGAAAAAATAGGTTTTACTTAATGAAGATATTGGTTATGGTAGATAACGTAGTCAAGAAATGATCGAAAAGGATGTGCCTTAGATGAGCAGCGAATACACACTCAAAATCACCACAGAGCAAGCACGCGAAATGCCCATGGTGGATTTGGCGTTCGAATTGCTGAAGTCGGCGAATACGCCGTTTTACTATCGTGAACTTATGGCTGAAATTGCTAAAATAAAAGGGCTTTCTGAAGATAATGTCATGAATGTGATTGCCCAACTATATACGGAAATCAACATCGATGGACGTTTTGCTTGCGTAGGAACGAATCTATGGGGCTTGAAGCGTTGGTATCCAGTTGAGAAGTCCGACGATGCGGTTGGAAATGCGAAGCGTCCTAGAATTATCAACGACGAAGATGATGATTTGGATGAAGACGTGTACGCGGAAGAAGAAGATACATACGCAGAAGAAGACGAGTACGATGCATTTGGTACCGAAACCGAAGAGGAAGAAGAAGCGGAAGAGGATACTGAATTCTTCGAAGACGAAGAAATTGAAGAGGATCTTGGTGAAGCGGGTATCGAAGAGACCGACGATGCTGACGACGAAGAAGATGACTTGGACGAAGAATCCGAAGATGATGAAGACGATTTGGATGATGATGAAGACGACAAATAACTTGTCTTGACAGTCACTACGCGTTCAGAGTAAACTATTGCATGGGCTTTAAAAGAATCTTAACAATTCGCGCATGCGTTCAAAAAGTGCCCCGTCACTACGGGTGTCACTTTTTTTTGTTTTTTTGCGCTTTTTTTTTGTAATTTGTTCATGAAAACACTTATTTAGCAGAAGCTAATGCTATTACACCTTTGTTCTGGCGACACCGAAGAGCTTATGCTTACGAGGCCAGTTTTCTAGCGAAAACGTTTAGCTCATGCTTAGGAAGTCAGTTTGATATGAAAGCAAGCACCCTGCTTTTCTAGCACCTTTTCACACTTATTTTCATGTTTATAACGATGCCAGTAGTCTGGCAAAATCTAAAGCGGAAGCTTATAACTTTAAGGAGGCGTACATAGTGACAAAATACATTTTCGTTACGGGAGGCGTAGTTTCATCCCTTGGCAAAGGAATTACCGCAGCTTCCTTAGGAAGATTGCTCAAGAACAGAGGTTTGAAAGTTACGATTCAGAAGTTCGATCCTTATATTAACGTGGACCCAGGAACAATGAGTCCTTACCAGCACGGCGAAGTTTTCGTAACTGATGATGGTGCAGAAACGGATCTGGATTTAGGTCATTATGAGCGTTTTATTGACATTAACTTGTCCAAAAGCTCGAACGTGACTTCAGGTAAAGTGTACTCTTCGGTTATTACCAAAGAGCGTCGTGGTGAGTATTTGGGCGGAACGGTTCAAGTCATCCCGCATATTACCAATGAAATCAAAGAGCGTGTGATTCGCGCAGGTCGTGAAGCTGGGTCCGATGTGGTTATCACTGAAATCGGTGGTACTGTAGGGGATATCGAGAGCTTGCCGTTCCTTGAAGCGATTCGTCAAATGAAAAATGATATCGGCCGCGAGAATGTGATGTACATTCACGTTACGTTGATTCCTTATATCAAAGCAGCTGGTGAAGTGAAAACCAAGCCAACTCAACATAGCGTTAAAGAACTACGCGGCTTAGGTATTCAACCGCATGTGATTGTATGCCGTACAGAGCACTCTTTGACAGAAGATATGAAGCGCAAACTTGCCTTGTTCTGTGACATTGATCCTGCTGCTGTCATTGAATGTAAAGATGCAGAAACCCTGTATGAAGTTCCGATGATGCTTCGTGAGCAAGGTTTAGATGATTATGTCGTTAATCACTTGAAGCTTCAAACGAACCAACCGGATATGACAGAGTGGGAAAGTCTTGTTCGCAAAGTCAAATCCTTAACGAAGAAAACCGAGATCGCCATCGTAGGGAAGTACGTTGCTCTTCATGATGCGTATCTAAGTATTGTTGAAGCTTTAGGACACGCAGGTATCGATAACGATTCCGAAATTGACATTCGTTGGGTCAACGCAGAGGATATCTATGATCATAACGTACATTCCCTTCTTTCTGGCGTTCAAGGTATTCTTGTGCCGGGCGGTTTTGGGGATCGTGGGATCGAAGGTAAAGTCGCGGCGATTCGTTATGCACGTGAGAAAGAAATTCCTTTCTTCGGTATTTGTTTGGGGATGCAAGTTGCTGTTATCGAATACGCTCGTTCCGTTTGTGGCTTGGATGGCGCGAATAGTTCTGAGATCAATCCAACAACAGCGTATCCAGTAATCGACCTATTGCCAGAGCAAAAGGATATCGAGAATCTAGGTGGAACTATGCGTTTAGGTCTATATCCTTGTAAATTGACGCCAGGTTCACTTGCTGCGACGACATACAACGATGAGCTTGTCTACGAAAGACATCGTCACCGGTATGAATTTAATAACGAGTACCGTGAATTGATTGAATCCGCTGGCTTGCGTATTTCAGGGACATCACCAGATGGTCGTCTGGTTGAAATGGTAGAGCTTCCAGGTCACCCATGGTTCTTAGCAGTGCAATTCCACCCGGAATTTACATCGCGTCCGAACCGTCCTCAGCCGCTTTTCCGTGAATTTGTAAAGGCTGCTCAATTGATCGCTCGCTAAAAGTTTCCCTTGATATGCAGGAGGTTCTCTCCTGATAATCAACTTTTATGTAAAACTTTTCAAAAAACCGCTCTCCTCGGAAGGAAAACGAAAATGAATAGCGAATACCTTGACTCATAGGATTGGAACTTGTTATTCGTTTTCGGGAGGGGACTTGGCTGATGAAGAAAAAAGTATTGGTAGTCGATGATCAAAATGGAATTCGTGTACTCCTCATGGAAGTGTTTAGTAACGAAGGGTACGATACCTATCAAGCCTCCAATGGCAAGTTGGCCTTGGAAATTGTAAGAAATGTTTCGCCTGATCTCATACTTCTCGACATGAAGATCCCTGGTATGGATGGACTTGATATCTTGAAGCATGTGAAAGAGATCGATGTGTCGATTAAAGTAATCATGATGACGGCCTATGGTGAGCTGGACATGATCAAAGAAGCGACGGATTTAGGCGCGATTATGCATTTTACGAAGCCATTTGATATTGATGAGCTGCGTCTAGCCGTTAATATGCAATTGAATAATGAGTCGAGCAGTGGTTTTGCTGTAGGATCCTAGTTATAGGGTCTTTTTTTGTTTGTGGAAAAATGAAGGCTTGGTTATCATTTGAAAAGTTATGTGCTATAATAACTCAGGTATGAACAGAGAGCGGTATGCGCATCTACTAAAGAGGTTCTAGGAGGAAGAGAAACATGGCATTGGTTTCAATGAATGAATTTTTACCTAAGGCAAAAGCAGGGAAATATGCGGTTGGTCAATTTAACATGAACAATCTTGAGTTTGCTCAAGCAATTGTGGACGCAGCAATTGAACTGAACTCCCCGTTCATTTATGGTGTTAGCGAAGGCGCACTGAAATATATGGGTATCGAGTTTACTGTAGCTCTTGCAGAAGCAGCAGCTAAGAAATCCGGTCTTCCGATCGCATTGCATTTAGATCACGGTAGTTCGTTTGAAGTAGCAATGAAATGTATCCGTGCAGGATTCAGCTCTGTTATGTTCGACGGTTCCCACTATTCTTTCGAAGAAAACATTCGTTTGACGAAAGAAGTTGTTAAAGCAGCTCGTGCTATGGGCGTATCCGTTGAGGGTGAGCTTGGAACAATTGGTGGCGTTGAGGATGACATCTCCGTTGATGAAGAGCACGCTAACCTTGCAAAACCAGAAGAAGCAATTCGCTTCTACGAAGAAACAGGCGTGGATTGTTTGGCAATTGCAGTAGGTACTGCACACGGTATGTACGCAGGCGAGCCGAACATTCACTTTGATATCATTGAAGCAGTTTCCAAAGCGATCCCAGTTCCAGTTGTATTGCACGGTGGATCTGGCGTTCCAGACGAAATGATCCGTAAATCTATTGCAGCAGGCGTTGGCAAAATCAACGTGAACACAGAGAACCAAGTGGCTTGCACAGAAAGCATCCGCGCAGCTCTGAACAAAGATGCTAAAATTTATGATCCTCGTAAATATCTAACCCCAGCTCGTAACGCTATGATCGAAGTAGTAAAATCCAAAATTCAATTGTTCGGAAGCAGCAACCAAGCTTAATTCCAAATTGTATAGACAGGATAGGAAATGCAGCAATACACAGATGGATGGTCGACAATCGTTGCCATCTGTCTGTGTTATTGCGGGCGTTTCCTTCTTCTATTTGTTGATATCAAGTAAAAGCGACCTTCTTTTGCTTCGAAATAACGATGACAAACGTGCTTAACCCTAAGGGGAAAGCGGAGTCGTTTGTTTTACCTCGCACTTATTTATTTAATTCCTTTTTTTGTGGTTTTTCGTCGAATAATTGTGGAAATACGTAGGATTTGTTGATTGTCGTTCATGGGTTTGTGGTTAGTGAGAAGGCACCTGGTTTAGGGGGAGAAGTATGTTGGAGAAATTGATGGTCGTCGGTGGACGCCCACTACGGGGAACGGTTCAAATTAGTGGAGCAAAGAATAGTGCGATTGCACTTATTCCTGCCGCAGTGCTTGCAGAAACACCAGTAACGTTGGATAATCTTCCACATTTAAGCGATGTGGCTATATATACAGAAATTTTGACGGATTTAGGCGCGACGATCGATTGGAACGAGGATCGTATGACCATTGATCCAAGCCAGATGAAGCCTCTTGCAATGCCCAATGGCAAAGTGAAGAAGCTGCGCGCTTCGTATTATTTAATGGGTGCACTTTTGGGGAGATTTGGTGAGGCGACGATAGGTCTTCCAGGCGGGTGTAACTTCGAACCGCGTCCGATTGATCTTCATATCAAAGGTTTTGAAGCACTTGGTGCTGTGGTAAGTAATGAAAACGGTGCGCTTCATATTCGTGCGAAGGAATTGCGCGGAGCTAAGATTTATTTAGACATGGCGAGTGTAGGTGCTACGATTAATATTATGTTAGCTGCTTCACGTGCTAAGGGTTTGACTACAATTGAAAATGCGGCGAAAGAGCCTGAAATTATAGATGTGGCAACACTTTTAAATTCGATGGGTGCGAAAATCAAGGGAGCTGGTACGGATACGATTCGTATTGATGGCGTTTCTGAACTTCATGGCTGCCGTCACTCCATTATCCCTGACCGTATCCAAGCGGGAACGTACATGATTGCTGCAGCGGCGACGCGCGGCGACGTAACGGTAGACAACGTGATTCCGAAGCATTTGGAAGCATTGACAGCAAAGTTGCAAGAAATGGGTGTCCACGTTTATGAAATGGATGAATCCATTCGTATTGTTGGTCAGCCGATCTACGAAAGTGTAGACGTGAAAGCATTAATTTACCCAGGGTTTGCAACGGACTTACAATCTCCAATGTCTAGCCTGCTTTGCCAAGCCAAGGGAGTTAGCGTATTAACAGATCATGTTTATAGCAATCGGTTTAAGCATATTCCAGAGCTTGTACGCATGGGAGCTAAGATAAGAGTTGAAGGACGATCGGCCATCATTGAAGGGTCGCAACTGAGTTCAGCGAAAGTAAGAGCGACAGATTTGCGCGCAGGAGCAGCTTTGGTCATTGCCGGCCTCAGTGTAATGACAGGCGGAGTTACCGAAGTGTCCGGTGTGGAGTACATCGATCGCGGTTATGAGAATTTAGTGTTTAATCTATCTTCCCTAGGTGCGGAAGTTTGGCGTGAGAACGAGGAATAAAGTACCAGACAACAGGCAATGCTAGAATCCAATTGAAAATTTAATAGTTTGGTGGTTGAAACATGAGCATGCAGCTTGCTGAGCTTGAAGTACTCAAGCTTACTGAATTATATAAACTAGCTAAGAAATATCAGATTCCCTATTATGGTACGCTGAAAAAAAGAGAACTTATTTTTGCCATTTTACGTGCACAAGCAGCAGAGAGCGGATTCCTGTTCATGCAAGGTGTCCTAGAAATTTTGCAAGAAGGATTTGGATTCTTGCGTCCCATCAACTATCTTCCTAGCTCTGAGGATATTTATATTTCAGCCTCTCAAATTCGGAAGTTTGATTTGCGATCGGGGGACATCGTTTCTGGGAAGTGTCGTCCACCGAAGGAGAATGAACGTTATTTCGGACTGCTTCAAGTTGAAGCGGTCAATGGTGAGAAACCAGAGACGGCTGCGGAGCGCTTGCATTTCCCAGCATTAACGCCGCTGTATCCGGATACTAGGATTACACTGGAGACGGAACCGAACAAGATTTCCATGCGAATTATGGATTTGCTTGCTCCTGTAGGTCTTGGTCAGCGTGGGCTTGTCGTTGCACCTCCGAAAGCGGGTAAAACGTTACTGCTCAAAGAAATCGCCAACAGTATCTCTACGAATTACCCGGAGATTGAGCTATTCGTTCTACTGATTGATGAGCGTCCTGAGGAAGTTACCGATATGCAGCGCTCGGTCAAAGGCGAAGTCGTAGCTTCCACTTTTGATGAGCTTCCGGAAAATCACATTAAAGTTGCTGAACTTGTACTAGAACGCGCTATGCGTCTAGTTGAACATAAGAAAGACGTTGTCATTCTGCTCGATAGTATCACTCGGTTAGCTAGAGCTTACAACCTCGTCGTTCCGCCTTCAGGCCGGACGTTGTCCGGTGGTGTTGACCCCGCTGCTTTCCATCGTCCTAAGCGTTTCTTCGGAGCTGCTCGTAATATTGAAGAGGGCGGCAGCTTAACTATCCTTGCTACAGCACTCGTTGAAACAGGTTCGCGTATGGATGACGTCATTTATGAAGAATTTAAAGGTACGGGTAATTTGGAACTTCATCTTGATCGCAAAATGGCAGAACGCCGTATCTTCCCTGCTATCGATATTCGTCGCTCAGGGACGCGTCGTGAAGAAGCATTACTCAGCAAGGATGAGCTCGAGAAAATTTGGGCACTTCGCAAAGGCATGAATGATTCACATGAGTACACCGAAGCCTTCATTAAGAAGCTTGCGGATACGAAGACGAATCAAGAGTTTTTGGACTCATTGGCATCCCCGTCTGCGGGATCGTCATCAGGGCCTAGCAAAGGCAAAGTCAAAAACTCAGCATCTTAAGCTTAAGATAAACGACATCCACCCAAGAAAGACGGTGTGGTCGTTTACTTTAACGTACAAAGAGGAGTACCGTTATGAACTTGGTTTATTCAGATTCACAAGGAAATGTATTTGATCATCCTGATTATTTGGCTTTAGGTCGAAATGCAGAAATGATTACTGAAATATTAGATGAAGAACTGATCCCATTACCAGAGGGCTCAACACTCGTTAGTCTGCCCTTCACACGCCCGGTTGGTATTGATGCTGCAACAGGTGATATGAAGCTCGTAGAGGGTGATTATCACGCTGTTGGTGCCTTGCTTCCGCAGGGCTTCACAAGATTACTCCTTCCAGGGTATGTGAAGTCCGATAAAACAAAGGCATTACCTTTGTTCGGTTATACGGCAGTGGTATGGAAGGAAGACGGCTTCTACGTTGCCGCGCGTCTTACGGATAATCCTTACTTCTGGAATCCAATCCACTGTGACCCGGATGAACTTGAAGTTGAAGTAAAACGGCTAACAGCCAAATACCCAGAGAATCGCCTGTATGCGCATTTGTCGAATTGTGCGCTAGGTTACGAGTGTTTGACGGCATCGAACACGTTCCTACAGCGCTGGGAAGGGGCAGTTCCTGTCTCTTACTCCTGTAACGCAGGGTGCTTCGGATGTATTTCTGAGCAGCCAGATGAAAGTGGCTTTGTCGCTCCGCAAACACGGATGAACTTCAAGCCGAAGGTCGAAGAGATTACAGAGATCATGTTAGAGCATCTGCGGACACCGGACAGCATTATTTCCTTCGGCCAAGGCTGTGAAGGGGAGCCGAGCACACAGGCTGTCATTATTATTGATGCCATTAAGCGCGTGCGTGAGCAAACGAAAATGGGTTACATCAATATCAATACGAATGCTGGCCTTACGGACCATATCCGCGGCATTGTCGATGCAGGTCTTGATCTTATGCGTGTAAGTACGATCAGCGCTTTGGATGATCACTACAACGCTTATTACAAGCCAAGAGCTTATACACTCAAGAATGTTGAGAAATCACTTCGTTATGCAACAGACAAAGGGGTCATCACATCCATTAACTATCTTGTGTTCCCGGGTGTCACGGATCGGGAAGAAGAAGTGGAAGCGATGATTGAATTTGTCCGCAGAACCGGATTGAAATTGATTCAGATGCGCAACCTAAATATCGACCCCGAGAGCTACCTGGGTATTATCCCTAAGGCTCAGGGAGAACTGTTAGGCATGAAGCAAATGATCGAGATTTTCGAGCAAGAATTACCGGATGTGGTTATTGGTTCGTATTCTCATACGCCGAAATTCTACACCAGTGATCGCACGCTCACAACGGTGCTTTAAGCCAAGTGAGTGGAAGTATTAACCGAGTGATTTTGGATTGCATCCAGACTTACGAGTATGCTACAATGCAGTAGTACGTCCATTAACTCTGTTTCAGCAAATGATTCAGGGCGGAAAGAGGTGAACCAAATGAAAGCAGGAATTCATCCTACTTATCATGCAACCACAGTGACTTGCGCTTGTGGTAATGTGTTCGAAACGGGTTCAATCAAGCCAAATCTTCGTGTTGAGATTTGCTCCAATTGCCATCCTTTCTACACTGGTAAACAAAAGTTTATCGATGTAGGCGGCCGTGTCGACAAGTTCAAAAAGAAATACGGAATCTAATTGGCATCATTTGCTTGATTGCCAATCAGCATAAGACATCCTCCCTTGGTCATCCTAAGCTTAGGCTTAGAGTCCATTGGGAGGTGTTTTTATGTTTAAGGGTCTAATTAAGCTTACAGGGACTGCTTTACTTGTAGCGAGTTTAGTAGGTTGTGGAATGTGGACGGGAAACAATAAGAAACCGAAGAATGATACGTATAAGGTTCAGAACTACAAGCAAGACGGCATGTTGGGAATCACAGATGTGAACCCCAATAATCCGATGAACCCGACATACCATCATTATGAGGATGACACGAATTTGATGAAGGCAGTGCTTGCTCAGCTGCCAGGCATAGAGAAAACCAATATTGCGATAAATGGTCCTTCGGCCAATGTGAAAATCAAACCTCAGGCCTCCTTGACGGCGGCGCAAGTAGAGGAGCTGCGCTCGCAAGCGCAGATGGCTTTAGAAACGAATATGCCGCGGTACAAAATACTCGTGCGAATGGTGCAGTAAGCATAGAGACTTTAGCTAGCGTTAAAGATCCCTATATATGTTACTTTTTCCCCCTAGGTTGCTATTTGGCATTGAATCAGCTATACTATTTTTACTGTGCTAGACGGGGAGGTAGCGGTGCCCTGTAACTCGCAATCCGCTGTAGCGAGGTTGAATTCCTGTTAGCGGTACTGTGATGTGAGGTCTGGCTTTTACACGTGGTGTTGAGAGTCGGGTCCTTCGCAATGGATGCTCATGAACCCGGTCAGGTCTGGAAGGAAGCAGCCGTAAGTGAGATGTTTCATGTGCCGAGGGGTTGCCTGATTTGAGCTAACGATAAGAGTTCGCTTGTATCCCTTTATCAATAACAGGTGCACGGTGTAATCATACCGTATATGTAAGAACACATAACCAAAACGCCAGCAATTAGGGCGTTTTTTCTTTTGCTATTTGCAGGAAGAATATGACTTTACAGAGAATATTTACATCATAGCTACCAACGGATGCCGCTCGAAGTAGTTTGATGAGCAAACCTCTATCGAGGCTATTCAAAGATGTGCGACCGCTATTCTAAAGGAGCTGTTGACATGCCCATTCATTCGCCTCAGATGTACTCGGTATCGATGAACGAACTACGGAAACTGTTCAATCATAGTATACAAACTGGCATGCTCATGGTTGATGAAGAGGAGAAGCTCTTACTTGCTACGGATCAGCTCTTGAAAGTTTCAGGTTATGCAGTGGACGAAATTACGGGTGTAGCGTTCTCTCAATTTTTCAAAGTGAGATCATCCTTGCGTGAGTTATACGAATTTCATTTTAACAATGAGATGGATGTGGGCGAGTGGCCTCATGGTTTCCTGAAGGGGAAGAATGGGGGAATGATTTACTTTCAATTTTCTATGCTCAAGCTCACACAAGAGGATAGAACCATCTATTTATTGTCATTTAAAAATAAAGAAGAAAGCCAGCCATTAAACTTATTGCAGCGTTTTTCGGATGCTTTTTTAAAAGATATCAACTTAGGCGTCTTATTAATTGATATGGATTATCGGCTTGCCGACATAAGTGATCGAGCTTGCCAAATGCTGGCGATGGAGAAAGAGCTTGTACGCAATAAGTCGTTGGATGAGATTTTTGCTTCGGTACCTAGCCAGCATCAACTCGTGCAAAGAACGATTTTGAATGGTGCGATTGTCCGCAATCATGCCGTTTCCTGGACGAATAATCAAGAACGCTTTGAGTTACTCCTCGATTCGAATGTTCTGAAAGATGGTCACGGGAACATAGTGGGTGCTTATGTTATTTTCAAAGATGTTACCAACATGCGATCACTGGAACAAATGGTCTGGCGAAGTGATCGACTGGCGATGATCGGACAGATTGCCGCAGGCACAGCACATGAAATACGCAACCCTCTAACATCTATCAAAGGATTCTTACAGATGCTGCGACGCACCTTTGGTGAGCGTGGCATGGACAAGGAACAGAGCTTTACTGATGTGATGCTGGGGGAAATTGATCGGATTAACGCGCTAGTGAATGAATTTCTTATGTTAAGTAAGCCCAAGCATGTCGCGTATGAGCGTATTCATGTTACGGAGGTCCTGCATGAGATTGTACCGGTCATTCATAATGAAGCGATCCTCTATAACGTTCAACTCCACCACGAGGCTTCACCTCATCTCCCCGAAGTGATTGCGGATAATGAACTCTTGAAGCAAGTTTTTCTGAATGTATGCAAAAATGGAATCGAAGCCATGCCCGATGGTGGGTTGTTGACGATTTCGGAGCGTGTAGATACGATTGAACGCAATGTGTGTGTGGATATTCATGACACAGGCTCAGGGATACCGATGTTCGTGGTTGATAAAATATTTGATCCCTTCTTTACGACGAAGGATACGGGTACTGGGCTCGGGCTTTCCGTGTGCCAACGTATCATCCATGATATGGGCGGGACCATTCGTGTTGCTTCCAAAGGTTTCGGGACGACCTTCACCATAACGATTCCCTATACCTGATCCTCTATTTCATCCCTCGAAGCGTTATAGTATAATGGGTATAGTCAATCCACCCAGGGATTATTGGAGAGGAACACTATGGCACACATTGCTTTGTATCGTACGTGGAGGTCGCAGACGTTTCGTGAAGTTGTTGGACAGAGGCATATCACACAAACGCTGCAGAATTCTTTGCGGGAAAATCGTCTAACCCATGCTTATTTGTTTAACGGACCCCGAGGTACGGGTAAAACAAGTACAGCCAAAATATTAGCCAAAGCTATCAATTGCTTAAATGGCCCCTCCGAAGAGCCTTGTAATCAATGCTCTGCCTGTGAGCGCATCACGGAAGGCGCTGTTATGGATGTTGTAGAGATCGATGCGGCTTCCAATCGCGGTGTGGAGGAAATTCGAGATATCCGAGATAAGGTCAAATATGCGCCGACGGAAGTAAGGCAAAAAGTGTACATTATCGATGAAGTGCACATGCTGACGACAGAAGCATTCAATGCCTTATTGAAGACGCTGGAAGAGCCGCCTGCGCACGTGATGTTTATTTTGGCGACAACGGAGCCTCACAAAATTCCTGCAACCATTATTTCGCGCTGTCAACGCTTCGATTTTCGTCGTGTTTCCATGGAGGATGAGGTAGGGCGTCTACAGTATGTTTGTGATCAAGAGCAGATTTCCATTGATAAAGAAGCTCTTCACTATATAGCAAGACTATCAGATGGCGGGATGCGAGATGCGTTAAGTCTACTTGATCAAGCAGCGTCTTTTGCGACAGGGGAGATACAGCTCACTGATATTTTGTCGATTACTGGCGGTATCGCTTCGGATCAATTTAAGAGACTCGTTACGTTTATTAAGGAACAGAATCTGGGGGCAGCCCTAGAGTTAATTGATACCTTCATGCAAGAGGGGAAAAGCGCAGATAAGTGTATCGAAAATTTAATTCACTATTTCCGCGATTTGCTAATGGTGCGTATGGTACCGAATTCACCTGTGATTTCGGAACGCGTGTTTGATATGGCAGAGCTTAAGGGAATTGCGAGTCACTTCTCTCCAGCCGAAATGATGAGCATGATTGAAACGCTCAATCATTATCAGA
The DNA here is from genome assembly GCF_059692015.1 of Paenibacillus sp. J22P165. Lineage (NCBI taxonomy): Bacteria > Bacillati > Bacillota > Bacilli > Caryophanales > Paenibacillaceae > Paenibacillus > Paenibacillus sp. J22P165. The sequence goes on along the minus strand of NZ_JCAUAP010000009.1, from coordinate 2,689 downwards.
GTGAGATGAAATACTCCGTACAGCCGCAAACCTTGCTTGAAATCGCCATTATGAAAATAAGCGGCGGCCATCGTGGAACAGAAGGCAGTCCGGTTGTTCGTTCTTTGGAGGAGGCAGGCGGGCGCGCCCCACAAGGTGATCTTATTGCTCAGATGAGCCAAAGAATGAAACAACTTGAAGATCAACTAGCACAACTGGTAAAATCGGGAGTGACAGTTGCTTCTGGCGATAGCGCGAAGCAAGCGCCTGCGGCGAGAGTGGCCGTTGCCTCTGCACCATCTAAGAAATCGGGGCTTAAGCTGGGTCCTTATTTGAAAGCCTCTGAGGGTCCCGAGACGAAGACCGCGCTTCTAAAGTGGAGTCAAGTATTAGGTGATGTCAAAGAGAAGAAAATTACCGTTCATGCTTGGTTTGTTAATGGTGATCTGGTAGCGATGCTAGATGATGTTGTACTCGTTGCATTTAAGAATGAGATGCATCGCAATACGACCGAGAAGCCAGAGAATAAAGTGATTATTGAACAAGTTCTTTCTTCTGTTTTTGGGAAACCGATGCGTTTGTTAACCATAATGCGTAAGGAATGGGATGATGCGAAGAGTGAATCGACGCAAGCCCCTCCTGAAGAGATGGAATTAGTGGCAGAGGATGGTCGCGGGAACGTGATCAAAGAAGAATGGATATCTGAAGCCATCCAATTGTTTGGTGAAGACCTAGTAACAATCAAAGAAGACTAACCATAAGGGAGCGATCTATAATGAATAACATGAACCAAATGATGAAGCAAGTGAAGAAAATGCAAGAGCAAATGATGAAGGCGCAAGAAGAACTAGGAACAAAAATGATTGAAGGAACAGCTGGCGGCGGTGTGGTAACGTGTATCATCAATGGACACAAGAAAGTTCAAAGCATCACAATTAAACCAGAAGCAGTAGATCCAGATGATGTTGAAATGCTGCAAGATCTTGTGTTGACTGCAGTTAACGATGCAATGTCCAAAGCAGAAGAAATTGCGAACAAAGATATGGGCAAATTCACGGGCGGTATGAATATCCCTGGATTGTTCTAAGACAACGTAGAATCAACGACTCTGTACCATGAAGGAGTACTTCCTTTGTATTACCCCGAACCGATAGCGAAGTTAATCGATGCCTTCTCCCGCTTGCCGGGAGTAGGTCCTAAGACAGCGGGACGCTTAGCCTTTCACGTTCTTCGTATGAAAGAAGAAGACGTGATCGATTTTGCCAAATCGCTTGTTAATGTAAAGCGGAACCTGCATTATTGCTCCGTCTGTTGCAATATTACCGATGTGGATCCTTGCCGAATTTGTCAGGATAAAAGTCGTGATAATTCTGTCATCTGTGTCGTGCAGGAGCCCAAGGATTTGGTTGCGCTTGAGCGAACCAAAGAGTTTGAAGGCTACTACCATGTGCTGCATGGCGCTATATCTCCTATGGAGGGCATTGGTCCCGATCAAATTCATATCGCGGAGCTGCTCAAGAGATTAGGTGACGAAACGGTGCAGGAATTGATTCTAGCGACCAACCCGAACATTGAGGGTGAAGCGACTGCGATGTACTTATCTAGATTGATCAAACCCTTCGGCTTACGCGTTACTCGTATTGCTCATGGTCTGCCGGTTGGCGGCGATTTGGAATATGCGGATGAGGTAACCTTATCGAAAGCGATGGAAGGCCGTAGGGAATTATAAAAGCATAAATTGTAAGGAGAGCTGAGAAGCTCTCTTTTTTTCTGTCCAAAAGCATGGTAATAGTTCTGAAAATCCCCTAATTCCCATATGTATAGATCAACCCAGTTGTGGGAGGAATGGAGGTTTGCCTATGAAACCGGCTCTATTAGGCATGCGTGGATTTAAGAGTCCGCGAGCGAAGACTGTTAAGGAAGAATTAAAATTGGACAAGATTATGTTGATTCAAGAGATACGTTCAGCGCACCAGACTTGGGTGGCGGCACAAGCTCACTTTGACTTCGCTGTGGACAAGGATCAGATTGATTATACGATTTATGCAATGGAAGCGGCAGAGAAGCGATTTGAAATGCTTATTAAACAAGCTAAGAAGCTTGGGGTAAGTCTAATTGACAGCGACCGTTTAATGGAGGTGTAGAACGTGATACTCAAATATACAATTTGGGGGGTGTTGATACTCTCCTCTCTTCTGTTGGTGTTAATCGTATTTCGCAGCCGTGGAGCTAGTAGGTTAGCAGCTTCGCTAGGTCTAAACGTAGTAGTTGCCGCTTTCCTACTATATGTACTGAGTCTACTGAGTACGTACACTCATATAGACCTGCCTATTAATACTGTTACCTTAGGTACTGCTACAGTATTGGGAGTGCCTGGCGTTCTTCTGTTGATTGGTGTAAAAATGATGTTACTGTAGATGTAAATATAATACATCTGAAATTGGGTTGACTCGGCTACAGCATCTGTGTTATCTTATAAAAGTTGCCGCTGAGACATGCGGAATAACAAAAGTAACTCGAAAAAAACAAGTTGCAAAACAAAAGTAACTATGGTATATTGAACTTCCTGCTTTTGAAAGAAGGCAGATAGGACAAGCCGATTGATCTTTGAAAACTGAACAACGAGTGAGTAAGCACAGTCGAGTAATCGACTATAAAAGAGATTGCAAAATCTCGCTAGCTTCAAATGAGCAAGTCATCTTTCTATTAT